>PAAV01000038.1 GCA_002699485.1 Chloroflexota bacterium | reverse complement strand
TAACTAATAAAGTTTTGGGGGGAATTGGAGCGATTGTTATCGTTGATGCTATTAGTACAGGTGGAAGAAGCGTGTCACGAAGGGTCAGAGAATTTGCATTAGTTGTACCGGAAAAATCTGGCAAACCTAAACTTATAACCCTGGCAGGTTGGGAACCTGACAAAGATCAATATATCTTTATGGATAGCCAATTAGCTGTATCAAACTTATCTAAACATCTAAAATTAGATGCTAACGAGCTAGAAGCGGAAATAAATCGTCTCCGAAGGAGGCTAGAAGCCTGGATAACTATTGGAACTTCCACAACGAGTGAAGTTAGAAAGGCTGTTCATCAATATTACATAAATCAGGATTAGATCTGGTTTCACTTGATTAATTTAATTATCAATTAACAGCAATAATTTCTAAATAAATTTTTTGAAAGTTGCATCTATCACTGGTAGCGCCCAATCAATGTCTTCTTCTGTTATGCCGTAATGTGTAACAAAACGCCACCCCTCATCTAAAATCAATCCTCTTACACCATTATTCTCTAATTCATCTAATACCCTCGGTTGATCAGTCATATTGACATTAAAGTAAACCTGATTTGTCTCAACATCTTCAGGATTCAGTGTTATACCGGGAATCTGTGCAAGACCGACAGCTAATTTATGTGCATTTTGATGATCCTCTGCAAGACGATCTACCATTTCATTTAATGCAACTATGCCCGCTGCTGCCATTACTCCAGCTTGTCTCAAACCTCCCCCTAAAGACTTTTTAATCAACCTTGCACGCTCGATATCCTCTTTTGTTCCACAAAGCATTGAGCCAAATGGTGCTGCAAGTCCTTTGGAAAGGCAAAATGTAACCGTATCTACACTTTCAACCAAGTCAGACAAAGATGTATCAAGCGCAACTATTGCATTGAAAATTCTAGCTCCATCAATATGGACTGGCACATCATGATCATGAGCTAATTGAGAAACTTCTGAAATATCAGATTTTGAGAGAACCCGGCCTCCTGTAGAGCCATGAGTATTCTCTATCTCAACCAAACCTGTTTTTGGTTGTGGTTCATCTTTAGGATTTAAAAGCTCATAGACCTGACCTAAATTAATCATTCCTCTTTCATCACTATCAACTAGTCTAAAAATTACCCCTCCATGTGCTGATGCTCCTCCCATTTCTCCGATATAGCAATGAGCTCGATGGCCAACGATCATCTGGTCTCCTCTCTCACAGTTAACAAGAGCTCCCAGTAAATTCCCCATTGTTCCACTACTTACTAGTAACCCTGCTTCTTTACCAGAAAGCTCGGCTGAAAGTTCTTCTATTTTATTGACATTCGGATCATCACCGTAGGCCTCATCGCCAAGTTCTGCATCTGCCATTGCTGTACGCATGCTTTGAGTTGGCAAAGTAACCGTATCGCTTCTCAAATCTACAATTTTTTTATTATTAGTCATTTAATTAAGTTTCCTCAAAATCCATCTTAACTAAAATTTTAGCATTGCCTCTGTTAAAATCGGTTACTAGGTAAGCAAACTGCTTGCCCTTTTTGCGTTTAAATTGAAAATTGTGGTGTTAAATGAGACCAGAAAACATTGGATCTTTCCTAGAGGATATCGTCGAATACAAAGGGTTTATCGAGGAATTAAAATCCAGTGACCGCAAGCTCATATTGCAGTCTGTAAGCGAAAGCATCCCTTTTACTTTGGCAAAGCTCTCAATAGACCTTCAGCGCCCCTTGCTCGTTTTGACCCCAAAACAAGACCAGGCTCAACAAATTTATGAACAAATGCAATATTGGGGAGCCCTTAACGTTGCAATATTCAATGAAACAGAGGCCTTACCTTTCGAAAGAGTATCGCCAGATTTACAAATAGGATACCAGCGAATTTCTGTACTAGATGCCTTGAAAGACAATTTAACAGACCAAGTATTAGTAAGCTCTGCCTCAGCTATCATGCAAAAAACAGCCTCGCCTCAGGACTTCACACAATCAGAAATCACACTCAGTATAGGTGAGGCTCATGAATTTCGTTCTCTTATAGATTTGTGGGTATCGTGTGGATACACCGTTGAAACCCTCGTAGAGCATCACGGGCAGGTCAGTTATCGGGGTGGAATAATTGACATATTCCCACCAAATTCAAAAATGCCGTTTCGGATTGAGCTGATGGGTGACAGTATCGATACAATAAGGACGTTTGACCCTTTGTCGCAAAGATCAATTGAACAAATCGATTCATGCAATATAAGTCCTGCTACAGAATTGATTGCTATAAAAAAGTTATCTAAAGCATTAGAAAATATACTTTCTGATTCCAATCTTTCAAAAACTGAGACAAGTCGGTTAAAGAAAGATTTAGATCTTGTCCAAAATAATCAATCTGAACATTTAATTGAAAATTTAAATTTTTACTCTGGATTCTTAAATCAGGGTTCTTTATTTGATTATCTTACAGAGAATTTCTTGGTTGTCATGTGTGATCCGGTCAACTTCACAAGCACAGTTGAAAAGTTTGATGAAAGAATAAACGACATTCGACATAAAAAACAGCTCCGGCGTCAAATATCAGTTGGGTTTCCTTCATCCCACCTTTCTCCAATTGAACTTAAGACCAAGCTGGATCTTTTTGACGAAAAAATCGACATTGTGCCATGGGGTACATTCGACAATGAAATTAATACCCAGATACAAATGCCATTTACAACAAGTGAAAGTTTTTTTGGGAAACTAGATCATGCAGCAACGCGAATTTCAGAATTGTCAAAATCAGGTTCAATCGTTTCCATAATAACTAATCAGTCAAAAAGGATTAAAGAAGTTTTAAAAGAACACAAAATAAAACTTTCCAACTCCAAGCTTTCTAAATCTGAACTCGAGCCTGGAGAAGTGACTGTTATGAAAGCATCCGAGACTTGCGATATAAATGGCTTCTCTATTAAGTCTCAAAATAAAGCTCTGGTGCTATTTAGCGATACAGAAATTTTTGGAAACGCAAAAATTCGTCGTGCAAACCTACGGCGATCAAAAAGGATTCGTAAATCTGTGATAAGAGATCTACAGCCTGGAGATTATTTAGTGCATATAGATCACGGAATAGCCAAATTTACTGGCACACATATCGACCCAAAGAACCAGAATGAATATTTGATTCTTCAGTATGCTCTAGACGATAAGCTTTATGTTCCCATGGAGAGTTTGGAGCGGATTAGTCCTTACATTGCTCCATTCGGACGGAGGCCGCATTTATCCAGACTTGGATCGCCAACATGGAATAATACTAAAGGCAAGGCAGCTGAAGCCACAAAAGAGTTAGCGGGTGAGCTACTTAATATTTACGCGACCAGGAACACAGTCGATGGTTACAAGTTCTCAACCGACTCCTTATGGCAGAATCAACTGGAAGACTCATTTCCACACAAAGAAACAGATGATCAAATTGAGGCATTATCAGCTATTAAAAAGGACATGGAAAGTCGAAAGCCGATGGACAGGTTGATATGTGGCGATGTTGGGTACGGTAAAACAGAAATTGCTATAAGAGCTGCTTTTAAAGCAGTGATGGAGGGAAAACAGGTGGCGATTTTAGCTCCAACTACTGTACTAGTTCAGCAACATTTTGCAACTTTTTCTGAAAGACTCTCAGCCTATCCAATTAATATTGAATTCTTGAGTCGATTTAGAAAGCAAAAGGATCAAAAACAAGTCATAACTCATCTAGTTAATGGCAAAGTCGACATATGTATCGGTACTCACATGTTGATTCAGCCAAACGTGAAATTCTCGGATTTAGGATTGTTAATAATTGATGAGGAACAAAGATTTGGCGTATCTCAAAAAGAGCAAATGAAAAAAATTAGGGCTGAAGTGGATGTACTAACATTAACTGCAACGCCAATTCCAAGAACGTTACAGATGTCCATGGCAGGTATTAAAGACATCAGCATGGTCATGACACCTCCTGATGAGCGAATACCTATCAAAACGTACGTTACCGAGAAATCAGATGAACTTATCCGAGATGCCATAATCAGAGAATTAGATCGAGATGGTCAAGTCTATTTTGTTCACAATCGCGTACAAGACATTCATTCAGTAGCTAAAAAGCTAACCGAAATTATCCCTGAAGCAAAAATAGCAATTGGTCATGGCCAATTAAGCGAAACAGAGCTTGAGAAAACAATGTTAGATTTCTCCGATGGGAAAATAGATGTACTTGTTTGCACGACGATAATTGAATCTGGATTAGATATCCAAAATGCTAATACTATGATTATCAACAGAGCCGATACATTCGGCCTAGCACAGCTTTATCAACTTCGAGGCAGAATTGGACGTGGACCAAAACGAAGTTATGCATATTTCTTAGTACCAGCTAATGTAGCTATCAATGAAATAGCTAGTAAAAGACTGAAAACCATGTTGGCCGCTACTGATTTAGGAGCTGGACTTCAAATAGCAATGGCAGATTTAGAAATTAGGGGCGCCGGAAATATTTTAGGCGGCCAACAAAGCGGACACATACATGCGATTGGATATGAACTATATTCAAAAATGCTTTCTGAGGCCACAGAACAGCTTAGGGCCGAAGGGTTGGACCCTGATAGAAAATCAATTGATAAAAATATCACATCAATTGATTTAGACATACCAGCAAACATTTCCTCAAGCTACATTTCAGACCTTCACCTGAGAATTGAAATATATGAGCAAATAATCCAAGCCCAAAACGAGAAGACTCTGGAAGAAATAGAGGAAATGTTAGTAGACAGGTTTGGTAATGTGCCTATGCAATTAGAAAATCTTTTATCAATTTCAAAGTTGAAACTTGTTTCAACGCACGCTGGAATACGTTCCATATTTAAAAGAGAAAATACGATAGTTATAAGAATGACTTATGACTTGAACGATATGAGGCTTGCTCTTCAAAAAAGAATTAATAAAAAAGTGTACATTGGTAATCGAGAAATCAGATATCCAATCAATGAAAACGGCAACGGAGTGATAAAGGATCTTTTCAATTTAGTTAATGTCATCGATAAATTCCAGGTTGACATGAAACCATTTTTGGAAGATCTTCAGCACTCAATCAAATAATTGCATGCGTGCAAATTGCTAATCTATATCGTATTTATCAACGCAGGTAGCTGAAGTAAACTGGTTATTCTTCGCCCGTCTTCGAATGTTTCATTTAACGAATATCTGTCAATAAGAATATAGTTACTGCCAACTTGTTTTGCTCCATTTATATCTGACAAAATTTGATCGCCAACGTGAACGTTTTCTTCGGGCTCACATTTAGCTTTGTTGAATGCCATCTGAAAAATACGTTTATCTGGTTTTTCCGCATTTGCTTCCAACGAAGTTATTGCGAAATCTATTTGATCTGTTAACCCTAGCTTGTGTAAAATTTCCGGACCCGTGGTATTCATGTTTGTTATTACGGCCAAAACAAACCCTCGGGCTTTGAGTGTTTTTAACACAGACCTAACATCATCGAAAACAGTAAGGCTGTAAGACATATTTTGTGTTTCTTTCCACACATTCAAAGATGTCTTTAGTCCTATTTTAGGCTCCGTCTCTGAGAGTATTAACCTTTCATATTCTGCGAAAAAATTTAGTTTTTCATTGCTGCCCATCGATCTAATCGGAACAGTAGCATTCTGTTTAGACATAAATTCATCAGCCTTAAAGTAACCCCTCAGAACTTGCTCTTCAGTCAATTGCAACCCAAATTTAGCAGCTGCTTGCGACTGAATCTCATATCTACTGGGAGTGAAACCCGCTAATGTTCCATATAAATCGAAGGTTATTGCCTTGATCATTTAATTGCGTGCTATCCTTTTATGATTAATTAATATTTTATAGGTTAACCCAAATGGAAATTAAATCAGGAAAACTGCCTGCTCCATTATTACAAAAACTGCTCGGCAAGATAAAACACGCAGACCCAAGGGTCCTGTTAGGACCTAAGCTGGGCGAGGACGCAGCTTTAATCGACTTTGGAAATAAAATCTTGGCCGCCAAAACTGATCCTATTACATTTGCCACGGATTTGATTGGTTGGTACCTAGTGCAAGTTAATGTCAATGATCTTGCAGTAGTTGGAGCTACTCCTCGATGGATGCTCGCAACCTTGTTATTACCTGAAGGCACAGATGAGAAACAAGTAACAACTATTTTTAATGACCTAACCGAAGCAGCCGAAAACCAAAAGATTATGTTAATAGGTGGTCATACAGAAGTTACTTCGGGACTTAATAGGCCTATTGCTGTAGGAACACTATTAGGAGAACTAGATTCTACAGACATAATTATGACGGCTGGTATCAAGGATGGAGATGCAATAATACTGACCAAAGGCATTGCGATCGAAGGCACATCACTGTTATGCAGAGAAGCTGAAACCCCATTACTTGAAGCCGGAGTTCATCCAGACATCATAGCTTCAGGCAAAAACATGCTCTTTGATCCCGGTATAAGTGTACGCGCAGATGCCGAACTGGCTAGGCAAACCGTTAAAGTCAACGCCATGCATGATCCGACTGAAGGTGGAGTCGCTACTGGTCTTCAAGAAATGGCCTCAGCTTCGGGTTTAGGAATTAATATCGAATCTTCTGAAATTATTATTTTTGATGAATCAAGAATTGTGTGTGATGCACTTGGGTTGAATCCTTTGGGCTTAATTTCATCCGGCGCTTTATTATTAGCGACAAATCCGGATGACGCAGCAAAATTGATGTCTGCTTTTCATGAAAATAATATTGTGTCCAGTATTATTGGAACAGCAACAAAACAGCATAAACAAGTAAATATTCGTAGCCACGGTGTAATAAGTAACATAGAAGTCTTCGATCGTGATGAACTAGCTCGTTATTACGGCCAATAATACGAGTTTCGTCAATAATAGTGGTTATCAACCTGAGAAAAAAAACGGTAAAATAGTAACATAAGATTAACCTACGAAACACAACAATTATTGTGTTAGCGATGTTGTTAAAAACCTTAATCAAGGTGGTTTTCTTGCCCGCAGGGTACGACGTAAATTGGATAGTTGTTATCATATTGCCCGTCATGGGAGCTTTACTTATTGGTGCGCTATTCTTTGTATCACGATTTATAGCACCTAAGCGCTTTTCAAAAATCAAAGATGAACCCTATGAATGCGGTATCCCCCCTGAACCATTTAGGTGGTCACAAATAAGAATTAGATATTACATTTTCGCCATTTTATTTATCATATTTGATATAGAGGCAGTCTTTTTGTTCCCATGGGCAATCATATATCTAAAATCGGGGTCAATGATTTTCTATGAAATGGTGATATTTATTGGGATCCTATTTTTTGGCATTGTCTACAGCTGGCGTAAAGGAGTGTTGCAATGGAGATAAACCAAGATAAATATGCTGACCTAACTAAAGGTTACGATAATGAGGCAGTAGAACAAGGAAACATAACAGCTGAAAGCGTATTTGAACAAGTGTTACCAAATGTTGTTGCAGCAAAGTCTAATGAATTGTTCGCATTAGCCAGAAAATCCTCTTTGTGGACATTGTCATTTGGACTCGCATGTTGTGCAATCGAGATGATGTCGGCTCATATGCCTCATCATGATGTTGATCGTTTTGGCATCGTGACTTGGCCGTCTCCCAGGCAATCAGACGTAATGATTGTAGCTGGTACTGTGGTAAAAAAAATGGCTGACCCAATAAAACGATTGTATGAACAAATGCCTGACCCAAAATGGGTGATTGCCATGGGTGCATGTGCAACCAATGGCGGGCCCTACTACCGATCCTATTCAGTAGTTATGGGAGTTGATCATTTAATACCTGTGGATGTTTACGTACCCGGATGTCCTCCTAGGCCAGAAGCTCTTATGTACGGCATAATGGAACTACAAGATAAAATTTCTTCGGATGCAAAAAATCGTGATCATATAATGAATAAAAAGCCAATCAATAATGAAAAATAGATCTAAATTAACAACCATAAAACTCCTCTGTTACATGCCTTTATCATAACAATGGAAGGCCAGAAGATTGAACTCACCTTACTAAGCGAAGCAACGCAAAAGCTATCAGGACTTTTGCCTTCTATTTTGCATGACTCTGATCTCGAGTACACAACCAAAATAGATGAATTGGTAGTAAAAGCCCCTGGCGGACTCGTACAAACAATATGCAAAACTCTGAAAACAAATAATGGCCTTTTCTTTGACTACTTACGATGTCTTTCTGTGGTCGATTATCAAGACTTTCTTGAAATTAATTATCATCTGTTCTCCTATACGAAACGCCATAAAATGGTGCTGAAGTGCGAGCTTAACCCGGATCAGCCTTCTATTTCATCAGTTTCCAATATTTGGAAGGCTGCCAATTGGTTTGAAAGAGAGGCGCATGATCTTTTTGGGGTGGTATTTGATGACCATCCTAGTTTAGACCGATTACTTTTACCAGATGATTTTGAAGGCAATCCGGGCCTAAAGTCATATCCCTTACACGAATATAAAGAGTGGTGATACATATAATTGAAAATAAGGGCAGCAACTGTACACAACAATATAAATATCTAATGGATTATAAATAAAATTGGACATTAACAAAAAAGTTAACGATTCAGGATCGATGGTCGACATGTTAATCAACATGGGACCCCAGCATCCAAGTACTCATGGGGTGTTTCGTTTAGTGTTACAGCTAGATGGAGAATTGATTGTTGATGCTGAGCCGCATATTGGGTATCTACATCGTGGCTCGGAAAAGTTATGTGAGGCAGAAAGTTACTCACAAGTAGTAACTTTGTTTGACAGGCTAGATTATGTTGCTAACTTAAATGGCGAATTGGCATTCTGTATGGCGGTGGAAAAATTATTAGAAGTAGAAATCCCAGACCGGGCATGGTATATCAGAACAATCCTATGCGAACTCAATCGCATCGCCAGCCACATGTTATTTTATGGAGTTTATGGTTTGGATGCAGGTGCAATGACCCCTGTGCTCTATGGCTTTAGAGAAAGGGAACGGATTCAATCCTTATTTGAACAAGTAACTGGCGCAAGAATGATGCATAACTACATCAGGATAGGAGGTGTGAAGGAAGATCTACCTCCAGGATTCGACCAAAAGTTATCTTCCGTTGTTAATGAACTAGATAGAGCTATTGAAGAGTGTGATGAACTATTAACCCAAAATGAGACATTTTTGGCTAGGACCAAAAATGTCAGTTGTTTAACAATAGAAGATGCTGTTAATTTTGGCGTGACCGGTCCTATTTTAAGATCGACTGGCCTAATTGAAGACGTGAGAATATCAGAGCCATACGGAATATATGATAGATTTGATTTCGGAATACCTATTGGCAGCACTGGTGATTGTTGGGATAGATATTACGTACGTATGCTGGAAATGCGTGAATCTTTATCTATTATTAAGCAAGCTATGAAACAGATGGAACCTGGCGAAGTTCAAGCAAAAATGAGGAGAATTGTCAGGCCTCCAGAAGGAGAATGTTTTGTTAGAACTGAATCTCCACGAGGAGATTTGGGAGTGTTCCTAGTTAGTGATGGTAGCCAAAACCCTTACAGGGTTAAAGTTAGAGCTCCATCTTTTGCAAACTTACAAGCTATAAAACACATGCTAGAAGGCGTTTATGTTGCAGATGCAGTGGTGATTTTAGGCTCATTGGACATCGTCCTAGGAGAAGTTGATCGATGAGTTGGACAAATCTAGGTCTATATATTCTGGGAGCCGTGGGCTTAATTGTATTCTTATCATTAACTGTCATGGTTCTAACTTGGATTGAGCGCAAATTTCTTGCTCGTATACAGCAAAGAATGGGACCTATGCGAGTAGGGCCACACGGCCTGCTACAACCCATTGCGGATGTAATTAAATTAATTAGCAAGGAAGATATTCTTCCTAGTTGGGCCGACAAACCAATATACTGGATGGCTCCCCTCGCGATTTTCGTTCCCGCGATAGCAATTTGGGTCACAATTCCCTTTTCAGAATCTCTGGTACTGCAAAATTTAGACTTAGGCCTGTTTTACATTGCAGCAATATCTGTACTATCTGTGTTGGGTTTGGTAATGGCAGGTTGGGGGTCAGCAAATAAGTACTCGATGTTAGGAGGACTCAGGGCTGTAGGACAACTGATCAGTTATGAAATTCCATTTATTATGGCCATACTTGGCGTTGCTATGTTAAGTCAGTCATTGAGCCTCATAGATATAATTAATGACCAATCAAATATAGCAAACATAATTGTCCAGCCATTAGGATTCCTGATTTTCCTTGCTGCCGGACTTGCCGAGTTGGGGCGAACTCCATTTGATATACATCATGCAGAGTCTGAGGTGGTTGGTGGCCCTTTTGTTGAATACAGCGGAGCACATTGGGCAATCATACAACTCGCTGAATACGTAAACACTTTCGCTATTGCTGCTTTAATAGCCGTCATGTTCTTGGGTGGATGGAGTTGGCCTTCTATGCCATTTAGCGGAATCCCTCATCATTTACTATCTGTAATATGGTTCTTGCTAAAAGTATATTCAGTGATTTTACTAATATTTTGGATCAGAGGAACCTATCCTAGACTAAGAATAGATCAGCTAATGTCATTTGGATGGAAAGTTTTAGTTCCAGTATCATTTATCAACATAGTGTTTACAGGATTCGTGCGTTTCTACAACCTTCATTGGTCAGTATTAACGGTTATTTCTTTGATAACAATTGGCATCATCTTTTATCTGATCTATAAAGCCCCTCAGCATTCTCGCGAAAAGAATTCTATAAGGATTGTCTCGGCTAAAGAAGCAATCAACAACCCGCCAGAAAACTATGGAGACATAAATGTTAGGTAGTATCAAAGGCCTGAAAGTCACCTTATCAACTATGCTTCGCAAGCCTGTAACCGCACAATACCCTATTTCGTCCAAGCGATTAGATATAGAAAAACGCTTTATGGGCTTTCCTGCATTACTATGGGATGACTCTAATAACGAACCTTATTGTACCGGCTGCATGGTATGTGTAAGAGAATGTCCTACTCAATGCATGAGCGCCACGATGACAGATAACGAAAAGTTTGCTGAGGAAAAATCGACTAGAAAAAAAATCATTGATTCGTTCGAAATTAACCTTGCTCGATGTATAGTTTGTGGTATCTGTGTGGATGTATGTAATTTTGATGCGATTGAAATGAGTCATGAGCATGAGTTGAGTAAATTCCAACGTAATGCCAATCGAGCCAATCTAAAGTCTTTATTAGATATGGGGAAAGTATTTCAGTCAAAAATCAGCTGGAAACCTACTCAAGTGAAAAACATAGGGGATCCTGTGCTTAGGGGCAGGCTTCAAGCTGAAGCTAAAGCTAAAGTAGAGAAACTTAACGCTGCTGAACCCAAGGCGGATGGAAAAACGAAGGATTCGTCACAATGACTTCTCTAGTAATTTTCTATTTAGCTAGTTGCGTTGTGATCGGCGGAGGTTTGACAGTTGTGATGTCGAGGAATATTGTTTACGCTGCATTTGGGCTCATTGCTTCCCTATCTGGAGTTGCTGGAATTTTTATTCTTTCATTTGCACCATTTCTTGCCCTAGTCCAAATATTAATCTACGGCGGAGCAATCGTAATTGTTATTATATTCGCCTTGATGTTAACTAAGCTTGAAGATTTTCGAACACTGTCTGACCACAAACACTGGCCCATAGCACTTGTTGCTTCATTAGTAACATTGGGAACTATAATCGCAGCTGCCTTGTACACACCTCCAAATTTGGCAGACCGGCGTGGAATCGATCTTTCTACACTAGCCAACGAACTTTTTTCACAATGGGCAATTCCTTTTGAAATGGCTTCCTTAGTTTTATTAATTGCTCTGATGGGTGGAGTAATAATGGTACGTAAAACAGATTCGAGTGACGACAAATGATTGAATTAACACATTTTCAAGTGCTTAGCGGATTACTTTTTGCAGTCGGTCTTTATGGGGTCCTTGCCCGTAGGAATTTAATCTTAGTATTAATGTCAATTGAATTGATGTTAAACGCCGTCAATATTAACTTAATCGGATATTCAATTTTCATGAGCGCTAGTGAATCACATAGGGCACTGGGGCACATATTAATTATTTTCGTTATCACTGTTGCTGCTGCTGAATTAGCTTTAGCTATAGCAATAATATTAAGGCTTTATCGCAATAAATCTTCTATAAACACCGACGATATCAACATCATGAAATGGTGAATAACCAGAGGTAAATTTAAAACCAACTATGCAATCATATTTTTTTAAAGATTTAATAGGTAGTAATGGACTCAAATAACACAATTGGATTACATGCTGCCTGGATAATACCTTTGCTCAGTGCAATTGCATTTTTAATCATAGTGATCTCTATGCGACTAGTCGGGTTTTTCTTTTCCGACCGAAACAAATTGGTCATGCTTGCTCCTATAGTTTCTATTACTGCCATATTGACTGGGTTTATTTTATTTTGGCTAGTACTTTTAGATGTTCTCAACTTTGGTGGCGGTTCTATTTCAATGAATTGGCTAATTGTGGGCCTAACCGAAATTCGCTGGGGTATATATGTAGATAAGATATCGGTTGCCATGATTGGACTAGTTACTTTTATTGCCCTATTAGTCCAGGTTTATTCAATCGGTTATATGAAAGGTGATCGGCACTTTGAATGGTATTTTGCAATACATGCACTTTTTGCAGCTGCAATGCTAACACTTGTATTGGCTGACAACTTATTATTCCTGTACTTTGCGTGGGAGTTGGTCGGGCTTGGATCTTATCTGTTGATAGGATTCTGGTGGGAAAAGCGCTCAGCGGCTGAAGCAGCTAAAAAAGCTTTCATAACTACTAGAATCGGTGACGTTTGCTTGCTTATCGGCATAATTCTTCTGTTTAAAGCAACTGGAACTTTCAATATATCAATGATTTTTCATATAGCTGAGTCCGGTGGAATTAGTGATGCAATATTGAATAGCTCTATATTATTAATTTTTATAGGAGCAATGGGTAAATCAGCACAATTTCCTTTTCATGTTTGGCTACCAGATGCGATGGAAGGACCTACTCCAGTTTCCGCATTAATTCACGCTGCCACTATGGTAGCAGCAGGAGTATATTTAGTTGCTAGGATGATGCCCATTTTTGAATTGGCTCCAGAGATAATGCTCATAGTAATGGCAATTGGATTAATCACTTTTATTTTTGCAGGGTCTATGGCTTTAGTAATGAGTGATATTAAACGAGTTCTAGCTTACTCAACTATAAGTCATTTAGGATTAATGATGTTATGTTTGGGCGCCGGCGGAGTGGCAGCAGCAATATTTCATCTTATTGTGCATGGCATTGCCAAAGCATTATTGTTCCTTGGTGCCGGTTCAGTAATGCACTCTACATCAAATGAAACAAATATCTGGAAAATGGGTGGACTAAGGCATCGTATGCCGATTACTGCAGCCACTTTCTTTATTGGAGCAGCATCTTTGGCCGGGTTACCTCCTCTAGCCGGATTTTTTTCCAAAGATGAACTATTATTATCTGTCCTTCATGATGGTCAATATGTAGTATTGGCAATCACTCTTTTAGGTGTATTTTTGAGTGCTTTATATATGGCAAGAGTTGCTATAGTGCCATTCTTAGGGTCCACACCCAAACATTTGTCAAAGAGCCACGAAAGCAGTTTCGTAATGTGGGTGCCGTTAATCATATTAGCAATTCTTTCTGCAGGAGTAGGTTTTTTGATCTTACCGCTAGGTTCAAGCTATCCAGGCTGGGCTGAATTTATTAATCCTAAACATCATTTTGAACTTGAGCCTTGGCTAATGATCTTATCAATAATATTAGCTCTCTCTGCTCTAATTTTAGGATGGTCTATTTATTTAAAAAAATCAGTTTCAGCAAAACAAATCAGTCAATTTGCTCCTTACCTCTATAAAACAATCGTAAATAAATATTATGTTGACGAATTTTATCAATGGATCATTGATAAATGCGTGTTGGCGCTCGGGCGGTTAGTCGCATTATTCGACCGTGTAGTAATTAATGACACTGCTGTGGATGGCTCAGCAATATCAATATATCTATCCGCGCTCAAAACCCGTGTTTTACAAACTGGTTATCTTTTTACATATGGGGCCGCTATGGTTATAGGAGCATGTGGCCTGGCTATATTATGGTGGGTATTACTTGATTAACGTATTTCAAATAGAGAATAGCTTATGAATACATTTGATTCCTGGCTATTACTCATAATAATTTTGATTCCTCTAATTGGAGCGGCTGTAATTATTTTTATGCCCAAGGACCGGCATGACCTGATTCAATGGACAGCTACTGTTCTTGGCCTTATAACCATGGTTCTTTCAATATACTCTTTTGCAGCTTATAGCCATAATGATGGAGGATTTCAATTTGCCAACAGTTGGATCTGGCTTGAACTTCCAAGTAATCCAATACTAGGCCAGCAGGCTATTGAACTAAACTTGGGAATAGACGGTATTTCTGCTCCAATGATTATGCTAACTGGCATTGTGATGTTCACAGGCATTCTTGCTTCTAAGTCTATATCTGATAGGCCTAAAGAGTTTTTTGTACTGTACTTCCTGTTGATTTCCGGAGTGTTTGGTGTATTTGCGTCATTAGACTTATTCTTCTTGTTCTTTTTCTATGAACTTAGTGTTTTACCAATGTACCTACTAATTGGAATATGGGGCAGCAGTACCGACTTTAAAACATTCATACGGACTAAAGAGTATGGAGCTATGAAGTTAATGATTTATCTCGTGGCAGGTAGTGTTCTAATTTGGATATCCATATTAGCAATATTCGCCGAAGCCGGGGTTGGCACATTCGTAATACCAGCTTTAGCCGAAATCGAGTTTAGCACGACTTTCCAATTGATAGTTTTTCCTCTGGTGGCTTTAGGGTTTGGTATTTTGGCTGGTTTATGGCCATTCCATACGTGGTCTCCAGATGGACACGTCGCTGCACCGACTGCGGTCAGCATGGTACATGCTGGTGTGTTAATGAAATTAGGCGCGTATGGAATTATTCGAGTTGGAATGTTCCTGTTGCCTGAGGGTGCAGAACAGTGGGCCCCTGTTCTATTAGGTCTCGGCACAGTCAATGTAATTTATGGAGCATTATCTGCCCTCGGACAGAGAGACTTGAAATATGTCATTGGTTATTCATCCGTTAGCCATATGGGATACGTTTTAATGGGCATAGCAACTTTAAATGTTATAGGCCTATCTGGGGCAGTTTTACAGATGTTTTCGCACGGCATTATGACAGCCCTGTTTTTTGTCGTTGTCGGCGTTATTTATGAGAGAACTCATACTCGTGACATCGGGGTTTTAGAAGGGTTAGCCAAAAATATGGGATGGGTCGCTGTGTTATTTGTAATCGCAGGTTTAACCTCTTTAGGATTACCTGGATTATCAGGATTTGTGGCAGAGTTACTAGTTTTTATTGGATTATTCCAAACATATCCTGTACTAGGTATTTTAGGAATAATCGGCGCAGGAATTACTGCCGTTTACATATTGCGTCTCATTGCTAAAGTGTTCTTTGGTGAACTCAAAGAGGACATTTGGAAAGATTTGCTGGATAGCAGATTCTCGAAACATCCCGATTCTAATTACTGGGAAAGGATCTCTTCATTAGTTTTGGCAATAACAATATTAGTAGTAGGTTTATTTCCCTTTCCATTCATCGAAGTAATCGATACTGGTGTAAATGAAATCTTGGCAGCTATGGCAGGGTCATTATGAATAACCTTTCCTTGTTGCTACCAGAAATTCTTGTAGTAATACTCGGCTTTGCCATCCTAACTATAGATTTCTTTATTCCCAAAAACAGAAAGTGGGTATTGCCGTATATAGCAATCTTAGGCTTGACCAGCATTTTTATTTTTAGTTTGATATTTTTGTGGGGCAAATCTGATGAGCTATATGGAGGAATACTCAGAATTGATGGCTACGCTTTATTCTTTAAATCGACATTCTTAATATTAGGCGGCGTGCTTATTGCATCCTCTGTTGAATATGTAAACAAAAACCTTTCAAATCCAGGTGAATATTATTCAATATTAATATTCACTGTTTTGGCAATGATGTTGCTCTCTTCATCTGGTGAGTTATTAACAGCCTATATCGCACTTGAAACTCTCAGTTTTGGCTTATACGTTTTAGTTGCATTTGATCGCTATAACATTAAATCTAATGAGTCTGGAACAAAATACATAATCCTTGGGGCACTATCATCGGCAATATTACTCTTTGGAATTAGCCAGATCTATGGTTTACTCGGAACGACTCAATTTAATGAGATGGCAGAAGTTTTAAGAAGTTCAAGTTCGATTAATCCAGGATTGTTAATTGGGTTTTTGTTTTTAATTGCTGGATTAGGATTTAAAGTGGCTGCCGTTCCGTTCCATATGTGGGCTCCAGATGTATATGAGGGTGCGCCCACACCAATAACAGCCCATCTTGCCGTAGGGTCTAAAGCTGCTGCATTTGCTTTGATCATTCGACTTTTTGTAAGTGGTCTAATGCCTTTAATGATAGACCTCCAAATAATACTTGTTATTATGGCTGCTCTTACCATGACTATAGGGAATCTTATGGCCCTAGTCCAAACAAACATTAAGCGGCTTTTAGCTTATTCATCGATAGGCCATGCAGGGTATTTACTTTTAGGTTTATCAGCTTTGATCAGTATAAATCAAAGCGGGGATTTCAACCTTGCCTTTATTTCAAAAACGAATTTAGTAGTGAATGGAATTATTTTGCATACAATCGCTTATGGTATATCAAATTTAGCGGCATTTTTATCAATTTCAATAATTTACAAAAAGACAGGATACGAAAATATTGAGGACTTAGCAGGAGTCAGTAAGACCTCTCCATTTTTATCGATGGTTTTTGCTGCTTCTGTTTTTTCACTAGCAGGATTGCCAATATTTGCAGGATTCATAAGCAAATTTTATCTATTTACAGCAGCCTCTGTGCAAGGTCTTATTTGGCTTGTAGCAATTGCTATTTTCACGAGCCTTATGTCACTGTATTACTATCTAAAAGTATTAAAATATATGTATATAGAAAAATCTGAAACCAATAAGCAAATACACTTATCGCCATTAGCGATAAGTGTGCTTTCTGTTTTATTTATTGCGATGATATTTATTGGTATATATCCTGCGCCTTTAATGGACGCAATCCATCACGCAACAAATGCAATCACTACATTGAATTAGACGGGTCTTAAAACTATAAAGTTTGATTTGTAAAACAAATTAACAAAGGAATGTGTATACGATGACGTTAGATTTTGGAATAAATGAAGAGGGATATGGTAGAGCAATGGTGGTTTTTGCACACCCTGATGACGCTGAGTGGGGATCTTCTGGAACTGCATCGAAGTTAGTATCCGAAAAATGGGATGTGACCTATGTGGTTTGTACAGACGGTTCCAAAGGAACTTCAGATCGCGATATTACTTCAGAACAATTGTCTGAAATCCGGCAAAGAGAACAGATTAATGCAGGTAAAGTTATCGGACTTAAAGATGTGGTATTTTTAGGGTATCCGGACGGTTACCTCGAACCTTCTCTTAGTTTAAGGAAAGACATTGCTAGAGAAATTCGCAAACATAAACCGGGTATATTGATATGCCCATATCCAATGAGATCTTTAGACGGGCCATATCAAGGCAGTGGACATCCAGACCACATCGCAGCGGGAGAAGCCACGCTGTCAGCTGTATTTCCATCCGCTAGAGACCACCTTACATTTCCAGATCTTCTACAAGAAGGCTTGGAGCCATGGGCGGTAAAAGAAGTATGGATAGTTGGACATCCTTCTCCTGATTTATTTATCGATATATCTTCGGAATTCGAGAAATCTGTGTTAGCCCTGCTCGAACACAAATCACAAATGTCCTTGAGTGACGATGAAGTCAGGCAACGTCTGACCGAATGGAAGGGTAATAAAGCACACAGCAACTCGAATTTTGGCTTCAAGGGACGAGCACACGGACAAGGAATGAAATACGCTGAATCATTCAAGCGCCTTCGGTATTAATTTTTATCTAAATTCGAATTTATGAGATGCTTTGGTCATTAATTTTTTCAACAAAATTTGCTATTGCTGAGTGATCCAATTCACCTTTTCCTTCGTTAACTAATGAAACTATTATCTGTTGCACTAATGATGTTACAGGCAAAGAAACACCGAGATCGGATCCGGTTAACATCGAATTTCGTATGTCTTTATGATGTAACTTAATTCTAAATCCTGGATTAAAATTACCAGATATCATCATCGGGCCTTTTGCATTTAATACATTACTGCCTGCTAATCCACCTTTGATAGCATCAAAAACTTTTTGAGGATCCAATCCGGCCTTTTTTGCTAAAACAAGAGCTTCTCCTACTGCAGCGATATTAGTTGCAACGATGATTTGATTAGCTAGCTTGGTAGTGTTTCCTGCACCATAATCACCACATAAAACATAACTCGACCCGACAGATTCGAAAATACTTTGACTACTATCAAAAACACTCTGTTTACCACCAACCATAATAGCTAGGGTTCCTTCGATAGCTCCTGGCTCTCCTCCACTCACGGGAGCATCCAAAAACTCTGCTCCACTTGTTTCGCAAGATTTGGCAATTTTCTGCGATATCGCGGGCGCTATTGAACTCATATCAATAATAATGGCACCTTTTTTTGCACTATCTAAAACACCATTTTCTCCAAGTATTACTGATTCCGAGTCTGGTCCATCAGGAAGCATGGTAACCACGGCATCCATATTTTTGGCACACTCGGCAGGTGTACCTGTCTCTTTTGCTCCTAATGCAACTAATTCCTTAACTGGACCATTAGACCGACTATGCACTTGTAACTCAAAACCTGCTTTAATTAAGTTCTTGGCCATTGGCTTGCCCATAATTCCTAAACCAATAAATCCAATTTGTTTTAAATCTGACAAAGGTATCTCCTTGCTTAGATTAAATATTTACTTAATGCAAATTATAAAACGTAAATTATTGTAAAAATCTGCTTGCTAAACTACTTAAATCTTTATTACCTTGGATTATAACGGTTGACGTATCTGGTGTCTCAACCTACGATCTAAATTAACATGACTAAAGTAGCACTTGTACACTCTGTAAGTCCTCAAATATATGATGAAATTGCCATGCATTCCCCAGATGGCGTCACAACTATCAACATCGATTTAACAAAAGACCTTACCAGTCAAACTCATCTTCTAAACGATGTTGAGTTTATTATGCTTTGCGGTAATGTAATCCCAGATGAAATAATTGAAATACCGCAAGATGTTCGCCTTATTCAACTGCTATCAGCAGGTTGGGACTTCTTGAATATACCGTTAGTTAAAGAACTCAATATCCCTGTGGCCAATAATGGCGGAGCAAATTCATGGGCGGTTTCAGACCATACATTGATGTTGATACTTTCAATCTACCATCGTTTAGTTGAAGTTGATAAAGCAACTAGAGCAGGAAAATGGGGCTATCCTTTAGATGGCGCTAATGTTTTTGAACTGGCGGGCAAAAAAGCAGGATTGCTTGGTCTGGGTAATATTGGGAAACAAGTTGCAAGAAGGCTGCTGGCTTTTGAAGCACAGGTTCAATACTATGACTTACTTCGTTTGGCGAGTGCTGATGAAGACGCTCTATCCATCAATTATGTCGATTTAGAAACTTTATTTTCTACGTCAGATATTATTAGCATTCATGTCCCTCTAGTTGACTCAACTTATCATCTAGTAGATAAAAATCTAATGAAGTTGATGAAACCTTCATCCATACTTATCAATACCAGTAGAGGGTCCATTGTTGATGAGAAGTACCTCACAGAAGTACTTGCTAAGAAAAGAATTGCTGGAGCAGGTCTTGACGTTTTTGAGCAAGAACCGATAGATAAAAATAATCCTTTACTATTAATGGAAAATGTAATAGTTACCCCACACAGCGCGGGAAATAACTGGGATGCTTGGTCTAGGCGAGCTAAATTTGGTTATTCGAATATAGAAAATATGGTTAATGGAGGAAATCCTAGATCAGTTGTGACACTTTGATTTGTAGTTAAAAGAGCGTCATATACAAGCAAAAGACATACGCATGAGCACTAACATCAGTATTCGTAAAAGGATCGAGTCAAAAGAACTTACACTATCTCCATACGCAAAAAAGGCAGTTGATTCTTTAGGCAGAAACCGCAAAGAAATTCCTTGTGATCTACGAACAGACTTTCAGCGAGATAGAGATAGGATTGTTCACTCTAAAGCTTTCAGAAGGCTTAAGCACAAAACTCAAGTGTTTATTTCTCCTCAAGGAGACCACTATGTCACCCGCCTTACCCATACTTTGGAAGTAAGCCAAATTGCAAGAACGATTTCCAGGTCCTTAAACTTGAATGAGGATTTGACAGAGGCAATCGCATTGGGTCACGATCTTGGACACACTCCATTCGGGCATGTGGGAGAAGATGAAATGGATGTGCTTGTAAGAGGCAAGGGTGAGCCTGCTAGCGGGTTTAGGCATGCCTGGCAAAGTCTACGAGTAGTGGAGGTTATTGAAAGAGAAGGTATGGGGCTAAATTTAACGCAAGAAGTCCGCCAAGGAATTAAAAACCACTCTAAACCTAAAGGTGATTTCATGTCTGTCGACATGGTTAAGGGACTGTCTTTAGAAGCGCAAATTGTCCGTATATCAGACGCAGTGGCATACCTTAATCATGATCTTCTAGACGCTTTTCGTGCAAATGTTTTAGACCCCAAAGATATCCCTAAGTCTATTTTCTTAAACTTGGGAGAGTCTCATGGAGAAAGAATAGACACAATCGTTAATGATATCGTTAAAGAATCTTGGCACGTCTCTGGGGAAAATGAATCTGGGACTACACAAACTGATCATAACGGCGTGATTAAAATGAGCCATAGTGTTCGAGACGTTGTTACCGAGTTCAGGAACTTTATGTTTAATAACGTTTATGTGCCAGAGGATAAAGGCGAGCAAGGTTATGCTGCAAGGGCAATTATAAGATTGCTTTTCAATTATTACTTAAATCACTTCGAAAATGTTCCCGAACAATATAGGCAAATAAATAATAACCCACAGCAAGCCGTTGTAGATTATATAAGCGGAATGACCGACCAATATGCTATAAATACAGCTGAGAAAATGGAGAAGGGAATAGGTTCGGCATTATATAAAGGTGTCTCGTAACACATTATATCCATTACCATTTTTATCTAACACACAGGAGTTTTGATACCAAGTGACACTAGTTGATGACATAAAATCTCGCCTTGATATCGTAGATGTTATATCGGGATATATCGGACTAAAACAGGCAGGTAGTAATTTTAAAGCTCCCTGCCCGTTTCATGACGAAAAAACTCCATCATTTATTGTTAGTCCTGGGCGTCAGACTTGGCACTGTTTTGGTGCATGCTCTACTGGTGGTGATTTAATTTCGTTTGTAATGAAAAGAGAATCCATGGAATTCGGTGAAGCCGTGCGACTTCTAGCTGATCGAGCTGGAGTTTCCATAGGCACACCGGTTATTAAAACAAATTCCACATCGATATTCGAAATGAATGACTCTGCGAGTAGATTTTTTTCCAGCCTTCTTCACTCGGAAACTGGCCAAGTTGCCCGAGACTACCTAAAGTCTCGTGGAATCGACCAATCAACTGCGCAAAACTTTGGCTTAGGAGTAAGTCCGACTCCAGCGACTAATTCGAGTATTTATCATCATCTTAAATCCGAGGGTTTTAGCGAAGAGCAAATCATTGAATCTAAATTAATCAATAAATATCAAGATGGTAACACCGGCGATTTTTTTAGGAACCGAATAATGTTTCCTATTAAGAATCGCCGAGGCAAGATAGCAGGATTCGGAGCAAGATCAATTGACAACTCAGAACCTAAATACATTAACACTCCCAAAACCGATGTTTTTGATAAAAGCGGTATTCTTTATGGTTTAGATGTTTCACATCAATCAATAATCTCAGAACGACAAGCCATTGTCGTTGAAGGTTATATGGATGTTATCGCTGCCCATCAACATGCCACTAACAACGTAATTGCTTCTATGGGAACAGCCGTTACTGACACACAGCTCTCACAACTAAAATCTTTGTGCGACACACTTATTTTGGCTCTTGACTCAGATACGGCGGGGAAAGAGGCAACATTGAGAAAACTAGAGGAGACTTTAATAGATTCTGTCGATAAAAACATGATGGGATTTAATCGTCGTATTGGACCAATTATTCGAAGGGACTTGGTCGAAATAAAGATATGTCTATTACCAGAGGGCAGTGATCCAGACGATTTGATAAGAAATGATCTCACAGCATGGCAAAAACTTATTAAAGAATCCGTTACAGCGCAAGAATTTATGATTGAATCGCTACCTCGTCGTTTTGATCTACAATCTGGCTCAGGCAAAACCGCTGCCTTAGAGTGGATATCTGGACTGATTTATGCTTCGAATCCTTTTGACCAACAAAATTACAAAGAAAAGATTGCCGGTAAATTGGAAATTGAGGCTACCAAGCTTGACCCCATATTACGTGAAATGGGGAGAAAGTCTAAAACTACTAAACGGTCTCGAAATACCAATCGCCCCCGATATACTCGACCAGAAAGTAATCCTGCACAAGATATCCCTAATTCTGAAGTTTCCTTAGACGAGTATACCCTTGCAATTATGATTAAATCACCTGATTTAACAGATGTGCCTGATAATTTCTCTCCTGAATGTTTTATTCGAAGTGAGGACAGAGAGATATTTACCCAATTGTTAGAGACAGGTAAACTAGAAGTGTTAAAATCAAATATAGACGATTCTCTTAAGCCTAGACTGGAACAAATTTTAGATATTCAGCTAAAGCCTATTGACTTAAGTGAGTCAATTAATATTTTGAAACAGTGTTTCTCCAGAATAGAAGAAAGGCATCTTAGAAAACTGCAAGAAGGGCTATTGTCTACTGAACCTTCATTTACATCATCAAAAGACTTGGAAGAGGCAATAGTTAAAATGAACATGAGGCTCAAAGAAATTCACTCTCAACGAGGATAATTACATAATGGATCAAGACCGTCTTAATGAAAATATAAGCCAAGATGAAGATGCAAGTTTAATAAAAAACCTTGTAGATAAAGCCACGGGCCCTGGTGATTTTAATCGACTCAATGATGAAGATGTTGACGGGGTCAATGTTATCGACTTGCCAGAAAGATCAATCAATAATATCGCTGCAACAGATGACGAATTTGAAGATGGGGAAGATGGGGAAGATGGTGGAAATGAAGAAGGCGAGAACACAGAAGAAGAATCCGCCGCTTTAGAGAAGATGGACAAAAAGGCAGAGGAGGCGGCGTTAAAAGAAGCTGAGTGGTCTAACTACGAGGCTGCTGAAATGATCGATGACCCTGTACGTATGTATCTCAGAGAAATTGGTCGGGTCAGCCTATTAAAGGCACATGATGAAAGAGTTTTGGCTCGGAAAATGGAGTCCTCCAGTTATATAGATAAACTCACAGAAGAGTTATCCAGCCCAGATGGACGTCCTCCACAGGCATGGCAAATAGTATTACATTTATTAAATAGCATTTGCTCGTCCCCTAAGACCATAAAGGCCTTAAGTAAATACATTAACATAGACGATGATCTGACATTAGGAGAGCTACGTTTTCGTGGCAAAGTAAGAAACACTCTTGACGGGGGAACTGCCGAAGAATTATTAGCATTCCTAAGTGAAATTCTCAATACTGAGCCATTAGAGGCTAAAGAACAAGTATTATTATTATCTCTTAACTGCAGATTACTACCCAAAGAAGTTTTACAGTTACTAGACATACATGCCCCTCTAAAGGATCTGAAGAAACAAATAGAGAGTCCCAAATTAACAAAGGACCTTGAATCCTATGAACTAGTATTTCGAAAGTATTTCGAAGATATAGATAATGCAGGAGTAGAGGCTCAAAGGCATTTAGCAGAAGCAAACTTACGGCTCGTTGTATCTGTAGCAAAGAAATATATCGGAAGAGGTATGTCGCTTCTCGATCTAATCCAAGAAGGTAATATAGGGCTTATCCGAGCAGTCGAAAAATTTGATTATAGAAAAGGATATAAGTTTTCCACATATGCTACATGGTGGATACGACAAGCCATTACTAGAGCAATAGCTGATCAAGCCAGAACAATTAGAATACCCGTTCATATGGTTGAAACTATCAACAAACTCCTTAGGGTAAGTAGACGACTAGTTCAAGAGTATGGAAGAGAGCCAACTAGTGAGGAAATAGGGTCTGGTATGGAAGTGGCTGCAGACAAGGTGCGGGAAATTTTGAAGATTTCTCAAGAGCCTGTTTCACTAGAGACTCCCATTGGAGAAGAAGAGGATAGCCATCTCGGAGATTTTATAGAAGATAGAAATACATTAGCTCCATCAGATGCTGCATCTTATCAATTACTTAGAGAACAGGTAGATGATGTGCTGTTTACCCTTAGTGAGAGAGAGGCGCGAGTACTGCAATTACGTTTTGGCCTGGAAGACGGAAGAAGCCGAACCTTAGAGGAAGTGGGCAGAGATTTTGGAGTTACAAGGGAGCGTATAAGACAGATTGAGGCTAAAGCCTTACGGAAGTTGCGCCACCCAACCCGCTCAAAAAAATTACGGGACTTTTTAGAATAAAGCCTAATAACTTTTTAATTTAATCAATCATTTCAAATCGAGTCGAATCCATGAGTCTATGTGTTAAAACCTGTGTGTAGAACATCAACCATGATAGATAAAAATGCCTAAAACACCAAAAGTTGCTGTAATAAACACTACTCCGGGCACAATAATTCAAGATATTCAGAAGGTGATGAAACTAGCCGAGTATGAAGATCACTTGCCGAAAAAACTTGATACTTTGCTAAAAATTAACATTTCTTGGCAACACTACTATCCGGCTTGCTCTACTACCCCATGGCAATTGGATGGAGTAATACAAGCACTATCAAAGGATGGTTACAAAAACTTGATACCTGCTCATAACGGAACAGTTGTCGTTGATCCGGTTGAGGGTGCTTTTAATAACCGTCACACTACTGTAGAAAATTCCCATAATCTTGAAGCCGTTTATCTTGACGTTCCTCCAACTGAATGGACAGATTACATGCCATCAGAAAACATGTTAGTTCTTGATAAAGTCTACCCTGACGGAATAAAAATACCCACGTGCTTTGAAGGCAAAAACATTATCCATCTACCAACCGTGAAAACACACGTATTTACAAGTATGACTGGGGCTATGAAAAATGCTTTTGGCGGCTTGCTCCACCGCAAGCGGCATTGGACCCACTCTGTTATACATGAAACCTTAGTAGATTTATTGAGAATACAAAAAGAGCTACACCCTGGAATTTTTGCCGTAATGGATGGGACATTTGCTGGAGATGGGCCTGGACCTAGGGCGATGAGGTGGCATGAAAAAAATATCTTGATAGCTTCTGCTGATCAGGTAGCAATTGACGCGGTAGCAGCAAAATTAATGGGTTTAGACCCAATGAATCTCAAGTTTATTCGCCTGGCAGATGAAGCCGGTCTTGGTGTAGGACGGATTAAAGACATAGAAATAGTTGGAAATAATATAACTGAAGAAAATTGGCAGTTTTCGGTTCATGAAAATACATTCGCAAGTAAAGGGCAGAAACTTATATACTGGGGTCCCTTAAAGCCCATAGAGAGGTTCCTTTTACGGTCATTCTTAGCTCCTCTTGCTTTTATTGCTTCAAATATTTATCACAACGAATATTGGCTCAGATTCGTTGGAAGGAAACGTATTAGAGCGGCAATGAACACTGGTTGGGGTAAATTATTTAAACAATATCAGCCCTAATGCAAGCATCTACATTCCCACGTCTCAAATTCATCCTCATTGACGATACAAAGTCAATGGAATTAATGGCCAAGCAAATATCAACTGCATCGATAGTTGCACTCGATCTGGAAGGTAATGGGCGGCATCGTTATCCTGAAAGAATCTGCCTTATACAACTCGCTGTTAATAACAGTATTTACATAATTGACCCTTTAAAGAAATTGGATATGTCTCCAATATGTGACCTTATTGAAAACCCTATTATTGAAAAAGTGATGCACTCAGTGAGTTACGACGTTCGTTGTTTAAAAAGGGAGTGGGGTATAAAGATAAATAATTTGTTTGATCCAGCAATAGCAGCATCCTTTGTTGGAATAAAGAAGACTGGCCTTGGTTCAGTTATTGAAGAAGTGCTAGGAATAAATATCGATAAAAGTAAAAAGTTACAAAGATCCGACTGGACGATTCGGCCATTAAGTAATGAATCATTACTATATGCTGCCAACGACGTGGCACATTTAATAAGCTTAAGAATGACCTTAAAAAAACGACTGCAGGATATGAGAAGATATGAATGGGCTCTTGAAGAGTTCCAAAGGCAGGTTTCAGCCACATTCAAGTCCAGCAATCCAGAAATTGATTTTCTTGCTGTGAAAGGAAGCGGCAAGGTCGATCCTAGAAAATTACCTGTACTTAGAAGCCTATCTAAGTTACGAATCAAGTACGCTGTATTTCGTGATGCTCCGTTATATAGAATTTTGAATGATAAAACTCTAGTTGATTTGGCAAATGCGGACCATTCTATGCCATTGGATTTGGATGGCTTAGGTGCATTTGCGTTTCAGCCATTAAAAAGTGAATTATTAAATGCGATTCGGAAGGGCTCTAAATCAAAGCCATTTAAGTTGCCTCAAAATAAGAAAAGGCCTGTCATGAAACCCATCCAGAAGAAACGTTTGGAGCTCTTAAAATCATGGCGTTCGAAGATCGGTAAAGAATTAAACATTGACCCAAGTTTGGTATGGCACGCTGCCAGCTTAGAAAGAATAGCCAGAGATGCAAAGCTAACTAAAAACGAGCTCAATTCACCTGAGGTACGTGTCTGGCAAGTTCAAAACTTCCAAACAAATTTAGCTAACTTTATTTCTGAAAACGGCATAAATGAATGATTCTTAATCAACAAGTTAAACATTTTCACTTATTAGAAGTATAATTCGTCATACCTAAAAAAGGAGGTATGGACATGAGTGAATTTATTGCTTATTTAAACGGTGAATGGGTTCCAAGAAGCGAATTAAACGTTCACGTGGATGACAGAGGATTCAGAGTTGGCGATACTGTATTTGACGTCACTAGGACATTTAATGGAACGTCTTTTTTGTTGGATCGACATATCGATAGACTTTATCGATCCATGAAATACGTAAGAATAGATATTGGTATTTCGAGCGAAGAAATGACGAGACTTACAGAAGAAGCCGTGGAGAAAAACTTAGGATTTCTCGAAGAGCATGGAGATTTTGACATATGGCATGCAATTACTCGAGGTCCTGGCAGATGGGCGTATGAAGCAAACACCCCAACGGTAATTATAGATGTTGCCCCCATACCTTGGGACTGGTTTGGAAGTGATTTAAATGGTGCCAAAGGTGTAATAACGAAAACTCGTTCTATGTCATCTCAAACAGTTGACCCAAAAATAAAACATCACAGCAGGCTTAACTTTAACCTTGCAGAAATGGAAGCAGGTGATATCGAAGACCATGGCTGGCCTGTACTAACAGATGGGTCAGGTAATTTAACAGAAGGGGTTGGTTATAACTTATTCACAGTTAGCAATGGTGTTATAAGGACACCTAATGACACATCAATTCTTCAAGGCGTTTCAAGGGGCTATGTGTTGGAATTAGCAGAGCAATTAGGTATGGAGGTTATAGAAGAAGATTTACAGCCTTATGATCTATACACAGCGGATGAGGCATTTTTTTCATCAACCCCTTACTGCATGCTTCCCGTAACAACTTTCGATAAGAGAGCAATTGGAAATGGAAAACCCGGGCCTGTTTTTAAACAGCTTATGTCAGCTTGGTCAGAAAGAGTTGGAGTTGATGTTGTAGGACAGGCTGAGAAACAGTATCAAAAAATGATGTAGATACATACTTAGGAGAAATGTCTAAATGCAGCGCATTACAAGAGATCAATCTTTAACTTATGAATTGAGTAGCCTTAAAAAACCTCTTATATCTGTGCAACAAGGTGAATCATTTCAGCTCGAAACATGGGATGCCGGATCTGGTCTAGTAACCTCTTCTGACGATTATGTAAAAATACGATCCTCAAAAAATTGGCAATCTGATCCGCCAAAAGGTAATCCAGTTGCAGGGCCTATTTTTGTTGAAGGTGCTGAAAAAGGTGATTTACTCGAAATTACCATTGAATCCATTGAGCCTGTCGACTATGGATGGACTATGTTCGCACATGATATAGGACCTTTAGGTGATTCAATAAAGTGGAAAGATCTTAGTAAAGGACAAATACATATTATTAAACACCTGCCTGGGCCATCAGGAACCACAAGAGACGGTAAGGGTGTTTTAAATGATAAACATACTTGGGATTTATCTCCCATGATTGGGACTATAGCGGTCGCTCCAGACAGAGAAGTTGAGTCGACTGCAACGGGACAAGGCCCTTTTGGGGGCAACCTTGATATGAGAGATGTGAAAGAAGGCACCAAAGTGTATCTAAACATTTACCACACTGGAGGACTCTTATTTATAGGTGACGTTCATGGATCACAAGGCGATACTGAATACTATGGAGCTGCAGATGAAACTGCAGCCACCGTAACTGCGAGCGCTAAAGTCATAAAAAATAAAACTATCCCTTTTGTGCGCTTAGACAAGCCTGAGTCGATAATTTCCGTCTTTTCATATCGCCCCTTAGAAACCGCGATCCATGAAGCAGTAGATGATTTGATGAATTGGCTTGTAGAGGATTATAAATTTACTGCCGAGGAAGCTTACATTCATACCTGTGTTAACCCAGATTTCCGTATTAACGTGTATCAAATGGTGCGCATGGGCAGCCTTGAATACACTGTTGGTGCAGAAATACCTAAAAAATACTTGAGTTAGAATATTGAAGAAAAATGGTGGTGTTACTGCAGGTTATTAAATTAACCTGGTAAACCTTTAGCAAGCATACCGCCATCGATTACAAATTCTGATCCCGTTACATAAGTTGATTCATCTGAAGCAAGATAAAGCACTAAATTCGCAACATCGATTGCGGTGCCGAGGCGGCCGAGGGGAATCCAATTCAACCTAGGATCTTGAAAATCAGGATCATTGTCTACTATATCCTCCATAGCAGATCTTGCTAGAGGTGTATCAAGTTCTCCGGGGTGAAGCGAATTGACTCTTATGCCTTCACTTGCATATTGCAAAGCAGCCGTTTTCGTTAACAACCGGTTCGCCCCTTTCGCTGCAGCATAGGAGGCTGAGAACCCTCCTCCAACTATCCCGTCAGTTGAGGACATATTGATTATGGACCCTGAGTTATTTTTTCTCATTTGTGGAACAACATGTTTTATACCAAGCATACAGCCTTTGCCATGCATATCCATCTGTGAATTCCACATTTCAACAGTTGTTCCGTCTACAGATCCAGGAGCTGTAGTTCCTGCACTACTGACCAATATGTCTAATCTGCCAAAATTAACGATGGTTTTATTTACTGCTTCTATCCAATCACGTTCCAAAGTGACATCAAGTTTTATGAACTCAGCCTTTCCGCCCATTTCACGTATTTCTGCAGCAGTTTTCTCACCATTGTCGACATCGATGTCTCCCAACATGACACTAGCTCCATGTTCTGCTAAAAGACGAGCTGAAGCCCCACCGAAACCCATGACTTTCCCAGAAACACCCTGGGCTGCACCACTGATTAATGCTACTTTGCCTTGTACTCTCTTTGCCTGATCGATCATATGCTTTCTATTAAATACACCTTAATTTTCAAAATGCCGGCATGATATCGTTTGCTATCCATTCAACCCTTTTAACACCTTCTGATTCCGGATAAGACCAAACAATACCATATTCCTGGCATCCTGCTTCAGCATAGGAATTTATATCTCTAAGTGCTTCATCTGTTGTTTGTGGCGGTTCGTAAATTTGTATAGCACCATGAACATCTGAAGATTTGCCAAGTTCTTGTTTTAGTTCAGAGAATCTTTGTATTCCCTCTTTATATTCCTCAGGGCTAATCATGGTCGGTATCCAGGCTGCGCCGTATTGCGCGGCTAATTTCATCATTCGGGGGCCCTTAACTCCAAACCACATTGGTGGGCGCGGCTGTGTAACAGGTTTGGGTTCTAATTCGGCTTCTTTTGATACAAAATATTGGCCTTGATGGTCAACCGTTTCGGAAGTCCACAATTTGTCTATCAATTCGATGCCTTCAATGGTCTTGTCTACTCGTACAGATGTAGAATCCCATACCGAATACGCGTCAAACTCCGGCTGATGCCACCCTGCTCCGACACCTAAAATTGTCCTTCCTTTCGATAAAATATCAACTGTTGAAACGATTTTAGCTAGCTGTGCTGGCGGCCTGAAAGGTATTGGTGTCACACAAGTCCCAATTTGAATCTTGGAAGTCCTTGCCGCAACATAAGACAGCATGCACCATGCATCCACAGTGTCAGGACCGTCTGGCATTCCATAGTGATCCCATATCAAAAACGTGGAAAATCCAGCTTCCTCGGCTTTAATAGCTAATTCAGAGGCTATGTCAGGGTCACAGAAGCCTTTTTTGTTTGGATATATCAGGCTATATTTCAATATAGAATACTCTTTGATTCAATCTTAATTTAGAATACATTTAGTTACGCATTGTATTGCATAAGTGTAAATAAATCTGTCTTATGGCTTGAAAACATTTTGCGGTACGAGTTAACTTTTTTCATTTGGAGTAAAGCGAGGGTCATTTGTTAGGAGATCATAATGCCTGAATGGTGGCTAGAGGCCATGTTGCCTGGCATCACATTTACACTACTTTTTATTGTTTGGATAGTATTGCCATCTCGACCTGAAGAATCAGATATAGGGTCAAAAATCCGCATGTTTTTTAAAAGTGAAAAAAATGACTAGTCAACTCGCCGAAAAGCTTAAATCGAGCATTTCTTTTGACTTGAGCTCTGGGCTAGCTAAGAAGCGACTGGCGGGAATCGTGATATTTGCAATTATTTTGACTCTATTTTTTGTATTTAATAGATTCCCTAAACTTGATATCGTCGAAGGTGATCTGGAATCAATAACTGGACCAGTTATTGAGTGCTTCCAAGGCTTTTGTATTGAATCAGATCCTGATACATCCTTTGTATCTCGATGGGTAGATTTTTCTGTGACATACTTAAGGTTGGTGACTATTGGAATGACCTTTGCGTTTCTAGTTGCATCCCTCGTAGAGTCATTTTTATTGCCACCAGGCTCTAGACCTTGGTCAGGTGGCGGATTATTTGGTAGAACGCTTAAAGGGGCGCTTCTTGGCCCACTAATGAATTTATGCTCTGCATGCATCGTGCCGGTGTCAACCTCAGTTAACAAAAGAGGGGCAGGAATAGAAGGAACAATAGCCCTAGTACAAGGATCATCAACTATGAGCGTGCCCGCATTGTTAATGGCGTCTCTTGTATTTGCACCCCTGCTTGGTATAAGCAGAATAGTGATTAGTATTTTAAGCACTCTTTTAATAGGTCCAGCAGTTTATTTGATAGGCCGTATTGGTAAATCAAATACAAACAAAGCTGATGAAGAACCAGACACAAATTTCATAACTATTACTGATTCGCAATCATGGAAAGACGCTTTGACTGAAGCTTTTAGGGATTGGGCCAAAGCGAGTTGTATTTACTTGATTAAACTAGGTCCAATAATGGCTATTGCTGGATTTGGCAGCGGACTTGTAATTCAGTGGATAAGCCCAGCAGTTATAGACACATATTTTGGAAACCATGTGACAGGCGTCGTAATAGCCTCCACTCTTGGTATTCTAATTAATGTTCCATTGATGTTTGAAATACCTCTTGTTGCATTATTATTACTGTTAGGGATGGAGGTGGCTCCTGCCGCCGCATTGCTTTTCACAGCAGCTGCAGGGGGGCCCGTTACTTTTTGGGGTCTATCACGTATTCTCGGCCGACGAGCTCTAGTAAGTTTTGTCTCTATTACTTGGATTTTTGGCTTTATTGGAGGCCTAGTTGTATTGCTTATAGCGCTAAATGTCCCTTCATTGGATTGGGGATTCCGCCCAACTACTACGGCAGCTGAATATCGCGCCGCTGAACGCACATATGGACCTCTTTGGGATGCTATTGAGGAAAATGTAGATTAGTACATATTTCTAAAACAATTAAAAGAGGCCACATCAGAAATGATATGACCTCTTTTTAAAAAGGTTGAATTTAATAATTCACTAAGACTTGGATTGCTCTCTTCCTCTAATGTAAAAACCTATTCCAGTCAGTAGAGTAACAATAGCTACCCACATCCAAGCAACAGCGCTAAAAGCTGTATTGCCATTACTGCCTGCAAGGAAGTACTCAATAAACATTAGCACTCCTCCGATTGCAATTGCAGCCCTGACCACGGTCGCTATTTTGTCTTTTTCACCATTAATTTCTACATATAGCGCTACAGAGCCAACAAAAAATAGTGCTAGGCCCCAGAACATGCCCATGGCTTCGCCCATAGCATCTGCCACACTAAAAATCGCCTCGGCACGAGCTAATTCTGTGCTGGAGTCCATTACAACTGTCATCAATCCACTATTAACTACTAAGACTGCCGCACACAAAAGCAAAAGGATTCGTCCAAGTTCTGCTATTTGAGACAGTATTCCATCTGTTGCATCAGCCATAAATCTGGCTAAAAAACTCCAGCCTATTAGCAGAGAAATAAATGCTAGCGTACCTATGACGCCTGCAGTTATGGCCCGTCCTGTGTTATCTAATATCTCAGCTAAATCCTCGCTTATTGTGGCATCGCTTCCAGCAGATGGGAACACAAACCACCACATAATAACCATAAGCACTACGCCGACCGACAAGAGAGCACTTGGTAAAAGTCTAGAATTCATTTATAAACCTCCACTTATTTTGACCTATTGATTGAAAGGTATCCGGTAATTTGATGAACATTATTAAGCAATTTAACCGTATAGTAAATATGAACTCGTAACTATTTATAAATATTTAGCGAAATCGGCAATAGTTGTTCTTTAAATAAACTACAGTTCAAATATACCAGGAGGGGGTTATTTCTAACTATGGTGCACGATATATCATCACACCATCAACCAAAGGAGGAGCTAACACTTTGCCTCCCACTGCCCATACACCGCCTTCAGAATCAATCCATACCGAATGAAACGCTTCAGATAAAGTGATTCCTGTATTTACTTTACGCCATTCATTATTATCGCGTTCAAGTACAGTTCCGCGAATTCCAACAGCATAACCAGTTTCACCTTTTACACGAACTCCGATGATATGAGGTGTCTCTTTAAGTGCAATATCTTTCCAGGCGTTTTCCTGATATTCCAATATTTTCCCTTCTTCTCCAGAACCACCTACAGTAATGGCTATATCGTCGTTTCCATGTATTGTAAACAAAGTTCGGTTTGTAACACTCGATTGATCCAATAAGGTGCCATTTTTATAATTCAGTATTACTCCACCTGTTCCAATAATCCAAACATCATTACTTTGATTTCCCCAAACTTTAAACATTGAGTGGTTGGTCCTGATACTTTCAGGTAATTGCGACAATTCAACCCATTTATCCCCTTTGTATCTCCATACAAATCCACCATCGATGACATTTCCCCCAACAGCCCACAAATCATTAGGGCTTGCGCCCCATATTCCATAAACAGTAGCGCGACCTGGAGTTTCCATAAGCTTCATTACATCTCCGTCCTGGCGCAAAATCATGCCATTTTCCCCTCCCATAAATATAGGGCCCTCATCGAACCCAAAAACCCACCAAAGGTCACCCGTTCGTCCTGTATTTATCCTTGACCATTTCCCTTTTTCTCGATGCAAAACCATAGGACCAATACCGTCCCCACTGTCCGCGCCGACCACCCATATATCGTCAACACTAGATCCCCAAATTGAGATCAACGCTGCAGGCAGTCCTGCATCAATAATTTCCCATTGTCCAACTTCATCTATTGTCGAGTTAGCTCCAGAACATCCAGATATAGCAATCGCCAAACAGCTGAGAAATATGACTATATATAATCTTTTGATAATTGCAGAATTAAACATAATTTAGTTAAGGGCACGGGTTACTAGCATTACTCCGTCTCTAATAGGCAACATAACATGCTTTACTCGGGAATCCTTACTAATATGATCGTTAAGCGAAGCTATTGCTTTATCGGTTTCATCTTGCGGATTTAAAACTCGACCTCCCCAAAGTACGTTATCTATAACTATCAAACCTCTGTCTGATAATAGCTCGAGTGATCTTTCATAATATGCACTATAATTCTCTTTATCCGCATCTATAAAAATGATATCGAACCCACCTTCTAGCCCTGACATCGTTTCCAAAGCGGGTCCCAATTTTTGCTCTACTTTTTCTCCATGTTCAGATTTCAGGAAATACTCATTTGCAATTTCTGAAGTTTCTTTATCAATGTCGCATGTAATTATTCGACCATTCTCTGGCAACGCTGAGGCCATCATTTGTGCCGAAAATCCCGTAAACGTACCAATTTCTAGAATTCTTGTCGCGTTTGTGCAAATCACTAATAATTGAAGAAGAGTGCCTTCAATCGGTCCAGACAACATCATGGCATCATCACGCGTAGTTCTAGTTAATTCCATTAAATCGTTTAAATAATCTGGTAACTTCGATGTATGTTGTATTGAATAATCCTCAATCTCTTCGGGTACAAATGTTAGCATGTAAATCCTCTATTACTAATTAATAAAACTTACTGTATCAAAGTGTATACATATAATAATCTTAAGTCGTTCTATCTGAAGTATTTAATTTTGGATTTAATATTAAAAACAACAAATGGTTTCAATGAAATAAACGAATGCCAAAATTATCTGAAAATCAAGACTCTATATTAAACTTCTTCCATAAGTATTTTTATGCGATCGTTCTTTTAGTAATAATAGCTTTAGCTTTGTCAGTGAGGCTATATGGGATTAACTGGGACAACGGTATTGCTTTTACACCTCATCCGGATGAACGGGCAATACTATTTAAAGTTGCCGAAATATCTCCCGTAAAAGCCAGTGAGTTTACCTCTCTATTTAACGCAGATGAAAGTTCCTGGAATCCACGCTGGTTTGCTTATGGCTCTCTGCCGATATATCTAATCAAGGGAATAGAATCGATATCAGAGGTAATATCAAGTCCAGGAATCCAAGATCTAAGAATAACCGGCAGGATAGTCTCCACAATAGCCGACTTAGTTACTTTGCTAACTGTATATATTCTTGGTGCTAGGTTATATGGCCGGAAAGTTGCACTTATTGCTTGTGCATTTATCGCATTAGCTGTATTGCATATCCAATTAAGTCACTTTTTTGCAGTCGACACATTACAGGCCATGTTTGCTGCGGTAACTATATTCTTTTTATACCGAGTGGCCAGATTCGGCGGAGTAGCAAACTCGATTCTAGCTGGTTTATTTATGGGATTAGGTTTAGCAACAAAGGCCAGCCAGCTGCCAATATTATTGGCTTTTGCCGTAGCTCATTTGATGTGGTTATTGAACTTGAGTGGAGAAAATGAACACCAGACATACTTCCTTCAAGACAGACTTAAGGAAGTATTTATAAATACATTAGCTGGACTCTTTACCGCAGTCGGAGCGTTTTTTTTAACTCAGCCATATGCTTTCCTAGACTGGAAACAATTTTATTCAGATTTTACAGAACAATCCGAAATGGTACGAAGAATACGCGATTACCCTTACACCAGGCAGTATATTAATACCCAGCCATACTTTTATTTCATTCAGCAACATATCGTATGGGGACTTGGTATCCCATTAGGAATAATTTCCTGGTCAGGACTAATATTCGTAGCCATTCGAGGTTTAGAGTTTCGCAGGGGTATTTTGTATATCTTGATGGGCATTCTTGTACCAGCTGGAATTTTAATATGGTCCAACGACATTAAAGCCCTCATAGTCGCTTCAGCACTCGTAACCTTATCTTTGTTAATAACTCTACCGTTCCGTCCGGTCAAAAACCGATTAGACGTAGTCGTATTATCCTGGGTTTTGCCATATTTAATTATTACTGGATCGTTAGAAGTGAAATTTATGCGTTATATGATTCCAGTAACTCCATTTTTGATCTTGTTCGGATCACAAATGTTATCAAGTTTCTGGCATACAGCTTTAAATTATTTCAGGAAAATTAAGTCTGAAATCGACACTTATAAATACGTGAAAATCTTTTTGATTTTGTCAGGAGTAATCTTAACTTTATTTAGTGTTTTTTATTCGATTTCATTTCTTGCGATCTACTCAAATCCCCATCCAGCTGTTCGTGCTTCAGAATGGATTCAAACAAATCTACCAAAAAGCAGCGTGCTTCTTAAGGAACATTGGGAGGAAGGGCTCCCAAATTTACATGGTTATCAGATTGAAGAGTTACCTATGTATGATCCAGATGTTAGCTCCAAAATAAATATTATCTCGAATCACTTAGCTAAAGCAGATGCATTGATTTTATATTCTGATCGGTTATATGGAACTATATCTAGAATGCCGGACAGGTATCCAAAAAGTTCAAGTTATTATCAACTTTTATTTTCAGGACAATTGGGTTATCACCTAGCTAACCACGAAACTGCATACCCTAATTTCTTAGGAATTACTCTTATACATGACAGTTTTTCTCGACCTAAACTCCCGATACCAAAAACTTTTGAAGGATTTAATAATCGTGGAATTTCAGTGAATTTAGGTCACTCAGATGAGAGCTTTTCGGTCTACGACCATCCAACAGTATTGATCTTCGTTAACACTAAAAAATATGATGGTAATACCATCAGGCAGCTAATTGATGCTAATTACGAATCTTCCTATTCATTTGCCGAAAAAGCTATTTCTTCCACCTATAGTCACAGTGATCTCGGCACACAGCTGGAGGGAGGATCGTATTCAGAAATATTCAAAAAAGATGTTTGGACAAGTAAATACCCTGTTATCACCTGGGTCATCCTTATTGAAGGATTAATGTTACTAGCTTTTCCAATAACCTTTTGGGTGTTGAGATCATTGCCAGACAAAGGATTCATGTTTTCCAGAACTATTGGCATTTTGATCGTCTCCATAATTGTTTGGCTTCTAGCGAGTAGCCAGTGGTTAGAATTTAACCACGTCACAATCACTTTGGCATTTGTTGTTCTCGGATTGTTATCGCTTATTACTTTTATACAAAATAAAGATGAGATATATCAGTTTTTAAAAGAACGTTGGAGGCTTTTATTAGTTACTGAAGTCTTATTTCTGCTGGCATTTTTCATCTTCCTGTCAATCAGAATGGCAAACCCAGACTTATGGCACCCATTTAGAGGTGGAGAAAAACCGATGGACGTTGCGTACTTAAATGCCATCGTGAAATCGACCATTATGCCGCCATACGACCCGTGGTTCTCTGGAGGATTTTTGAACTATTATTACTTCGGACAATTCATGGTAGCCATGTTCATCAAAGCGACCGCTATTGAAGTTAGAACTGCGTACAATTTAGCAATCCCGTTATTTTTTGCTTTGACTTTCGTTGGGTCTTTCAGTATTGGATACAATTTAGCTGCATGTGCAGAGTCCAGTCGGAATAAAATTCAATCCCGTATTTCAAACCGCTCGAAATTGTTAAATCCGTATTTCGCTGGCTTTATAGCTGCAGCTTCAGTCACTTTACTAGGGAATCTAGATGGAATAATACAGTTAATTTCCTCACTGGTAAATGTCACAAAAGGTCTACCCTCAAAAACCTTCGATTTCTGGCAATCAAGCCGCATGATGCCACCTGATCCTCCTGGTTTTGAAATAACAGAGTTTCCTTTTTTCTCATTTCTTTTTGCTGACCTGCACGCTCATATGATTGCCATACCATTCACGCTATTAGCTTTAATTTTGGCACTAGCTTTGGTAGTGAATAAAAACCATGCCGGAAAATCAAGACTTATGGCTTTAGCTGGAGAATCTGCACAAAGCCTTTCCATTCTTATCATGCTGGGGATATCAATAGGTGTTCTGAGAGTAATTAATACGTGGGATTATCCGACATATATGATTATTGGAGCTGCTGCAGTGTTTGCATCAAATTATTTCAGATATTCCACATTAAGCGCTTCGATGGCTTTAAGATCAATATCTCACTGTGTCATCATATTGTTAATCGGGTATTTAGTGTTCCTTCCTTTCCACTCAAATTATCAGTCCTTCTTCTCAAATGTAGAAACAACAACTAATACTACGGTTTTATGGCAATTCTTAGCTATTAATGGTCTGTTTATATTTATACTTGGATCATTTTATTTGCATGAATTCCGTACTGTTTTTTCCCGTAATTCAGCGGGTTTCGGTTATTGCCAGGTTTTCCTCCGTTATTTGCCAGGTTTAAACATAAATACAGGTTTTATGAGATATCTATTGATGGCTTTAGCATTGGCGGTTATTGGCGCAGTGTGTTACGGATTGGTTATTCAAACAGGAAGCACGGTTCCATTTTTGGCAGGGATAACAATAATTGCCTTCGCAGTAGGGATAACTAAAATCTTAAACAGAGAAAATGCGAATCGTTCAGAAATTTTCGTCACTATTATCACCATAATCGCCTTATTACTTGCAATAGGATTGGATTTTTATCGAGTGGAGGGTGACATTGATCGGATGAATTCTGTTTTTAAAATATATCTCCAGATCTGGGTTCTTTTCGCAATAGCATCTTCTTATGCTCTCTGGCACTTATTGAATAATTATAAAGATCTCTTCCGATCATATTCGATTTCGTCAAAACTTAAATTTAATCCATTGTTGTTAATCTGGGTTTTCACATTAACAGCTCTGTTTGCTTCTTCTTTAATTTATCCGATACTTGGGACACGAGACAGAATAAATGATCGGTTTGATTCGTCTAACATGGGCTTAAGTTTGGATGGAATGGCCTACATGAAATACTCTGAATTTCCTGACGAATTAGGCCCGCTCAATTTAATACATGATTACGAAGCGATTTTATGGCTTCAAAATAATATTTCCGGCTCTCCAATAATCATGGAGGGCCATACTCCAACCTACCGTTGGGGCAATCGAATCTCCATCTACACTGGTTTACCCACCGTTATAGGATGGAAATGGCATCAAGAGCAACAGCGATGGGGTTACCGCGAGGAAGTAACCGAACGAATTCGTGATGTTGATGCATTCTACTCAACTACTGAAATGCATACAGCAATAAGCATTATTGAAAAATATGGGATTGATTATGTTTATCTGGGGGAACTGGAGCATTTGTATTATCCTGAAAAGGGCTTCGCTAAATTTCAGTCCAACTTAGATGGTTTACTAGAGCCAATCTATTTTGGATCTAAAGTGACTATATATAGGGTGAAGCGCTAACTCCAGTTTGGTGCTCTGCCTTCATGAGCGAGTTCATTAAACATGGAGCCATAAAATAATAAAGGCTTCCCCTCTTCAATTGTTATATCAACAACTTTACCAATGTATATGGTGTGGTCTCCTTGGATAATTTCTTCATTCAAATGGCAATCTATAAATGCGAGTGAATCGCCTATCTTAGCGGATCCATCTTCACCTAGCACCAGTTCACACGGGGGCTCTCCAATCCGTTTTTCTGGACGACGCGCATAATATTCAGCTACTTCGATTTGATTGTGATTTAAGATGTTTATAGAAAATCTTCCCGTTTCCTTGATTCTTTTGTATGTATTTCTGCTGTGATCAACGCAAACTAAGACTAACATCGGATCAAGTGACACAGAAGTAATGCCATTAGCAGCCATTCCATGCACGGACCCCCCTTGATCCTTTGAAAGTATCACAGATACGCCTGTGGCAAATTTCGACCAGGCTTTTCTATATTGATCGATATCGGGCACTTTATTTCTCCTGCAGTTCTTAACTTTAAATGGGATTATAGCGTAAATGTTTGACATGCTTTAATATTCGATCCTAGAATCACCATAATTTAAAGCAAGGTTAATAGTGGCAACAAAGGCATACATTTTAATCGAAACTGCAGTCGGTACGAGTAAATCTGTATCTGATCAACTAAGAGAAATCAACAGTGTCGTTCGGGTGGATGCAGTTACAGGACCTTATGACATTATTGCCGTAATAAACGCTCCTGACTTAACTACCGTAGGAGACTTAGTTACAGCTCAAATACATGTCATTGATGGAATTGTTAGAACAATTACATGTTTATCTATGGGGGCAGCAAATTAAGTTCGTTTTCGCGTTTTATGATAAAGGTTGCTTTTTATAAAGATTGTAGTTGTGTTTACGCAAGTTTAGGTATGGGATAAATTTAAACAGTTAACAAATAAGTAGAGGTGTGAATTTGAATTATTCAGAAATCAAAGCGGAAATAATTGGTCCAGCAGTTCTTATAATGACCCCATTTGATTCGGATTATCAATTAAATACAGATGCTCTGAAAAAGAACGTGCGGCATATAGTAAATGGTGGCATTTCTCGAGGCAAAGGCTTCATTATTTGCCCGG
>PAAV01000037.1 GCA_002699485.1 Chloroflexota bacterium | reverse complement strand
TCGGTAATATGCAATACAGCAGATATAGATTCCAGGCTTACAAAAGAGATGATGGCTCGATAATGCTAATAGGCGGACAGGGACTCGAAACTGTTCTGGCTGAAACGGAAGTATTTAATATAACTCTTTCTAATCGAACTCAAGCTGAGTTAGATGCTAATGCAAAATCAGCAAGATCTGGAGTTGCAGAAGTTGCTCTTAATGCAACTCCAACTGCCTTGCCTACTGCTACTCCACTGCCAGAACGTAAAACCGTCACAAATGAAGGCATGGAGTTCAACTTCCCCGAGGCTATTGAGTCAGACCCATCTGGCACTACAATTACGCCTCTAGGTAATCCAGTTAAATTAGCTATTGGACAAACTGTTATCAGTCCTGCTCCTGTCGGAGGGATGGGAGGTATATTCGAGGCTGTCGTGTCTGATGACAGAGAAAGTGGAGGGACCGCTGTCATCAAAATTAAGATTAGAATGGGATTACTTAGTGATGAAGGTGGAGTAGATTTGACTTTAGAGGCAGATGGGCAACCAGCTGCTAAAAAGTTAGGGAGATATTGGATCGGAGTCGTAGATTTAGAATATGACTCAGACAATAATCCAATTGCTACAGTCGTAGTCTTTAAACCTTAATTTCTAAGTAAATCGCCTCCTGATAAAAATCAGTACAACAATTAAAACAACTACCCCACCTATTATGTATCCACTGGCGGATTTAAAATAGTTACGATCGTCTAAATCAACTTTTTCTTGCTCAAATTCATTTTCATTAATAGTTTGCTTTGGGTTGTCTTTTTCTGACACTGTAACTGTATTAGTCAAAGACGTTGATGGTAAGTGAAAGCTTTTTACTTTAGATATGTTTTCATTTAGTTCACTGCGAGATGAAAAATCGAATACCTCTCTTGTACCCGTCGCAAACCAAAATTTACCTGATTGGTTCGTTTCAGAAAATATAACAACGTAGTGAATTCCGTTTTCTAATATTTCAAATTCATCTTCTATTAATATCCATGAATTAGTATTAGTGAATGGCTCATGAAATTCTCTAATCGGAATTCCATCATCTGATTCATATACAATTGCTCCGAATCCATCGGGGGTTTCAAACGGTAAGTCAATTTGTTTTAGGTTTGGAGAAAGTAATGCGACCTTCGGCCTAAACAACTTTGTTTCTTCTAATACAGGTATTCCTAGTTGGATTGTTGCTATTTTAGAATTAGACTTTTCGGGGTAAAAGCTAAGCCACACCTGTTCCTTCTCATCTAAAACCTGATATATGGCTTGAGAAATATCAATATCGTCAAGTTCGAAAGCTGTATCAGCTGATTTATTGAGACCGTCTGGAAAAGCTGGTCTGTGAGCTTCAGCGATGCTCGATATAAAACAAAACGAAAGTGTTAAGCCTAATATTAGACCAAGGTATAGTTTTAAACGCCTTAATTTAAATAACATCGTTATTAAATTTTATATGTTCAGCGCTATCCTTATCAGTTTCATGTTACATCTATGGGGTTATTAAATCTCTCAGCTCTCCATGTATCGTTTTCCATTATTACTTGCAGCTTTTTTACAGCATCCCAAAGATCCGTATATCTTGTATACAAGGGAGCAAAACCAAATCGCATATTATCGGGACTCCTAAAATCACCTATAACTCCAACTTCTTTTAGCGCTTGAATTATGGCGAATCCGTTCGGAGAGCTTAGAGATATTTGGCTTCCCCTATCGGCACCATTTCTAGGAGTGACTATATCTAAGTCATAATCGATCAGGTGTTCCTGAATTAGTCGAATAAAAATTCCACCCAATTCTATTGATTTCCCACGGATAAGGGCTATATCTGCACGAAGCACCATATCAATCCCAACCTCCGCCGCTGCAAGGGCAATTATTGGTTGCGTTCCTGAAAGAAACTGTCCTATATCATTTTTGGGTCGATAATTTTGCTCAAATGCAAATGGTTTCTTATGACTCCACCAACCAGTTAATGGTTGTATCTGTTTACCCTGATGCCTTTTGCTCACATAGAGATATCCAGGTGAACCAGGACCGCCATTAAGAAATTTATATGTACATCCCACAGCAAAATCGACGTTACACTTATTCAATTCAATAGGAAGTACTCCTGCAGAGTGAGAAAGATCCCACACAACAAGAGCTCCAGCTGCATGTGCCTTTTGAGTAATAGTCTTCATATCAAAAAGATGCCCCGTTTTATAATGGACTTGTGTTAGTGAAACAAGAGCAACCTCATCCGTAATGGCATCCAAAATTTCATCTTTCTTAATAAACCTAATGATATGGCCTTGTTCTAACTGGTCAATCAATCCCTGCGTAATGTAGGCATCAGTAGGAAAACCGGTCTCCTCCATGAGAATAACTTTACGGTTTTTTCGCATTTTTAAGGCAACCGCATGGACTTTATTAATATTAAGTCCGGTGCCGTCGACACAAACGACTTCTCCATCATCAGCTCCAATTAGTTTGGCAATTTTATTACCTATTGTTTCTGATAATGTGTACCATCCAGAAGAATTCCAACTATTAATAAGATTAGAGCCCCACTCATTCAAAATGACTTCATTTACGCGGTGAACAGTTGCGGAAGGTAGTGCTCCAAGTGAGTTTCCGTCGAAGTAAAGTATGTCTTCAGGGATATTAAATTCAGATCGATACTGATTAAGTGGATCTCGATTATCCAGTTCTTCTAAATCGCTACGTGTTATTTTCACTAAATTGTCCACGCCTTTTGATTCAAAATATATGTCTGCTGCTAGATTACTTGATACTTTGAAATCGCTGAATGATTTAAATTAATTCCTAATCCTGGTCTATCCGGTGCTACAACATGTCCGTCTTTGATTTTTAAAGGTTCTTCAAACATGTCTAGCCACATTGGGTCTGTAGATCCGTTGTAGTACTCCAATAACAATCCATTAGAGATACTCGATATTAGATGTATCTGAACATCTTGATTGCCATGGGGCGATATAGGTAAATTTTCAGCTTGTGCCATATAAGATACTTTAAGAAATTCAGAAACCCCACCCATTGTTAATGCGTCAGGTTGTAATATCGAAGCACATCGGTTTTTGATTAAATCTCTAAAGCCAAATTTAGTATATTCATTTTCTCCTGTTGCTATTGGGATATTGGTAGATTGAGACAATTTTTGATATCCATCATAGTCGTCAGGAGGCAAGGGTTCTTCAAACCAAAAGATGTCCTGGTTTTCAATTTTCCTAGCTATGTCTATAGCTTCGTGATACTGATAAGCACAGTTTGCATCCACTAACAGTTTTATATCTGGTCCTATTGCAGATCTCGCTGTTTTTACTCTTTCCACATCTTCGTTTATAGAAACCCCGCCTATTTTCATTTTTACAGCAGTAACGCCAGATGCACTGTTATTAACCATCTCTTCGCCTAACTGCTTTAGCCCTTTACCTTCTTCATAATATCCACCAGCCACATAAACGGGAATTTTTTTATTAAACTGGCCACCAATAAGTTTATATAGGGGCAATTTAGTATATTTACCTTTAATATCCCAAAGAGCGATATCGATACCACTAATTATTCTGGTAGACATTCCTCTTCGTCCAATTATTTTTGGCTGCCATAAATCATAAAATATACGTTCAGTATTAAAAGGATCCTCACCAATAAGGGTTTCTTTAAAATGGCTTGTAATTGATGAGAATATATCTGATGCATTATGGACTCCACCTATTAGACCTATGCCAGAAATGTTTTCATCAGTATCTATCTGAATAACATTAAGTCCTGCTTCAGGATAAATGTGTTTTCCATTCCGTATCGGTGTCGCTAGAGGCCAACGATAACTTTTATAACTAACATTAGTAATTTTCATGTGTCGCTAATTATAAACAAGCGCTGCCTTAATGACGAACGCGCGGCTGCCAATTGTATATTTTTGAAAGGGCTCCACCCATAAGCATATTACGTTCATTATCAGAGATAGAATCTGTAAGTCGGAAAGATTCTACTCCCTGCTCATAGGTTAGTAATTCTACTGCCCTGGTCCAATCGGTACCCCACATACATCGCTCGAAACCAAAAGCTTTAAAAATCCGCTCCAATGGCTCCCAAATATCATCGTATGGAAAAGGTCGATGCGAAAGTGTACAGGCACCTGAAATCTTAATAGCAACGTTATCAAATTTAGAAAACTCAATTACTTGACCTATGTCAGAAAATGGATCTTCTGGAGGAGGAGGTATAAATGGTTGCTCTAAACCTAAATGATCAATAACTAACTGAGTATTGGGATATGTTTTGGCCAATTCCTTAAAAGCAGAAAGATTACCCGAACAATATACATTAACTGGAATATCAACGTCAGACGCCGCAGAAAACATCTCTCTTATTCCAGTTTCGATACCCTGTATCCCGGAATTTGAAAGCATGAGTCTTGCTCCTACAACCGATGGTATAGATGCCCATTCCAAGAGGTCTTCTCGTATTGTTTCTGATTTAACATTAAATGGTTTTATCAACCCAAATTTATCAGGATGAGCGCGGTGAACTTCCAGAGCATAACTTGCATCATAACCGTACAAACTAAATGGAGACACAAGTAAAGCTCCATCCACACCTACTTCGCCCATCGCTTTAACCATGTCATCTCCCGTAGCCTGAGCTGGGCCCTGCAAAAACCCCTGCCATGGCCTCGATGGGTTATTTGCTTCGTAGGCATGCACTTGAGAGTCAATAATAAAATCTTTTGTCATTTTCGCGCCCGTTTCAACTCCTATGCAGGTTTCGGTGTTAGTCCTTTAAGAAAGCGGTACACAAATTTAATGATCCAACCTGTGAATAGAAGTATATCCAAAAGAAAAAGAATACAAACAATGAGAAAGATGAAAACTAGTCCTACAACAGTCCACAGCAAATTCACATTCACCTCCTATGAGGTTGCTTTATAAATACAGTTGGTAAGAGTATAAGTTATTTAGAATAAAATGCACAAAATCGTAAGATTAATCATAAGAATTAATAATGAAGACAGGCACCCCCTCCTAGTTGTAGGATACAGCTAAATTTAAGGTTAATTAATAATACTTATAGGAGGATTAATGTCAGTAGTAAGGGTTACCACAATAACTTTTGATTCAAATGAAGCAGCTAATATTCTTAAGGAATCATATTTAGAAAATGCACCAAATGATTTTCCAGAAGCAGAACAACTTTTAGGAATTCATGCTGAAGGGAACATGTTTATAGCAGTATCTTTATATGCCGACAATGAGGCGATGGAGAGAGCATCAGCTACAAGAGGAAAAGCTTTGGATTCTATTCAGGGAATTGTCTCAGTAGATACAAAAATTGGCACTGTAGAAATAAATCACACTAATTAACCCTGTCTTTTTAACAGAGTGGTTTTATAACCAATCCTTAAACTCTTCTTTACCGCCACGAACACCCCAGTCGGAATCGATCGTCAGTTCACTCGTTATTCCTCCTCGAACGTTAAACTTCATAACTATTCGGATACGTTTTGGCGAATACGTCTCCATTAAATCATCATAAACAGTATTTATGATTCGCTCATAAGAAATGTGTGTTTCTCTAAATTGATAAAAATATTGTTTTAATGATTTTAATTCCACAACTTTGTCATTCGGATAAAACAAAATATTAGCTGTTGCAAAATCTGGTTGTTCTGATGCACCGATGAACGTAATTTCAGGAGCATGAAGTTTAATTTCATATGCTTCATTAGTTGGGTTTTTTATGCTTTTGAGCATATTAGTTTCACTCCACTTAGCCATTTGTTTTATCCTTTCTATAATGATCTATATTTATAATTTTTTATGAGAAAATCGGTTTACTAATTAAATCAGAGAAACTTCAAATCACTCGAAACACCCGAATTTAAGTTCAAAATTCAATGGTGAGCCGTACTGGAGTCGAACCAGTGACCTCTGAGATGTCAAAGCCCAACTCATACGTCTTCCATACTAGCTCCAAACGGTATGTCTATACATCCTACTTTGACAATCATTTTGACGAATAAATGGTAGGAAAGATGATAGGAAACTTTAAAAGGAGGATAGGGAGCCCAGGGTTGTGGGGTACAGCTATACCGTTATATCAATAACCTTATCTTCTCTACAGGGTAAATTTTTCAATAATTGGGAAATTCTTTAGAATAGATTATTATGTCCAAAGGCCATCTACGACAATCAGTAACCAGATCTCTAATGCATGCAAATCTGATTCAAATAGGAGAAGGTACACCATGAACACTCAAATCACTGATGTCGTTATAGTCGGGGGTGGAATAGTTGGTGTAGCTACGGCTTACCTGCTTGGCAAGGCAGGGATAAACAGTGTCATTATTGAAAAAGATTCCGTAGGAAGTCACGCGTCGGGCTTTGCATACGGACGCTTAGGCCGTGGTGTCCAACCCGGCCCCCATACTGCAATTCAATCGGAGGGATGGAAAATCCACAATGAGTTCGCACGTATTCTGCCGGAGGAAACAGGAGTCGATATTCAGTTCCGCCATCGCTCATCGCTAAGCCTTGCATTCACAGATAACGAAGTCTCGAACTTGCAAGACAACCTAAAGCTACACCAACTGAACGGTGAAGGTAATGCACATTGGGTAGATGCAGAAGGTGCCAAGAATATCGAATCTCGAATAAGCCCTGAAATTATTGGCGGAATATATAGCGAAGAAGGTGCGGATGTTGAGCCTTACCGGCTGATGATAGCACTTGTTCAGGCCTCAGAGAGAGTTGGGGCCACGGTTCGTAATGACCGGGGGATAGGCCTCAAGACAAAAGCCGGCCATGTTGAAGGAGTCCTCCTAGAAAAAGGCATCCTCTCATGTCAAAACGTTGTGCTAGCAATGGGGCCATGGAGTGGAGAAGCTTCTTCATGGATAAATTTACCTCTTGAAGTAAGACCTCTCAAAGGCCAAATCCTGCGCCTCCAGACGGACGAAGAACCGTTCACATGCTCACTCGGATGGGCCGGTAATTATGCCACATCCAAACCTGATGGACTTCTTTGGGCAGGCACTACAGAGGAAGAGGCTGGGTTTGACGATACGCCCACCTCTGATGGTAGGGACAAAATAATGGCATCTTTACTTAAAATGATCCCTTCTGTAACGGAGGCTCGGCTGGCACAACATACAGCTTGCCTACGTCCAGTGTCTTCCGATGGTCTACTGGTTCTTGGTAAAGTTCCAGAGATAGAAGGCGTATATATTGCTACCGGAGCAGGCCGACAGGGTATCGTTATGGGACCAGCTATGGCAAGAGTCATTACCGATTTAATAACTAAAGACTCAACGAGTATCCCCATAGATAAATTCGACCCAAGCAGATTTGCTCAGAGTTTCTAGGAAAAATATCAATTCAATGGTGGGCGGTACTGGAGTCGAACCAGTGACCTCTGCGATGTCAACGCAGCGCTCTGGGCCTCTGAGCTAACCGCCCGCAGCTATACTGAATCAACTGATTATAAAGTTTGTAGTGTTCGGTAACTTTAAGATTCTTCAGGTTTGGAATCAGATTCAGTAACCTCGAATGGATTTTCCATAGATTCCGTAGATGTCATTGCTCCAGCAAGAGAAAACTCTTCTTCCGCTAATGCTTCAACATCACTAGGATCTGGCAATCCTAGCTTCTCTCTACCTTCCTCTGACTGATCCAGTCTTGCCGGTATCAATCTACCGATTATGACATTTTCTTTCAATCCTCGAAGATGATCCACCTGACCGTTCATTGATGATTCTGTAAGAACCCTCGTAGTCTCCTGGAATGAAGCTGCCGCTAGGAAACTTTCCATATTAAGTGAAGCTCGTGTTATACCCAAAAGAACAGGACTTGCGGAAGCTGGCTCGCCTCCCTGAGCTATAATCTCTGAATTAACGTCCTCATATCTACGCCTATCTATTAACTCTCCAGGAAGTAAATCTGTGTCTCCCAAATGATCAATTCTGACCTTATTCAACATTTGTCCACCAATTAACTCAATGTGTTTATCATGGATTTTCACACCTTGGGATCGATAAACGGATTGAACTTCATCGACAAGGTATTGTTGAACAGCTTCTCTTCCTTGAATCCTTAAAATCTGTTGTGGGTTTTTTGGCCCTGAAGTCAAGGCTTGTCCAGCAACTACATTGTCTCCTGTTTGTACGATAACGTTAGCAGTAGCAAGCACTATATATTCCCGTTGTTCTTCATCTTCCCAAGCAATAGTGACTGACTCCGGTTTTGCCTTTGTGCCAACTATTTTTAACTTTCCGGATACTCTAGCAATAACATCTGCTTTTTCTATCGCGGTATTATCAGCATCTGCAGATTTCTTAGTCTTTTTTGGAGTAGCTATAGTTGACCCAATAGCAACTTGTTTGTTATTCCCAATTAATAGTTTTTGATTTGGGCTGATGTCATATTCATCGACATATTCTTCCCTATTCGTGACTCTAACAATCCTTCCATCAGAATCTTCTATTACTTCGACTTCTCCATCAATCTCAGATAGAACCGCTTCACCTTTTGGCGCTCGAGCTTCAAACAATTCTTCGACTCTCGGCAATCCACTGGTAATGTCTGCTCCGGCAATTCCCCCAGTATGGAACGTTCTCATAGTTAGCTGTGTACCTGGTTCACCAATGCTTTGGGCAGCTATAATCCCAACAGCTTCACCTCGCATTACTAATTCCCCGGTTCCTAATTGAATTCCATAACATATCCTACAGATACCAGGTCTCGACTCACAGGTGAGCGGTGACCTTACCAACACCTGACTTATATCAGATTGATTGATTTTTTCGACTGATTTTTCATCCAAAAGTTCTCCACCATCAAGAATAACCTCACCAGTTGCGGGATCTGCAACAGAGCTTGCCGTATATCTAGTTAGCAAACTATCTCCAAAGGCACTAGCTAATGCGGCATCTGGATCTTCTTGTATCCATATTCCTGCTTCAGTACTGCAATCTTCATCCATTATTGTTATTTCTTGAGAAACGTCTATAAGTCTTCTAGTTAGATATCCAGAGTCCGCTGTTCGAAGTGCTGTGTCAGCCAATCCTTTTCTAGCACCATGTGTAGATATAAAATATTCTAAAACAGACAACCCTTCACGGAAATTTGATTTAATAGGCCTGTCAATAATTCTGCCTTTAGGATCCGACATTAGTCCTCTCATACCAGCCATCTGTTTAATCTGAGCTATGTTACCTTTAGCCCCAGATTGTGCCATCCAGTAAATGCCTCCATAATTGCCTAGATTATTTTGTATTACCTTTGTTAACTCATCATTTGCTGCAGTCCAGATTTGTACAGTATTTGTATATCTTTCTTGCTGGGTGATTAAGCCATTTAAATATTGCTGTTCAAGTAAAGCCACTCGTTTATCAGCCTTTTGAATAATTTCAGTTTTATCTTCCGAAAGAGCAATATCACTTATTGCGATTGTAGTACCGGATCTTGAAGCATAATGGAAGCCCAGATCTTTAACAGAATCCAAAAGCTTTGCAGCTTCTTCATTACCAATTTGCGTATAAGCAATTGCTGCTAAGTCTTTCAGACCGGATTTATCCATTGCAAAGTTCCAATAGCCTAATTCATCTGGAATCACATTGTTAATCAATATACGTCCTGCTGTAGTATCAATAAACTTAGTTCCTTCTTCAGGTTCCTGCGTTTCCAAAGTCGAAGCATCTGTACGTACAGTCAATTCGGCAGGCACTCTAACTTTTATCGGAGCCCTTACGTTCAACAATCTCATCTCGAAAGCTAATCTAGCTTCATCCAAGCTGCCATAAGTTGTCCCTGCGCCCATTGCTGAATCATCCGATGAAGTTAAATAGTAACAACCAAGAACGATATCAAGAGTTGGGGCCACCATTGGTTCACCAGAGCTTGGAGACAGCATATTCTTTGTGCTTAACATAAGCTGGTTAGCTTCAATAACCGCCTCTTTCGATAATGGAACATGGACCGCCATCTGATCTCCATCAAAATCAGCGTTGAAGGCTGCGCAGACCAATGGATGCACCCTGATGGCACTTCCCTCAATCAAAACAGGCTTAAACGCCTGAATACCTAACCTGTGAAGAGTTGGAGCTCTATTCAACAATACAGGGCGATCTTTTATAACATTCTCTAATATATCCCATACCTCGGGCCTAACTCTTTCAGCCATGCGTTTCGCACTTTTAATATTGTGCGCATAACCTTTAACAACAAGCTGATTCATTACAAATGGCTTGAACAATTCCAACGCCATCTTTCTTGGAATACCACACTCATGAAGCTTTAGAGTCGGTCCAACTATGATCACAGACCTACCACTATAATCTACTCTTTTACCCAAAAGGTTCTGTCGAAATCTGCCTTGTTTACCTCTCAAAAGGTCAGAGAGACTCTTTAACTTGTGATTGTGACTTCCAGATACGGCTCGGCCACGTCTACCATTATCAACTAAGGCATCGACTGCTTCCTGTAACATCCGTTTTTCATTTCTTATAATGATTTCAGGCGCCTGTAGCTCTATAAGTCTTTTTAAACGGTTGTTTCGGTTTATAACTCTGCGGTACAAATCGTTCAAATCGCTGGTTGCAAATCTACCACCATCTAACTGAACCATTGGCCTTAACTCAGGAGGCAAAACCGGTAAAACTGACCAAATCATCCATTCAGGATTATTGCCACTTTTCCGGAATGCTTCAACAATTCGTAAGCTTTTAATCAGCTTTTTTCGCCTCTGGCCAGAAGTGCTCCGTATATCTATTTGAAGTAAATCTCTTTTTGCATCAAGATCTAAGGATCCTAAAACTTCTAATATTGATTCTGCGCCCATCCCTGCTTTGAACATTTCTCCATGCTTAAAGCGTAAATCGCGGTATTTACTCTCAGTCAATAATTGACCTACACTGAGATCTTCTAACTCATCGATGTTGTCCGAGGTTTCCAGTTGGGAATCTAGCTTGTCTTTCTCCAACTGAGTATAGATCTCTAACAATTCAGGCGACATATTATCCTGCGGATTAAGTTCGTCAGATTCCTTAGTTTTTTCATCTTCAACTTTAGACTCTGCATCAGCTTTTTCAGCAGATACTGTATTTTCCGAAGAGTCACCAGAAATCGATAATTGTTCAATTTTAGCTTTTGCAACCTCATCTAGTTGTAATAGCGTCTCTTCTAGTTGCACTTTTGCAGCGTCTACTTTAGATTGACGGATATCTTCATTAACTTCCATAACAAGGTATTGAGCAAAATAAAGTACTCTTTCCAGGTTTCTAGGGCTAATATCTAACAACAAGCCTAATCTGCTAGGTGTGGCTTTTGAGAACCATATATGCGCTACAGGTGCTGCGAGGCCAATATGACCCATGCGCTCTCTTCTCACTTTAGATCTGGCCACTTCAACACCACATCGGTCGCATATTACTCCCTTATATCTAATCTTTTTATATTTGCCACAGTAACACTCCCAATCTTTGGTTGGGCCAAATATTCGTTCACAGAACAGGCCGTCCTTCTCAGGCCTAAGAGTCCTATAGTTAATTGTCTCTGGCTTAGAAACCTCTCCATAAGACCAAGTCCTAATCTGCTCAGGAGATGCTATAGCTATACGTATAGCATTAAACTCGTTCTGGGATTGTTGCGCCATGGCCATAACCTATATCTCCTCACCTAAGTTCATTATTTTTGTAACGTCTGTGTAATTAAATTTACTTATAAGTTTAATTACGACTTTATTCTTCTTTAGTACTCTCATCCGCATCTTCTTTAGTATCCTCAGATTTATCTTCAGTCTGTTCAACTTCTGATTCAGTCGATTCAGAATTATCTGTTTGGGCCTGTGTCTCAGTTGACTCAAGTTCAGCTGTAACTTGCCCAGGCTCATCTGTTTCTATTTCTGGAAGTGACTCAGTCATTGATTCCAAAGCTAAATTAAAATCATCTATTGAAAATTCACTATCATCGAGCTGGATATCCCCACTATCTTCCCTTAATAATTCAACTGACAGCCCTAGGCTTTGTAATTCTTTCAGCAAAACATGAAATGATTCAGGGATACCGGGCTGAATTACGTCCTCGCCTTTTACGATTGATTCATAGGTTTTCACCCGTCCAACAACATCATCCGATTTAACAGTCAACATTTCCTGCAAATTGAAAGCTGCACTGTATGCTTCCAAGGCCCATACTTCCATTTCCCCAAACCTCTGACCTCCAAACTGAGCTTTACCTCCAAGCGGCTGCTGAGTAATCAATGAGTATGGTCCGGTTGATCTAGCATGAATCTTGTCTTCTATTAGGTGTATAAGCTTCATCATGTATATATAGCCGGTTGTGACCGGTTGATCAAAAGGCTCTCCTGTCAACCCGTCGTATAAAATTGATTTACCCATAGTTGGCGCTGCCATTTGCTTTTCACGACTTAGTTTTAAGACCTCAGCGTCTATTTCTTTAGTCGACATCTCTGTCACATCAATATCTGCTTCTTCAGCCATCCATAGTTCTAAGCATGCTTTCTTGGCTTCACCAGGAACTGCATTTTCACCGATTGCAGAACCAAACACTTCAGCAAAACCATAACCCTTTTCATCTAGCCAATTTGATAGATGATCAACGTCTACTTTCTTTGATAATTGTCCATCTGATGTATCATATTTCACTGATCCTGATCGCGTACTTAGCCATGCTTGAGCAAGTGCGTCCTCCACGGAAGTATCGAGTGCACCTTCGAATACAGGCGTGACTGCTTTAAACCCTAGGGCATTAGCTGCCCATCCTAAATGAGTCTCCATTACTTGCCCCAAATTCATTCGTGACGGAACACCAATTGGGTTAAGAATAATGTCGACCGGAGTACCATCCGGTAAAAACGGCATGTCTGACTCGGGCAATATGCGTGCCACCACGCCTTTGTTACCATGGCGTCCTGCCATTTTGTCACCCTCAGATATTTTCCGAGTTTGAGCAATCCATAATCGCACTAATTTGTTTACTCCAGGCGGTAAATCGTCGCCGTTGGCTCGGCTTAAAACACGAACATCTATTACCTTCCCGCGTTGTCCATGAGGCACCCTTAAAGAAGTGTCCTTAACGTCTCGTGCTTTTTCTCCAAATATTGCTCTAAGCAGTTTCTCTTCAGCGCTTAATTCAGTTTCACCTTTAGGGGTAATCTTCCCTACCAAAATATCGCCAGGACCAATCTCAGCTCCTATGCGTATAACCCCATCTTCATCCAAATCCCGCAAACTATCTTCACCCACATTAGGAATGTCATGCGTAATCTCTTCCGCACCTAATTTCGTATCACGGGCTTCACATTCGTGTTTCTCTATGTGAATTGAAGTGAACCGGTCATCTTTAACCAATCTTTCGCTCAATATAATTGCATCTTCAAAGTTGTATCCTTCCCAACTCATGAAAGCAACTAAGACATTCTGCCCTAACGCTAATTCCCCTCCACCAGTAGAAGAGCTGTCACACAATATATCTCCTGCTCTAACATAATCACCCCGATCTACTATAGGTCGTTGATTGATACAAGTTCCTTGGTTTGATCGCAGGAATTTTCTTAATTTAAAACTGTTTTCGGTGCCTTCCGAATCAACTATAGTAATGCGATCTGCAGTAGACTCTACAACCAAGCCATCAATTGGTGAAACCAACAATTGCCCACTATCTTTCGCGACTCTACCTTCCATTCCTGTGGAAACAAGAGGTGGTTGAGGTTTAACCAATGGCACAGCTTGTCGCTGCATGTTAGATCCCATTAATGCTCGGTTTGCATCATCATGCTCTAGGAATGGGATAAGTGACGTTGACACACTAACCAATTGAACTGGAGAGACATCCATAAACCCAACATCTTCTGGAGGCTCCATTCCCACACCTTCACCCAACCTTATTTCGACACGATCATCAATAAATTGTCCATTGTGATCTATAGGTGAGCTAGCCTGAGCAATTCGAACAGTCTCTTCTTCATCTGCTGACAAATATCTTATGTCTGTATCATCTAAAGAAACGTACGGCTTTACCTTCAACTCAAAATCTTTGAGTGCCTGAATACGCTTAATCACTCTCTTGCTTACTACATTACCGGATCTGAGTATCGTTTTGCCATCGCTACCAATAATGTCTTGAAATGTTTGCCTTCCAAGCAATGAGACATCTTTATTTGAAATCACTTTCTTAACTACCCTGTATGGTGTCTCGATGAACCCGAATTCATTTGTACGTGCATATGTTGCTAACGAACCTAGCAATCCTATATTTGGTCCCTCTGGGGTTTCAATCGGGCATATTCTGCCATAATGTGAATGGTGCACGTCTCTGACATCAAACCCCGCTCTCTCCCTTGATAATCCGCCAGGGCCAAGAGCAGATAATCGGCGCTTATGAGTTAATTCGGCCAAAGGATTAGTTTGATCCATAAATTGTGAAAGTTGAGATCCACCAAAAAATTCTCTAACAGAGGCAACTATAGGTCGAATATTTATCAATGCTGCTGGTGTTGTTGTTGACGGATCCATCTCGGTCGTCATTCGTTCTTTTATGACTCTTTCCATACGCAATAAACCCACTCTAACCTGGTTCTGAATGAGTTCTCCAACAGCCCTCACTCTTCTGTTACCAAGATGATCTATATCGTCAGCTTCTCGCTTTCCATTATTAATTTCAATCATTGAACTTAATAAACCAATAATGTCCTCTGGGAATAGTGTTCTATCCTCACTGAAAGACGAATCATGCAACTTTCTATTGAGCTTATATCTGCCAACCCTACCAAGATCATATCTTCTGGGATTAAAAAACAAATTGTTCAATAGGTTTTTAGCATTATCAACTGATGGTGGTTCGCCCGGCCTAAGTCTTCTGTAAAACTCAACTAGCGCTTCATCTTGTGAAGATACAGTGGTGTCACGATCAATAGTTGATTGTATAAAACTTCTATCAGGATCTGTATCTACTTTTTCAAACAATGACATTATCTCTTTGTCATCCATAAAGCCCATTGCTCTCAGAAGCATGGTTACCGGTGTTTTACGCTTGCGATCAACCTTCACAGAAATTAAATTCCTAATGGAAGTATCAAACTCCATCCAAGCTCCACGGTAAGGAATCAGTTTTGCTGATGTCAACAGACGTCCTGAATTAGGATCAGTTGTGGTCGTAAAATATACACCTGGAGACCGTACTAATTGACTAACTACAACTCTCTCTGCACCGTTGATAATAAACGTACCGCTGCTAGTCATCATCGGTATATCACCGACAAAAAGAGTTTGCTCTTTCTTTTCACCTTGAGCCGGTCCCTCGGCCTTCACATTCAATTGAACAGTCACATACAAAGGCGCAGAAAATGTAACTTCATTTTCTCTGCAATACTCCTCGGAATGTTTGGGCGTATCGAAGTAATGTTTCTGAAAAGTAAGTTCAAATCTGCCACCTGGAAGGTCCTCGATAGGCGAGACTTCGTCAAAAAGATCACCTAAACCTTGAGTTTTAAACCATTCAAATGAATCTATTTGAACTTGTATAAGATGAGGTACTCTTAAGGCTGATGGCGACCTTGAGTATGACCTCGTATGAACACCATTGCCTTTCCCATTATGGGAGTCTTTCAAATTAGTATAAACGGAAGACGTTGAAGTCATACAATCCCACTCTCCTGAGTATTAATAAAAGTTAATTGATAAATCTATAGATTTGTGCACATTTCGGCCTAGGAGATGGAAATACGGGCGCGCACGGAGGTGAAACTACTACAATAAATTTTTGACAAAAAAGGTTGAAGGACATAGTTAGGCCAAGTGTCTATTCTATGCTTAATAATATTAAGAGTCAATATGCAAATAAAGTCAGGCTGTGTTGAGGGCGGCAATTCACTCTCTACACAGAGTGTATTTGTTTATATCTTTTGCTTCAAAGGTAACTTTATCTCCAATATTTAAGCCTAATGATTCAGCTTGCCCAGACTTTAATTCTAAAACCGATCGAGCCAGTTTTGGGGCACTATATATTGTCAACTCACTATTATGACTTGTAGGTGGTGATAAGTCGTTATCTATATCAAGGATAGTACAATCTTCCCCTATCCATATGATATCTATGGCAAACAACATTCCTTTCATCCAAAATGCTGTAGGTTTGGAATCAGAATAATAGAACAACATCCCCTGCCCATCATGCAGATCTTTACGTCCAGATAGCCCTTTTGCTTTTTCTTCTGGTGAAAAAGCCACCTCAGTAATGATTGTGATCTCTGAGATATTCACATTTATTACATCTAGGTTTAAAAGGCTATTCTCTTCTGCCGGCTTCCGACAACTTATTGTAATAATTAAACCCATACAGACTAATAAAGAAAATATGGCTATGATAAATTTATTAGAATTCACGCTGTGTGTTGATCCAAAATATACGTGTATAAATTACTGATTTAGGATAGAATACCTCTGCTGTTTAATCATAGCAAGATAAGAATACAAAATTTCTTTTTTATCCCAATCCTAATTCTATTTTAGGTTTATCCATCCCTATACGAACTTCAAGGAATATTCGATATTGTGAGTAAAATTACTATAAAAACATCCGCAACATCTGCAAATATGGGGCCAGGCTTCGATTGTATGGCTATGGCATTAGACATTTGGAACACAACCTCGATTGATACCAAAACGACCAAGACATCTTACAAAGTTGTAGGAGAGGGTTCGGAGTACCCCGACGAAATGTACGCAAAGCTAGTGCATAGGTGTTTTAAACTCGTCTATGAGGAGATTGGAACTGAAGCTCCAAGTATTAAAATTTACTGTGAAAATGACATACCGGCTGGTAAAGGCTTAGGAAGTAGTGCTGCCGCAATTTTGGCAGGACTAATGGCCGGCAATGTATTATCCAACGCAAAACTTAGTTCAGAGAGAATTCTGGAATTGGCAGTACAAGTAGAAGGGCATCCTGATAATCTTGTCGCAGCAATGAACGGTGGATGTCAAGTTGTGGTGGCAACTGAATCAAGTTTCACTAGCGCAGCCATTCCTATTTCTGATGAACTTAGAGCTGTGATATATGTTCCAGATAAAAAAATGCCTACCAAGGAGTCCAGGGGTCTACTTAAAGACGAAATAAGCCGTAGCGATGCTGTGTTCAATATAAGTCGAGTTGGCTTATTAGTTAGAAGTTTAATCACCGGTGAATTTGATAATTTAAAAATTGCTACTGATGACAAACTACATCAGCCCACTAGAATGAATCAATTTTTTGGACTAAAAAACATACTTCAGGCTGCCAAAAATGCTGGCGCTCTTGGCGTTTTCTTATCAGGTTCTGGTCCATCTATTTTGGCTATAACAAAAGGAAGAGAATTAACAATTGGTTATGAAATGGCCGATGCAGCAGATAAATCAAGCATCTCAGGTGAAATAAAGATTTCTAAACCTACGTTGCAACCAGCGCATAACCAAACTAGTTCCTAGAATTACGCATTATGTCCAAAATAATAGTACAAAAATATGGAGGGAGTTCCCTTCATGACACAAAGGCAATATTATCTGTTGCAAATCGAATTTCTGACTCTCATAATGCCGGAGTTTCTATCGTAGCCGTTGTATCCGCAATGGGCTCTACAACAGATGAACTCACAAATTTGGCATCTCAATTAACTAATAATCCTGATCGAAGGGAATTGGATTTACTTTTATCCACAGGTGAACTTGTATCATGCACGCTGACTACCATGGCTCTACAAGCAATTGGTAAACCTTCTAAAAGTTTATCTGGTTGGCAAGCGGGTATATACACCGATAGCAGGTATGGAAAGGCTCAAATTAAAGACATAGACGTATCGCCAATAATGAATGAATTGCAAGTTGGTAATATTGTTATCATTGCTGGATTTCAAGGTATCGATGATGGAAGTGACATAACCACTTTAGGTAGAGGTGGCTCAGACACAACTGCTGTGGCTATAGCTGCAGCATTAAAAGCAGACAAATGTGAAATATACACAGATGTCGAGGGCATATATTCTGCCGACCCTCGATTAGTACCTAATGCTAAAAAATTGAGCCATATAAGTTACGAGGAAATGTTGGAGATGGCTTCTTATGGCGCTAAAATGCATCCAAGGTCAATAGAATTAGCTATGACCTATAATGTTCCAATATATGTAGCTTCAAGTTTTACAGAAAATGAAGGAACATTAATTCATACGGATTCATTTTCAAAAATGCAAAATATACAAGAACAACGTAAAAGAGTTACTAGTATCGCCACTACGAGTGGATATACTAAGTTCACTTTGACTAAAGTGCCTAACCGTTCAGGTTTGGCAAGCCAGATATTTCAGCCACTGTCGGAAAAAGACATCAGTGTAGATGAAATCTCGATGAATGCTGAACGCGGAAATACTACCGATTTAACATTTACAGTTGATTCTGAAGATCAAGAAAACACAACCGCAGTACTGCAGGATTTAAAAACTAAATTGAATGCTGGTGGAGTTATAATTTCTGATAATCTTGCAAAAGTTAGTATTATTGGCACCGGAATGAGGGAAGAATCAGGATATGCTGCAATTATGTTCACAACATTAGCAAATAACGGCATAAATATTGATTTAATCACAACTTCGGAAATAAGAATTACATGCCTTATTGACCAGGCTGATTTAGAAGCCGCAGCGAAATCACTGCACGAAGCATTTGAACTCGACTAAACCCAATTGCATTTCAATTATCATCCCTGTCTACAACGAACAGAATAGGATCAGTAAAACTTTAACTACGCTAACTGATTACCTCTCTAAGCAGGAATATGTTTGGGAAATAGTTATTGTGAATGATGGCAGCCAAGACGATACGCTCAAAGAAGTAGAGCTATTCTCAAAAGACTCCAGAATTAGGCTAATAGATTTACCGCATAGCGGAAAGGGAACCGCAATTAAGGAAGGAATGTTATCTGCTTATGGGGAAATCCGAATAATGTGTGATGCTGACATGGCCATGCCAGTAAGGCATATATCGGATTTCATATCTGAGATAAAACATAAAAACCATGATGTAGTAATTGGTTCACGTCAAATTTATGGATCCAAACGTTTTAACGAATCTAATTTTCGACACCTAATCGGCAGAATATACAACTTTTGGATTAAATTTTTCCTGATAGCAGATTATCTGGATACTCAATGCGGTTTTAAGGCATTTACAGAAGATTCGGCAAATCAGATATTCCCTTTACAGCAGCTTAAAGGTTTTGGTTTCGATGTGGAAATATTAGTAATAGCTAACTTAAAGGAGTTAAAAACAAAAGAATTGCCAATTGAGTGGTATCACAATGAGGAAAGTAAAGTTAATCCAGTAATGGATTCAATCAGAATGTTCTTAGATACAATAAAAATTAAAATCGCTATTTACAAGGGAAAGTATAATCATTGAGACACAAAATTTGTGCGTATATACAAAAAAAATTTAGTTTTTTAATGAAATATTCGTTTTAATAAATTTATTCAATTAGTGAAAATACAGTAAAATCTATCAATGAAATGACGGACCAAAACTCTGAAAAAATAACGGCGGTAATTCCTACATACAATGAGGCTTCTAACCTTCCACAATTAGTGAGTCAATTATTTGGGCTAAACCTACCAAATTTCAGTATTCTAATCATTGATGATAATTCCCCTGATAATACCGCCAAAGTTGCCGAAAAACTATCACCACAATTTGGTGGAAATATTGAAACTATTGTTAGGCCTGAAAAAGCAGGCCTTGGAACCGCATATAAGGATGGATTTAAACATGCTGTCGAAAATGGTAGCAAATACATAATTCAGCTTGATGCCGACTTATCACATCCGATACCAGAAATACCGACTATGTTAGATAAACTTAAAGACTCTGACGTTGTCGTAGGGTCTAGATATGCAGATAGCTTTTGGAATTTTGGCCCACATGCCAACTGGCCTCTACATCGTCGCCTGCTAAGTTCCATTGGTAACTTAGCTATCCGCATAGTATCTGGAATAGAAGTGCACGATACAACGTCAGGATTCAAGGCGATTAAGCATAATGTCATCCGCAATATAAAGCTGGATAATTTCACATGTAAAGGTTTCGGATTTCAGGCTGAGATGGCATTTAAATGCCAATCCAAAGGGCATAAAACTATAGAGCATCCAATTACATTTGTTAACAGAACCAAGGGCTATTCAAAAATGAGCATTTTTATTGTTCTCGAGTCCATATGGGTTTTGCTTTGGCTTAGAATTGCTCAGATAAAAAAATCTGCATCATTCAACAAAAACCTCAAAAATCGCACTTTTTAAGATCAATTTTTGTACAAAAACTAGTTTTAATCTAAGACTTGTCCGGATACTATGCCGTCAAATCTCTTATTATTTAGCTTTTGAAGAGATTTAGCGGGGTAAATATTATGAGCATTTCACAAGCTGAAATAGCCATGGAAATAGCATTAGAAAAAAAGAGTAAGCATGCTGCGGATCTAGCGATGCAAGGTAAATGGGATGAGGCTGTTGTGATAAATCGTGAAATATTGTCTGAGAATCCTGACAATGTAGATGCGCTTAATCGACTAGGAAAGTCTTTATTAGAGACAGGACTCATTAAAGAAGCGATAGAAGCTTTCAAAAATGCCCTGAATTTATCGCCTAACAATCCAATTGCTACTAAAAATTTACATAAATTGATTGAAAAGAATTCATCCACAACAACTAAGGATCAAAAAATTAAAACTCTTTCTTCGCCAAAATCGGCTAATGAAGAATATGGCAAAGTAGCGATAGTAGATTTAGTAAACCAGACCACAAAAGACAATCTAGATGAAGTTGAAGATGGTGAGGAAATACAGCTGGCTATAATGGACAAAATAGTCAAGGCTCTTAGTATTAACGGAGAGCGGATTGGCCAAGTCGAACCAAAACTTGGAGCAAGAATAACAAAGCTCATAAAAGCCGGTAATAAATATAAAGCATTCATAAAAAAAATTGATGGTAATAGAGTAAAACTGTTGATAAGAGAAATTTACCAACATCCATCACAAATTCGTGTTGTTTCATTTCCTAATATCAATTTACAAAACAACCGCGAAACCCAACTGTTTGAAACGTTACAAACAACACAAAAAGATGGCGCTGTACTCAATTTTGATCTAAATGAGGAATGGTATGAGGATGACCCTCAAAATGGCGCCGATCAAGATATACACCCTCAAGTAAGTAAAATTCTTAACGCTCCTAATCGACTTATTGAAGATTATTAAGAATCGTTGTCTTCAGGTAAAGGCCTAGGGCGAAAATAAATTCCCCACTTTTGCATAGCTTCTTGTATTTTAGGGTCATCGAGTTCAGTGATCTGTTTAAAGAATCCTGACAAGGCATGAACATGCCTTAGATCTTCGGTGCATACCCAGCTAGACTCAGATGGAACTACATAAATCATGCCATTCTGATGGACGCACTGTACTTCTATCTTAGTTAACTCTGTACCTGACTTAATTTTTAAACCTAATTCTGACATTAGAAAACGTCTACTCCTAACCAAATATGTAATACAAAATATACAATGACGTTATCTTGAAATACAGTAAAATGATAAAGCAAAAACAAAAATATAATAGGTGAAAAATTGAACTCTAAGCCTGAATTTGTCGATAAAAACATAAGTTTGTATAAATTCGTGAGTGGACCATATGATAACAATGCCTACTTAATAGTGTGTAAACAAACTAACAAAAGTGTGATTATCGACGCTCCAGGAGATCCACATGAGCTAATATCTGCTGCACAATCCACAGATACAGAGATGATGCTTATTACACATAATCACTGGGATCATCTACTTGGATATGAAGAGATTACTTCAAAATTCGCGTTGCGTACCGGAATTGGACTTAAGGATGCGCCGGGCATGATGCCACGAAAGCCGGATTTTCAAATCCGTGACTGCGAGACCTTATCGGTGGGCAAAATTGATATTAAGGCTATACATACTCCAGGTCACACCGAAGGATCAACTTGTTTCCTCGTAAACAATATCTTGTTTACAGGAGATACTTTATTCCCTGGTGGCCCAGGGAAATCTCAAAGCTCTGATGCTTTCAAAACTATTATAGAAAGTATTTCCACTAAACTTTTGGTACTCAAGCCAACAATAGTTTTCTATCCAGGACATGGTTTGCATGGCACTATTAGAAATGCGAAAGACGATTATTCTGTATTTGAAAAAAATTGTTCGTCGTATGAAATACAAGGTGATATAGAGTGGTTAAGCTAAACAAACTTTATAAAACCCCATCACATACCACTTATACCAGTGTCAGGTAATTAATACTTTCAGATAAAATACAGATTCGGTCACGATCAAACGGTAAGGGTAAAATGCTCAATCGAATAGATAAGACTTTAAATTTAATGAACGCAGAAAAAAAGTTTGCGTTGGCTCCATTTATAACTATCGGATATCCAGACATAGACACCTCCGTTCAGATGTCTTTAGCTGCTTTAAACGCCGGTGGCGACATGCTTGAACTCGGAGTGCCTTTCAGCGATCCATTAGCAGATGGGCAAACAATTCAAATGACGAGTTCCCAGGCTTTGCAAAACGGAGTTACCATTAAAACTTGCCTGAAAACCGTAGAACGACTACGAAAAGAGATTGGTGAAGCACCTTTAATTTTAATGGGGTACATGAATCCATTTTTAAAATACGGATTAAACAAATTTGTTGCAGATGCGGTATCGGTTGGAGTAGATGGATTAATAATTCCAGATTTACCCACAGAAGAATCG
>PAAV01000036.1 GCA_002699485.1 Chloroflexota bacterium | reverse complement strand
GTCTCCATGTTCACTAAGTGTCGGGCTATGCGATTCAGCATCGCTGTGACTGCTCCATATGTCCAAATGAGATGCGTCTCCGTGTTCGCTAACTGCAGCACCATGAGACTGCGATTCATCATGACTGCTGTATATATCCAAATGAGACATCTCTCCATGATTGCTAAGTGCACTCGCATGAGACTGTTCGTCTGCATGTGAGCTGAAAATGTCCAAATGGGAAGCGTCTCCATGATTACTGAATTCACTTGAGTGAGACTGTTCCTCGCTATGATTGCTCCATATATCCAAATGGGAGGCGTCTCCGTGATTGCTAAGCGCTGATGAGTGCGATTCCTCATCGGTATGACTACTCCACATGTCTAAATGAGATGCGTCGCCGTGGGCCTCTTGCTCAGCTAATAAATCGACAAAGTAAGGATCTTGTAAGGCTGAATCAAGTGTGTTGGACCAAGTTGGGTCGTGATCTGACGGCCATTGGGGTTCGGTGATTTCTGGTTCATCGACAATAAATTCGTCTTCAAAGCCATCTTGACTCATCTCGTCTTCTTGCTGCTCTTGACCAAAAATCATCCCGGGATTAAACAGTAAAAAGTATACGATCAGACCTGCCATCATAAGCGTTGCGATATGAATTATTGAGGTTCGGCTTATGTTTAAATTTTGGAGCATTAGTTTATTCACAAGCTTTTTAGAAATAAATCAGCTACCTTAAATTTTACAAGATTTTTCAATTGTTTGGTTAAGGTATATAGCGATTCTAATTTTATTCATAAATAGACCAATATAGTAAAAAGGTGATTTCATATGAAGCAAAAAGACCAAACAGGTTATATTAAGGTTGCGGAGGACAATCCAGCTGGGAACAGATTTCCTTAAAATTTCCTGTTCGGCTTTGAAAGAGTTAAATGAATTTTCTAGATGTGTTCTTGCCTACCTGATTTCCGCTAAGCCAGCTTCGTATCCCCCATCTGGGAGCTTAACGTAACCAACTTCTTCTACCAGTTGCTCGGCATTGACCAGATAGTATTCGACAAAAGTTTTTACTTCTGGCTTCTTTAAACTTGTTTTATTAACATATATAAGCAAAGGCCGAGCCAGCGGTATATATGTGCCGTTTTCGATTGTCTCGCTGGTTGGTGCTACACAACCCTCGCCACCATCTACAGCTACGGTATTTATCATGTTTTTGTTCTCTAGATAGTATGAGTATCCGAAATAGCCTAAAGCACCCTTGTCTCCATTCACGCCAATAACAAGCACATTATCATCTTCGGACATTGTGAAATCAGACCTGCTGGCTTGAACTTCTCCTATGATTTCCTCGGTAAAGAAATCAAATGTGCCTGAGTCAGTGCCAGGCCCATACAGATTGATCCTGTCATCTGGCCATTCAGGGCGAATATCAGACCATTTCGACACAGTGCTGCCAGGTTCCCAGAGCATTTTAAGCTCCTTAACAGTCATGCAGGTAGCCCAGTCATTTGCCTTGTTAACCACAACAGAGATGCCATCTTGACCCACAAGCAATTCATGGTACTCCACGCCATTCTGTTGAGCTACAGTTTTTTCCTCGTCCTTTATAGGGCGTGATGCATTGGAAATGTCAGTCTCTCCAACAGTGAATCGCTTAAAGCCTCCTCCTGTGCCGGAGACTCCAACGTTAACCTGGACTTTCGGATATGTTTTACGGAATTCCTCTGCGACAGCTTCTGAAACAGGATAAACGGTTGAGGATCCATCAATTTCAATCATTCCTTTAAGGCTGACTATGCTTTCGCCACTTTTATTAGCGCTGCTTTCTCCTTCGACGATCTCTGCTCCAGGTTCAGAGGAACAAGCCGCAGCAAAAAGAAATATTAATATTGAAAGAAGCATTAATGGGAAAACTAACCTTCTCATTCACGAGTCTCCTTAAATTTAATCTTGAGTAATGTACGTAAGTTACTATTAGTTTTATCTACGATGGTTAAGAATTGGTTAACGTTAGGTTAATTTCGATTAATATATGTGTTAATAAACTAGCAAGCTCTTAGCTAAGCTTACGAGTTGGCCTGATCAATCATTGCTCGTGCAGCTGTGTCAGCGGTCTTATCACCAGAGGCGATCATTAATCCGAGCTCTTTAACGATCTCGTCTCCTTTTAGAAGGCGGGCAGCTACTAAATCCTTTCGATTAGATTCTTTCTTTGTAATAGACCAGTGGTTTTTCGCGAAGCTTGCTAATTGAGGCAGATGCGTCACGCATATGACTTGGCGTTGATTTGATAAATCTTTCAGTTTTTTGCCTATTATCGTTCCTGTTCGACCTCCTACTCCCGAGTCTATTTCATCAAAAACTAAAGTTGATTTAGTATCACTACTATTAACTGTTACGAAAATTGCCAGCATTATTCTAGACAGCTCTCCTCCAGAAGCAGCTTTAGATAGAGGAACTGGAGGGTGGGTTTTATTCGCCGAAAAGAGCATTTTCACCTCATCAATACCATTAGGGCCATAGCTGTAACACTTGGTGTTCCCGTTAGTTGGAATGGATAAGCCTTGTTCATGTTCATGGTTATTCACCAGTACTTCAAACTTGGCATTTTCCATTCCAACTCCCTTTAAATATGATTCAACTTTGGTTTTTAAGCGCTTAGAGCACTTCTTTCGCTTAACAGATAAAGCTAGCGCTATTACACCAAGATATGTTTTCTGTTCGGCCTCTATTTGCCTTAGGTTTTTTATTTTCTGTTCTGATGTGTCCAGTTCTTCCAATTGTATTGTGATCTTATCCCTGTATTTCAAAACGTCTTTTAGGGTGTTTCCGTATTTTCTTTTTATGTCACTCAACAGAGCCATTCTTGCTTCTACTCGTTCTAGTTCCTCTGGGTTTACTTCGATTGAATTTCCATAATCACGCAATTTCCGAACAATATCCTCCACCTCGAAAAGCGTTCCTTGTGCCAATTCATTAAGCTGTTCAGTAGAATTATCCATGCTATGTACTTGGCCTAAAAACGCCCCTCCTTGTCTCATAAGGTTCTCCACAGAACCATGGGTTTCGCCTTCATCGCCAGAAAAGATTTGTATCGCCTGAGAGACTAACTGTTTCAATTCTGCGGCATTTGAAAGCCTGTTTATTGACTCTTGTAAGCCCGTCTCTTCATCTACCTCAATCTGAATGGATTTAATTTCGTTGATCTGAAACTGGAAGAGTTCTTTACGTTCTTGTGATTTCGAACGATCATGTTCAAGTTGGGTAATTTTGTCTTGAACCGCCTTATACTCATGAAACTTTTCAGCCATCTCCATTTTGTTTTCTTGAAGTTTTGCGTATTCATCCAAAATCCATAGCTGCTGCTCACTACTAACTAAGTTTGCTTGTTGGCCTTGACCGTGGATCTCACAAACTACTGCCCCAATATTCTGCAATATGTTTGCGCTAATAATCATTCCGTCAATGCGACAAACTGTCCTGCGTTCATTAATTGTTCGAGTCAAGATAATTTCATTGTCTAACTCAATATCAATTAAATTCTGTATTTGCTCTTGCTGATACGTAGTCAATTCAAACACTGCCTCTATCTTGGCATCCTCAGAGCCGTGTCGAATAGATGATCTATCAGTCTTCTGCCCAAGCACTAAACTTAATGCGTCCACGATGATAGACTTTCCAGCACCGGTTTCGCCAGTAAAAACATTAAGTCCTGAGCCTATTTCTAGCTCAAGATGATCGATGATCGCGAAATTGGATATGGATAAAAATTTCAGCATTAACTATTGAACCATAACATTAAGGGGCTCATTTTGGGGTACCCTATACACTGAAAACTTTTTAACATATAAGGAAATCTGGAGACGTTTTCATGAAAAAAGAAACTAGCGAAAGCATAACAACTGCTGAGGTTGAATATACAGGCACTTTAAGAATTCCTGGAACTAAGGAGGAAGGGGCTGTCACGTTAATTGTTAGGCTCGACAATAAATCGGTTAGGTTGAATTTGTCTGGTCCTGAATTTAAAGATATGAACTTCCAGATTGGATCTGTCACAGTTAGAAATCTGCTGAAATACGATGAGCTTCACTTCATCACCTCGGACCTGCCGATTAAAGACGTAGACCTACAATGGAAAACAAACATTGCTAGGGCTGACAACAGTGTTGCAGGAGTAATTATTGCCAGACCAAACAAGCATAAGGTCGTTGGTGAAGTTGGGTTCAGTTTAGTGCAAGTCAAATAACGACTATACGAAAGGATAATCAGCTTCGATAGCTACTAACACAGGTGCCAATTAATGAATTTTCCAATCGAACCTCAAACAAATAACCTCGTGTGGATTGATCTAGAAATGACGGGCCTAGATCCTAAACAACATGTAATCGTTGAGATGGCAACTATTGTTACAGATTCAAGTTTAAATATTCTTGCCGAAGGCCCAGTGATTGCGATAAGCCGGACAGCATCTGAGCTCGAATCGATTGAGGAATGGAGCCTTAAAACCCACTCGTCCTCGGGTTTACTCAGCCGGGTGAAAGATTCTAACATTGATGTCAGGCAGGCTGAAAAGGAAACTTTACAATTTCTCCATGATTGGGTTCCTGAGGGAAGCTCTCCTTTATGCGGTAATTCTGTTCACCAAGATCGACGCTTTCTACGCTCGGAAATGCCTCAGCTTGACTCATATTTTCACTATCGAATAATCGATGTTTCTACAGTGAAGGAACTTGCAAAACGTTGGTACGATAAAGATGCGAGATTTCCCACAAAGCCAAAAAAGCATTTAGCGCTTGATGACATTCGCGAGAGTATAAAAGAGCTCGAGTGGTATCGAAAAACGATATTTGCCAAGATGGATGGTGAAAAATAACCTACTGCGTCTTGTAGATTTTTTTTGCATTTAAAACCTAATTCTCACAACTGCGCCAGATTCTTCTGAAAAATTAATTTCCACTGGGTTAATTCCTTCATGCTTAAGGTTATTAACTTTAACGGAAGGCAGATTGAACCCATCATACAAAGACATGTTATGAACCATGCCTAGTAGCAACATATGACGGCCAACACCTACTGGAACGTCATTCATCGAAACGCTTGTTTGGGTAGAGCGGGGAAGTTTGTTTGTTGGGCTAACTGAATTATTCGGCAGTATCCTGTAACTTGATGTTAATATCGGTGCTATTTCCTTAGGCTCAAGAACTTCGCCTCTAATTTGAGCAGCTCGATACTTCTCTTGCTTCTCCGGTGACCTCCATGGCCTATACGACAAAAGGTCATCGAGGTCGGATAATTCCCGATTTTTACCAGAATAATAGTAGGCTATATCTTTTAGGGTTAGCTGGGAACCGAACATAAATATATCCAATTCATTTTGTAGCTCAGGTGCCAGGCTTAAAACATATGAGCACCAATAAAGAAGCCGGTAACTCGGTTTAGGCAGAAAGCCTCTAAACTCATTCATCATCCAGTTGTTAAGGTCGTTCAATATATGCAAATGATCAGGTTGAACATCCCATCGTCTGAAAGAGTCCCGATCTGTCCATATTGCTATCCCATCGATTTCATTTTTCCGACCTGCCTTCACCCATCTTTCGCGGTAAAGGTACAACTGCCTATTGCTTAATGGGTCTCTACCAATTAGCCCGCCCCAACATTCTTGGATTTCGCTAACTGTAAGCCCTTCATTGAAGCAGCCATAGACCACTCCCTGTTCCTCGATTGTCATGCCTTCTTCATAAGGCCTCGTTGTTGTTCCGTTGTCAAATTGAGGTTCAGTCATTCTCATTCACTATTTAAGTTAATTCCGCGCTGATCAGAGTAATACCGTATTATTTCCCATATTTACGCCATTCTATTTTAACCCATTCCGATTGTAATGTATTGTAATTTTTCGCTGTCGTTTGTAAAGGTGTTAGGATAATGACCGTGTTTAAAGAATTTATGAGTTCAAATTTTAATACTCCTGGCAGGGTGTGGTTGATAATGCTGGCTCCATTTTTAGTTGCAACCGTTTCTATGGGTTCATATCAATATACTCATGGCCTTTTTGTCGACCCTCTTGGCCAAGCTTTTGGTTGGTCGCGAACGGAAGTAAGTGCATCTTTATCTTTCGCTGCGGTTGGAATAATTACCGCACCATTTCTGGGTCGATTATTAGATAAATATGGTGCAAAGCCGGTAATGCTTTGTTCAGTAGCTATAATGGGGTCTAGTTTTGTTCTGCGACCATTTATGACTGAGTTATGGCATCTATATGCCATAAGCTTTCTCCAATTCATGGCTATCAATGGAACTGTGATGTTGCCTGCCGGGCGTTTAGTGGGAATTTGGTTTAAGAAAAACCGAGGGAAGGTTCTCGGGATAACTATGATGGGTAATAATTTTGGTGGCTTAGTGTTGCCTCCTGTAATTGGCGCTATATTGGTTACTTTTTCTTGGCAAATTGCATACTATGGAATAGCCATAATGTTTGCTCTGGTATGGCTATATACGCTTAAGTTTGTGTCTGAGAATAAATCCAGTGATTCAAAATCTAATATGAATACACGGATTTCAACTGACTCTACTCAAATTCTTCCTGGTATGACCCTGCAGGAAGCCATAAAGACGAAATCTTTCTATCTGATAGCGATCATCACACCGATTGGCTCCCTGGCTTTTTCCATGGTTTTACCTCACGTTATAGATAATTATACGAATGCAGGGGTATCACTATTAACGGCTGCTTCTGGTCTTGTGGTGCTATCAACATTTGGAATGATCGGTAAGATTTTTTGGGGAGCCATTGGTGAAAAAATTACCGGACGAAAAGCACTAATGTGTAGTTTTTCCGTAACAATTGTTGGCACTATCCTTATGTACAATCCGGTTGGGGGGCCATTATTGTGGATAGCAGCAGCTGTCTTTGGGCTTGGTATGGGCGCTTTTGGTCCTTTATACACAATGATAGTACAAGACCTTTTCGGCTTAAGAAATTATGGGGCCATATCCGGGCTGTTGGGGCTGACAGGTGTGGTCAGTTTTGGGGCAGGCCCTATTATGGGAGGGCTCAGCTATGACCTGGCAGGAACATATAAGCCTATAATCCTTGCTGCTTCTATTGGAATAGCTATTGGGGTTTTGCTTTTAACACAACTTCCCGAAGGCCGAAAGTATTAGCTGTTATTTTTGCCCTAATCGTTTAATGACTTCAGATGATGTGTCTCTGGTTAATGTTGGAGTCACAACTATATCTGTAACCATTGTTCTAGAAGGCTGGCCGACTACCAGCAAAATTGTCTCTGCTATATCTTCGGGCATGCACATTTTATCCATACCCGCTTTATTTGGTTTAACGCGCCTGTTATCTAAGATTGGAGTAACGACTTCTCCGGGACTAATAGAACATGCCCTAACCAAAGTATGTTGTAGCTCATCGTTCAAGAATTCTGTGAAATTATTGACTCCTGCTTTAGCAGCGCTATAAGCAACGCCTCCCATCAAGCTTGGCCAAATTGCCGAATTAGAAGATACGTTAATTATGGTTCCTGAGTTTTGGGAAACCATTGTTGGAAGAACAGCTTTTGTAAAAAACATCGTCCCTACAAGATTTATATCGACCAAATTCTGCATTTCTTCAGGGCTTGTTTCCAGCAAGCCTCTATTTTTTATGTTTGCGCCAGCATTGTTAACTAAAATGTCGATTCTTCCCCATGTGTTACTAACTTTTTCGACAACCTTTTCTATAGCCTGATAATCTGTTATATCTGCTGTGATTGCTATTGCTTCACCCTTATTAAGCTTTATCTCATTCAAAACATCAGTCAACTTAGATGAAGTCCTGCCCACAATGCAAACCTTGGATCCTTGTTGGGCGAGGGCTATCGCTGTAGCCCGGCCTATACCGCTACCTCCACCGGTAATTATGCTAACTTTTTCTACAAGATTCATGATCTCACCTTAAATACATGTCACAACCTGTGTTTATTTTAGTCCGGATTGTATTCTAGGCATTTTGGCCATTTCGAACAAATTTACGCCGTTTAATGTAACATCTCTATTTAGAATCTATTTATGACTGAATTTGATCTGCCATTTAAACCTGCCGCAGAGCATGCCCGGCTTCTGCATACCCAAGCTATTTCTCCTGTCGAACTTTTAACCCTGTATCTAGATAGGATAGAAAAGTTTAATCCAGCATTGAATGCGTTTTTAGCAATGAATATTGATGCTGCAATAACTAAGGCTAAGGAAATGGAATCTTGTATCGCCAACGGCGAGGCTGTTGGCCCCCTTTATGGGATTCCGTTTGGGGTTAAAGATAACGAGGTTACAAAAGGAATAGAGACAACCCATGGTTCTGCATGGATGAAGGGCCATATTCCAAAAGAGGATTCTGTCGTTGTTGAAAGAATCAAGTCCGCGGGCGGGATAATTATCGGAAAAACAAACATGCCTGATTGGGGTTTGATGATTCATTCTGAAAACAGACTAGGTGACCACACCAGGAATCCATGGGACACCTCCAGAACATCGGGGGGTTCAAGCGCAGGATCAGCATCCGCTGTCGCTGCCGGGCTTTGTTCAATAGCGAGCGGCACTGACGGCGGAGGTTCTATACGAGCTCCTAGTAGTTTTTGTGGCATGTTCGGCATAAGGCCAACCTTAGGGCGCGTTCCGCGTTATTCTGGCGCAAGTGAAAATTATATTACCAACCCAATTAGCCAGCCGGGACCGATTGCACGCACAGTAGAAGATGCAGCAATTTTGCTGGAAATTTTAGCGGGATTCGATTTGCGAGACCCTGACAGCGTCCGCGCTGCTGTGCCACCATATCCAACCTTGTTAGAGGCTGACCTTTCTCAACTAAAAATTGCATACAGCCCTGATTATGGATATGCGGATGTAAATAAAGAGGTCCACGAGAGTGTCGAAACGGCTGTTAACAATTTGGATTCGCTGGGCTGCAAGGTGGAACGAGTCGAACTAGATTTATCTGATGCGTTCTATGGGTATTGGCCACTCATAAGTGCAAATTGGTATGCTAGTTTAGACAAAAAGTTTGGCAAAAGGACTTCAGAGTTGGCACCTGAGGCATTTAATGTTTATCAGTATGGGGGCAAAATTACGGGGAAAGATTATGCTCTTGCCTTAGGAGTGCGTGACCAAATCATATCCCGTTTAGATACATTGTTTACCAAATATGACTTACTTTTGTCCCCAACCATGCCAAATACAGCATTCGTAGCAGGAAGGCCGAAATCGGGAGTTAAATCTGATCTTGAAAAAGAATTGTGGGGTTTTCCCGCTCATAGCCCATTTACTTTTCCAATAAACGCCGCTGGTTTACCGGGGGCAAACATTCCTTGTGGATTTGACAAGGATGGCCTGCCTATTGGATTACAGGTTATTGGCAGGCGCTTTGAGGAGCTGCGCATTTTGCAACTCTGCTATGGATTCGAGCAGGCCTACCCTTGGCCCACCGTGCCTCCCTTGTTCGATTCGCACCTTTAATTGAAAGTTAACGCCCTCGCTGGGTTATGGATCAAAATCTGGTCGATTTGATCCTGTTTCCAGCCCCTTTTCCTTAATCTTGGCACAATGTTTTCTAGTATATGTGCATATCCTTTACCACCAAATCGAGTGAGTTGGTTTGCCTGGCAGACATCTTGCCCGATCACAACTTGTTCTATATGTCCCTTTTCTATCAGAAATTCAATCGTCTCTATGCGATCAAAGTCACTTTTCATTCGCATATACTCGCCTAAATAAACTAGGTTAGTTTCTTCGAAACCAAAAATGTCATACTCTAAAAAACAACCTGTATCTGCCAATTCAAGTAATTTCTCACGGTCTTCAATGGCAAAGTCCAGGTGGCCCATTATCATATTCGAATTATCACCTCCTGCTTGTGATAACTCTTTAACTATTTGCATTGGAGATTCGTCGTGTGCCCCAGGATGAATAGAAATAGGGCAGCCCGTCTCAATTTGGGCGTGAGCGGAAGCCCTAAGAATCTTGCGTTCCGTATCCGATAGCGGGTATAAATTTCCGACCTCGCCAATTACTCCTGCCTTAATTCCTGTATCTGATACCCCCTCAATAACATCTCTGATTATGTCTTTAGTAATCTCCTCCTCTGAAAGCTCGCCTATGTTAGGTGGATGTGCCTGCGGAATATAGTAGCTTGAACCCATAATAATATTTAAACCTGTAGCCCGTGATATTCTGGATAAAGCTAAGGGATCCCGGCCTAACCCCATTGAAGTTGTGTCAACGAGCCCTCCTCCTCCAGCATTAACAAATTTAGACACTTCTGCTATTGACCACTCGATATCATAATACTGTAGATTAGCCTTCATGTTGAAGGCTATCTGGGGTAATTCGCCTCTGACGTCCATAGTGAAAGGCCTGTCGATATATGAACGCTTACTTGCTTCTTCAGGTTCGTAGAAATAACACATTAAGTCTACTAGAAGATGTTCGTGGGTAACTGTAGCCCCCAGCTCTTGTGGATTTATTAACCCTAAAACTGTTTGAACTTTGCCCTTTTGTTTAGCTTCCATTATGTTTCTCCTCAAGGTCTATGTAGCTTTGAAACCATGGTCTTGCACGCTCAAAAGCGGCGCTTATTGCCAACAAATCTTCATCTGCATGTCTTCTTCCTATAATTTGCATTCCTATAGGCAATCCATCTGCAGTTAGCCCTGCCGGTATCGATGCGGCTGGGTTGCCTGTGTAATTTATAGGGTAGGTCATACACCATCCTATAGTTGGGTCGACTGTTTCTCCATTTACCTCTGTAGGCCCTAGGGTATCTCCATCAGTAGCATTTTTAAACGGCGGAACTGACAAAGTTGGTGACACAATAAAATCGTAGTCGTCCAGTATGTCCTGAATGGGGTCATACACGGAAGATCGTAGGAATTCTCCGCTTCTTACATCCCAGGCTGACATTTTTTTCCCGATTTCCAGAGTTTTTGCAAAAGTAGGAGTTAACATGCTGTTATGCTCGCCTAAAAGATCGATTCCCTGTGGCTTGAACATATCAGCTAATTCCATATGTAGCATTGCCATTTGTCGCACCCACAGGCCTGACAGCTCCTGTTGGGAACGATCTATTTTGATTTCTACTTGATCAACCTCGACTCCGAGCTCCTTAAAAGCTCCTGTAGCCTTTTGAACAACTTTAGCCACACTTTCCTCTACAGGAAAAATGCCAAGGTCCGGGCTATATGCCACTTTCATTCCTGAGACGGGCTTACGCGTTGATTCTAGGTAGTTAACGTCGCCGCCGGGCAGTGAGAATGGATCTCTCGGGTCGTGTTTGTCTATAACAGTCATCAAGAGTGCCGCATCTTCTACCGTTCGTGTTATCGGTCCTACAAAAAGAAACGGGTTTAATGAAGTAAACACATTGGGTCGCGTTATAAAGGGAACCCGACCATAGGACGGCTTATACCCATATACTCCTGAAAACGATGCGGGTATTCGGATTGAACCTCCTCCATCTGACCCTTGTGACAATGGCGCAAGGCCAGCAGCTACTGCAGCAGCGCTCCCTCCTGATGATCCGCCTGCATTTCGCGTTAAATCGAATGGCGTACTAGTTGGTCCAAAAAGGTAATTATCAGTTGCGCCTTTGTGCCCGAATTCTGGAGAATTCGTTAAGCCTAAAACAATTCCGCCTGCTTCCTCTATATCAGAAACATAAGAAGACGTCGTGTCTAGTTGATAGTCTTTTAGTGGCGCAGAACCTGAAGTGGCCCTAACGCCCGGCTTAAAGGTAAACAAGTCCTTGATCGCCACCGGTATGCCGTGTAATGGGCCAAGTGCCTGGCCCGACATTAAGTCATTTTCGGCAGATTTTGCTCTTTGTACCGCTTCATCTGAGACCATTGTGACAAATGCATTAATCTCAGGGTTTCGTTCATTTATTCGGTCAAGAAAAAAATTAACTACTTCAACGGGTGATAGGTCGCGCCTTCGAATCCTGCTACCTAACTCTACGGCGTTCATAAAAGCAATTTCAGGTCCCATTTGGCTCATCTCCATCCAGAAAATTTAACGAGTAGTTACATTTTGAACACTTGTAGACAAAATTACAATGTTTTAGGTTTTTAGGGTGTTTTTTGCGGGCTATTGATTTATTTCAAGTGCTCCGTAAAAAACGAGACTATTCGATTTTGATATTCCTGTTCTTCTATTTCAGAAGCATCTCCATGTTCAGCTCCTGGCACTAGCCATATGTCTTTGGGCTGGTTTGCTTTTGAATAGATTGCTTCACTATCTGTATAAGATATTGTCTCGTCTTCGAGCCCGTGAATAATTAAAACGGGAGTGTCGGTTATATTAGCTATAGCCTCTTCTGGGATCACATCTTTGCGATTTAATCCTGTTCTTAGCTCTGAGAACCATACCGTTATCGGCGCAAATGGAAAAGCCGGCAGTCCAACAAAATGGGTAAAGCTTTGAGAAACCGCGCTATCCAAGCTTTTAAAGGCAGAATCGATAACCAGGGCTTTTATTTTGCCTGGGTTCTCTGCCGCAAAAAGAATTGCCGTCGCTCCGCCATTAGATAGGCCTATTAATCCTATGCTTTCTATACCAGTCCCACCTGATGCACGCATTGTTTCCCCGGTTTCTTCAATCAAATTGACTGCAGCCAAAACATCCTGTTTTTCGTAGTACCCAAAACTAACAAAATCTCCTTCACTTTCTCCTCTATGGCGAAAATCAAACAACAGAACTGTGAATCCCTCATCAAAAAGCATTTTGGCTTGAGGAAGCATTGCTGTTCGGTCACCGGTATATCCATGTAAAAGGATCACCGCTTTTCCTGAGTCACCAGTTGCCATCCATCCTGAAAGCGTTACTCCGTCAGCAGCTAAAAATGACACTGTCTCTATATTCGCTTCAAGTTGAGGATACATTGAAAGGGTTTCTTCATCCGACGCAGGCCCCGGATGCAAAGCGGTTTCTGAGCCACTCCAGGCAACAGCTAAAAGTAACAGCACTGTTAAGGCTATACTGATAGAAATGTAGGCTTTTGAGGCGATTCCTGCGATTCCAGTCAGTTTTTTCCATACAAATAGTACAAAAATTATCGGTGCCGGTACAAAAAGCCAGGCTATGAACAAAACTTTTGTGCTCGGACCCGCTGCACCCATTACCCCTGACAATATTGCGGCAAGAATTGTAAGGATAAATATGAGAATAGTAACAATGCCACTAGGTGTTTTTAAACTGGTTATCATTTTCTACAATTACCCCTGCTTAACTCCGTTTTTTTTCAAATGGTCCTTTAGATAGTTGCCTGTTGAGGAGTACTTGCGTTGAGTGATTTGTTTTGGTGTGCCTTTAGCCACAATTTCTCCTCCTGCATCACCAGCCCCTGGGCCTAAATCAATTATCCAGTCAGCGTTTTTGATCAAATCTAGGTGATGCTCTATTAAAACTACTGTGTTACCAGAATCAACGAGTTTTTGCAAAACTTCTAATAGATATGCGCAGTCGTGGAATGATAATCCGGTGGTTGGTTCATCGAGAATATAAATAGTGTTGCCCGTTGCTCTTTTGCTTAACTCCGAAGCAAGTTTAACTCTTTGAGCCTCTCCTCCTGAAAGTGTCGTTGCGGGCTGGCCAAGCCTTATATAGCCTAAGCCAACATCTTCCATAGTTTGAAGTTTTTTTCTGATTTTCGGAATCTTATCAAATGTCTCTAAAGCTTCAGTCACCGTGGAATTTAATACATCCGCAATTGATTTGCCTCGATAATAAACCTCAAGTGCTTCCCGATTATACCTCGCTCCCTTACAGATTTCGCACGGCACGGTAACGTCAGGCAAAAATTGCATTTCTATTTGAATATATCCGTCTCCTCTACACGCTTCACATCGCCCTCCTTTTACGTTAAATGAAAATCTTCCGGGCTTATACCCTCGAACTTTTGCTTCAGGAAGTGATGCAAAAAGCTCCCTGATTGGAGTGAAGGTCCCTGTATAAGTAGCGGGGTTAGACCGCGGTGTACGCCCAATAGGAGACTGGTCTATCTCAACAACTTTATCCAGATTCTCTATTCCTTCAATTGAATGGTGGCGTCCTGGCCTATTTTTTGCCCTGTTGAAATGTCTTGCCAATGCTTTGTACAGTATTTCGTTAATTAAAGTGCTTTTGCCAGATCCGGAGGCTCCGGTTATACAAACAAGTTTTCCGAGAGGAATCTCTACATCTATGGCCTTTAAGTTGTTTTCTTCCGCTTTCAAAATTTTTATTGCATTACCATTTCCAGACCTGATGTTTTTAGGAGTATCGATGTTCCGCTCACCAGAAAGGTACGCTCCCGTGACTGATTTAGGCTCTTCTATAATCTGCTTAATCGGGCCAGTTGATACCACATGGCCGCCATGCTCTCCTGCTCCAGGACCTAAATCCACCACGTAGTCAGCAGCTCTCATTATTGCCTCGTCATGCTCCACAACTAACACCGTATTTCCTATGTCGCGTAATCTCTGCAGTGTATTTATTAGTCTAGTGCCGTCTGCTGGATGTAGCCCAATGGAAGGTTCGTCGCAGACGTATAAAACTCCAGTGAGTCCTGACCCAATCTGAGTAGCAAGCCGTATGCGCTGAGACTCTCCCCCTGAAAGGGTAGAGGCGGTCCTACTAAGCGTTAAATAGTCCAATCCTATATTCACAAGAAAGTGAAGCCTTTCCTGGATTTCTTTCAATATTTGGTCAGCAATTGCCTTTTCTCTGTCGCTAAGAAATTCAGGATCGTAATCCACCTTGCGTTTATTCGCAACTGTAGGTTTGCCATTAATTAATCCTGACACCCATTCCGCCGTGTCTGCGATGGACTTGTCTGTTACGTCTACAATTCCATTGCCCCCGATTTTTACAGCGAGCGCTTCCGGTTTTAATCTTTTACCTTCGCATGAATTACACGACTGACGAGCCATATACCTCTCAATGTCTTTTCTCACATTTTCAGATTCTGTTTCTTTGTGTCGCCGTTCTAAATTATTGAGAACACCTTCGAAGGTGGTTTTCCAGTTAAAGGTTCTCCCTTTTTTTGTGATATGCGTCATTAAAAACTTGATGCTTCCGGCCCCATTTAACACAAGGTCTTTGTGCTCCACAGAAAGTTTTTTAAACGGCACTTTAGTAGAGAACATGAACTCCTTTGCCATGGATTCCAGAAGGCTGTCAAACCATGGAGTTGACATGCCACTTCGAGACCATGGCTCTATAGCCCCTTCGCTTAGGCTCAGAGAATCATCCGGAATTACTAGGTCCGGATCAACTTCTAGCTTGTAGCCGAGTCCGGCGCATTTCGAGCATGCTCCATGTGGGTTATTAAAGGAGAACGTTCTAGGCTCGATTTCACCTAACGATATATTACATTTAGCGCAGGCAAAATTTTCTGAGAATATTTTTTCTTCGCCATTCGCAATGCCTATTAGCACTAGTCCTTTTGCCAATTTCATAGCCTGTTCTACTGACTCGGATACTCTGCTTATATCGACATTTTTCTTTATGACAAGCCTGTCCACTATTATTTCAATGTTATGCCACTTCTTTTTATCCAAAGAAATGTCTTCTGACAGGTCTTTCATTTCCCCGTTAATACGGGCGCGCACAAAACCACTTTTCCTCGATGTTTCAAGAACGTCTTGGTGTTCGCCTTTTTTACGCCTGACAACAGGGGCCATGACTTGAACTCTGCTCTCAGCTGGTAGGTCAATTATTGCGTCGACAATTTGTTGGACGGTCTGCATTTCCACGGGTCTGCCACATTTATGACAGCTCGGCCTGCCTACTCGTGCAAACAAAAGTCGCAAATAGTCGTAGATCTCAGTTACGGTACCGACAGTAGACCTTGGATTGTGTGAAGTTCCTTTTTGATCTATTGATATGGCCGGTGATAAACCGCCGATATAATCAACGTTAGGCTTGTCCATCCGGCCAAGAAATTGCCGGGCATATGAGGAGAGTGATTCTACATATCTCCTCTGGCCTTCTGCATAAATTGTGTCAAACGCCAGGGTGCTTTTGCCGGACCCTGAGACTCCGGTCATTACCACTAGGCTGTTTCTGGGTATCGTGACATCAATGTTTTTAAGGTTATGCTCTCTTGCGCCTTTAACGACGATATTATCAAGTGGCCTAGCCCCAATTTGCGAGTTCGAAAGGGATCCATTGTTGCTTCGTTTTTTTTTAGATGAGCTTTGGTTAGGTTTAGCCATATCTTTACTTAAATTGCCTGTCCTTGCTTGAGTTTAACCCTAGTGCCTGATGTGTCGAAAATGCCTTTAAACCTTAACCTCAATTGTAGCATCAGCGAGGTTTCTTTCGGTTAATTCCCTATTTTATTAATATAGTGAGTAAATATTTTTAACCTTGTTACACAAGATCATGCTACAATTCTTTAGTAAGCGGCACAACGCCGCTTTTGTTTCTTTGTACAAATTCAATGTTTTTAAACTTTTGCATGGAAGCATCGTAGGTAGGAGGTTTGTTTGGCTTACGTAGTATTAAGAGATGGTGAAGATGGAGAGGCGCTTGTTAAGCGTTTTCAGTCCATCATTCAGCGCGCTGGAATAATGAGAGAGCTTAGAGATAGGAGATTTTTCAGGTCTAAGGGTGAGCAAACTCGCATTGATAAAGCCAGAGCTATTCGCCGTGCTCGCAGACGCCGCAGAAGAGTATAGTGGCTGAGTTCTCTTGCTTAATTAATTTTGCCTTCTGGGGTTGCAGATAAGAGAGAGTCAAATTTATATCCACGCCTTCTGATTTCTTCTGAACCGCCTTCATTTCTGTCGAGGATGCTGAACACTGCCGTGATTTCGCAACCTGCCTTTTCTAGTTCTGCCATAGCATGAAATATACTTTTACCTGTAGAGCAAGTATCATCCACGACTGCGACTTTCAGGCCAGGCTTTAAAGCTCCTTCTATTAACTTTTGCGTTCCGTGTGATTTGGGCTGGCTTCTGACTATGAGGCCGGGAATAGGGGTTTCTTGAGTATGGCTTAACATGGATATTGCAGCGACCATTGGATCGGCGCCTAATGTGGGACCCGCTATTGATTCAGCTCCACTTGAAATTACTAAAGGCAAGAGAGCCTGTGCCACCAAATAAGACCCTTTAGGGTTTAAGGTGAGGAGTCGGCCATCAAAATAAAATGGCGAATTTTTGCCTCCTGCAGATAGAGTGAATGAGCCATATAGTAATGCGCCTATTTCAACGGCCAATTCTTTTATTTCAGCATGTCGATCTTTTGACATTTTTAATCCTCAAGACCTCGTATACGGATTACGTATAATTCTTTTTCTTTGATTTGAGCTTTTCTCGTATTCCATTCTTTATGATCAACGTCAACATCTATTTGCACTCCTGGCAAATCATCCGCTCCGCCTGAAGCAACGAAAACGAGACTTTCTACAGACCTTTCTATGGGAGTGTCGCTTCCTTCTTCAAAGGCATCTCTAATGAAGTTTACAATGGGGTTATCCTTTTCTGGCTGGCCAGCAGAGTACTCTGTCATGTCAGTCCGAACGGTGCCTGGGTGATATGCTAAGACCTTTACGCCGTGTCTTGCCGCTTCATCTGCTAGGCATTCAGTCCACATAGTCAGGGCCGCCTTAGATGCGCAATAGGCCGAATAATTTGCGCTTGGAAACCCTGCTGCGGCACTGGATACATTCACCACCCTGCCTCTGCCCCTTTTTACCATGCCGGACATCACGGCCTTAGAAACTTGAAATTGCCCTAATACATTTACTTCAAAAACTTTCCACCACTCTTTCGCATTTAATGTCCAGTCCGCTCCGGTTGGACCAGCTACGCCTGCATTATTAATTAATATATCAATACTTCCTAGCTGTTCTTCTATATGTTTAATTGCTGCATCTATAGAGTTTTCATCCAATAGGTCACAAGTAGCCTCTAATGCGTGCCCTCCGGCATTTCGTATTAGGTCACCTACCTCTTTCAACCCTGTACTGGATCGAGCCACAATTCCGACTGAAGCGCCTCTTTCTGCGAGGCCAATCGCAAAAGCCCTTCCGAGACCCCTGCTGGCCCCAGTTATCACTGCTACCTGTCCTCTCAAGTCTATTTCATGCATATTGCTCACCCTAAATACAATTTATTCTCTATAATATATTTTTCGATTGCTTTTGGCACATACTCGCTGATCGATGCCTTGCTCAAAACCTTGTCTCTTATAGCCGTCGATGATATATCGATAATCGGCCCGGATAATGCCTCGAACTTATGTCCCTTGCTTTTGTAAAAATCCGCCATTTTCTGTGTGTCTTTTACAACAGTTGCCCTAGTAAAAACTGCTAGCTTAGCTAGAGAAAGAATTTCCTCTGGCGATTTCCATTGATCAAATTCTTTTATCAAATCTTCTCCAACTAACAGCGTCAGTTCATCTTCCGGATTTCTGTTTGTTAGGTCTTTAAGGGTATCGATTGTATAGGTTGGCCCTTTTCGATTTACTTCTATATCGGTTAACTTCATCTTGGCCTTACCCTCAATGGCAATATTTACCATTTCTAGCCTGTGCTTTGCAGCCGATAGATGCTCTCGAGATTTCATCCAAGGGTCTCCTGCAACAACCCATAAGAGTTCATCAAGCTTCAGCTTAGCTAGTGCTTCTTCCGCCTTATATATATGACCGTTATGTATCGGGTCAAAGGTACCGCCGAAAATCCCAATTTTCTTCATTTGGATCCTGCTGATTTAAAATCGACTAAGAGTGCCATTCCCACTCAAGGTCTCCTAGTTTTACTGTATCCCCAGGCCCTATGCCTTTTTCTTCCAATTGCGCTATCAAGCCCATTTTTTTTAGGTGTGAATAAAATTGAGTTCTCGCTTCCCAACTGTCAGGATCTACCATGGCTGCAATTCTTATAGCTGTCGATGAATTAATAATATACTCACCGCCACTAACTAATACGCCGCCTTTTTGATTCCTTCTATCGACTGGCTTTGGCTTTATTACTTTTAATTCCTCTATTTGTGTTTGTGTGTTTTTGCCAGCCTTGGTGCCAGACAGTCTCTCTGCTAGTGTTTGTTTCGGCTTTTTGCTTTGTGATTCAATTTCTAGCATTTCCGTAACTTTATCTCGAAGATCATTAATTCCTTGACCTGAAATAGCTGAAATAGCGACTGCATTGATACCTTGTCCTTTCAGCTCTCTTAGTATTTTCTCTGCTGAATCCTGGGTGCCTTCTATGTCGATTTTGTTTATTGCAACTAAGCTAGGTTTATTGTTGATGCTTTCATCAAAAAGTGCGATTTCTTTTTTTATGTTGTCTATATCTTGTAAGGGGTCTGGCCCAGACACATCTACCATATGCAATAAAACCCTAGTTCTATCGATATGTTTAAGGAAGTCATGCCCAAGACCAATTCCTTTATGCGCACCTTCTATCAGCCCTGGTATATCAACCATAACAAATGATTTTGATAAATGTTCCACCACGCCTAATACAGGCTCTAAAGTGGTAAATGGGTAATCTGCGACTTTAGGGCTAGCATTACTTAAAAAGGTCAACAAGCTGCTTTTACCTGCATTCGGTGAGCCTATAATTCCTACGTCTGCAAGCAACCGGAGTTCCAAAAATACGCTTATGTTGCTGCCCTTCTCACCTGATTCCGCGAGCAATGGAAACTGATTTATTGAATTAACAAACTTTGTATTTCCTCGCCCTCCTCTACCACCTTTACATATTACAAATGTCTGGTTATGTGATGTAAATTCTGCCAACACCTTCTTGTCTTCAGAACTGCCTAATTTAGTAGATATAATAGTCCCGACCGGAACTGTGATTTCTAGATCTTCCCCATCAGACCCATGTTTTAGTCCTGGTTTACCAGAAGTTCCACTCTCAGCTACAAATTTTTTTGAGTATTGAAAATACCTTAAAGTGTTTGTATTCTCATCACTTTTAAAAATTATGCTTCCTCCGTCTCCTCCATCTCCTCCATCTGGCCCACCTTTAGGAACGTACTTTTCTCTCCTGCCACTTATACATCCATTTCCGCCGTCCCCACTTATTATGTTGATTGTAGCTTGATCTATCATTTTGAAATATTTAAATTTATATAAGAATAATAATAAGTATGTTGTTAGTGTGGATAAAGTTTATTTTTAAACGAGTAAACATAGAATATCAATGTGCACAATATGTGATTATAAAGTTATAGAAATGTTGATTATAAGTAAAGAAACAATAACCAAAGCAACATCACTTTCAATACAAACATAGATAAACATAAAGAAACAAGGTGGCAAACATTTGTTGAAGAACAGACAGACAGCTTTTATCTAAGAGATTTTCGAAGGACCTGAACTTTATTATGGAAAGAGCTGTCATTAGAAATCATGGTAGCGACCTTTTGGCACGCATTAATAACTGTCGAGTGATCTCTGCCACCTAATGACATTCCGATCTCTTTGAACCCCATTTTTGCCTCTTTTCTCAGCAGGTACATAGCAATATGCCTGGCTTTTGTTAGGCGAGAGCTTCTGTTTCTTCCACAGATATCACGATTGTCAACGTCAAAATGCTTTGAGATTAAATCAAGCACCATTTTAGCTGTCACAGTCACAGATTCTTGCAGTTCTGTTGTATTGGGAATTAACTGAGATACAATTTCGAGACTTATTTCTTGGTTTACCAAGTCCGCATAGGCGATTATTCGGTTAAGACAGCCTTCCAATTCACGAATATTCGTTGATGCCCTGTTTGCAATTAAATCTAAGATTTCGCCGGAAACCAAGTCATCTTTATTTAACCGACTCAATTTAGACTTTAGTATTGCCAATCTGGTTTCTATAGAGGGTGGTTGCAAGTCCACTACTAAACCTCCAGCCAGCCTAGAGCTGATTCTCTTCTCTAAAATGTTTAGCTCTTGAATGGGACGATCGCTAGCAACTACAATCTGCTTGCCTGCCAAGTGCAACGCATTAAAAGTATGAAAAAACCCTTCTTGTGTTTGCTCTTTTCCAGATAAAAATTGTATGTCATCTATTAAAAGAACATCCGCATGTCGATATTGGAACCTAAACTCTTCGGTGGTGCCGGATCTGATTGCAGAAATATACTGGTTGGTAAATTCCTCTGTAGTCACATAGACGGGGCTTAACCCAAGTGTCGCGATGTTGTGCCCGATAGCATGAAGCAAGTGTGTCTTTCCTAAACCAACCGACGAATAAATAAGCAGTGGGTTATATTTATTTGCCGGACTTGTTGCCACTGCCATAGCTGCTGCATGGGCCAATTCATTAGAAGGCCCAACTACAAAGTCTGAAAAAGTAAATTTATGAAATAAACCATGAGCAAAAGCTTTCGAAGTAAAGGGTTTATCTTTTTGTACAATGGTCTCAGAAACAGTAACTGATGCGGCTCCAACTACTTCAACATTCAATATAAGCTCAGAACCCGCTAGTTTTTGTACATAGTTTAATACAATTCCGGATAATCTCTGTTCAAGCATCTCAGCTACAAAAGTATTTGGAGCACCAATTGTTAGAACCCCAGCCTCTAAAGAAACGAACGAGGTCTTTGATAGCCATGTATCAAAGCAATCTTTGGAAACATGAAGCTGAAGGCTTCCTAGCACCGCAGCCCACAGAGACTTGGGGTCTTCATGTTTATATGGCTGTAGCTCTTTTGATTCTAATTTGATCGATTGCAAAATTCTTGTTTATCTTTCCTCGTTTGTTAAATCTCAAATCAAAATAGCATGCACGGTTTAATATTGCTAAAGGCCTAGTCATAGGCACGCAACTCATCCGGGACCCATCTCGAATTAGAGAGCTGTCGCGCATTCTAGCATCTCAATTACCGGTATCAATACTAAAACTCGCAAAAAGCTAATAAAAAACAAAGTGTTTTTTTTCACATAGTAAAATGTAAAAATAACGTCCAACAAACAGAGGCAACTTGTGAGCGCGTTAATAGGCCTGTAAAAGGACTGTAACCGCGATTTACAGGGACGCCTGACAAGCAATCGCAGTACAGACTGCCTGGCGAGTTACTGTCGGCTAGATAATTTGACAAAAGCAATATCAGGGCCTATATCTATTCGGAACAAACATCCTAAACTATTGGGTGTAATATAATCGATTTTTGATGAGTTAAGAACCGTTAATATCGATTCTACCAGAACGTAGTTTCTGGAAATAATTAAATAAACTTAGGAATAAAACATGACTGACTTTCCAAGATCTTCTAGCGGGCGTAATACCATTGATATTGCAATGGAAGCGGCAGGATATGCGGGCACTATTTTACTGCGCCGATTCTCAGAATCCAAAAACATCAAGATGAAAGGCCGTGGAAATGTCGTTACAGAGACTGATTTAGAAGTAGAAGTCGTGGTAAAGGAAATACTCAAAAAAGAATACCCTGAGATTCCTATTTTGGCCGAAGAAAGTGGGGGCCACTTATCCAATGAAGGCTGGCTTTGGATAATCGATCCGCTCGACGGAACCAGAAACTTTGCCTCGAATATTCCACATTTTGCGACGGTAATAGCATTAGCGCATAACGGAGAAGTGCAGCTAGGAATAACACACGATCCTATTAGGAATGAAACGTTTCATTCCTTAAAGGGCCTGGGCGCTTTTTTGAATGGACAGAGCATATCTGTTTCTGATGAAGAAAGTCTGGCTGATGGCATTTTAGGCTTAGACTTGTCTTATGATGATCAGGGAGGAGCATATTCACTAGACATTATTAAAAGCATTTGGCCGGGTATGCAAACAGCCCGTATATTCGGATCAGCAGCGCTAGGCCTATCTTACCTTGCTGCTGGGCGTCTACATGTTTTTTTTCACCATAAGCTTGAGCCGTGGGATCAGGCATCTGGATTACTTATTGTCGAAGAGGCTGGTGGGCTTGTTACAGATCGAGCAGGCAATCGGGCACGACTCGCGAGCGATGGAATCATAGCAGCGTCCCCACATGCCCACGCAGAATTTATGGCGCTAACAAAACAAAGTGCCTGGAGAGGCGAAACAGTTTAGTTTAAACATTTCTGGCCGCAAATTTCTGCGGCCAGAAATGTTTCATATTATTTACCGGGTTCAAATACTACAACGGTGGCAGTGGGCGCACCGGACTCGTCAGTGCCTACCCCTATTACCCCTAGCCAAACACGAGCGAAGCTTTTTACGCCTGGACCGCTTTCACCAGGGCCAATAACAAGAGTCATATCACCCATATCCCAGCCACCATTACGCAGGTTTACCAGAATGCTGATGCCCTCTTCTTCGGAGTTGGTAATAATTTCTTTAAGCCTAACAATGGTGCCAGTTGCATCTACTGAAGGGCTCCCTATTCCTTGTCCTATACGAATCGTGCCGGGCGTTCTAAGAGGTACAACAATCACGTCGTCATCAGGACCGGCAATAATCGGATCTGCAAACACAAAATCTGCATCCGACAAGCCAGCATCCTCTATCTCTGAGAACCTATCAGAATGAGCTGCATCTGTATCGGGAGAATTCGCGTTGTATGCATCTTCTTCAGCGTCTTCTTTTATAACAACGCTTCCACCGCATCCTAATACACTTGCGCCAGTATGTGTCTCTACTGGATCTGGTTTAAAGTATTCGACCACGACAGACATTTTTTCAGGCCCCTGACCTCCAGTTATAAGCACAGAGCCGTCCTGCATCGTTATCTGCATATGCCGGTTTCTCGAAACATTTAGCTTGGGACCCGGGGACCATTCTCCTGTCGATGGATCATATATTTCAGTTGAATCTAGGTTTCCTTCACCCCCGCTCACCAAAACGCGGCCATCGGCCAAAAGAGAACCAGAATGATCGGAGCGTCCGATCATCATGGGGCAGGTGGTATACCAGGAATTTGTTTCAGGGTCGTATATTTCCGATGTTGCAAGCTTCCCCTTACTTCCAGTCACAAGCACTTTACCGTCTGGAAGAAGATGCGCGGTGTGAGACAACCTAGCTTCGTTCATCCGTCCGGCAGAGGACCATGTATCAGCTTCTGGGTCGTACACCTCAGCTGTGTCTGTAGCATCTGACAACTCTCGCTTGCCCCCGCCGGTAACCAAAATACGACCATCAAGCAACAATGTTGCAGTATGATTAGACCTGCCTGTAGTCATCTCAGCAAGCTTTGTGATCGTGTCAGTTGCAGGGTCAAAAAAGGCTGTCTTTTTTAGTTGAGAAAGATCGTCTGTGCCACCGATAATTATTACTCTCCCGTCGTCTAATAATGTGTGGGTATGTCTTTGTATCCAGGATAGAGGCTTCGGGCCTTTTGTCCACGTGTCAGTTTTTAAGTCATAAAGTTCAGACGTTTTAAGAGGATCATTACTACTGTTTTGGCCTCCGGTGATGAAAACACGACCATCTTGCAAAACGCTGCCTGCAGGACTTTCTCTGCCCGCAGCAGATAATGTGTTAATCATTTCAGCCAAGTATGTCCACTCTTCTGTTGCTGGATCATACAGCTCCGCAGATTTTAATCGGGGCACTCTTTGTTGAGTGGCGCTACTCGATCGGCCGCCTACAACCATTACCTTGCCGTCCGGCATTAACAAAACGACGTGGTCTTTACGACGATCGCTCATTTCACCTTTTGCAATAGTGAAAACCCCTTCGCCATATTGAGAAACTGATACAGTTTCAGAGCCTCCAGCATCAGCTTGGCTTGAGCTTTCTTCAGCTGTATCGGATCCTCCACAAGCAAATCCAATCATTAAAGTACAAATAAGTATAGATAGAGTAATAAATTTCAACATAACCTCAAAATATTACATCAAGATTGAAATGAGCGCAGCTTTTTAATTGTTATGAATACTAATAATGTCACTGATATCACGATTATAGAGCTTATTCCCGCTGCCCAAGAGGGCCCCAATTCCTGAGTCATAAAGCCGAGGACCATGTGGCCGGCTGGGCCAATTCCAAAAGTCAAAACCAGTACACCCGTTAGCCTTCCACGCATACCCTCAGGAGCGCTACGTTGCATTATCAGAATTGCCAATGTGTCGTAACCAGCCATTACTAAACCCAATCCACCAATTATTAGCACCGCCATATAAAAATAACTGGATAAAGATAAACCTAACAACAACAAGCCACAAATCATTAAAACCATAACTAGAAGCGCGCCTAAGCGCTCCAGATTTCTTAGTGCCGCCAAAATGATTGACCCTAAAACCCCACCGACCCCGAAGGCCCCGTTCATTATGCCTAAACCGAAAGCGCCCACTGCAAAAACGTCTGCGTCTGCCAATATCGGAAATATTGCGCTGATTCCATAACCAAAAGCCTCCGCAAGTATAGCGAGCACAACTACTCCGATTAAGAAACCTGAGCCCCTAATGACATTAAGGCCTGACTTTAAGTTTTCAAATACCGATGAGTCGTCTGAAGTGCTGTGGCTATCAACGTGCTTTACCGCAATAATTGCAACACATGCGACGCCGTAAGCTATGGCGGCAATGAATACGGCTAAATATATTCCAGCAGTTTCAATTATAAATCCGCCAATTATTGCACCTGCTGCACCAACCAGCCTTAACCCAAGAGACCAAAGCGAGATCCCGTTTAATGCATTGGATGGGCCAACGATGTCATATATGTAAGTCTGGCTGCAAACAAAAACAATAGGCATGCTCGATCCAATTAATGCGGTGAGCACAAAAAATAGCCATACATCTTGAAAATCGGACATAACTAGCAAGCCTAAAATAACAGAACAAACGCAAGAGACTATCCAGACAAACACCAATAATTTCTTACGGCTGTATTTATCTGACCACACCCCTGCAAATGGACCAAAAAAAACACTAGGGATTGCAAAAACAGCGAAAACAAAAGTTATTAAAATGGCAGAATGAGTCAATTCTAAAACCAGCCAAGCGATAGCAGTTTTTAGCATCCAGTTGGCTATCGATGACGACGTGGCTCCAATCCATACTAATCGATAGTCTCGATATAGAAATGATCTAAACGGACCATGCTGGATCCTTGATAATTTCGACTCCATTCATAAATCCCAGTTAGCCTAATTCCGGAATAATAACATCATTAATAACTGCAGCAAGCCCATCATCCTCAATTGAAGGCGCAATATAATCAACATTAGCTCTCATTGAGTCTGGAGCATTGCCCATTGCAACCGAAAATCCCACGCAATCTAACATAGGCATGTCATTGTAACTGTCTCCGACAGCTATAAATGACGCCAGATCTTGCCCTAGAAATTCCGCAATTTTTTTTGCAGCGGTCCCTTTATTGACATTGTTATGGGTAAAGTCGACAGCCCACAAGTTGTTGTAGGGCAAAAAGGCTTTAGTAACATTCATTTTGCTATTTTGAGACAGGCGACCTTCTAGCTCTTTGGCTTCTTCGGCCGACAAATTCATGGCGGAGATCCTGGTAAATTCATAATTTTTTGCGTCATCCCAGTCAGAATTTATCCAATTCGACTTTTTCTTATAAGAGTTAGAGTCGATATTTGTGTTAACTCCATCGGGGCGAGTCGCAAAAAATTCCAATTTGGAAGTTTTTAACTCATCTAAAATTAAATCCACTTCATGCGTTGATAAATTAACCGCCCATAAAACCTTGTGATTCGCAGCCGACACTATAGTCGAGCCTGCGTCACAAGCCTGCGGGCCAGTCAGCTCCAAAACGGAGGCATAATCTAAAACCTCAGCTAATTCTCGCCCGGTTAATATGCATACAGGGATACGCTTCCTTATGCTTGATATCGCCTTTATTACATCATCTGATATTACTTGATCAGGGCGAAGAATCGTTCCGTCCAGATCTAACAACAAGGCTTCGAATTTCATGAAATATACAGTCTCCTAAATCTAATTAGTTTTTAACATCGTCGTATTTGAGATCTTTGGCAAAATGAACTCTTCGATCGCTATAGCTAGGCCATCTTCTTCTACAGAAGGGGCAACATAATCAGCGACATCATGTAATTCTTTCGGTGACTGGCCCATTGCTACTGCATATCCGCAGCCCGTAAGCATCGAAATATCATTGTATCCATCACCTGCTGCAACTAAATCATTGACAGAGAGATTCAATAAGCCAGCAAATTTTCCTGCTGCCGCTAATTTGTTTCCTTGGGCGTGGGTAAAATCGATCATCCATTCCTTGTTATCCGTTCTTTGGACCTTAGCAGTATGTAGTAAAGTGTGGCCATTCATATCACGCATTATTTCTGAAGCCTGTTTCTCAGTAAGAGATGTGGCGGTGATTCTGGAAATTCTCCAGCTTATTATTTGATCTACCGCGCTAATACGTTTATCCTCGTCAACCGCTATAAATTCTAACGATTGTTTGTCTAGCAGCTTGAATATGTCTTCTGCATCAGATATTTCTAAACACTGTAAATCTAGGCACCTAGCGGTCTGTGCATCAAACAAGCGCGCGCCTCCTTCAGAGATCTGAGGGGCTGTTAGGCCAAGATCTTTGGCAAGCCAAGAGATATCATGAAAATCTCTCGAAGATATGACGGCAACAGGAACTAACCGGGACAGCTTGGTAACTGAATCCCTAACTGCAGGAGTCACCTGCATATGTACTGGGGCTAGCGTTCCATCACAATCAAAAAGAACTGCTTTGATTGGATTATTCATAAATACAACGGTACAGCTGGACAGCCTACGATCGCAAGGGCGTATAATCGTGTTTAATATAAATTTTGGGGAATAATGCCATGGCTGATTGCATATCATTTTTTAACGGAGATTGGATTCCAACAGAAGAATGTAAGTTAGACGTGTTTGACAGAGGCTTACTTATGGGAGATGCGGTCTTTGATGTGGCTCGAACCTATAACGGGAAACCTTTTAAGATCGAGAGGCATTTTGACAGAATGCAAAGATCGTTGAAATACGCCAGACTAGACATAGGAATGACCATGGATGAGTTTGGGAAAATAATAATAGAGGCAGTTGAGCGTAACCAAAAACATATTCCAGAGGTCGGCGATTTGATTATTTGGTTTTTTGCAACGCGCGGCAAAGGCCCTTGGGCCTGGTCCGCAGGGCCGCCGGCTATAGGTTGCAGAATTGCCCCGGTTGATTTTGCAAGGTATGCCCCTGAGTTCTCGACAGGAGCACATGGGGTAATAACAAAAACCAAAAGCCATGCTCCCGGCACTGTCGAGCCAAAAGTTAAGCATTACACACGAATGAATTTTGCAATGGCTGAGCTAGAGGCAAATGATGTGGTTCCCGGAGGTTGGCCTATAATGACCGACCATGAAGGCAATATTACCGAAGGCACCATCAACAATGTGTTCTTGGTTAGTAACGGCACTATTAAAACGGCAACGGATAAGTCCATCTTGCAAGGAATTTCAAGGTCCGTTGTGTTTGATTTAGCTAATCAACTGAACATCCCAATAGTTGAAGAAGATCTACAGCCGTATGATTTATACACTGCAGATGAGGCGTTTTTTTCCTTTACTGGACCAGGCGTCCTTCCCATGACAAAGGTGGATCATAGAGAAGTAGGGAACGGCGAGATAGGGCCTGTTGTGAGCCAGCTGATTGCAGCCTGGTCAGAAAACGTAGGTGTAGATATAGTAGACCAAGCACAAAAGTTTGGATCTAGAGCTTGGCCCTAATTAACAATCCCCAATAATTTAGCTTTTGTATGGATAGGCATCAATATAGACGGTTGCAGTGCCTTCCATCACCTTGACTTGATCTTGGTTGGTGCAAATGCAAGATAAGCTGACAATTGGCTTATCATTTCTAACCTTTGTTACTAGGCATTCAGCAGTGACGCTGTCATTTAGCTTAACTGGTGAAATCCATTTACACGATTGCCCAAGAAATATAACCGTGTAATCGTCTCCGGCCATGACATTACCTAAAATTGCAGAAATAAGACCGACTAAAATAGTTCCGTGGGCTATTTGGCCTCCAAAACGTGTGTTGGAAGCATAGTCTGCCGATAAATGGACAGGCTGGTCATCGCCACTTATTTTTGCGAAGGATTCAATATCCTCGAGCGTAATTTTTTTTGTTATAGAAGCAGTTTTTCCAACTTCAAAAGCCATTGGTATTTTCATGTCTTATTTGTTCCTATTACAGTTGCCACTGTGGTAGTCCCACTGCCGCCAATATTAACAGCAAGGACATTTTTGTTTTTTAATTCCGCTTGATAAGGTCCTGCCTTTTCTGATACCTGTAAGTAACTGTCAAGCAGCTGGCGTACGCCTGTAGCACCAACGGGATGACCGGCCCCAATTAAACCGCCACTTGGGTTCAATGGCAAAAGACCACCCCTTTCTATCCAACCCTTTTCGATAGCAACGTGGTTTTCGCCGGGTTTTGTTAGTCCAATTAAGTCTATTGATGCATAAGATGTAGTTGTAAAACAGTCGTGAAATTCATAAGAATCGAGTTTTGAGGGACCAGCAATACCTGCGCGATCGTATGCATCCGTGATAGCTTTGCGAGCATGTGGCAATACGTATCCACTATTTTTACTTTCAGATAGCTTGTCTGATAATGCAATTGGTGCGGTGGTGTGCCCCCACCCTAGAATCGAAGGGATGGAATCTGAATCGATACCATGAGTTTTGGCATACTCAGCAGCAAACTTATCCGAAGCAATTATGATAGCGACTGCTCCATCTGTTATCTGGGAACAATCCTTTACGGTGATTTCTGGAGATATCCTGACAGTTAATTTATCTGACAAGCTTGCTATATCCCAGTTTCTGGCTTGAGCTTTTCCATTGAGGCGAGCATTGTCGAACATAAGGTCTGACAGGTAAGATTGGCACTCAGAATAGTAGCTATGACTCAGGCTAAATCGATTTATATATTCACTTCCTAGCTGCCCGAATAGCTTAGGAAATGGGAATTCGATTCCCTTAGCCTCCCTGTCATACCATGCTGCCGTCCCCAGAAAATCTCCACATTTTTGCGGATCAACTGTTTTCATTTGTTCGATTCCAATTACTAGCGCCAATTCATACCTTCCAGCCTCCAGTTCTGCCGTGGCCGCGAGGGCAGCTACACTTCCAGAAGCGCATGCTGCCTCATGTCGTGCAGAGGGTAGCCCGCGTAGTGAAGTGTCTGCTTCTATTGCTAAAGCCCCAAGATGACCCTGCGAAAGGAACATCTCTGCAGCCGCATTTCCAACATGGATCGTTTGGATATCGCTTGCATTTAAATGGCTTGACTCTAGGGCGCCATTTACACATTCTTTAAATGCGTCAACAATAGACATTCCTTCTTTTAGCCAGTTTCTGGCAAAATCAGTTTGATACCCACCTAATATTTTCGTCAACATCGCCCCCAAAACTTGAATAAGATGTCATCATTACGACTTCAGTTTATCGATGTGGTTTCTTAAGTAACTTTTCAATTTGGCTTATGTTTGTCAGTGTTAATTCGCCATTTTCATTGACAATACTGCCATCAGTCGACTTAGATAAAGACTCAATAGCAGTGCCCGTTTGAAGTTTGCTATATCGCCAAGGCTGAAGCAATTTCGGATAATTATATATGAGAGCATCGAATAGGCTCTTTATGGTACTAACTGGCCCGTCAATGAGCTCTATTTCTATTTCTCCAAACTTAACTGGACCATTGGAGAGATTTAATGTCACGACATCCAAGCCTAAAGAGCAGATTTTTTGGTTGCCCTTATCAAATATTGGCCATAATATTCTTTTTAATGATCTGTTTTGAATTGGCTTCAGTCCCATTAAGCTTAGTATTCTAAGAGGTTCCGCTGAGCCTATAGGGACACCTGGGTGTGTCAGGTTTACTCCCATAAAATCAAGATAATGTAATATGGTCGCTACTCCATTTGCAGACCAAGGCTCCTCAGCTTCGATTCTTGAAACACCGGAAGCTGTCCAGCGATCTCCCTGCTTTACACCAAGTAGAAGCGTATCCCTTTCTTTTCTTAGCCTTAAAGCTGCTTGAGCATTGCCCAATTGCAGCGAAAGAGAATCGAAATAAGTGTCTTGTAGGTTAATTGTTGTGGGGTTTCTTACTTGGATCCCTGGAACACAGAGTTGACTTGGGTTGAATTCGTTTAAAAACCCTGACAGATCAGTTTTTATTAACAATACGGCCTCTTGTTCAGTAGGCCAAGAATCTTTTATTAAATCTTTAGACATTGCAACCACTAAGATATCAGTTTATATGTTGAACCTGATGGCGTCTTTTCGACTTCGATCCGCGCCGGAAACGCATCTTTAATTTCTTCAATGTGCGTGATGACTAAAATCTTTTCGAAGTCATCACGGATAAAATTTATAGCCTCTTTCAGGCGATCCTGCCCGATCTCGTCTTGGGATCCAAAACCCTCATCGATAAATAGGATGGGCAGTGGCGCACCAGAACGGCTGGCAAGGAGCTTTGAAAGGGCTATACGAATAGCAAAATTTATTCTAAAAGACTCCCCACCACTAAAAGTTTCATAACTTCTTGTGCCCATCTCGTCGCTGACCCGAATTTCTAGCTGTTCTGAAGGGTTGCCAGTGCTAGAGTCTATTCTGCCTTCTGTTAAATCAAATCTAAGAGAAAGGCCACCATCGGTTAATCTGAACAGCATCTCATTAGCCTCATCTTGAATTTGTGGAATGGCAGTTTCGATTATCATGGCCTGTATTCCGTTACGACCGAACGCTCCAGCGAGATCATTGAAAATGAGACGCTCCTTTTCCGCTGCCTTCCTTGTTTTCATTTGGTTATTGATTTGGCTTTCTAGTCTTTTGCAATGATCTAAGCGCTCCCTTAGCCTGCCAGTCTCCTCAGAAAAATGGGCTCGCTGTTTCTCAAGCTCTTCGATCTGAGCAGATGCCTTTTTGGATTGCCGGCTAAGCTCTGGAAGTTCAACCAAGGCCTTTTCTAACTCTGTAATTTCCTGATTGGCTTGTTTTATTTCGGCAGACCGCCTTTCAAATAACGTAGTAGATTGCTTTATACCCTCACTAATTTTATTGACTGAAGCTTTAGCATGATTTAGTAGCCTCATTGATTCCTCGTAAGGTCGCAGAGTTTCGATCAATTTAATTAGGTTCTCGTGTGCTTCAGGTTGGTATTTCAAGCATTGTAAGTCGTAATTTATCTTTTCGAGCTTACTTTTCTCGGACCTGCAAAACGAATCGCCTGAAAGCTGTTCCCGCAGTAACGACAGCTCAGCACTTAACTGCTGGCTTTTTGCTGCGGCATTTTCCGCAGTAGCAATCTCGCGCCTTAACGAGTCTTCTTTGCCGGAAATCTCGTTATGTTGGCGTGTAACTTGTTTATCGAGCTTAGAAAGCTTGTCTTGGTCGGACGATAAGGCCTTTCTAACTTGCGCCACTTGGCTTTGGTTATCTAGGTATATGGTCTTGGCTTGAGCGCCGGAGGCCTCGTATTCCAACCTTAACTTTTCGATTTTGGCGCCTCCAAGCGCTTCGCTACATACTGGACACAATGCGTCTTCCGACTGAAGATAATCGTATTTTTGTCGTGTTTCGTCCATAGTCTGTTTCAATGCTGAGTTTTCATTATCTAAAACAGCCGATCGTGTTTCTAGAACGGAAATAGATTTGCCTAATTCTTCTGATGTCAAAATCAATTTTTTCAACTCAGATTTTTGCTGGTCAATGTTTTCAGCCTCTTTATTTAGCTGGGGAAGACTTGACGATGAGGCCGAAAGATCCTTTAATTGCTGGTCGGTTGATTGGATTCTTTGGCCCAGTCTAGTAGTTTCAATGTCTATAGCCTGCTCTAATTTAATTACATCATCCACAAGGGTTTTATGGCTTGATGCTTGTTGGGACATTAACTTTTCTTCTGATAGAGCTCCTTGTAACTGAGAGTGTTTTGAGCTGATATCTGATTCTTTGGACTGGAGCATCTCGGCTTCGGCAAGTTCCGCACGAAAATCGTCTAGAGATTTTTGTAACTGCTGAAGCTCTGTTGTTGCTGAATTAACCCGACCTCGATTTGTTTCGATGAGCGACGCCTTTAATTCGAGCTTGTCAATTTTAGACTCGACAGATGTTTTATCTGACAATGCGAGACTCAACGAATTTTCTGTATTAGTTAAGCCATGCTCAGCCTTAGACAAATCAGCTTGATATAAGTCGCTTTTCTCTGCCTCCTCTGTTTGAAAGGCCACAGTTGAGTCAATCGAAGCTATCAATTTGTCCTGTTGCCGCCCTAATTCTCGTGATTTCATCGCTAGCGAATCGTAGTACCTGAGTCCTAATACCTCAGCAAGAGTCTCTTTCCTTTTTGCTGGAGTCGATGAGCTGAATAGATCAGCTTTACCTTGAAGTAGAAAAGCAGTGTTCACAAAAGTGTCGTAGTCCATATTCAGCAACGTTTTCACTGCAGTTTCTGTTTCACGTATGGTATTTCCGGTGATTGGCATAAAGGCCCCATTTGAAAACACCTGTAACTCTAACGAGGAAGCTCCTTGTTTGCCCCTCTTGCGAGTATGGCGTCGGCTGACCTTATAAGTTTGCCCCCGAGCTGAAAATTCTAAATCAACCACCATATCTGTTTGCCCTTGATGAATTAGTTCGTCCTGAGTTCTTGTTCGTGCTTGCCCCCAAACAGCCCAAGTAATTGCGTCAAGCAAGGCAGATTTACCGTGCCCATTCATTCCACAGAGACAGGCCACCTGCACTGATTCCAGTTCAAGCACAGGAGGCTCTCGGTAGCACATAAAGTTTTTTATTGACAAAGTAATTGGAATCATGAAGCCAGTATAATGCAATTAGTACGCTTGTATTAAATTAACGTTTCTATATACATTTCGTGGAAAGATAAATTTTGTCAAATCTAATTGGATTTTCAATGAAAATCATTGTAACAATGGGGCTTTCAACGATCACTGCTGTTTTCTTATGGTCATGCTTTAGCGGAGATGGTGTTGTTGATATTGAAACAGAAAAAATTGTAACCCCTCCGACGCCTGATATAGAAGCTACTGTTGAGGCTCGATTGGATTTCATTGCTACACTAGCCAAGCCAGAATCCGATGTTTTAATCCAAGAGATAGAAGTTCCGATTGAGGTAATTAAAGAGGTAGAAGTTCCAGTTGAAGTCGAAAAGATTGTTGAGGTAATCAAAGAGGTAGAAGTTCCAGTTGAAGTCGAAAAGATTGTTGAGGTAATCAAAGAGGTAGAAGTAATTGTAGTTGCCACCCCAACTCCGACCGCGAATGACAATCTAGACACCTCATTCCCTCTAGATGTTTTAGGCGTTACTAAAAATTCCGGATCAGCAATTGTAGAGGTCAGCACGGGGGGCACCGGATTCTTTGTAAACCCAGAGGGCCTTATAGTTACCAACGCCCATGTTGTCAGCACAATAACTGATGAAATGGAAGCGACTATGTGCTACGACGCCGAGTTGGGAAATCAGTATTCAGTGAAAAACGCTGCTTTAGGAGAAATGGATGCCAAGCTGGTAGCTATATACCCTTGTCAGGATATCGCCATACTGCAGATAAATTCAGACGAGACGGTCGTTTTCGAATACCCTTATCTTTCTTTTGCAGACTCCAGTCAACTTTTTCCGGGAGAGTGGTTGATTTCAATCGGCTACCCGTATCTGGGTGAATCGACTGAGAACGAATTTGGCCTAAAGCCGACAATTAATACAGGAGTTTTTTCAACCACGCGGCTCACGGATGGAAGGCAATTCATACACACTGAAATAGGGACAAATGCGGGGAATAGCGGTGGGCCACTTTTAAATTCTTTAGGTGAAGTGGTTGGGGTAACTGCAAGAAGGGATTATTATACAAGCGCTATTATAGATCCAATAACTCGATTAATAGGGGTGAATTATGCGGTCCCCAGTAATCTGGTTGTTAATTTAATTGCGGCGTATCAAACAAATCAAGTTAGCTTTTTGTATAGCGAAAATATTATATCTACTGAATGGACTGCGTATCTTGATCTATCATCACGCTATCTGGTTGCTTTGCCAACATCCTGGTCGTACTCAACGGACCCACAATACTATGACAGAGCAGATGACACTTTAGAGAGATTCACTATCTCATTGGACAGCGGTGATGCTACCGGGAATGGTTATATATCCCTGACTGTAACAGATTCGAGTTATGAAATAGTTAACGGTGAATCTTTTGTAGGCAACACGTCTGAGGAAGCGGTAGCAGCCCTTAAAGAATTTAGATCTGCAGGCGCAGCTGGTTTTTCTGTAGTCTCCGAATATCAGAAATCTTTGACTGGCGACATTAGTGGAATATTGTATGAGTATCTAATTTCAGGAGGCATTTTCTGCGATCGACACGGTTATGAGTGGGCCTCGGTATATCTTGTAGATAATTGGAAATTATATTTGAACATATTGGCTGATAACTGCCAAAACAATTCCAAATATAATTTAAGGGATATGGAGGCTTTTATTAGTTCGTTTATTTGGTTGAAAAACTTTAAGACGAAGCCGATAGATCGATTTTCACTTGAACGTAAGATAGTAAGCGAAAATTATGGCTGGGAAATACAATTTCCCATAAATTGGACTGTAGCTAAGCTTGAAGAAACGGATCGCAAATTTGAGGAAACCGTTTTAGTTACAGACCATAGAATATATGATCAGGTAGGTTCAACAACGGTGGCAATACGCAGATTGAACGAAGTGTCCGAAGAAACTTTGTCAGATTGGTCAATTCAAAGGAAGGCCGCGTACGAATTGGTCTACCAGCCAATTAGCATTGATGGCCCTACACTCGTGACAGATACAAGATTCCATACGGTTTTTGTGAATGACCAATCATATGTGGAGATGTTGCACGTAGATTTGAATAATGAGCGATATGAGGTCATTGCAACCACAAAAGGCCCAGACCAGCAGGAAGCCGGTGTGTTTGGCACGTTTGTTTTGTCTAATGGAGATGAACAATTGAGGCAGTTGGTTAATATTTTGTTATCGTCATTTAAGACATCTCAAGTTCTAGGGAATCAAGAAGTTATTGAAATAGGCGGTTTTCGGGGAGTAATGATTGATCCTTTTATCCTTGACTCTCCAGCCGAACAAAAAACAGTACGCCCGTTTGAATTAACATTGTTGAAACAAGGCTCGACGTTAACTGGGACCATCTCAATGACGAATTCTAATAATGAAAAACAGCAAGCAGGCTTAATTGGCAAGGTCAATGGAGATTATATTGAGTTTTCAACTGAATTTGATGGCGTCATGCTAAACAATTCTGAACTTCCAATGAGAAAAATGACATTTTCAGGAATACTGGCGAATAACCAATTGATAAAGGGTAGATATAGTGTCGAGCCTCAAACCCAGTCAAATGTTTGGATGGCTTCACGGTTTACCGAAAAGGAAAGTCTAGGCAATGCAGATGATTAAACAAATTGCAAATTATGGTGGCTGGAAGTCACCTATAAGCGCCCAAAAAATAGCGGATGGATCCATAAGCCTGAGTCAAGTAATAAAAGATGAGAAAGATATTTATTGGGTTGAAGGCAGGCCTAGCCAAGGTGGTAGAAGCGTAATTGTGCGGCGTAATAGCAAGGGTGTAATAGCGGATGCAATTTCTGAAAACCATAATGCCCGTACAAGAGTCCATGAATATGGAGGAGGATCCTATGACGTTTCACGCGGGGTAATTTATTACTCTAACTTTGCGGACCAAAGAATATATCGGCAAGACAAAAAAGAGAAACCTGTCGCAATAACTCCCGATGACAGTACTCAGCGTTATGCGGATATTAAAATCGATCATAGTTCAGGCAACTTAATTTGTATAAATGAATCCCATAGCTTAGATTCATTAAATGAACCTATTAATAACATTGTAAGAATATCTTTAGACAGCCCAGCGGGCACCAAGCCTGAAGTCTTGGTTTCTGGAGCCGATTTCTATTCCAATGCAAGGATTAATTCATCTGGAACTAAATTAACTTGGTTGCAGTGGAACCATCCCTTGATGCCGTGGGATGGTTGTGAATTATGGGTTGCAGATTTTGGTAAAGAAGGCATACAAAATTCTCGTCGGTTAGCGGGCGGAAATACAGAAGCAGTATTTCAGCCAGAATGGCACCCCAAAGATGAAGACGCCTTGTTTTATGTTTCTGATAGGACAGGTTGGTGGAATTTGCATAGCATAGATACTGGCACAGAAAATGCTTGCCCAGAACCGGTTTTACTGATGGACGCAGAATTTGGCACACCAATGTGGGTTTTTGGCATGAAAACTTATCAGTTTTCCTCTTCAGAGACGATTGTTTGTACTTACACGTGTGACAGTCGGTGGCATCTAGGCCATATAAACATCAAGTCGAAGAAATTATCTAGGATAGATTTACCTTACACTGAGTACTCGTCAATAAATTGCTCGGAAGGAGTAGCTGCCTTCAAGGCAGGATCTCCTGAATCTAGCCCGGCTGTGGTTGCTTTTAATATAAGTACAAAAGAGCACGCCAAAATAAGTAAACCATCTGCAGATATTATGCACTTGGACGACATATCAATCCCTGGTGTCATAGAGTTTCCAACGGACAATAATTTGACTGCGCATGGGTTTTTTTATCCACCCAAAAATCGTAAATATGAAGGGCTCGATACATCTAAACCGCCATTGCTGGTAAAAATTCATGGAGGCCCTACGGGTGCCACAGGGTCCTCTTTGAATGAAAGCATTCAATATTGGACGACACGAGGTATCGCGGTAATGGACATCAATTACGGAGGGTCTACGGGTTATGGAACAGTTTATCGTCGCCGGCTCGACCGAAATTGGGGCGTAGTTGATGTGGCTGATTGCGTTAACGGGGCTTTGCATTTGATTAAACAAGGTAAAGTGGATAAAGACAAAGTTGCTATTGATGGAGGAAGTGCAGGGGGCTTCACAACACTGGCTGCATTAGCATTTAGTAATGTTTTTAAAGCGGGGGCAAGTTTTTATGGAGTAACTGATCTAGAGGCTTTAGCTAGAGATACACATAAATTTGAATCTAAATATTTAGATCGATTAATTGCACCCTACCCTTCTGATATTGCTATTTGGCAAGAAAGGTCGCCAATAAACAATATTGATAAGATCTCTGCACCAGTAATTCTGTTCCAAGGATTAGAAGACAAAGTTGTTCCGCCCAATCAAGCTGAAACGATGGTTCAAGCTCTAAGAAATAGAAATATGCAAGTAGCCTATATTGCTTATGAGGGTGAGCAGCATGGCTTTAGGAAGAGCTTCAATATAAAGAGAACACTAGAAGCAGAGCTATTTTTTTATTCAAAAATATTTAAGTTTGAATTGGCTGAAGACATAAAACCTGTAGATATTTACAACGAACAAAAATCCTAGCCAACTACATTTGTCCGGCCCAATTTTCGTCTAATTCATCCCATCTCCGATAAAGCTCTGTAACGATCGACTTATCTATTGGAAGCTTGCTATTAAATAAATCTATATTGGATTTCAGGTGTTCT
>PAAV01000035.1 GCA_002699485.1 Chloroflexota bacterium | reverse complement strand
CTTTTTGGTTTATTGATAACCTATACCCAGTATCAGCTATACCTTCTGACACCGCCAAACTTCTGGCAGCATTAACCATTTGGCCAATTATGGACAAACTAGATTCATCCCATTGTTCTAAAAATGTTAAATGCATATTTGGTATTACCAAAAAGTGCACCTTTGCTACGGGGTTTATATCTCTAATCGCGAAGCAAGTTTCATCTTTAAATAAAAACTTATCTGTTGATTGTTCAGAAAGGATTTGACAAAAAATACAGCTGTTACTAGTGGTATTCAAAAAAATATTTCCGTATTTATGGCATTTGCAGTAGTTCGACGCGAGTATCTTGAGGGCATTTTATAAAAGCAATATGAAGCCCACCACCACAATCAATTGGTCCTTCTAACAATTCTGCCCCCAAGTCAGTCAAGTCTGAAATGGCTGATGGTAAATTTTCAACATTAACTCCAAAATGCTCTATACCAAAATGAGCCCCAGCATCCCCGTTCCCCAAAGTTTCTCCAGTTCTTTCATTAGAAATATTTACTCGTACACCGTCAATGGTATCGCAGGCGATAAACCGGTCTCCAAAGTTCCTCGTAGCGTCACTAACAATTGTAAAACCGAATGCTTTTACGTACCAATCAGCAGCCGCTTTAGGGTCCTCGGCTTTAAGGTGCACATGGTTAAATTCGTAAGTCAATATAATCCTCCATTTTTTTATTACTGATTTAATTTGTAATTGTGGAAGTCAAAAGGCTATGAAATGGCTACGCAACTGTCAAGATTCAGTACATGAAGTTATATATTATTTGGAAGCATTGAGGGCATTATTAATAAAGTTACGAACTTTTAACTCATCTTTTTGACCATCAGTTTCCACTCCACTCGACACATCTACTGCCCATGGTTGCACTGTATTTATAGCACTATTAATATTGTCGGAAGTGAGGCCACCCGCTAAGATTATTCGTTGATTTCCGCTTACCAGTTTTGCCATAGACCAATCAAAAGTCTTCCCGGTTCCTCCAAGTGCTCCACGCTCGTATGAATCAAGCAGAGGCATGTGTCCAGCCTCTCTTATTTCATCTACTTTTTGCTTAATGCGCCTTAGAATATCTTCTCTTTGATTTTCAACTTCCATCTTAACTTGCTTGATTATTGGTGAATTGATAGTGGACCAATATTTAGAATCTTCATCCCCACAGAGTTGTACTCTATCCAAGCCACACTGACTTACAACTTGATTTACATATGAAGACCCTTGGTTTGCAAAAAGGCCCACTAATTCAGGCAATTTCCCAGTGTAGTTTTCTTTAAGCTGCCTGATAATCTCATAAGCATCAATAGATGAAATCTGCCGCCGAACCCCTTCAACAAAAACAAACCCCAAGAAATCTGCCCCCGACTCAGTAGCAATTAACGCGTGCTCTAACTTTTTCAACCCGCATATCTTGACTTTTGTCAAACTAATTTCCTCAACATTAATCCGGGATCATCAGCTGTCACTAACGTTTCTCCAATTAAAACACAGTTAGCTCCCGCGGCTGTAATCCTAGACAAGTCTTCCGGCCCAGTAATACCGCTTTCACTAACAATGATTTTCCCGTTTGGAATTAAAGGGGCTAATCGTTCTGTCACTGCAATATCTGTTATAAATGTATGTAAATTTCTATTATTTATGCCAATAATTTCCGCATCACATGCAAGCACTTTTTCCAATTCTTCTTCATCGTGAACTTCAAAAATTGCCTGCATCCAAAACCCATTTGCCACTTCTTTTAGGTTTTGCATTTCTTTAAGCGTTAACATGGATGCAATTAGTAAAATAGCATCTGCACCGTTTGCTCTAGCTTCGACAATTTGATAAGGATCAAAAATAAATTCTTTCCTTAAAACAGGTATTCTTTCTTGATGAGCAATTCCAGCAACTATTCTTAAATCATCGATACTACCACCAAAATGATCAGAATTAGTTAAGACTGAAATAGCAGCAGCACCGTTGTCACAGTAAATACTCGCAAGTTTAGATACATCTATATTCGATGCCAGATCTCCTTTTGCAGGCGACCGTTTCTTTATTTCTGCAATGACACGTATAGATGAACCTAATAATGCGCCTGAAAAGTTCAATGGACTGGACTGTTGAGATGCTTTGTCTGTTATGTCAGCCAAGGAAGAATTTACTTTTTGACGTTCTAACTCTTTTCTCTTAGCTTCAACTATCTCTTGCAATATATCTGGTATCTTCATAGCCATCTCTATTCCTAAATAAGAGTATTACTTAATTTAATGTAAGACTTAAGTACTTTAAGAGCCGAACCACTGTCTATTGACTTAGTTGCAATCGTTACTCCATCAATAAATGTTTCAGCTTTTTCTGCTGCGACTAATGCGGCTCCTGCATTAGCAAGCACCAGGAATCTAGCAGGAGTTTCTTGTCCAGATAAAACTTTTTCCAAGATTTTTGCACTTTCGTTTGGATTATTTATCTTTATTTCAGCATTATCTACTAACGGCAATCCTAGGTCAGATGGCTTGATAGACCGTTCGGTTATTATTCCGTTCTTTAATTCCCATATATGCGTCCCACCAGATAAAGAAATCTCATCCAATCCATCTTCGCCATATGCAACTATTGAATGTTTAGACTTAAGTATTTTCAATACCTCTATAATTTTTTTAGCAATTGTTTTATGCGAAGCTCCTATTAGCTGGAATTTAGCTTGAGCAGGATTAGTTAGTGGGCCAAGGATATTGAAAACTGTGCGAATACCTATTTCTTTTCTTGGGCCAGCAGCAAACTTCATCGACGGATGAAATCTCTGGGCAAACATGAACCCAAATCCAGTTTCATTTAAGCACGTTTCAACTGACTTAGGTCCTAAATCTATGTTTGCCCCGAGTGCTTCTAACACATCTGCGCTACCGCTTGATCCAGACATTGCACGGTTGCCATGTTTCGCCACCTTAACGCCTGCGCCTGCAACAACAAAAGCTGAAGCAGTAGAAATATTAAAGGAATTAGATGCATCACCCCCTGTCCCACATGTATCCACAAGTGGATAATCGCTTTTCACTTGCAAAGATTTGGAACGCATTACTCCTGCCATTCCGGCAATTTCATTCGGAGTTTCTCCCTTGACACTCAATGCAGTTACAAACGCTCCAATTTGTGCCTCGGTGGCATCTCCACTCATTATGTCTTCCATAGCCGAAGTGGCTAAATCAAAGTTAAGATCTTCTCCAAAGGATAATTTTTTTATACATTCTTTAATCATTTAAATCATCCTTTAGACTCAATAGACAAAAAATTCTGCAACAATTGCTTGCCATATTCGGTCTTAATCGATTCTGGATGAAATTGCACTCCCTCGATTGGTAATGATTTATGCCTGACACCCATCACAATACCATTTTCAGTCCAAGCTGAAATTTCTAATTCATTAGGGAATTCATCTTTCGATATTGATAAGGAGTGATATCTAATCGCAGCAAATGGGCTTGGAATATCAGTAAAAACGCCCTTGCCGTCATGATAAATATCAGAAGTTTTTCCGTGCATTATTTCTCCAGCGGGGCCTACTATAGCTCCAAATGCCTGTCCGACACACTGATGGCCAAGACACACCCCTAAAATAGGCACTGTGGATCTGAAATGATCTATGACTGATGTTGATATACCAGCCTTATCGGGATTGCAAGGGCCTGGAGATATTATAATTTTCTCTGGTTTCATTTGAGCGATATCTTCAACTGTGACCTTGTCATTTCTTACTACTTCAACTTCAGCACCCAACTCACATATAAATTGGTATATGTTGTAAGTAAAAGAGTCATAATTATCAATTAAAATATTCATGACTTGTGTGACTCAGCTATACTAATGGCTTTCATTACGGCACTAGCTTTATTGATAGTTTCCTCATATTCATTATCAACATTACTATCAGCTACTATACCTCCGCCTGCTTGCACATGAGCGACACCGTCTTTAATCACCAATGTTCGTAAAGCGATGCAGGTGTCCATATTCCCGGAGAACGAAAAATAACCCACTGCTCCGGCATAAGCACCTCTCTTAACCGGCTCAAGTTCTGATAAAATCTCCATCGCTCGAATTTTCGGCGCACCAGACACTGTGCCTGCTGGAAAGCAAGATCGGAAGGCATCGTAACAGGTCAAACCTGGTTTTAAATCACCGGTGACATGTGAAACAATATGCATGACGTGAGAATATAATTCCACTTCCATCAGTTGTGTCACCTCAACACTGCCAGGGCTACTAACACGTCCAACATCATTTCTACCTAAATCAACTAACATTATGTGTTCGGCTAACTCTTTCTCGTCCGTTAATAATTCTTCCGCAATTCTCGCGTCTTCTTGATCATCCAACCCACGTCGCCTCGTGCCTGCGATTGGGTGATAATCAAGTTTGTTGTCGACACATCTAACCAACATCTCAGGTGATGCTCCCACTATATGAAAGTCTTCTAAATCAAGATAAAACATGTACGGCGATGGGTTTACCTCTCTTAAGGAACGGTAAATATCCAACGGATCAGCGGTGGTGGATAAGCTGAATCGCTGTGAGAAAACAACCTGGATGCAGTCTCCTTCATATATGTACTCTATGATCTTACTCAAAGCATCTTTGTAATAGTCTTTGTCGATATTGACCGTGGCATCAACTCCATCAAAGTTAACCATCGTTAATGATTTATCTTCATTACCCAACTCTTTACCTTCAACACTTTTATTTCCTTGTCTTTCGAATTCAATCGGGCCAGTTGAAAGTAATTCAATAACACTTTCTATACTTTCAACGGCTTCAGCATAGGATGTTTCTATTTTTTCATCGAGGTTTACGTGGCTAACAATGCTTATTCGGTTATCAATATGATCAAACATGATATACGTATTGAAAAACATAAAAACGGATTCTGGAAGATTTAGCGTATCCTGATTCGCTGTTGGTAGATCTTCAAAATAAGAAGCTGTTTCATAAGATGCATAACCTACCGCTCCTCCATCAAATCTATTTGACTTAAATTGTTTAACAACTTTTCTATTACTTAATCTCTTCTCAATCAACTTGAGTGGATCGACCGAACCATGCTTTTGATCAGCTCCTGTTTTAATGATTTCATAAGGCTTAACACCAATGAAGCTATATCTAGCAATCCTCTCGGCTCCTTCTACACTTTCAAATAAAAATGAATAAGGCCGAGATGCGACTTTTGAATAAATTGAAACTGGAGTTTCATTTTTTGTATTAATAGTTTTTGTCAAAGGTACCAAGTTGCCATCGACATCTTTCGTTGAAAGACTTTTGATGTCTTCGATACTAATTGAATATACAGAACCTTTAAGGGCCATATTTATCTACCTGCACCGTCATTCCTATGAAGACCAACTTTATCTAAAACAATATCCAGCTTAGGGTCAGCATATTGCCTGGCCGAATCGTCACCTTTCTGAATTAAACGTCCAAGTTCAGCAGGGTCATTTATTAGTTCATGGTAACGCTTTGTTACAGGTTCAATCTCCGATATGACTGTATCACTAACCCTGGATTTTAAATCTCCATACCCCCTGGCATCCTTAAAATCACTTTCAACCTCTTGCTCGGTTTTTTGAGTAATGACTTGGTATATACCTAAAAGATTGTTAACTCCGGCCCTTTCTTTTTCATTAGAAAAACAAATTTCATTAAAAGAATCAGTAACCGACCTTTTTATGGATCTTTCTATTTCTTTTGGATCATCCAGCATACTTATAGCATGGCCACGAATATGGGCATGACTTTTAGACATTTTTATTAGTGGATTATCAAGCCCCATAACTCGTGCTCCCACTTGAGGAACAACCGCCTCTGGAAGAACAAAGGTTTGTCCGTAAATATTATTGAATCGCTCTGCTATATCTCTAGTTAACTCAACATGCTGCTTTTGGTCTTCTCCAACTGGGACTTCATCAGCATCATAAATCAATATGTCAGCTGCCATTAATACCGGGTAAGTCAAAAGACCGGTTGATACTCTTTCCTGGTTGTGAGACTTCTCTTTATATTGAATCATTCTCTCTAACCATCCAACTGGAGTGGTGCAATTTAAAACCCAAGATAGTACAGCATGAGCCGAAACATGACTTTGTATAAATAAAGTGCTTTTCTCTGGATCTACCCCGCATGCAATTAACATTGCAACTAACGATACAGTTTGCCTTCTCAATTCTTCAGGATCCTGTTTTACAGTTATCGAATGAAGGTCCACAACAGGAATGAAATTGGTTTGAATATCTTGGTTGGTCACCCAACGTTTCACCGCACCTAGGTAATTCCCTAGTTGCATGTCTCCAGAAGGCTGTATACCTGTTAAAATTCTGCTCTTTTTGGTGCTTGCGGCAGGCATTATATTTATCCTTATCCTATAACTAAAAAACCCATCCCAGAAGGGACGGGTTGTTATTCCGCGGTGCCACCCTATTTCCTTAATTTATATTAAGGCTCTTATGATAGACATTTTTATGCCCTAGGCTTTATTAACGGAGCCAATTCCGGCCTTGCCCTAGTTGAAGATGATAATTTACATCTGTGTTCAGGAGGCAGCTCCCAGGTCCATTCAACCCTTTCTATTGACACCGGCTCACAGCTTACCCGGCTCTCTTGGTCAATTTCAGGGGTTACTAATCCTGTTCATAGCTTTTAATTTATTCTTATACGAACCAGTATAGACTGGTTAATCCACTATGGTCAATTAGATTTATGACTCTGAAGCTAATGTTCCACCTTGCGCCCAATTATCCTTTGAAACATCATTAAACACCACTATAGTCGCGTCACGAGCAGTACCTAACCTCTCAAATGAGTCCGTTATTTCTTTAGCCAGTTGTGCCTTCTGGTCAGAAGTTCGACCATTCCACATTTCAATCTTTACTATCGGCATGACATTACTCCTTATCTTGTTTCATGAGGTCAACTTTATATCGATTACCAACTAAATATAAATTCTATTTATCTCGTTGCACTTCTATTGCCACATATCCTATTACACTATTATCAATTGGAGGGTTTGGTTTTATCACTTTTACCCAAGCTGAATCCACTTCTAATTTCAATATAAGCTGATCGGCGATTGCTTCAGCTAAAGTCTCTATTAATTTGACCGATTTACCTTCTACTACCTCTCGTGTAACTTGATAGATTAAAGTGTAATCTAAAGTCAAATTTGGGTCATCAGCACGTCCGGCAGGCTTTAGATCAGCTTCTATTTCGACATCCACCTCAATCCTTTGCCCAATCGATTGCTCTTCTTCGGTGATACCGTGATGTCCAAAAAATTTCATGCCCTTTACTTGAATTCGATCGTCTGCCATACTAATTCCCCTTTCCAAAAATCGACTCGTATTTGCTAATTAACTTTCTAGCTCGTTCTACTACAGGTACATCTATAACTTGATCTTGCAAAGAAGTTGATCCTCTTCCCTGCGCTTCGCTTTGTTCAAATGCATCAATTTCTCGTAATGCTTTACTGTATTCTTGTTCCGAGGGTGAGAATACTTCATTTATCGTGTCAATCTGGGAAGGATGTATAGCAAATTTACCTGAGAACCCAAGCATCTTTGCATTTTGACAATCTTTGATCAGACCTGCCTGGTCTTTATATCCAAAATAGGGAGTATCTAATGCAATAATGCCAGCTGCTTTTGCACACACAGGTATAACGGTTCTTGGGTATAGCAGAGCGGGATTATCTATTTCAGGAGACAGCGCATGCCTGGGTATTTCCATATCATTGGTGAAATCTTCTGCACCAAAACAAACTGCAGCAAGTCGGGTGTTATCACTGCATATTTCGCGCGAATTCACAACGCCTAAAGCAGTCTCTAACCAAGCCAGCAACTTGATCTTACCCACTTGGACACCAGATCTTTTTTCTAGTTTTGAAATTTTTTGATCTACAAGAACCAGGTCCTCTGGAGTATCAATCTTACCAACCGAGATTCCCCAGATTTTTGACCCCACAACGAAGTCCAAATCATCATCTATAAAACCACTCGACAAAGCATTCACTCGAGGGATAATCGGAACACCAGTTTCACTTATATTATCAATGTGTCGGGCAACTATTTCTCTAGCATTTGCCTTTTCCGAGATTGGGACAGAATCTTCCATGTCCAATACAAATGCATCTGGCCGGACTGAAGAAGCCTTTGCCAACATTTTCGGTTGATTACCGGGTATGAATAGTAAACTTCTAATTAAAGGTTCGTTAATCATAGTTTCAGTTTACGAAATTAATAAAATAGACAATAACAATATAAACTCGCTATTTGAGCTGATGAGTATAGCATGCTGCAACACAACAATTTACACTTAAAGCAGCTATTTACCGAACTAAACAATTATTCTACTAAAATGATTAAACAATGGATAAAAATACGATAAAAATCATAGGAGTGACGGGTATTCCAGAAGTCAGACACGGCGACGATATAGCTGGATTAATCGTGAGTTCTGCTGACAATCAGAACTGTTTGATTCGGGAAAATGATATTTTTGTAATCGCACAAAAAATTGTAAGTAAATCAGAAGGTCAATTTGTATATTTATCCGATATAAAACCATCCTCATTTGCAAAAGTGTTCGGTAAAAAAAGTGGTAAAGATCCCAGACTTATAGAAGTTGTGCTTAAAGAAAGTCGTCAGATAATAAAAATCGATTACGATAGAGGAATACTGATAACAGAAACCCATCATGGATTTATCTGCGCCAATGCAGGAGTAGATTCTTCAAACGTTAGCAGAGATGACGTGGTACTCCGATTACCTAAAAACCCAGACGAATCAGCGCAAAAATTGCTCTCCAAAATCCAATCTCTTACCGGCATCAAAAAAATGTCTGTAATAATCTCGGATACGTTTGGTCGGCCATGGAGAGAGGGGCAGGTTAACTACTCAATTGGTTCATCTGGAATACAACCTACTGTTGATTACAGAGGTAATAAGGATAGCCTAAACAGAGTGATGAATGTAACTGAAATTGCGATAATCGATGAAATGGCAAGCGCAGCAGAGTTAGTTATGGGGAAAACCTCAAGAATCCCTGTGGCTATAATCAGGGGGGTTCAGTATACAGACAACCAACGGGGAACGGGTTCATTATTAAGAAAAAAGCAGACTGATTTGTTTAGATAATTTAACTATCTACTTGGCAGCTTTGGTAGCTTTGGTAGGTTTTTTGGATTTATCTTTATTTTTGTTTTTAGCATCATCACCCTTTTTGTCGTCACCACTGCTCCATGCTGAACTCTCTAGGTAATTCATGAATTCTCTCTCCGCACCACAAACCTTGCACGAACCTTGACTCTGAGGACCATTAGGGGAATCTATCACCCAATGATGCGTACAATCTTTTGGATCCATTTTCGATTTTTTACCATCAGTCTTTACTGACATATAACACCTATATACATAACAATTGTGATCTCTTCATAGCAGATTTTCAACATCAAAGACCTAAATATTTGCTCGAAAGATGACCCTTAATATAACTTTATAATAATTCCACCGAAATAATACTGTTTTTTATTTAATAAAAACCTCATTACGAACACTTTGGAAACCCCAAAGTATTAACCCATGGGAAAACACCCGAATTGAACTAATGGAATCACTGTATACTATGACGCACACAAATAATTAAACTTTATTAACGAGGCACGAATAATACATATGAATACAAGTTATTGGCTTGTTAAATCTGAACCTTCAGCTTATTCATTTGCAGACTTGATCTCAGAAGAAAATATGACAGCTGAATGGGATGGCGTGAGAAATTATACCGCTCGTAACAATATGCAAAAAATGAAGGTTGGCGATAAAGTGCTTTTTTACCACTCTATGATTGTGCCACCTCAAGTTGTAGGAACCACTGTTGTTGTGAGAGAAGCATATCCTGATGACACAGCATGGGATCCAAGCTCAGAGCATCCTGACCCTAAAAGCACCCCAGAAAAACCGATTTGGTTTATGGTAGATTTGAAGGCTAAAGCCAAGATGAAATCCCCTGTGACTTTAAAAGATGTTAAGGCTCACCCGATGCTACAAGATATGGCATTAGTAAAATTTTCACGATTATCGGTGCAGCCAGTCACTAAATCGGAGTGGGACTGCATCTTAAATCTTGGTGACCCAGAGGATTTAAACTAACCACGTTACGATTTGACTCTAATTGGTAGTTTTATTTATTCTATTTGTGATTTGAAGGCCCATTTCCGAGGTTGAAACAACAATAGACTTGTCAGTTGCCAAGTCAGGCGTCCGATATTGTGAATCAAGGGTGTCTTGTACTGCTAGTTCTATTACCTCCGCTTCCTCTCGAAGGTCGAATGAATAACGAAGCATCATAGCCACACTTAATATTGCAGCAATTGGATTAGCCACACCTTTACCCTGAATATCCGGTGCACTGCCATGGATTGGTTCATACAAGCTGGCCTTACTAGAAGCAGCGGATTCGCTAATTGATCCAGACAAACTTGCAGATGGCAGCATTCCCATTGAACCAGTTAGAACAGATGCTTCATCTGAAAGTATGTCACCAAATGTGTTTTCAGAAACAATAACATCGAATTTTGCAGGAGCTCTAACTAGTTGCATTGCTGCATTATCAACTAACATGTGCTCGAGATCTATATCTGGATAATCACTGCTCACTTCAGTTGCAATTTCTCTCCAAAGCCGTCCAGTTTCTAAAACATTAAACTTGTCAACAGAAGTCACTTTTAATTTCCTTGTTGAGGCTAGTTCGAATGCTACCTTCATTATCCTAAAAATCTCGTTCTCAGAATATAGAAGCGTGTCTACTGCTTGTCTTCCAGATTCATCTGCCCATCGTTTTTTTGGCTGAGCGAAATATAAGCCTCCAGTAAGTTCTCGAACTATCACCATATCCACGCCCGACAATCGATCTTCTTTGAGTGGGCTAGAATGAATTAAAGAATTATAAGCTTTAACCGGTCTGATATTGGCAAAAAGACCCAACTCTTTACGTATAGCCAGAATACCGTCTTCAGGTCTTATGCTTGATGATGCAGAATCCCATTTTGGCCCACCGACTGCGCCAAACAGAATGGCATCTGAATTGCGACAAATATTTAATGTGTTCTCAGGTAAAGCAGTGCCAGTTTCATCAATTGCGGAACCGCCGATAAGTCCAATACTAGTATCCAGCTTATGACCAAATCGGCTCACCACCGAATGTAATACTTTTTCCGCTTCAGCAGTCACTTCGGGGCCAACACCATCACCTGGCAAAATGGCAACATTTAGTTTCATACTAATCAAATTCTCCTAAAACCAAAACTATTAAGAGATACAGCGCAAATATAAGTCCAAAGGCTGTATCCTGATATTCTCATATTATATGATCTTAAAATATTACAGGATAAAGTGACTTTAATGGCACAAAAAGTAGATGCAGTAGTAATTGGCGGCGGCGTTATGGGAGCAAGTATTCTATATAACCTTGCAGCAAAAGGTTTAAAAAACTGTGTCCTACTTGAAAGAGACACTCTAGGTTCAGGATCAACAGGAAGATCTTCTGGATTGATTAGAATGCACTACTCCACAAAAGTGAATGCTGAATTATCGTGGAAAAGTTTTCCTTATTTTTTACACTTTGATGAATTAATAGGACAACAAAAACCACAATTCATTAAAACTGGGTTCATAGCTATAGCGGGCCCAGAAGCTAGAGCAGGCCTTATTAAAAACGTATCAATTCAAAAAGAAGTAGGTATTGATACGGAAATAATCGATTTGAAACAAGCGAGGGAGGTAGCTCCCGGATTCGATTTTACAGATGATGAAGTGTTTGCCTGGGAACCTCAAAGTGGGCATGGAGACCCGTCTGGCACTGCTATGGCCTATGCCAAACAAGCTGAAGAGCTTGGTGCGAAAATAACGTTAAAGTCGCCTGCTCAAAAGATTGAATTAAAAAAAGATAAAGTATTTGCAATACATACCCAAGAGGAAACTTATGAAACGGAAATAGCAGTGATGGCAACTGGGCCTTGGTCAAGCCAATTTTTATCCAAACTGGATATAGACCTTCCGTTAACGGCAACCAGACATGAAGTTTTTCTCATTAAACGACAGACTAATCTTCTCCAGACCCATCCAAGTGGGGCCGACATGACAAATATGACATATTTTAGACCAGAAGGAAATGACATGACTCTGGTAGGAAACGGTAATAGAGAACATGTGGCGAATCCCGACCAATACAACCCGAAACCCTCCATGGATTATCTAGAAGATGTCTGGGTAAGGTTATCTAAAAGAATACCTGCAATCAGTGAAGGCCAGTATTTCACTGGATATGCCGGTCTTTATACTTCTACTCCTGACACACATCCTATTGTGGATAAAATCGATGGCATTGACGGTTTATATATTTGTACTGGATTCTCAGGCCACGGCTTTAAGCTTGCTCCTGCTGTAGGTATATGTATGTCTGAATTAATAACCGAAGGTAAAGCAAATTTTGTCGATATAAATGCTTTAAAAGCTGACAGATTTACCAAAGGAAATCAAAATAAGATTTCTTATGAATTTAGGGTGATTGGATAAACTTACAGGGCGACTATATTAACTAGCTTGCCAGGCACATAAATAGTTTTCTTAATTTCTTTATCCTTGATATGTGTTTCGATCTTCTTTGATGCCATGGCAGCTTCTTTAGCTGCATTTTCGGTTATTTCTGCAGATACTATAATTGTGTCTCTAACTTTACCGTTAACTTGTACAACTAAATTAATATCTGCTTCTTTTACAAATTCTGGTTCCCATTTAGGCCATTCCTGAGAATGAATCGAATATTCTAACCCGTTAACTTCCCATAATTCCTCTGCTATATGTGGCGCGAGAGGAGCGATCATTAACAAGAGTTTTCGGATTCCACTCTCCCAAAACTTTTGATCTACCTCTCCTTGTTTCCATAAATCATTTAAGGTGTTTGTTAATTCCATCAATGCAGCAATCGTGGTATTAAATTTGAAATTCTGAAGATCTCCAGTTACTTTCTTTAATGTTTTATGTATTGAACGATTTAATTGAGAGTTTTTATCTTCACTGATTTTTGATGAGTCTAGAGATTTAGGATCCCGGGTAGCCAAGTACCGGATTCTATTTAACCACCGTGATATTCCATTAATCCCGCTATCGATCCAATCCCCGCCTTGATCCCATGGACCCAGAAACATTAAATAACATCGAACAGCATCAGCCCCTACTTTCTTCACATAATCATCTGGAGAAACAACATTACCTCTGGACTTACTCATACGATAACCTGAATGGGTAATGTGCCCTTGATTAAACAATCTAATGAAAGGTTCATTGAATTCCAATAGTCCAATATCTCGTAGAGCTTTAATAAAAAATCGCGAGTAAAGTAAGTGCATCACTGCGTGTTCAGCTCCTCCAGTATATTGGTCTACTGGTTGCCATTTTTTCATGGCAATTGGATTAAAAGGTCCATCTACATATTGTGGACTGGCATACCGTAAAAAATACCATGAAGAATCGACGAATGTATCCATTGTATCGGTCTCACGACGGCCAGGCTTTTTACACGTAGGACATGCAACATTTACAAATTGTTCGTGTAATTCGAGAGGAGATTCCCCTGTAGGCTTAAACTCTGCGTCGTCTGGTAATAATACAGGAAGGTCTTTTTCTGGCACAGGAACGGCACCACAATCATCACAATAAATAATAGGAATTGGTGTTCCCCAATAGCGCTGCCTAGAAATCAACCAATCCCTCATACGATACTGAACTGATTTCTCACCCAGACTTTTGGATTTAAGGTATTCAGAAATCTTATCTATTGCATCTTTACAACTTAAACCATTATAAGAACCGGAGTTAACCAATATGCCGTCACCTGCATAGGCTGTATCATGGTTAGAATCCGTTTCCTCAACTGACTGTATAACAGTCCTGATATCCAAATCATATTTTTTTGCAAATTTAAAGTCCCGCTCGTCATGGGCGGGTACACCCATGACAATTCCAGTACCGTAGCTAAGAAGGACGTAATCGCCCACAAAAATCGGAATCTGTTCTCCAGTTAATGGATTTAAACAATATGAACCAGTGAACACCCCTGTTTTTTCTTTGTCAGTTGACAATCTCTCAATTTCAGATTGTTTTCTCGCATTTACAACATATTTATCGACTTCGTCTTTTTTTTCTGGAATCGTCAGCTGATCAACCAAAGAGTGTTCAGGGGATATCACCATAAATGTCACGCCGTAAATAGTGTCTACTCTTGTCGTAAAAGTATCTATCTTTGCTGTTTCAAGACCCAATGATGATATATCAAATTGAACATGTGTTCCGTAGCTTTTTCCTATCCAATTCGTCTGCATAATATTAATTTTGTTAGGCCAATCAATTGCAGATTGATCAAGTAACTCTTCAGCATAATTTGTGATTTTAAAAAACCACTGATTAAGATCTCGTTGAGACACTTCAGAACTGCATCTTTCGCACTTACCATCAATAACTTGCTCGTTTGCTAGCACAGTATTACAGGTCGGACACCAATTAGCAGGTGCATAATCCTGATAGGCCAGATCGTTCTCTAAAAACTTTAAGAATATCCATTGATTCCATCTGTAATAATCTGATTTACAGGTGACAACTTCTCTATCCCAATCATAGATGGTGCCCATTCTCCTCAATTGCTGTCTCATATTTTCAATATTTGACATGGTCCATTCATATGGATGAATGCCGCGTTTTATAGCAGCGTTTTCGGCAGGAAGACCAAATGCATCAAAGCCCATTGGATGTAATACGTTATAGCCTTGCATTTTTTTGAACCGTGCGTGAGCATCTGATGGCGCCATAGCATACCAATGGCCAATATGGAGATCTCCAGATGTGTATGGCCACATTGTCATTTCAAACCAATTAGGTCTTTCATCATCATCATTGACTTTGTGTAGCTGACTATCTTGCCATCTACCCTGCCACTTTTTTTCTATTTCACTCTGGTTGTAGTCTAGGCTATCGTTTTTTGACCTAGTCATTTATATTTCATGCTCCATTGTGCTTCTAACGCTTGCTGATTTAAGTATTTAAGTTTACGGCCTTAAAGGCATGGGAAGCCAGTATTAAAACATCTTCAGGTGGTGGTTCCAAGGCTCCTTCATGATTTTTTAGAGGTAAACCTTTATCTAAATGTTCTTTTTCAACCCAAAACCACCCGGGCTTCAAATCTGCAAAACCATCTTGATCATCGGTTAATATGCAAAAATAAATCATATCAATGTGCTGGTGTTTACCAATTGAATTATCATTGATGTTCTCAATCAAAATAGTAAACGGTGAGGGTATTTGCTTAGGATATTTAAAATCTAAACTCTGGCCCGTTTGAACAATCTGTACTGCTAATCCAGTCTCTTCCAAAACCTCCCTGATCAGTGCTTCAACAGGGTCTTCATTTTGTTCAATATGTCCTCCAGGTGGGAGCCAAGCTTTTACCTTAGAATGCCAATGGAGTAGCAGGGATTTATTGTTTACAACAAATCCAGTAGAAGTAAAGTGTCTGATAAATGTGTTATCCATCGAATTCATTTGCTACTCTTTCCATTTGTAATTTGCTTTTTAATTTGACTGGGCTGTTTGATTACAATACCCTGATCCAAATAGAATGATAAAAAGAAGTAATTCAGGATACCAGATCATCCTCAAAACTGTTAATTTTGTAATCGAATTAGATAAATTAAATTTAAAGCGGAGTTGCATTTGAGCGGACCTCTTAAAATAGCTGACAAAGTTTTTTCATCCAGGCTTATGGTTGGCACTGGCAAGCATAGAAGTAATGCTGAAATGGTTGACTCTATTGAAGCTTCAGGAGCACAAATTGTTACGGTCGCAATAAGAAGATTGAATCTAGATAATCCAAAAGAAAAAAATATTTTGGATTTCTTCGATTGGAAAAAATACACTATTCTTCCAAACACAGCTGGATGTAAAACCTCAGACGAGGCAATACTCGTTGCTAATCTAGCTAGAGAACTAACTGGATCAAATTGGTTAAAGCTAGAAGTCATCCCTGAAGGCTCTCACCTCATGCCAGATCCAATTGGAACATACGAAGCCGCCAAACATTTAATAAAAGATGGCTTCATTGTTCTACCATATATTCATGCCGACCCTGTATTAGCTAAAATGTTAGAACAGATTGGATGTGCAACAGTAATGCCATTAGGTTCAGGAATTGGGTCCGGGCAAGGAATCCAAACGCTGGAGGAAATAAAGCTGATCATTCAACAATCCTCCGTTCCGGTCGTTGTAGACGCTGGTCTAGCCACTCCATCAGATGCAGCTATAGCTATGGAAATAGGAGCTGATGCGGTACTCGTAAACACAGCAATCGCTCAAGCTGATGAACCTGTTTTGATGGGTGAAGCATTTAAACTTGGGGTAGTGGCAGGCAGGAAAGGGTTTATGGCTGGCAGGATTCAAAAGAAAAGCATGGCTTCACCTAGCAGTCCCGCTCAAGGTATTGTGTCGAGTTAGAGTTAATAAAGCAAAACATATGGGAACTTTAACAAAGCCATGTTTAACTTTATTAACGGACAGCACTAGATACGGTGAAATAAATTTAGATTTAATAGACAGTGTAATAAATAGTGGAGTTGATATGCTTCAGTTAAGAGAGCCATCATTAACCGAGCATAGTGTCATTGAAATCGGCAATTTGATTGCAGAAATCACAAAAAACAGAGCATTGTTGATTTTCAATGGTAATCCTAATATTGCCACTAAGATTAATGCAGACGGGGTGCAGCTACCTGAGAAAAAAATTGATATGATCGCCTCAGACATTCCGAAGGGATTGCTGATCGGTCGATCAATTCATTCTAAAAATGCTGCGATACAGTCAGACAAGGCAGGTACTGACTTTTTTATCGCAGGAACTATATTCCCTACCGCTTCACACCCCGACATCAAAACATTAGGTGTGAATTTAATAACTGATATATGCAAGGTTTCAGAAAAACCTGTTTTAGGAATTGGTGGCATTGATGCGAGCAACGCCGAAAGCGTAATTAGAGCAGGTGCGGATGGTGTGGCAGTAATAAGTTCTATATGGGGTTCTAACAACCCAAAAGACGCAACAAAATCTCTAAAAGAGAAATTGCAGGTTAACAAAGATCAATGACAAGAAAAACGATAAGTGTCAGAATTAATGGCAAAGACACACAAATCGATCACGATTTAACAATAGCACAATTACTTGGCCAATTGGAGATAAACATTAAACTTATCGCTGTTGCGTTAAACGGTGTAGTCATCAGGAGAAACGATCTGAGTCAGGTGCAGATATCTCCTTCGGATGAAATTGAAATCGTAAGAGCAGTGGGCGGAGGCTAGGGCATAAGTAAACCAACGTTTTCCAACGCAAGATATTCCTGGTAACCAGGCCCTTCTAAATCAACTAGACGATTCTTTTGTAAAGTTACTATCTCAGCTGAATAATCATCAAATGCGGATAATAATTCCCTCACATATGTGGCTGTATCTTCTGTCTTTAGTGTGAGAAAATATTCAAATAATTCAAACCCTGACTTATAACTTAACTGACCTTCCTCCAATAACTCAGTCTTCAGAGTTTTCAGCTTTTTGTCGTCTAATACAGCAAGCCATTGTATTGCTCTTCCTAAATCATGTTGATAATAGCCTGCAGTTGAGTCTAATAATGAATTGAAATTTATATATTCATCACGCGCTTTTGTATGCTTAAAGCGCAATAAATTTTCACCAGTGACTTCATTTACAGCTAACCAAAAAGCTCTTTCAAACTGCTGCGCTTCTGCTTCTCTTATTGCCATTAATTCAAGATTATTGTTAGGGTCAACGCCTTCAGTTTGCCAAGGTGCAAT
>PAAV01000034.1 GCA_002699485.1 Chloroflexota bacterium | reverse complement strand
GAATTTGCTGGAGAAGACATAAAGTGGGATTCCTTCGGGAATAGCTATATCGAAGTTATAGATAGTCGATTGTATCGGTTAATAAAATCTCCTGATTATGGAGGTTTCGAACTCAAAATAAGTTCAAATTCAGAAAAGTTTGAACTTTTCGCATTTACCTTTGGAAGTTTTCAGAATTAGTCAAATAACAAACTGGATTGGTTTCAATTAAAGATGGTTAAAACACAAGTAATTGCTTTAATAATGGTTATGCTAACTTTGGGGATCTATTCATGCACAATGTCAGATGACGTTGCGTATTCTGAGGATTTGAACCCCAGTCTTCATCAACCCATACGGGGGCCAATAAATGATAATGGATATGGCTTAATATTAGCTACAGATGATTTGTCTACAGGGACTCATAGAATTGGGTTTTTAGCATTAGGTAAAACGGGTGTTGTTAATGTCCCGATACTAGAGATATCTCTTTACTATTTTAATCCTGATTCTGGTTTAATTGAACTGAATTCAGGGATAGAAGCATCATATAAAGAATGGCCATACGGATCTCGAGGGTTATACACGTTACAGTTTAATTTTAGCAATCAAGGGAAACATCTTTTGGTAGCTAACATTCCTAGTGAAAATGGTTTTGTTGAAAAAGCGGAGGTTACTTTTAATATAAACGCTCAGACTATAGCTCCTGATGTCGGTCAACTCGCAGTCAAAAGCGATACGAAAACTTATAACTCAGTCGATAACCCATCTCAACTTACAACAGGGTCTAATTATGATCAAAATTTATATAAATATACCCTTGCCGAAGCGGTTAAAAGAAAAAATCCTGTAATTGTGGTTTTTGCCAGTCCGGCATTTTGTGTTAATGCTGTATGTGGGCCACAAGTTGAGACTCTAAGTTTATTGGCAGATAAATTTGCTACTAAAGCAGATTTCATTCACGTGGACCTATACGAGAATCCTGAAAAAGTGCAAGGGGATTTATCAACCGCAGTAATCTCTAAAGCAGTCAAAGAATGGCGTTTACCGAGTAATGAATGGACGTTTATAATTGACAGTAATGGGACAATAACAGCAAGGTTCCAAGGGTTCGCAACGTTTAATGAACTGGAGTTAGAATTAATTAAATTATTTTAAAAACGTAGAAATGAGAGAAATCTTATTTTAGATTGATGTTGTTAAAAAATTTAGTTAGAGGATCAATTAGGAATATTTGATGATACCTAAATTAAATATAAGTGGTTCCAAATTTGAATTTACACTGACCTGTTATCAAAAATTAGTTAGTTGGTACAGAGATCAGACCGACCTTCTCCCTCCTTACGGAAATTATCAGGGAATTTTGTTAGGAAAACTTATCGAAAATAATAAACATTACATTGATTTAGGAGTGGACAGAGTGGAAGTGGACAAGGTTACATTTTCGATACTAGAGGACGGAGAAAACATTAAAGTTAGATATACTCGTTTGGGTAAGCGCGCAATAAATATTGATCGTTATTCTAATGAACCATCATTTCATGGAAATGAATAAGGCTAACTTAACGTTAGCTTTAAAGTGCCTCTTTTACATCTACATATTGCAAGCCAAGTGATGCTGCCAAAGCATCGTGTGTGACATGCCCATTTAAAGTGTTTATCCCTGTAGCAAAAGATTGATTGTTCGTAACCATATTTTCCACACCATTATTAGCAAGATACAAAATATAGTTATAAGTTGCGTTTGATAAGGCAGTGCTAGCAGTATTTGCTACAGATCCCGGAATGTTGGGAATCGCGCAATGAATAACATCGTGTTTAATGTAAGTGGGATTTGACTGAGTAGTTTGCTTTATATTTTCCACAGAGCCGCCTTGATCAATAGCCACATCTACAATTAACGAGGATGGGTTCATATTACTAACCATATTTTCTGTTATCACTTTTGGGGCTGAAGCGCCAGGAATCAAAACTGCGCCAATTACCACTTCAGCTCTCGAAAGGTATTCCGTTAATTTTTGTTCGGTAGACAGCACTGTTTTTATTGACCCTCTATACCTGTATTCAATAGCACGTAGCTTTTCCAAATTTATATCAAAGATCGTGACTCGAGCTCCCAGAGCTGTAGCGATAAGTGCTGCGTTAAGCCCAACTGTACCTCCTCCAACAACGATAAATCTGCATGGTTCAGTGCCAGGAACGCCTCCCAGCAACTTCCCTGGTCCATCAAAATCAGACTGTAATACTCTGGCGGCTATCTGCGGTGATAATCTGCCAGCTATTTCGCTCATGGGCTCTAGAAGAGGTAAAGATCCATTATTGTTTTGTATTGTTTCGTATGCAATTCCAGTGACATTTTTCTTTACCAGCTCTAAAGTGAGGTCAGGTACGGCTGCAAGATGAAGATAAGTAAAGATAATTTGATTTTGACGAAAATATTTAAATTCTTCTTGCTGAGGTTCTTTGACTTTTACTACTAAATCCGCTGATTCCCAGACTTTCTGTGCAGTGTTGACAATCTCTACATTTTGATAGGAAGAATCGGGGAAGCCAGCACTTTCTCCTGCTCCGCGCTCAATTACAATTTGGTGGCCTGAATCAATTAAACCTTTTATTTTATCTGGGGTGATTGATACCCTTTTTTCATCCGTTTTGATTTCTTTGGGTATACCTATAATCATTTTGCCGTTGTCCTCTTAAATAGTTTTTAAAAACAGTTCGGTTATGTGTAATGGATTTCTACCAGTTCCGTCAAGAATTTGTTGTCTACAAGATGTCCCCATACTAACTATTTCTACATCTTGATTATGTTCATTTATTTTGTCAAATAAATTCATTTTTCCTAGAGTCATTGATAATTCATAATGTTCTTTTTCAAATCCAAAAGAACCTGCCATGCCGCAGCATCCGGAGTCTAATTCAACAACGTTACAATTTGGAATGCTATTTAATACTAATAAAGAAGAATTTTCGCCCAGTAAAGCCTTTTGGTGACAATGTGTTTGAACCAATATAGTCTCAGGGAGTTTATCTAAATTGAATGTTTTTAGAGCTTCGATGTTTTGCATCAATAATTCATCAATTAAAATGGTTTTGCCTGCAACTGAAACCACATCATTATTCCCAGGTAATAAGTCTAGATATTCATCTTTGAATGAGAGGATGCATGATGGCTCCAACCCAACGATATAGTCTGCTGTTTTTAGTGCGTCAAGTGCCACTTCTACATTTTGTTTAGCTTTTAATTTAGCTTTTGCATCGTCACCAACAGACAAATCAATCCTTCCACAACATGACCAGCTTGGTATTATTACTTCATAACCAAGACGTTCTAACAGTTTGACGGCTGCATTGCCAATTTCAGGATTATGGTAATTAGTGAAAGTGTCGTTAAATATGGCAACAATACCTTTATTAGAAACAAGTTTTTGTGATCGTTTGTGGGTTGTTGATCTCGCTGCTGCTTTAAAAGTTTGAGAAGCGTATCTTGGTAATGATCGCCTTCTATCTATCCCGATATTATCTAATAACACTTTGACAGGTAATGATGACAACAGCCAGTTAGATACAGGGTAAGTGGCTGTTCCTATAATACCTAGTCTATCCAAATTCCCGAGTACTATATCTCTGAAACTGGCACCATTTGCTTTACGATACCTAGATAGAAAATCATATTTCAATTTAGCCATATCTACATTTGAAGGACACTCTGCTTTACAAGCTTTACAGCTTAAACACAGGTCCATAATTTCCTTCATTCTGGAACTCGTTATTTCATCTAGGGGTAAACTGCCTGTGATAATTGTTCTTAATGCATTGGCTCTCCCTCGAGTTGAATGTTCTTCGTCTCTGGTTGCCATAAAAGAAGGGCACATTGTCCCAGAAGTCACTTTTCGACATGCTCCTTGCCCATTACACATCTCTATAGCGGAGTTTATGCCTCCTTCTCGATGAAACGAGAGGGCTGTTTCTTTCATATTAGGCGACGCTAAAGGCATTGCTCTCAAGTTGCTGGTTACTGGTGATGGGTTGGTTATTTTGCCCGGATTCATAATGCCTTGTGGGTCGAATATATGTTTAACCTGTGCGAATGCATCCATTATTTCCGCACCAAACATTTTTTCAAGAAATGGACTGCGTACTAGTCCGTCTCCATGTTCACCACTAATAGATCCGCCATACTCTAAAACGAGAGAACTTATCTCATCAGCTATGTCATGTAGTTGTTGAACACCAATCGACTCTTTTAGATTTATTAATGGTCTGATGTGTAAACAACCAACACTGGCATGACCATAGTAACCAGCCTCCGTACCGAAATTATGCAATATTTCATCAAATCGTTTTACGAATTGAGGTAGTAAGTGCGGTTCCACCGCAGTATCTTCAACGAATGGCAAAGGTTTAGCATCACCGACTACGTTCATCATAAGACCCAGTCCAGCCCGCCTAACTGCCCAAACTTTAGCCTGTTCAGCTTTGTCTACAATAATTGTCGTGTGGTAACCTAATTTAGATGATGACATTTTCCATTTAAGTTTGTCTAAATGGCCTTGTAATTCATGTTCTGAATCCCCTGTAAATTCGACAATTAACAATGAATTAGGATGACCATCAACGAAGTCCATTAGTTTTTTATATTCATTATGTTTTCTTGCTTCATCTAGGATGATTTCGCCTACATGTTCTACTGCAGATGGGTCCAGTTCCAATATTGAGACTGTTGCCTCCATCGATGCGATCAAAGAATCAAAGTGAATAACTGCCAGGCCTTTATATTTTGGTTTATCAACTAGCTTTAATTCGGCTTCCGTAATTGTTAATAAAGTACCTTCAGAGCCAATTACAAATTTAGCCAAATTCAGTTCGTCAGAGCCAATGAGTTGGTCTAAGTTATAGCCTGAGACCCGCCTCATTATTTTTGGGTAACGACTGTCGATTTCCACACTGTGTTCAAGGCCAATTTGATGTAACTTTGCAGATATTGAAGTTATTGGATTAGATTGACTGTCAGACTGAGTTAATTGATCTATCTTGACTGTGGATAGATTTACTATTGATCCATCCGATAATATGGATTCTATTTTTTCTACGTTATCAGAGGTTTTACCCCATCTAATTGAGTGAGCTCCACAGGAATTGTTTCCTAATGCTCCACCAATATTACCCCTATTTGAACTGCTTGGATCTGGCGCAAACAGTAAATTGTGTGAAGATAAGTAATGGTTGAGTTCATCTATGATAATTCCTGGCTGGACTGTCACCGATTTCTTTTCTTGGTTTAAATCGATTACGTTACGCATGTATTTCGAAAAATCTAACACTATAGAGTTCCCGACTGTCGATCCAGCTAAACTTGTACCCCCGCCTCTTGGAAGAATAGACACTTGATACTTATGAGCGAGCTCAATAGTAGCTATTACATCGTCTTTTGATTTAGGCAATACGACGCCAATGGGTAACATTTGGTAAATAGAAGCATCGGTACTATAAAGGTGTCGAGAAAATGAATCGAATTTCACTTCCCCTTCGACGACTCGTTTCAGATCAGTTGATATTTGTTGTATATCAGCGTTGGCAGACTTGTTTTTCAATTACTGACCAGCGAATAGTTAATATATAAATAGTTTTAAAAGATTAGGCTGAGACTCTCACGATTAAAAAGGATTGTTTACCTAGTGGAGTATCGACTTCAATTTGTTGCCCAGCAACTCGCTTCATTACTGCCTTACCTACTGGGGAAACGTTAGAAATTTTGTTTTCTAGAGGGTTTGCCTCTGAAACACTTACAACAGTGTAACCCTGTTCTTTACCAGAGGTCAGGTCCTTTAGGGTAACTTTGGCTCCAATCCTTACCCTTGCATCCTTTCTCCGCTTTTTAGGGTCTATTACTACAGCATTTCTGAGTTGCAATTCAATGTCTCGGATCCTAGCTTCGACATGACCTTGTTGCTCTCTTGCTGCTTCTAAAGGGGCATTCTCTCTAACATCCTTGTCCTGCGCTGCCTTATGTATTTCTTCAGCTAAACCACCTCTCTCATTCTTTAGGCTTTCAAGTTCAGCATTGAGTTGTTTATGGCCAGCAGGTGTTAGTTCAATAACTTCTTGAATATCTGCAGGTTTATTATTTCTAACACGATTCTTCTTTATGCGTACGTGTTGAGCTAGGTTTACTTCAAGATGACCGCTTTTCTTCATGTAGGAGAGAAATCCTCTTATAACTTGAAGCTTTTCGGCCGCTTGTGGAACAGCGCCACCTTCACTAATACTTTCTGAATAACTACCAACTTCAGACGGGTTGATTTCCTTCAAAACACGATCTGCACCGTAGTACTGAGCGAATCTACCTAGTTCCGATGCCGTGTGAGGTCCATCGGTCTTCGTCCTTGGGTTATTAATATACTTACTTATACCTTCGATTACGGTTACGATCTCCTGCGCCTCTATCATAATGCCTCTCCCTGACAGGTGAATGGGGACCTTTAAATCTTATTGGTGCATCCTATCGGTGTCAATGCACGTCTATGAAATCGGATCAATCAGTTTAGACATATTTCCCCAATTATGCCCTGTTTTCATTTCGACTTTTAGAGGAACGTCAAGTTGAATAGCATTTATCATGTTTTCTTCAATTATTGGCTTCAAGGAATTTAATTCATCTAATCTAGATTCGAACACCAATTCGTCATGTACCTGCAGTATCATTTTCGATGAAATATTCTTCATGTTAAGTTGATCTTGAATTTTAATCATTGATATTTTTATAGTATCGGCAGCGGTTCCTTGAATTGGCATATTTATTGCTGCTCTTTCCGCAGCCTGACGAGCAATTCTGTTGCTGGAGTTAATCTCTGGAAGATATCTTCTCCGGCCCATTATCGATTCGACATAACCATTCTGTTGACAGGAAATTATGGTCTTATCTATATAATCTTTCACACCTGGATAATTATTAAAGAATATAGAGATAAACTCCTTCCCTTTATCAGGTGACAAGTCTGTTTGTTGTGAGATTCCGAATGGTGTCAGTCCATACAGCACACCAAAATTGAGTACTTTTGCCACTCTTCTCATATCTGAGGTAACTGAAGAAATTGGAACGCCGTATACTAAAGAAGAAGTTGCCGCATGGATATCCTCATCATTATTAAATGCGTTTATCAAATTAGAGTCTTGGGATAAGTGTGCAAGCACTCTTAATTCTATTTGAGAATAATCAGCCGATATTAAAGTTGTAGATGCCTGGTCTTTAGGGATAAATGCATCTCTAACTTTTCGGCCCAAGTCAGTCCGCACGGGAATATTTTGTACATTTGGGTCGTTGCTCGACACACGGCCTGTCGACGACCCAGTTTGCCTATAGCTTGTATGGACTCTGCCGGTGGCACGGTTTACAAGTTGAGGCAAAACATCAACGTAAGTAGATTTCAATTTTGTAAGCTCGCGATACTCTAGGACTTTACCTATGGTTTCATATGACCTTGGGTCTGCAGTTTCATCTTTGCCCGAGTCTAAAATATTTTTAATGGCATCCAGAGAGGCAGCGTCCGTAGAGAAGCCTGTGGCAGTTTTCTTTACAGGCTTCAATTTAAGCTCGGAAAATAATACCTCAGCCAGTTGCTTCGAAGAACTAATGTTGAATTCGTGCCCAATTAATTCATACAACCCTTTTTGAATTGCACTAATTTTATTATTCAGGTCTAAAGACATTTCTTTTAGTAAGTCTGTGTCAATCGAAACCCCATCTGATTGCATTTTTACGATTACATCAACGAGAGGCATTTCAATATTATTGAATGATTCTGTTAGAGATTCTTCTTTGAGGGTTTCCTTGAGTTTATGATATAGCCTGTATGTGAAGTCAGCATCTGCGGCGGCATATTGAGCCACTTCTGAGATTGGTGCCTCATCGATAGTAATTTGTTTTTTCCCAGTACCTATTAATTCTGTTATCGGAGTCATTTCATGGCCGAATATGTCAAAAACTAAGTTTTTAAGCCCAACTGAACGTTTGCCCGCCAAATGTGCTGCAAGCATTGTGTCGAAAAATAGATTTTTTATCTGAATATCATATTTACAAAGTACAGTCGCATCGTAACTGGCATTATGCGCTATTTTGGGTGTTTTATTTTGAAATAAAGGTCGAATCTTGTCTAGAACTACATCTATCGGAATTTGGTTTGGAGATGTAGGTTGACCTTCCATATTTAGAGCCAGTTTCTCGATATGGCCTACTGGAATATACCATGCCTTACCGATGTCATTAGAAAACGATATACCCACTAGTTGAGCTTTCATCGGGTCAATCGATGTTGTCTCTGTATCGAATGCAAAGGAATCTGTGGCATTTAAATTGTCGATCAATGACTCTAGTGCAGATAGGTTGTCAATTATTTCATATTTAACTGAAACAGATTTATCTTTGATTTGAAGAGGTAAATCTGATTCTCTTTTAGGTAACCGTTGAATCATGGAGTTAAATTCTAAAGACCTAAGAAACTTGATTAATTCATCGTGATCATACTGCGGAAATTTAGCCAACATAAGGTCTATTTCAACTGGCACATTTCGGCGTATAGTTGCAAGATCTTTACTTTGAATTGCGCTTTCCTTATTTTGTATTAACAAATTTCGAATGCGTTCTGGAACTACCTCATCTATATTTTTATAGACGCCTTCAATAGTTGCATATTGTTTAAGGAGTTTTAAGGCTGTCTTTATACCCACTCCGGGCACACCAGGAATGTTGTCGGAGGAATCTCCCTGTAAGCCTTTTATGTCAGGAACGATTTCCGGAGTTAGCCCATCGTACCTTTTGGATACTTCTTCTATGTTGTATATTTTTCTATTAAAAGCAGTAGAAATATATACCCTGGTTTTATCCGATACTAACTGGAGAGTGTCACTATCAACTGTAACAATTAATGAATCAATTCCTGAGTTATCACACTGACTGCTTAATGTTCCTAGTACATCGTCAGCCTCAAATCCTTTTGAGTCAAAAATAGGAACGTTAAACGCGCTCATCATTTTTTTTACCAGCTCGATTTGTGCAGGCAAATCTTCAGGAGTTGGAGGCCTTGTAGCTTTGTACTGATCAAACATTTCATGTCTAAAAGTGGGTTCTCTTCTATCAAAAGCAATTGCACAGTGTGTTGGTTGAAAGTCGGAAATTATACGTAAGAAACTGTTCAAAAAACCATAAACTGCGCCTATAGGTTCGCCTGTAGATGCCAGGGTCATAGGCATCTTTAATGCGTTGTAAGCCACGAATATGAGAGCATGGCCATCAATTAATAATATTAAGGGACTCTTTGCCATTGAAATTTTAAGTTCGGTTTAACTAAGTTTTCTTATAAGTCTTATAAGTAAGGTAGGGTAATCCTAACAGCATTGCTGCCAATATGCCGATAAATTAAACAATCATATGGTAATTAACTCTTGAGCGGTGGTAAGAAGAGCCTCTACCTCTTCTTGAGAGTTGCCCTCAGCATATGTTCTTAATAGTGGCTCAGTACCAGAAAATCTGATCAGCATCCACGAACCATTTTTAAAATTGAATTTAAAGCCATCAGATTTATTTAAATCATGCAATTCAGAAGCCATTAGACCAATGCCTTCTTTATCAATCTTCTGCAAAATTTTTTCTCTGTCGGATTCCTTAAACTTTATATCTAGTCTTTTGTAATAGTGAGGCCCTACTATGCTAAATAACCAGTCTATTAATTCCCTAACGCTTTTACCTGTCCTAACCATCATGTCAAGTATTAATAGTCCACATAATATACCGTCTCTATCCGGCATGTGACCATCAATAGTAAACCCACCACTTTCTTCACCAGCTGCCAAGGCATTATGTTTGTCGATTAGCGGTGCGATGTGTTTAAAACCAACATTTGTTTCGATTACAGGTACCCCATAGATTTGCCCGAGTCGATCAACCATATTAGTTTGAGTTAGCGAACGGATTATAGGTCCTCTTTTGTTTAGAATTTCTAGTTCATATAAACAAATTAGAGCAAATGTCTCTAACGCTGTAACAAACCTACCGTTTTCGTCAAGAATTCCAACTCTATCAGCGTCCCCGTCATTAGCTATACCTATGTCATATTGGTTAGATTTAACTGTATTACTTAATACCGACAGGTTATTCTCTACAGGCTCTGGTTGTTCAATACCCGGAAAATCAGGGTTTTTGATCGAATGTATCTGCTTTACTTTGGTGGCTTGTCCAGAAAACAGTTTAGAAAAGTAGCCAATCCCTGATCCATACATTGGATCGTGAACAATTTTGATTCCCGCTAAACCTATTCGATCTAAATTCAGTATCTTGCGTAAATGTTCAATATATGGTGATTCAATATCAGTTTTCTTAACCAGACCAGAGTTTATTGCAACTGGAAGAGAGCTTTTTTTTATTTGGGAGTTTTTTTCTAATTGCCTTATATGCGTTTCTAATCTATTTACAGTATCAGTAGAAGCACTACTCCCATCATGCATTTTTAATTTGTATCCGTTATATTGTGGGGGGTTGTGACTAGCAGTAATGACTACTCCAGCATCAACTGCATTAGACCATACTGCGTGACTAACGACGGGAGTAGGAACAGGTCCCTTAGTTAGTGATACATGTATGTTATTGCCAGCTAAAACTTCAGCAACAGCTTCGGCAAATAAATCAGATTTTAGTCGAGTATCATACCCAACAATAACTCTGGGAATATCGGTTGTGCTTTCAGCTTTTATTATTTCTGCAGTTGCTTGGGCACATATTTGGACATTACCCAAGTTAAAGTCCTGATCTATTAGGGCTCTCCATCCTTCGGTGCCAAATTGTATTTTCATGCTACTAGATGCGCTATTTAGTTACCAAATAGTTCCTTTTTGATTAATTTTGCCTTGTCTGTAACTTCCCATGGTAAATCTATATCATCCCTACCAAAGTGGCCGAATGCAGCTGTTTGTTTATATATCGGTCTCCGCAATTGTAAATCATCTATTATCGCCCCAGGCCTTAAGTCAAAATGTTTATTAACAACCTCTACGATTTTCGCATCATCAACATGATTGGTTCCAAACGTTTCGATGGCGATGGAAACAGGCTTAGAAACACCGATAGCATAAGAAACTTGAAGTTCCAGACGATCTGCAGCTCCTGCAGCAACTAAGTTCTTTGCTACATACCTTGCTGCATAATGCGCTGATCGATCAACTTTAGTCGGGTCTTTACCTGAAAAAGCACCACCCCCATGGCGGGCGTGCCCACCATATGTATCTACTAGAATTTTACGACCGGTTAGGCCTGCATCTCCGACTGGCCCACCAATAACAAATCTGCCAGAGGGATTCACAAGGTATTTAGTATTTTCATCGATAAGCGTTTTAGGGATAATATTTAATGCAACGTGCTCAATCAGGTCTTTTTCAATTGTAGACTGCTCTACATCAGGACTATGTTGAGTGCTGAGTATTACAGTATCGACTCTTTTTGGTACTCCATATTCGTATTCCACAGTGACTTGAGACTTTCCATCCGGTCTCAAGTAGGTGAGCGTTCCGTCGTTTCTTAAATCGGACATTTTTTTACATAGTTTGTGTGCAAGTGAAATACCTAATGGCATAAGTTCGGGAGTTTCATTACACGCAAACCCCACCATCATTCCTTGGTCCCCAGCACCCAGACTGTCGATATCGGGTGATTGATTATTTTTACCTCGTACCTCAAGTGATTCAGTAACCCCGTCAGATATGTCCATTGACTGTTCTTTCAGTGATACATTTATCCCACAAGAACGATAGTCAAAACCGAAATCCGGGTTGTTATAGCCCGCTTCTGCAACGGTTTGCCGCACAATAGTGGGTATGTCTACATAATGACTCGTTGAGATTTCGCCAAATACAAAAACCAATCCAGTTGTAGTTGCAGTTTCACAGGCAACTCGGGCTGCCGGATCATGTTTCAATATGTCATCTAGAATTGCATCAGAGATTTGATCGCAAAGTTTGTCCGGATGACCTTCAGTTACCGATTCTGAAGTAAAAAGATATTTAGATGAGCTCGTTAGGCTGTAAGCCATAATTCCTCCGTATTTATTTAATTAACATTTTTCAAAAAGGACTATGTTCCAAAGTTCCAACTATTTAGGTAATGGTCCTGCTCTTTTGTCAAAGTATCTATCCTTATGCCCATGGCTTCTAGTTTGAGTCGTCCTACCTCAGCATCTATTGCATTTGGAACAGAATATACTTCGTTTTTTAAATCAGCTTTGTTTTTGACTAGATATTCTGATGATAAAGCTTGGTTGGCAAAACTCATATCCATTACAGCCGAAGGATGTCCTTCTGCAGCAGCTAAGTTTATTAATCTACCCTCGCCAAGCAAATATATTTTTCTTCCATCTTGAAGCTGATATTCTTCAACATATTGCCTGACTTCTTTTTTCGATTGACTTATTTGCTCTAGTCCATCAATATCGAGTTCTACGTTGAAGTGTCCACTGTTAGCAATGACAGCACCGTTTTTCATCACCTCAAAATGACTTTTATCCACCGCTTTTAGTCCACCAGTTAAAGTTATTATTACATCGGCTATTTTTGATGCGTCTTCCATTGGCATTACGCGGTGCCCATCCATGGCTGCTTCCAGGGCTCGGATAGGGTTCACCTCAGTTACAATAACCTGAGACCCCATACCCGTAGCTCTACTGGCCACCCCTCTACCACACCATCCATACCCGGCGACGACAACTGTCTTGCCTGCCCAAAGCATATTGGTTGCACGGGTAATGCCATCCAGAGTACTTTGACCAGTTCCATATCTATTGTCAAAGAAATGCTTTGTGTCTGCATCGTTGACGGCAATTATTGGGTATTTTAGACGTCCTTCGTTTGCAAGGCTTTTCAACCTGATAACTCCGGTAGTTGTTTCCTCACACCCGCCAAAAATACTTTTTAATGTTGAGGGGTTATCTGAGGTTAATACTGCTGTCACAAGATCTGCTCCGTCGTCCATAGTGATGTTTGGTTCACCATCCAAAACAGCATTTATATGATCATAATATTGCTCATTATTCTCTCCTTTGATGGCGTATGTGGATATGCCATAATCTGCAACTAGCGAAGCCGCAACATCGTCCTGAGTACTTAGAGGATTGCTTGCACATAGCAAAACTTTAGCTCCTCCATCTCGCAAGGCAATTGCTAAATTAGCGGTTTCAGTAGTCACATGGAGACAACCGGCAATTGTGACTCCTTTAAGTGGCTTCTCTTTCGCAAATCTTGCTTGTATTTGAGAAAGTACGGGCATTTCTCTCGCAGCCCATTCGATTCTTTTTTTGCCCTCTGATGCCAGATTAATGTCTTTTATGTCTGATGGAATATTATTTTCCAATTCAATCTCCTAATATTTGTAATCTTGGTTTTTTGATCAATAATAAATAATAAATTTCTAAGATATTGTGGTTAGGTTTACAAATTCATTGTATCGTTTTTCAATATCCTTGATGGATACAAGCTTTAATTGTTCGATGCTGAACCCTTGAACCGTAAATGAACCCATTATGGTTCCATAAACCGCAGCTTTCCTTAAGTCTTCCACTGATATTTCGGATATAGTTTTCCCTAAAGATGCAAGGTGCCCCATAAATCCTCCAGCAAAGCTATCACCGGCTCCCGTTGGATCTATTACTGGGTCAACTGGTAGGGCAGGACATGCAAATAATGAAAAAGAATGGTCTGCATTTATACTGTTCATTAAAAGACCATGCTCGCCTTTTTTAATAACAACTATTCTAGGACCCAAATCGATAATTGTCTTGGAAGCATCAATAAGGTTCTTTACCCCGGTAAGTTGTCTTAATTCCGTTTCATCCAAAAATAATATGTCAGTTTTTGGAATTAGTTTCAATAGATCGGCTTTATTATTTTCAATCCATAGGTTCATTGAGTCCATGGCAACAATTCCTGGTTTTTTACCAGCCTGATTTAAAACTTCCATCTGGAGATCAGGCTGGATATTAGCAAGAAAAAACACGTTAATAGACTTATGCTCTTCATTGAGTATTGGTTTAAATTCCGCAAAAACATTTAATTGAGTATCTATAGTTTCACGGTAATTTAAGTTGTTTGGGTCATATTTCCCCACCCATCTGAACGTAGAGCCACTTTTTATTTGTAGTCCAGATAAGTCAACATTTCTAGATTCGAAGAATTCTATATGAGTTTGTTCAAAATCTTTTCCGATTACAGCTACAACTGTTGGTGTGGAGAAATAGCTGGCAGCTAAAGCGAAATATGATGCAGAACCACCCAATGCATCTACTCTTTTTCCAGCATGAGTTTCAACTGAATCGTATGCTACAGATCCAACCACTAATATCTTGTTATTTTTCTTTGACATTAATTAATTTAAATTACTCGTTACCTTTTGAACTAGGGTTACCAGCATTTATCCAAGAACCAGTTCCCGCTTCTATGTTATAAAGGTTATCTGCACTTAATCCCATGGCAGCAGCCATTTCGCACGCAAGGCCACTTCGAACACCTACCTCACATATAAATAGAAGTTTCTTCGAGTTAGGTAGTTCATCAAATCTGGATAGGATGTCATCAACTGGGATTGATAATGCTGCTGCAACGTGGCCGGCAGCGTATTCGTCTGGTCTTCTGACGTCTATTACTACAGTATCTTCTTGGTGATACATTTCGAGAGCTTCTTCTAAATCTATCCTATGATAAGGCTCGCCTGGTTCCATTCTTGACATAAACTTCTCCTGTTAATTTTTAACTATAGCTTTGCACGTATTTAGATATTATGGATTTCAATCTTTTATACTCTGCAGGGTCGACTGAGCCTGCTTTAGTAATTATAGTGTTAGCCAATGCATTCTGACATTCACAAGTTCTAGGTGAAATTAATTTAGGAATTAAATTTTTTACAATTGATTGACCATTGATCATATTTGATGCGAGGTGTGATGCAACTTTTTCTTGGCTAACATGGTCGGATTCTTCCCAAGAATCATTATCAGTGACTAAAGACAAAGATGCATAACAGATTTCTGCTTCCCTAGCCAATTTTGCTTCTGGAAGTGCGGTCATTCCAATAATGTGGCCTCCCCACTCTTGGTAAAGACGAGACTCTGCTGAGGTAGAAAATGCTGGGCCTTCTATAACTACCATTGTTCCACTTTGATGGACTTGCATATAAAGTTCACTAGTTTCAATTAAATACCTCGACAGTTCATTACAAAAAGGTTTTGCGAAACTCACATAAGCCACCATAGATTTATCGAAAAATGTGCTTGGCCGAAGATAAGTTCTATCGATTAATTGATCTGGTATCACAGCTTCTTCTGGATTTATATCCTCAGACAGGCTTCCTACAGCATTTATGGATATTAATCTTTCAACCCCTAACGTCTTTAGAGCGTAAATATTTGCACGCGTTGGCAGGTTTGATGGGCTTAAGTTGTGACCAGTTCCATGTCTTGGAAGAAAAGCAACAATCTGATCTCCAACCTCTACTAGTGATATTAACCCGCTTGGATTGCCAAATGGAGTTTCCACAGATATTTGATCTACTGTCTTTAAGTTTTGAATATCGTAGAACCCTGTGCCACCAATGAAAGCCAAATTTATAGATTTCATTTCAATTTATACAGTCATCTCGTTTTGTATTCGATTTGCTTCTAAAATCATGCTTTTTACAACTATATCTTTTCCATTTGACGGCCCATCCGCTTCATCCCCTGCAGTGAGCATGCGTTTCACAATATGGGATAAATCATTTTTATTTATTGCTTCAATATCGAGAGATATTTTTAATAATTTCGAATAATACTTGTTGTCATATTCATCAAGTGATCTGGCAGCGAGCACTATTGCGTAAGCACAGGCAATCTGTGTGTTACTTATTCCCGGAATGCCGCCAGAATTGATCGATTCAATCAACTCTGAATAATTACACACATCCATAGTTTCTTTAGAGCCCTCATGATCAATGTAAGAGACAATTAGTCCATTGCTTGTCCATAAGAATTTCGTTGTTGATAATTTTGTAGATACGTTTGCAGACGTCACCACATTTCTCCATCATCAGTACTAAACCTCCGATAAAAAAACTCCCCTCGAAATTAATGTGCTGAGAGAAGTTTGTAACGTCTTTGACGAAACTCTCATCTCTCGAACAAACACTGATTAAAAAGTTTAGTTCGTCGGATTTGGCACCGTTCCGAAGTGATACACTCCGAATGGTTGCTGGGCATCGAAGGGCCGTTCCCTCTGCCACTCTTGATAAGAGCACTGCTATTAAATTTTTACGGTTATTAATGCTATAAAAGCAATAGTTTATTGTCAAACTGAGTTCAATTGAATTTTGTTGAAGTTGGTTATGATATAACAGCACGATTCTGATTTGAGAATAATGTATTATTCCCTAAACAGCTAAAGGTTTGGTGAAATTTATGCGCGCAGTTCAGGTTAAAGAATTTGGTTCAAGCGATGTTTTAGAATATCTGAACTTGGATATTCCTTTTGTTTCTGATAACGAAGTGTTAATTAAACAGGAGGCTATAGGAGTTAATTTTATAGATATATACCAACGTTCAGGAGCATACCAAGTTAAATTACCCTTTATTCCGGGATCAGAAGGATCTGGAGTCGTAGAGAACATAGGTAAAGATGTTAGTAATTTTAAAATTGGGGATAGGGTAGCGTACTCAATGTTTCCCGGAGGATATGCTGAGTATATAGCGGTGTCTGAAAGCAATGTTGTTTCTGTTCCAGACAACATAGATTTTTCTACTGCTGCTGCTTGCCTTCTGCAAGGAATGACTGCCCACTACTTACTATATTCGACATTCAAGCTACAATCTGGCCAATCGTGTTTAATACATGCTGGAGCTGGTGGAGTTGGTTTGATCTTAATCCAAATGGCTAAAAACATTGGCGCCAACGTGATAACTACTGTTTCCACAGAGGAGAAAAAACAGCTAGCTTTAGGAGCTGGAGCTGATGAGGTAATTCTATATACTAAAGAAAATTTTGTTGAAGAAGTCAATAAAATTACCAAGGGGCAGGGCTTAGAAGTTGTATATGATTCTGTTGGTCAAACCACTTTTGATGGCGGCTTGGATTGTTTAAAGCCCAGAGGATATATGGTTTTGTATGGACAATCGAGTGGAGCTGTTCCACCAGTGGATCCACAACTTTTAAATAGAAAAGGATCGATTTTTTTGACTAGGCCTACTTTGGGAAGTTACATGCTGGATCGTGAAGAATTGAATTGGAGATCTGGGGACATTTTTAGATGGATAGAAGAAGGTCAGCTTGAAATCAGAATAGGCCTGTCTTTGCGACTCAAAGATGCATCTTGGGCACAGGATGATTTGGCTGCTCGGAAAACAACAGGGAAAGTAATATTAACTCCGTAACCGGTTTGTACCGGGTGATATTGTATTTTTATGCTTACATCAATACTTGAAAATAAACCGTATGGCTCTATCGGAGTAAAGCTGATAGACGGTGAGTCTTACAGTTATCAAAATCTAACAGGCCTGGTTGATGAAATGGCATCGAAACTTTCAAGCATTGGTGTTAAGTCAGGGACGGTGGTAAACATTGTTATCGATAACAGTATTGAATTTTTAATTTCTTTTTTATCAGTAACTAGATGTGGCGCGATCGCGGCCCCTTTAAATCCAACTTATACATCTAGCGAATTCGAGTTTTACATAAAAGATGCAAATAGCTCTTATTTGATTGTTAAAGATCGGGATAACAATAGTGTGGCTGCTGCTCAAAATGCTAATTTGAACGTAATTACAGTAGGGGTATCAAAAACCGGCCTGTCCTTAAATGATTTGAAAGGCGAGTTAACACATGCTAGGGACCCCGAGTATGTTTCTGACGAAACCGTTGCGTTATTTTTACATACCTCCGGCACCACTAGTAAGCCAAAAGGCGTGCCTTTAACTCACCGGAATTTGCTAGCGTCACTAAGTAATATCATTAACACTTACAATTTGAGTGAGGCAGACACATCAATAGTAGTAATGCCACTTTTCCACGTACATGGTTTGATTGGAGTGGCTTTGTCAACGTTGGCTTCGGGTGGTTGTTTAGTTTTACCCAATAGGTTTTCTGCAAGTACCTTTTGGAAGATTCAGTCAGATATGAATGCAACTTGGTACTCTGCCGTACCGACGATACATAAGATATTGCTTGACAGAGCTGATTCCGATGGAGCTCCTTATCAAAGTTTCCGGTTCATTAGATCGTGTTCGTCACCCTTGTCCAAAGAAATTTTATTAGGAGTCGAAAATCGTTTTGGAAGCCCTGTTTTGGAGGCTTATGGGATGACTGAGGCTGCACACCAGATGTCTTCTAATAGATTGCCACCCTTTGAACGAAACCCCGGTTCAGTTGGAAACCCAACTGGAGTTGAGATCTCTGTGCGAAGCGAAACGGGCATAGAATTGCACTATTCTGAGCTGGGAGAGGTGTGTGTTAGAGGGCCTAACGTGATGGGTGGCTATGTTAACAATATATCTGCAAACAAATCTGCCTTCTGGGGTGACTGGTTTAGAACTGGAGACCAAGGATTTTTGACTGAAGATAAAAATTTAACCCTAACTGGCCGACTTAAAGAGTTAATAAACAGGGGAGGAGAAAAAATATCGCCTGTTGAAGTAGATCAAGTCATCGCAAGCCATTTCGCGGTTTCTGAGGCAATAAGTTTTCCACTTCCAGATGAGAAATACGGTGAGAGTGTTAATGCTGCGGTCGTATTGTCAGAGCCGGTTTCTGAGTCGTCTATTATCGAGTTTTGTGCGGATAAACTGGCGACATTTAAGGTGCCTGGCCGGATATTTATTTTAGATAAATTGCCAAAATCTGTCACTGGCAAGATTCAGCGCCGTAACATTGCTGAAATGTTTCAAGATTAAATACATTAAAATCCGTGAAATTTTTATATTGTTCTGATCACATACTTTCATATTAAGTATGTGATCAGACAAAACTAGAAGAGATTATTGATTAGTGTTAGTATTCCGTAAATTGTTAATCATTTTTATGGTTAAAATTAGAATTTTATTACTAAAAGTTTTCGAAAACACGATTAGGAGTTAGTCATGGTAGCAAAACCCTTAACAGGCGAACAGATTGAAGAGTTGAAAGGCTTAGGAGAGACACATTTCTGGCCGCACTCTAGACCTACTGGCGACATGTCAGATGATACTGGTATTAAGCTGGTTACCCATTCCAAAGGTATTTGGGTTGAAGGCCCTACTGGTGAACGACACGTTGACCTAATTGCAGGTATGTGGCTCAAAAATGTTGGCCATGGACGAAAAGAGATTGCTGATGCTGTATATGAGCAGATGTTAGACGTTAGCTATTCCCCTGGTGGCACCGTTGCACCTGCGACTATCAAGCTCGCGTCTAAAGTGGCAAGCCTAACTCCGGACCCTGAAAGTCGAGTGTATTTTGTATCAGGAGGCTCGGAAGCCGTTGAAACTGCAGTGAAGATGGCGAAAAAATATCAATACAACATAGGAGAAAGAGGACGGTGGAAAGTTATATCTCGCCAAAACTCCTATCATGGTGCGACACATTTATGTATGTCATTAGGCTTTAACTCTGTAAACAGGCCAAATGATTATGGCCCCCTAGTTCCTGGTAATATACGCATATCTAATCCTGGCCTTACATATCGGACAATGCCTGGGGATTGGGATATGCAATATGCGTATGATCTGGAAAAGGCCATTATAGATGAAGGTCCCGACAGTGTTGCGGCGTTCATAGGTGAACCTATATCTGCGGCATCTGGAATTCACGTACCACACCCAGAATACTGGCCTACTATAAGAGAGATATGTGATAAATACGGCATAATCATGATTTGTGATGAAGTAATTAACGGTTTTGGTAGAACTGGAAAAATGTTTGCTGTGGAGAACTGGGGTATTAAGCCAGATATTATGACTGTAGCAAAGGCTTTAACTAGTGGATATCTACCTATAGGAGCAGCGATTGCTTCAAGTAAAGTAGGAAAGGTCATGGAAGGGTCAGGCTCCCAGACATTCAAGCATTTGCTAACCTTTGGAGGTAGCCCTCCTTCTTGCGCAGCAGGGCTAAAGAATCTTGAAATTATGGAACGGGAAAACCTAGTTCAGAATTCTGCTGACAATGGGAAGTATCTTTATGAAAAATTACAAGAACTCAGCGACCATAGGATTGTGGCTGATGTTAGAGGTGGTATGGGCTTAATTGCAGCCGTTGAGTTTGCTAAGGATAAGAAAACCTTCGAGAAATTCGGAGGTAAATTTGAAGGCAGAGTAGGAACCCTGATGGAGGAACATTCATTATTAGGTCGAGGTCTAGATGAAATTATGTCCTTCTCTCCTCCACTAACTATTACTAAAGAGGAAATTGATTTTGTTGTAGACCAGACAAAGAAAGTCATAACGCAGTTAGAAAAAGAATTCTAATTCTATTTAGTAGGTACCGTAATAAAATAAACCAGCTGGTATTTCAGCTGGTTTATTTTATTTAATCTGTAATTTTTAATTTTTTGGTGGCCAAGATCCCAGAACAATCTCTACCTGTATCAACTTTGCATCACGAATTATTTTTAGGTTCACCACATCATAGGGTTGGAGTGAATTTAAATAATCTACCATTTGAGATACTGATGTGACTTTAATGTTATCTAAACCAATAATGATATCGCCGTTGATAGTTCCATCTTTTGCATCTGCGATTAGAAAATTGACGTCTGCGGGGCTATTGGGGTAAATGTCCCAAATATAAACTCCCGCAGAAATTTCTAGATTCATCTGTTCAATCGCTTCTTGAGTTAAAGTAATTCCAGATATTCCAAGCCATGGCCGAGAAATCACATTTGATGATTTAAGATTTGGTAGTAATGCATTCAGTATATTACTTGGTATTGCAAATCCAATACCAAGGTCTCCTTGGTAAGTTATATGGACCGCAGAATTGATCCCTATTACTTCTCCGGCAGAATTGAGTAAAGGTCCTCCAGAGTTGCCTGGAAGTAATGTCGCATCTGTCCATATCATATTTGGTATTGGCCTTTGTAAAGCAGGTGCGATTCTCGTATCCCTTAAAATTGGAGGACTATCTCCTATACCTGCAACCACTCCTATGGACAGAAAGTTTCTCATCCCCAAAGGATTACCAATAGCCAGTGCCATTTGACCGGTTTTAACCAAGTCAGAATTTGCAAGTTTCAGAGGCTCAATATGCGAGATTTGTTGTGGGTTTACAGCTAAGAGGGCAAGATCATCAGAAGCACTAACACCTAGTGGTTCTGCAAACAATAAAGTGCCATCAGATAGAGAAACCTGTATAGTGACAGCACCATTAATCACATGCTCGTTAGTTGCTATGTGGCCTTGTTTATCTAATATAAAACCCGTGCCACTATCAGTAGGAGTATTAGGCCTTTTTACGATTATCTCCACCACAGCTTTGGAGGATCGGTTTACTATACCGTCAACTAATTTTTCATCATAAAGTGTAGTTTCTTTGTTATTAAAACGACTTGAAGTGAATACTCCAGTTGAAGCTATCACTCCTATTGCAATACCGGATAAAACGAGCAATAAAATAATCCAACTGCCAGGGAAAATAATTTTCACTCTGTAGTTATTAAGGAAATACCTTTGAATACGGTGTTTTGCTATTCTAGTTTTAAACTGTCTCTTAATCATAAAGTTTAATTTTTACAGCTTCAAAATAAAAAATATTAGATTTTATAGCTAAGATATCCGTTAAGCCGTATATATTTTGGTAATTGAAACTGTTAGAAACGTTAGATATCCACCTTTACTATTATAAACTTTCCTATAGTTGAAATGGACAACATTTAATTAAGGGAGTCCAATGGATAAATTTACAATGTTACTTCTTATAGTAGTTTTGGTTTTGGGAGTATTGTTTTTACTGTCTTTACGTCAAATTTTTAGTTTGCGAGGTGATATAACGTCTTTAAAATCTCAAAGGCAGAGTCAAAGCACAAAATATGGGCAAATTACTGAACAATTTATGCCGTGGGCATCAAATTATCCATATGATCCCTCAAAGTTTAGATTTATCGGTTCACCAATAGATGGAATACAGTTTGAAGAAGACAAAGTGGTTTTGATGGAATTTAAAGCTGCAACTAGTAAGATGACTTCACTGCAACGCCACATAAAGAGTCTGGTAGAAGAAGGTAGGGTAACCTTTGAGGAAATACGTCTATTTTAGTTTAACCTGAGATGTCGGTTATCCATATTATCCAGTCATCAATTTGGTTTTTAAATCCATCCACATTTTCTATTGCCCACTCGTAATCTGAATCATCGTCCAAATCAAATTGCAGGCCTGGGGTGTCAATGATTGATAATGGTATAGAGTTCTGCAATATCCAGTTTTTGTGCTTCGAAAAACTTTGCCTTCCTAACAGGGGCTTAAATGCCTGGGCGGCAGGTTGCAGCATAGCATTTGTGCCACCGTCTTTAACTGCTTTAGCTATTACAGTTTTTCTTAAAGAGTCACTGGCTAAAAATATCTGATCAATGTCCTTAGTGGTTATTAATGGTAAGTCTCCTGGCAAGAATAATGTTGCTTTTGAACCCAAGTGATGTGACTGAATCATCGTTTCCCATAAGCAGTCGTTCAGGCCGTTGTTCGGGGATGGATCAGGAGTCCATTGGACTTCATGTAAATTCGCTAACTTTTGTATGAATTCATCCCCACCTAGCACAATGCAATCTGTTTTAGAATATTGTTTTACAGCCTCAATCACTCTGTTTAACATCATCAAAATGGCTGCTCTTCTAGACATGGAATCTATATTACCCTTTAAACGACTCTTTGCTTCAGAAAGGGGCTTCATCGGTATGATCGCTTGGGTTTTATTGTTAACAGGGTGGGGCATAATCGTTAATTTTTGATCAGGTTAACTACTTCATTTGCCAGACTGATTTTGTCTTCATTTGAATTCATAATGGTTGATGTAATATGAACATTCATACCAAGTTTTTCGATAGCGTCTGCCTCTTCAGCGTCGGCTTTATCTATAACAAACCAATCACAGAGTCCTACGTAGCGTTTTGCGACACCGATTGAACTTACATCCTCCTGTAATTCCCTCATCATTTTTGCAGCTGGGCCTTTCAATGCTTGGTTACTAACGATCGGACTAACCCCAATTGTCTTGCCATGGTAATTGGAAATTAATTCTTTAATGCCGGGTAATTCTATGATAGGAGGAATGCTCACAATTGGATTCGATGGGCAAATTATGATGGCTTCTGATTGAGACATATTGTCAATAAATTGTTGACTAGGCTTAGCAGTGTTAATTCCATCAAATCTAACTCCCTTGATGACTGGTTCACATTTTTGTCGAACAAAATAATCTTGAAAATCAAGTTCTTCAGTTTCCGTTATTGCTATTGTTTTAACCGGATCATCACTCATTGGAATTACATCGTGCAATATTCCTAGGCTTTTAGACAAGTTTTGAGTAGCTTCAGTTAAAGATTTTCCACTATTCAGCATGGATGTCCTTTTTATGTGGGTCGCAAGGTCTAAATCTCCGAGTTGGAACCAAGTATCTTCTCCTAATTTTTGTAATGCGGATAATGTTATAAAGGTATCCCCTTCGACACCCCAGCCTGTAGTTTTATTGGTGAGGCCGGCAAGTGCATACATGACTGTATCCACATCGGGTGATACATGGAGTCCATGAAACATATCATCGTCAGCAGTATTAACCACTACTGATAGTTCTTGAGGTTTAAGTATTTTCGACAAGCCTAAAACTAATTTTGCTCCCCCAACTCCACCTGCTAATGCTATAACCTTGTGCATATTGATTTACTTACTTTCACAAACAATTTTTTCACTCTGATAAAATATGGATATACAGAGTTTTTGTATATTTACTTTTGTGTGACCCGCCTCGGACTCGAACCGAGAACCTACTGATTAAGAGTCAGTTGCTCTGCCAATTGAGCTAGCGGGCCATTATGTTGGAGGCATGCTATAACTTGTTTCCAGTATCAACTGTACAATGTACGTTAAGCCATATATCTTTGCATTTCTTGGAGTACTTAGGTCAAATTGGAAAAACCGTTATCGCAAATAAAACCACCAGCCGATAAAGGCGAATTAAATTTTCGTATCTTAACTATTTTAGGTTTAATAGTCTCTTTTATCCAGATATCTTTGGGGGGATTCGTAAGAGTAACAGATTCAGGTATGGCATGTGGAGATGATTGGCCACTATGTGACGGTCAATTAGTTCCTGCGTTCAATTTTGAAGTTGTTCTAGAATACGCCCATAGAGTGTCAGGAGCAGTATTAATAGTTCTAATACTGATCATTTTTATTTACGCTTGGCGCCTCCATAGAAACAATCCCTGGATTTTTAGATCAGCCGCTGCAGCTTTGATTTTCGTTTTTGCAGGAGCAGGTTTTGGGGCGGCCACAGTTTTCAGCGAACTAGGTTGGGGCTTTCGTTTGATACATTTGGCCATTGCTGAAGCAGTCATTGGCAGCCTCGCCTTTGCGTTTGTCGGTTCATTGAATTTTACTCAATATGGAATTAATGGTCCTGCACGAGGTTCGATGGCAAGTGGCACTGTTTATATGTTTGGAATGATGCTGTCTCTTTTTCTGTTAATTTTATCCGGTTCAATTATGGTTGGTCTGGATGCTGGAACGGCGTGTGGGACATGGCCGCTTTGCAATGGAAGCCTTTTCCCACAGGGTGATAGTCGGTATGCAATTCATATGGGACACAGATTGATTGGCATTGTGGCTGGGGTAGTGATGTTGTTAGCGTTTGCATGGATTTGGAGGATGAGGGAGTGGATAACCGGAGCAGGCAAAGTCGCGACGGTATTGTTCGTTTTGATGATAGCTCAAGTATTACTAGGTGCCGTTTTAATATGGACAGGTTTTGCGCCAGGGTGGCGAGCCATACATCTAGCTGGAGGCTCCTTGGTATGGCTTGTGGCATGCATCTTGTTTGCCGTAATATTTGTTACACGAGAAGCACCATCTAATAATGAAATCGACGTCAAAGAATCGACAAGTATATATGGTGAGTTTTCCTCTTAAGTGACTTTATTATGCAAAGCGTGATCAGCAAAAATATGATTAGAGATTATGTAGCTCTGACTAAGCCTAAAATAATTAGTTTGCTATTAATCACTGCACTTGGGGGGTTGTTTCTAGCATCCAAAGGTTTACCTCAATGGCAAATTGTGTGGGTAGTTTTATTTGCTGGTTCGTTAGCTGCAGGTGGCGCGAACGCTATTAATCACTTTCTTGATCGTGATATTGACAATATCATGCAAAGGACTAAGGAGAGGCCCGTTGCTGGTAAACGTGTACTTCCGAAAAATGCACTAATATTTGGCATACTTTTAAACATAATCGCATTCGTTTTATTAATTTTATTTGCAACTTGGCTTAGCGCAATTCTTACTTTGGCAGCTACTTTGGTATATGTTTTTGTTTACACCATAGGACTTAAGCGAAGCACACCTCAGAATATTGTCATAGGAGGTGCTGCTGGAGCATTTCCTCCTTTAATTGCCTGGGCTGCTGTTACTGGAGATATTGGCTTGGGAGCTGTGTATTTATTTGCTATTGTGTTTTTTTGGACGCCCCCACACTTTTGGGCTTTGGCATTGATGATTAAAGATGATTATGCTGAGGCAGGTATACCGATGTTGCCGGTGGTAAAAGGAGATGCTGAAACCAAGAAGGCAATAGTTTTATACGTCGTACTTTTATTAGCTTTAACTCTGATGATGTTGGTTACTAGAGAGGTGGGTTGGATTTATGGCATTGCGTCTGCATGTTTAGGTATCGGATATTTATATTATGCAATTCAGCTGTATCGGTCTGAAGGAATACTAAAAGCTAAACCTGCATACTTATATTCATTAGCATATTTGGCTCTGCTGTTCGTATTTGTAATGATAGATGCTTCAGTGGCTATATAGCCTACTAATGATGCGGTAACAGTTGCCAGACATTCCAATAATTGATCATAGTCATTAAGACACCCAATAGATAAGTTTATTTCGATTGTGAAATACTTGACAATCTATATGCCGTCAGCTAGATTTTGTATGTAGTCTAGCGACGCTAGGCATCCTTTTACAAAGATATTTGCTGGAGTCTTTTTTTTCGCATAATGCCGACCATTAATCGACAATTCGCCAAGTACAGTTTTGTATTACTTGCTGGAACTATTCTGGCTCTTATTTCCGGATGTACAAATCACCATCCTCAATCGCCTTTTGACACTGTTGGTCCAGTGTCAGAATCACAGGCATTAATTTTCTACATCATAATGTACGCTGGCTTAGTTGTTTTTGTGATAGTTATGGCTCTTCTAGCATGGTTCACCTTTAAATATAGAAAAAGAGATGATGATGAAGGCGATCCGGAGCAAGTTCACGGGAATAGTCTACTTGAAATCTCCTGGACTGTGGTTCCCGCTCTATTGTTGATTGCCGTAGCTGTTCCAACTATTAATTCAGTGTTCGACACACAAGTGTCTCCTGAGCCTGAGGCTTTGACAGTTAAGGTAACTGGGAATCAATGGTGGTTTAGATTTGATATTCCTGAATTAGGTGTTGTCACTGCCAACGAATTGCACATTCCGGTAGGTGAGGTAATTAATATTCAATTAGATTCGAAAGATGTAATTCATAGCTTTTGGGTTCCAAAATTGGCCGGAAAAGTCGATATGATACCGAACAATGACAATACAATGTGGTTTCAGTCTAATGAAGAGGGTGTTTTTTACGGGCAGTGCGCCGAGTTTTGTGGAGAGTCACATGCTTTGATGCGATTTAGGGTCGTTGTTGAATCCCAGGAAGAATTTGATGCTTGGGTTGAACGTCAGTTAGCTGATGCGGTTAAACCATCCGATCCATTGACACAACAGGGGCACGATTTATTTATGTCATCTGACGCAGGGTGTTATGCTTGTCACACAATTAGAGGAAGCCAGAAAGCATATGGTGAAGTTGGCCCTGAACTAACTCATTTTGCTAGTCGCCTGCATATTTTGTCAGGCATTCAGGATAATACTCATGAAAACTTAATCGCATGGATAACTGACCCAGATGCCGTAAAACCTGGCAACACTATGTCCAAAAATGCATCAGTTTATACTGACCCTGATAAGGCGCTAACTGACCCTGAAATTACAGCTTTAGCAGCTTACCTTAGGAGTTTAGAATGACGACTCTACCCATTCCAATGATAAAACGCCCATTACATCCGACGGGTATTTGGAATTGGATAACAACTATAGATCATAAAAAAATCGGTATACTTTATGGTGCTACCGCGTTTATCAATTTCCTTATCGGTGGCATTGAGGCTATTTTGATTAGGGTTCAGTTGTCTGGCTCTAATGCAGACATAATCAGTCCAGAAGTATATAACCAGTTGTTTACGATGCATGGAACTACAATGATATTCCTTGCAATAATGCCTTTAAGTGCTGCCTTCTTCAATTACATTATTCCTTTACAAATAGGAGCGCGGGACGTTGCATTTCCAAGATTAAATGCATTTAGTTACTGGGTGTTTTTAGCTGGGACAATAATTTTGCATAGTAGTTGGTTAGTTGGTGACGCTCCCAACTCTGGTTGGTTTTCTTATGCTCCTTTAACCTCAATTGCATATAATCCCGGTCATGGGATGGATTTCTGGATCGTCGGTTTACAGGTGTTAGGAATAGCGTCTCTAGCGGCTTCATTTAATTTTATAGTGACAATAATTAACATGAGAGCGCCAGGTATGAGTTTAATGAGAATGCCGTTGTTCACATGGATGACATTCATCACTGCGATATTACTCGTGTTGGCGTTTCCAGTTATCACCGTAGCACTTATCGAATTAATGTTTGACCGCAGTTTTGGAACTAACTTCTTTTTCGCACCTGCTGGAGCAGATCCAGTATTGTGGCAGCATCTGTTTTGGGTGTTTGGACATCCAGAGGTGTATATCTTGATTTTGCCAGCGATGGGTATCGTTTCCGAAATCCTGCCGACATTTTCTAAGAAACCTCTTTTCGGTTATTCCACAGTGATTCTTGCCGGGGCGATTATAGCGTTTATGGGATGGTTGGTATGGAGCCATCATATGTTTACTGTTGGCCTGGGGCCAATACCTAATTCAGTTTTTACGATTACCACTATGGCGATAGCGGTGCCAACTGGCATAAAGATATTTAACTGGATTTTTACTATTTGGAAAGGTTCGATTACCTTTTCTACGGCGATGCTTTACGCCATTGGATTTATAGTAACTTTTACTATTGGAGGCATTAGCGGGGTAATGCATGCAATGTCATCCTCTGATGCTCAGCAACAGGACACATACTTTATTGTGGCTCACTTTCATTACGTATTGTTTGGTGGAGCGATTATGGGTATTTTTGGGGGACTCTATTATTGGTTCCCAAAATTTGCTGGCAGAATGTTTAACGAAAAAATGGGTAAGATTCAGTTCTGGCTACTATTCATTGGACAGAACATAACATTCTTCCCAATGCACTTTGTTGGCATGGATGGCATGCCTAGGCGGATATACACTTATAGTGGTGAAATGGGGTGGACAGCTTTGAATGCCCTAGAGACTGCTGGCTCAATACTGATTGTGATTTCCGTAATATTATTTATACATAATATAGTTAAGAGTTGGCGTTCAGGGGAAAAAGCTCCTGGTGATCCTTGGGATGCAAGGACATTGGAATGGTCAATATCATCCCCTCCTCCTGAATATAATTTTGCAGAAATACCACAGGTTCAGACTGTAGATGATTGGTGGGCTAAGAAGAGAGGTCTTCTAGGTGAGCAAGCTCCATCAGGAGCTTCAGGTGAAGAAGGTGATATCCATTTACCACAACCATCATTTTGGCCATTAGTATCCGCGATAGGTATATTTATTGGAGGATACGGACTCATATATAGCTATCCAGCAGCCATTGTAGGTTTAGCAATTATGATGGTTGGAGTATACGCTTGGTCGTTTGAACCCGTTAATGACCCTGAGTGAAAATAGAAAAAGATAAATTAAAGTAAGAGAAAGATACGGAGAAAATTTTGGCTGAAGCCGCAGTTTCAAATCATGAAGGTGATCATCAAACTACAACAGGTTTGAATCATAGAAAAATGCTCATGTGGGTTTTTCTTGGTTCAGACTGTATGTTTTTTGCGACATTGATCGCCACATATCTCGTTTACAAAGGTAAAAGCTTAAGCGGCCCAATGCCGATTGATGTATTTAGCATTCCTGTCACAACTGTTAGTACTTTCGTGCTTTTGATGTCCAGTATGAGTATGGTTTTAGCATATTCTGCTTTAAGAAAAGGATCTTTGAAAGGATATCGGACGTGGATTCTGTCCACGGTTATTCTGGGATCTACCTTCTTGGGATTCCAGACTTTTGAGTTTTATGAATTTGCTAATCATCATGTTCATATTGACTGCATAACTCCTGGCGAGTTAACAGATTATGAACAGGGTTTATTCGATAAGAATTGTAAAGAAGGAGTGGATCATTACGATGCACAGCATGGGCTGACTCCTAAAACTAACCTGTTTGGCACAACTTTTTTCGTGCTTACTGGATTACATGGCACCCACGTTACAATTGGTGTGATATGGCTGATGTCACTATTTTTGTATTCGTTCAAAAAAGGCGGAGTGACTCCAGAAAGGGACTTGGATACAGATCTGGCTGCGTTATATTGGCACTTCGTTGATGTTGTTTGGATCGTTATTTTTGCGGTGGTATATTTGTTTGGTGTATTTGAAGGATTCCCAACTTAGATATGGTTACAGAAAACATAGATAAAGGAACTACCCACAGCACTGGTGATACTAGTCACGCTGATCATCCATCTGCGGCAACATACTTTAAAGTTGCAATGGCCTTATGCGTGCTTACAGCTTTAGAAGTAGTGGCGTTTGAATGGTTCAAATGGTTGAGTTACGGTATTATTCCTGTTTTGGGTATATTATCTGTTGTAAAGTTTTATCTCGTAATCATGTTTTACATGCACCTAAAATTTGATCACAAACTTTTCAGCACATTGTTCCTGACAGGGTTGTTTTTAGCAATCGGCGTTACATTTGCTTTAATGGCTTTGTTCGGTTGGTTTCACGCAAATTAGTTAAACTACCTTAACGTAGATTCACGAGGTTTCATGGTCATGACCTATTTTGACTTTACTGAATTTTGGTCTTCCATTTGGACAAAATGGCATTTTCATCCTGATGTTTTAATTGGGCTTGCTGTCATATTGGGCTTATATTTATGGATTATTGGCCCCGGAAGGATCAAGTTAGGGCTATCAGATACACCTGCTACCTCAAAACAGATTTTGATGTTCGTATCGTCAATCGTGATAATTCTACTGTCTTTAATATCTCCATTACATGAATTAAGCGATAATTTTCTATTTTCGGCTCATATGCTTCAGCATATTTTACTTACTTTGATAGTCCCTCCATTAATGATAGCTGGAATTCCTGGATGGGCATTTAAGCCTGTAATGAAAATTAAAGTTTTTGCCTGGATCGCTAGATTATTAACAAATCCGATCATTACTTTTAGTGCATTTAACTTAGTGTTTTCGTTTTGGCACTTCCCTGCGTTATACGCAACTTCAGTAGATTTTCATTCTCTTCACGTATTGGAACATCTAATGTTTATCTCTACTGCTGTGATGATGTGGTGGCCATTGATGAGTTCTTCAAAGGAGTTACCTCCAATTTCCGAGCCCGCTAAGATGCTATATTTACTTGGGCTTGCTATTGCTCAAATCCTGGTATTTGCTCCGATAACTTTTTCAGATGTGCCATTATATGAATTTTATGTAAATGCACCAGTCATATGGAGTTTAAATAATCTTCAGGATCAACAGATTGGCGGATTAATAATGAAGGTTGGGGGAGGAGTATTGTTTATGGCTCTTTTCATTCGTATCTTTTTGAGATGGGCTCAAAACGAACGCGATAACACAAAAAGTTTACAAAAAAAACAGATTGAAATTAATTCTGTTAAAAATAAGACATCATCCAGCTTTATAAGTAGTGTAAACTCATAAGTGCAAATAAAATAAATCCTTGATAGGGAGATAAAAATTGACTTTAGATCTTATGAAAATGGCCATACTTATACCGTTAATTTCAGTGATTTGTACTGCCGTGATTGGGGG
>PAAV01000033.1 GCA_002699485.1 Chloroflexota bacterium | reverse complement strand
TTTCCACACATCTTACCTTCGGATCCGTCGAGATTATACATTTGCATTCTAATATCAGCATCTTCGGATTCTAATGCAACTATTAACCCGTCAGATCCGACTCCAAAATGACGATCGCTGATTGATACAGCCAGTGAACTCCAATTCAAAGTGGAATTTCGGCCATCTATAAATACATAGTCATTTCCTGCACCATGCATTTTTGTGAATTGTATTGTTGTATTAGATTCTGAGTTCATCTGACCATTTTATATAAATTAACCTTTACTAGCATGCAGTTTTAATTGTTGATTAAGGTATTGATGAGCCTGATTATGTCCTTCATTTGAGCTTTCAAACCAGCTAACCCAATCAGCCTTGCGCAACCAGACGTATTGATTTCTAGCCAGTTTATGAGTTTTAGTCTTAATCTTTTTGATTACATCCTCAAGCTTTGAGTCCGATTGTAGATGTTCTATTATTTCGGCATATCCTATGCTAGACATAGATGGCAGACTGGCATCGTAACCATTATCAATAAGTTTTTGGACTTCTCCAACCCATCCATTGGAAATCATCTTATCGACCCTGCGATCGATCAACTTATACAGATCTTCTCTGGAGGTTGTAAATGCCACAGAGGCAGCCCGAATGTTGTTATCCTCAGCTATGCCGGCAACATGTTCTGGTTGATGTTTTTGTATTTCCAACGCTCTGATAACCCTCCTGATATTCCTGTAATCGATTGCCTCAGCCGCTTTTGGGTCTTTTGCAACTAGATCCTCGTAAATCGAAAGGGGCCCGTCAGTTTTAGCTTTTTCCTCCAGTTGCTTTCTGAATTCTTTGTCGGGCGCAACTTTTGGTACATTCCAGTTGTTTATCAGTGCGAATACATATTGGCTTGTACCTCCGACCACAACAGGAAGATTTCCTCTGTCTAGAATCTCAAGGATTTTAGACTCCGCCATTTCCAGAAAATGAGCTAAACCGTATTCCTTGTCAGGATCCAGAGAGTTTATTAAGTGATGAGGAACTGATTTAAGTTCATTTTCATCTGGAGTTGCAGTTCCAATATTAAGACCTTTGTATATCTGTCTGCTATCTGCACTGATTATTTCACCACGGTTAAATCGAGCAAATTCTAATGCAAATTTAGATTTACCTATACCGGTGGGTCCTAAGATGCATACCAGAGGAATTAAACTCATAAATATTTACTCTCCACGTGTTTAATACACTAAGTGAGATTACACGCGATTCGCAATATCTCTGTAAATCCCTCAGAGTTCAGACTGGCTCCTCCAATCAGAGCGCCATTCACGTTTGGCTTTGAAAGAAAGTCAGCAATGTTATCTTCCGTGACGCTTCCTCCGTAAAGTATTGGAGTTTTTGAGACCTGCTCAGAGCCGAAAATTGAAGCTAGTTCTTCTCTTATCAATTTGTTAACGTCCTCAGCATCATCTGGCGATGCTGCAGTACCGGTACCGATTGCCCATACAGGTTCATATGCAACTATTATGTTGTTAATCGCCCGAATATCTTTAAAAGAGTTTTTGATCTGGTTTCTGATAACATTTTCAGTTAATCCACTCTCCCTATCTGAAGATTGTTCGCCGACACAAACTATAGGTCTTAGCCCACATTCGATTGCTCCGGCAAGTTTTTCATTAACAAATGCATCAGTCTCACCGAAAAGTAGTCGCCTCTCCGAATGTCCGAGCAGTACATAGGAACAGTAATCCTGCAGCATTAATGCTGACACTTCCCCAGTAAAAGCACCGTTTTTGGCTGAATGCACGTTCTGGGCACCCAAATTGACAGAAGAGCCGTCTATCAGCCCGGCAGCTGACGGAATCGATAGAAACGGAGGAAAAACAACACATGTAACCGAATTAACTGGTGGTATCTTTTCTAAAATTTCCTTGATCAGGTTATCGGATTCAGACACGGTTTTATTCATTTTCCAATTTGCTGCCACTACTATTTCAGCCATTTATAAATACCTCTATTATGAGCCAAATTTTTTCAGTTTCCCTGCATGTGCTAATGCCAGCATCATAATTGATTTAGCTTTAATTAAACCTAAAGAACCACTTCTGAATTCCTTCTCAGAGAAACTCCCCTGCCCGTCCCCTTTTGTAAAACTCGTGTTTATTAGCAAAGGCACGTGATGCCAACTATGAGCAGCCAGAATAGCTGGCGTCGCGTGATCTCCAGCTATTATAAGGACATCAGCGCCGATGTTCATAATGTCAGGTATGAATTTGTCAAATTCCTCCAGTGTCCGAACTTTGGCTTTTCTATCTCCATCCTCGCCTGCGGCGTCCGCCGGTTTATAATGAAGGAAAAAGAAATCATTATCTAATTTACTGGCAGACTTGAGTTCTGCAATTTCAGCTGAAAAGTCGGCATTATCGCCTATAATTTCCATGCCTGCTAGCTTAGCTAGACCTAGATACATTGGGTAAGCTGCAATGCCGATCGGGTTTAACTTATATTTTTCATTCATAGATGGAAACTTAGGCACCTTGGAAATACCACGAAGCAAAATCATGTTTGCATGCTTGTTGTCACGTAACAATTCCCGTGCTTGACTCACAAATGAGTTCACGGCATCAGCTATTTTCATTGTTTCAGGATATGTGACCTCACAGGGAAGCGGTTTAAGCCCGTCTAGACCAGGATCTGTGTCGTACACAAACGGGTAATAATTTGGCGCGTCGTTTTCACCTTTTAAAACTAAAAGGAACCTATGGTCTCTGATCAATTCAACATGTATTTCAAAATCGGGAATTGATATTTTAGATAGTATTTTTACTAGGCTAGAGCTTATATCTGATGATATTCGGTTTGCACGCCTGTCTGTAATGACTCCATCAGCATTCATAAGAGCGAAATTACCGCGTATAGCGATCTGATTGGCGGTTAGATCTATTCCCAGTCCCAGAGCTTCTAGTACTCCCCTGCCGACCTGGTATTTAATCGGATCATATCCAAACAGTGATAGATGACCCGGGCCCGAACCTGGTGTGATTCCGTGGTCCACAGGGATAGATAATCCACAGGCACTCTCTCCCGAGAGTTTGTCTAGATTGGGAGTGAAAGCTTCTTCTAACTCAGACTTTTTGGTGGCATTATCAAAATATCCTCCCAATCCATCCACTACAACCATAAGGATTTTAGAGGACGTTTTTCTTGTTAAGTTTTCTATTTCTGGAAAGTCAATCATCTTTCACTATCGCCTCAACTGCCGGTAAAGTTTTACCCTCCAAATACGTTAAAGTTGCTCCGCCTCCCGTAGATACATGGGTCACCTTATTGTTCATGTTCAGTTTTGAAACCACATCTGCGGTTGAGCCTCCTCCAACGACTGTAGTGCTATCTTTTAAACCTGCAATTGCCTTGGCTACATTTATGGTACCAGAAGAAAAGTTCTTCCACTCAAACACGCCCATAGGGCCGTTCCATATAACAGTAGAAGATCCAGAGATAGTATTAGTGTATTTTTCTGAAGTTCTTGGGCCTATATCCAATATAATCATGTTCTCTGGTATGGAGTTGACATCTGCTATCTGGAAATTTGCATCTGCGTGAAATCTGTCAGCAACGATTACGTCGGATGGAATTATTATTTCGGCTCTGGTTTTGTCATTTTCCATAAGGTCGCTGACCTCTAAAAGTCTGTCATTTTCGTATTTTGATGCTCCTACGCTGAAGCCATTTGCTTTTATAAAAGTTGCTGCCATACCTCCACCAATTATGATCGCGTCTACTGTTTTAGATAAGTTTTGCAACACGCCCATTTTATCCGATGCCTTCGCACCTCCGATAATAGATGTCATAGGCCTGTCAGGATTGCTCATAAGTTTACCCAGAACATCCAGCTCTTTTTGCATTAAAAAGCCTATGTATGAAGGGATATGTTTTGTGATCCCTTCAGTTGAGGCATGTGCTCTATGTGCAACTCCAAAAGCGTCGTTTATATATATATCTGCAAGGTCTGCGAGTTCTCTGGATAGCTTGTGATCGTTTTTTGTTTCTCCTGACTCAAATCGGATATTCTCCAACATTGATACTGATTTAAAAGGTAACTGCTTTATTTGGTTTTCTACCTCTTGTCCTTTACAGGCCGGTATCTGTAATACAGGTTTATCCAGTAGCTCGCTTAACCGGACCGTTATTGGCTTCATAGAAAATTCCGTGTCAGCACTGCTGTTCGGTCGTCCGAGGTGAGATAAAAGAATAACCTTGCAATTTCTCTTAAGAAGATATTCGATTTGGGGAATGCTGGCTAAGATTCGACTGTCATCAGCAATGTTCGTTGTGCCAGGATCCATAGGTACGTTGTAATCGACTCGAATAAGGACGGTTTTGTCCTTTATGTCATGTCTTTTTATTGACTTGTTATTGAGGCTGGTATTAGTCAACTTTAGTTAATATCTTTGAAAATGATTTTAGCAATTCCTGGTCAAAATCGATCTTCGAGACTGATTTAAAAGCGTTATCGACGTAATCGTTCAAAGTCTGTTTTGCAAAGTCTTTGCCACCTAGATCAGAAACTAACTTACGAACATCCTTTACATCATCCGGAGTTAAAACACGTTTAAAATATATTTCACCCAACTTACGTTTATTTGATATATCGGCGTTACTTATTGCTGAAATAATCGGTAAAAGTTTTTTCTTGTTCAATACTTCTTCTGACGGCCTGTCATTGATGGCGCTAGTATTCGAAGGCTCACCATATAGTTCTTTAATGTCATCAGCGACCTGCATTGCAACACCTATGTTTCTTCCGAATTCAGCGAAGTCATCAGCCAGAGAACCGGTTTTGCTTAGCATCGCGCCAAGTTTCATTGCTCCCGCCATTATCGACCCACTTTTTGCCTGAGCCATATCTAAGTATTGTTCAACAGTAATATCTATTCTTTCTTGAGCTTCCAGCTCTATGAATCTGCCTTCACACATCGCCAATGCGGCATTATCAATAACTTTTGTGGCTTCGAAAACCAAGCTGGAATCGACCTGTTTGTCAGTAAGATTCAGAATCACCAGCCTTGCTAATGCATGTAACCCATCTCCAGCATTTATCGCTTGGGCTGGTCCCCAAACCCACCATACAGCATCCCGGTCATTTCTCACCGGCCTGCCTGCCTGAATGTCATCATGTATCTCAGCGAATGTAGCGAGCATTTCAATTGCTGATCCAGCCGATACCGCCGCAGAGCCTTCTTCCGTGGTGTTATCTAAACTGCTTGCTGCTACCAGGCATGCTAACCCATATCTACGTAAATTATGAAGCCCGTTTGTTTGCGAATTAATAAAGTCCTCGCCGGGTTTTCCTGTCCATCCAAAATGATAGGACATCAAATTGTAAAGTCCCATTTCGCGTGTTGATATTGCTGAAGATATATCTTCGTTAATCCAGGTATTCAGATTTGTAAGCTGATTGTTATTTTCAATTACCAATATTTTGTCCAGGGTATATTTTTAATATGTTAGTAGAAAAGATTATCTAAATAGATAAATCTATTTTATGTAATTTCAATGTCGATTGTAATTCGCTTTTGTCTATCGCTCCATGACGAAGTATACGTGCTGGCATTGTGCTCAGGTCAAGGACTGTAGAAGGTAAACCGCCTGTTGTTGTTGCATTTTCATATATGAAATCAAGCTTGTCACCCAAAGATAATTCAACTTGCTCACTGGACATAGCCGGAGCTTCTCCTGACAAATTTGCACTTGTTCCGGTTATAGGTTTACCCAGCTCTCGAATGATAGATCTTATAAATTCTGAGTTTGGCATTCGAATTCCTATAGTGTCCATTCCGGGAGACAGGTTTGGGGCCAGTGTGGCGGCCTTTTTGAGTATTATTGTTAATTCGCCAGGCCAATACTTTTGTAAAATTAATTCCAAGCCAGTTGGCTGATCCATGGTGTATTTTTCTATATCTGAAAAATCTGCTATCAAAACAGGTATTGCAGTGGACTCTGCGCGGCCCTTAATTCGAAAAATCTTACTTACTGCAATTTCATTTGATGCATCAGCAGCCAAGCAGAACAGGTTGTCTGTCGGTAAGGCAACCACTCCACCATTCCTCAAAATTTCTACAATTTTATCCATTGATTTATTAATGTATTCAGCCCTGTGGCATCGACTCTTTGAGCTGTCCTGCAAATTGACGAAAGTATAGCATAAGTGTTAATTTAGAAGCTGCCTTAGCATGGTTAAAAACAAAGAATCAGACATAAATTCCAACCACGACAAACAGGGTGATAATCCTGAAGAGGAGTCGCGGCGATTAACTGCCAGCGATGACTTGGAAATATCCACATACCTAGAGATTGCTGAGGAAAAACGAGGTAAAGATCCGCTCGTTAGCTCACAGAAACGACTTCATCGTGAGTCAATTATCATAGTTGATTTCGGCTCTCAATACAGCCGATTGATTGCCAGACGGGTTAGGGAAAACCAAGTGTATTCGGAAATAGTTTCTCACGATACAGATTGGGAAACTGTTGAGTCATTACAACCTAAGGGAGTAATCCTTTCAGGCGGTCCTGCAAGTGTTTATGATGATGACGCTCCACTGGCTCCAAGTTGGGTTTTTGATAAAGGCCTCCCCGTACTGGGCATATGCTACGGTATGCAGGTTATTGCGCATCAATTAGGCGGTACTGTGGCCTCATCTCAAAAAAGAGAATACGGTCATTCGGTTGTATATCAAGATACCAAATCAGATCCGCTGTTTAGTGAGATCTCTCAATCAATGACAGTCTGGATGAGTCATGGTGACAAAATCAATCAATTACCACCAGGGTTCAAATCTATAGGATATTCCGATAATTCCCCTGTCGCAGTGTTTGTTGGAGATGAAGCTAGATATGGAATTCAATTTCATCCTGAGGTTGTTCATACCTCTGAGGGTCAACAGTTAATCAAGAATTTCCTTTTTAAAGTTTGCGGCGTTAAGGGTTTATGGACATCTTCAAACTTTGCAGCACGGGCAATAAAGGATATTAAAGCGAAGGTTGGGGGAGGAAAGGTTGTATGTGCGCTTTCTGGTGGGGTCGATTCCTCCGTCGCTGCCACTTTGGTGCATCAGGCAATCGGAGACCAGTTAACCTGCATATTCGTAAATAACGGTTTGCTTCGAAAAGAAGAATCTGACCGCATTTTATCCACTTTTAAGAGACACCTGAAAGTTAATCTTATTTATAAAGATGCTACTGATGAATTTCTAGGCGCTTTAGAAAATGTCAGTGACCCTGAGAAGAAAAGGAAAATAATTGGAGAACAGTTTATTAAGCTGTTTGAGAAAGAAGCAAAAAAGCTTGGTGATGCCGATTATTTGTGTCAGGGAACTTTGTACCCTGACGTAATCGAAAGCGAGACAGACGAGTCGAAAGTGTCGGTGAAGATCAAAACTCATCACAACGTTGGTGGACTCCCGAAAAATATGCAATTGAAACTCATTGAGCCTCTACGATACTTGTTCAAAGATGAAGTACGAAAAGTAGGGCTGGAATTAGGTCTGTCAAAAGAACTGGTTAATAGGCAGCCATTCCCTGGTCCTGGGCTAGCCATTAGAGTAATAGGAACAGTGACTAAAGAGAAATTAGATATTCTCCGAGAGGCTGACTGGGTTGTGATGGATGAGATTAAAAGGAATAACTTGTATGAGTCTCTGTGGCAAAGCTTTGCGGTTCTAACGGATACCAAGTCTGTGGGTGTTGTGGGTGATCATCGCCTATACGGATATACGATTGCAATTAGAGCGGTCACAAGTGATGATGCAATGACTGCTGACTGGGCTAGGCTGCCTTATGAGGTTCTATCTACCATTAGCAACAGGATAAGTAATGAAGTTAATGGGGTGAGTAGAGTTGTCTATGATATAACCAGCAAGCCACCGGGCACTATTGAGTGGGAATGATAAGAGAAGCACAAGAACCTGATTTAGAGGAGATCTTTAATTTAATCCATACATCTTTTGCTAATAAAGCAGAATCCGATTTAGTTAGACAATTAATTTTGGATAAAGATTTACTAATAAACCTTATTTTTGAATCGTCGGATACCATTTTAGGTAATGTAGTAGTTTCTAAAGTAACCATGGAGCCTGATATAGGTTTATTTTGTGGCGGAGTTGCACCTCTCTCAGTACTACCTGAACATCAATCACATGGTATTGGCTCCAAACTAATTAAAGCCGCTATAAAGAATAGTGAAAAAATGAAAATGGATGCTTTATTTCTTCTGGGAGATCCAAATTATTATGAAAGATTCGGTTTCAATGTTTCAAATTTGAAAAGCGACTATATGGCCGAGCACTTTCAGGAACTTGAACTAACTAAAGATTGTTTGGTAAATGTGGAGTCAGAAGTTATTTACGCAAACGCGTTTTTGAGTCTAAAGTGACTAAAAAGATTTATAAAGACTATGAAGGAACATGACGGTTACCAAATGAATAGTACCGTGATAGGCACACCCCTTTCTCTCAATTCGACAAAAGTCATGATGCTTGGGTCGGGCGAGCTCGGTAAAGAAGTCGTTATTGAGCTACAAAGACTTGGAGTTGAGGTTATAGCAGTTGATCGTTATCCAAACGCGCCTGCTATGCAGGTAGCACATCGCTCTCATGTTATTAATATGTTGGATGGCGCGGAATTACGATCTGTTATTGAAAAAGAAAAACCAACTCTTATTGTCCCTGAAATTGAAGCCATAGCTACTCCAACTTTAGTTGAATTGGAGAAGGAAGGTTTTGCAGTGATTCCAAATGCTATGGCAGCAAGGTTAACTATGGACCGTGAAGGTATCAGAAGATTGGCGTCTGAGACCTTAAATATTAAAACTTCACCATATAAGTTTGCTGAAACGAAAGAAGAATACCTGCAGGCAATAGACTCGATCGGTGTGCCCTGTGTAGTTAAACCTGTAATGTCAAGTTCAGGTAAAGGTCAGTCAACAGTACATTCCAAGAATGATGCTATCAAGTCATGGGAGTATGCAAAAAGTGGAGCTCGAGGAGAAGCCAATAAGGTTATTGTGGAAGGTTTTATTGATTTCGATTATGAAATCACATTGTTAACTATTCAGCATATTAATGGATGTTCCTTTTGTGAGCCAATTGGTCACAGGCAGGAAAAAGGAGACTACCAAGAATCATGGCAGCCTCAGCCAATGAGTGAAGTTGCAATAAAAGAAAGCCAGAGGATTGCTGAATTAGTTACATCTAAACTGGGAGGCAAAGGGATTTTTGGAGTGGAGTTATTTATTAAGGGAGATGATGTTTATTTTAGCGAGGTAAGCCCCAGGCCGCATGATACAGGCATGGTTACTCTTATAAGTCAGGACTTAAGTCAATTTGCTCTGCACACTCGGGCTATCCTTGGCCTGCCTATTCCTAACATAAATTTGCGAAGCCCCGCTGCTTCTGCTGTTATCTTAGTAGAAGGTAAATCAGACTCTGTGACATTCCATAACCTTGACAAAGCATTGGCGCAGGAAGATACACAGATTAGGTTGTTCGGTAAGCCTGAAGTTGAGGGTGAGAGAAGAATGGGTGTTGCATTGGCGCTTGGAGAAGATATTGCAGAAGCTAGAACTAAGGCAACGTTGGTAGCCAATATGGTTGACTGCCAGTTATAGTGAAAAGATGATGGATTTGGTGGGAACAGAATTTCAGATAAAGGTATGGCGAGAATTATCTAGAATACCTTTTGGTGAAACAAGAACTTATAAACAAGTTGCTGAAGCAATTGGTCATCCTCAATCAAGTAGAGCCGTTGCAAATGCTTGTGCTAAAAATCCTTATCCGATAGAAATTCCTTGCCACAGGGTAATTAGATCTGATGGCGGTTTGGGAGGATATAGTGGTTTGGGTGGAGTAACTAAAAAGAAACAGCTTTTGATTAATGAAAAGACACAAAGCAATAGCTAGGAGTTAAATTTGAACATAGGTAAATTAGGCGTTTGGTACTTTTTTGACAAACTGTCTGCAACAGAATCAGCTGAAGCCGCTATTCGGATAGAAAAATTAGGTTATTCAACTTTATGGATTCCAGAGACAATAGGCAAAAGCCCTATGGTTCAAAGCTCCTGGTTGTTGTCTAAAACCAAGACTTTAAACCTGGCTACAGGAATAGCTAATATTTATCATCGAGAACCTGGAGTAACGCTAGCTGCTCAAAAATCACTTGCGGAACAGTCAAACAACAGGTTTTTATTGGGCCTCGGAGTGTCCCATACCAGAATTGTAGAAGGTATTAGAGGGTTAAAGTACGGTCCTCCTCTGTCAACAATGAGGCGTTATTTAGAGGCAATGGAAGAAGCTCCTTATACTGGTGCTAAACCTTCTGAGGAACCACCTTTAGTGATAGCTGCTTTAGGTCCGAAGATGTTGGCATTAGCAGCTGAGAAAACTAATGGAGCTCACCCGTATTTCACATCGCCTGATCATACCGAAGTAGCCCGAAATATTATGGGGAAAGATTCTTGGTTGTGCGTAGAACAAAAAGTAATTCTAGAGTCAGATCCGGTAAAAGCCAGAGAACTGGCGAAGCCTGTCGCGAAAACTTATAAGGACTTACCTAACTATAGAAATAATTGGATTAGAATGGGTTTGTCAGAAGATGATATCGATAATATGAGTGACAAATTTATAGACGCTACATTTGCATGGGGTTCTGAGCAAACCATACAAAATCGTATTAAAGAACACTTTGATGCAGGTGCAGATCATGTATCCATTCAACCTGTAAATACAAACGGAAAACTTTCAGAACTGGATTGGGATTGCTTGGAATTACTTTCTCCTAATTCGTGATTAAGGCAATTAATAAGCAAGAAAAGTGAACTATTAACTAATGACGAATAGTGAAAAGACTAACGTACTGTTGCTGGGTAATGGTGGTAGAGAGCATGCGATTGCATGGAAATTAGCTCAAAGCCAAAATTTAGATAAACTTTTCATAGCCCCAGGCAATGCAGGTACAGCTGAAGTTGGTACCAATGTGCAAATTTCACTGGAAGACCCTGCAAAATTACTGGAGTATGCAAAGAGCCAGTCAATCGGACTTACAGTTGTCGGGCCTGAGGCTCCATTAGCACTTGGTGTGGTAAACGTTTTTCGTCATGCGGGGTTAGCTATTTTCGGACCCACAAAAGAAGCAGCAATGCTTGAAACTAGTAAGGCTTACGCTAAAGAAGTCATGGTTGCATCAGGAGTTCCTACAGCTAATTACCAAGTGTTCACAGACTATGAAACAGCCGAAGGTGCCATATCTGACTGGGAATTCCCATTGGTAATTAAAGTGGATGGATTGGCAGCTGGCAAAGGTGTCATAATTTGTGAAAGCAAAGAAGAGACATTAGTTACTTTGAAAGAAATCTTCATTGATCAAAAATTTGGTGGTGCCGGCCAAAAAGTTTTAATTGAAGAGTTTTTAATTGGGCAAGAGATTAGTGTATTTTCGTTTGTAGATGGAGAAAACATCTCCCCTATCATCGGAGCTACGGACTATAAGAGAGCATATGATGGTGATGCAGGACCTAATACCGGAGGGATGGGTAGCTATTCCCCTCCAAAGGTCTGGAATAAGGATATTGAAAATACAATTATAGAAAATGTGTTTGAACCGGTTATAGGTTACATGAGTAGTACCGGGAATCCCTACACAGGCGTTTTATATGCGGGTTTGATTGTTACATCTGATGGGATTAAAGTATTAGAATTCAATTGTAGATTTGGAGACCCTGAAACCCAGGTGTTGTTACCCAGACTGGAGACCGATCTGTTGAGTGTAATGCAGCTCACAGCTACATCGGATATAACAGGAATAGATATCGAATGGGACTCAAGGCCATGTGTTGGACTTGTTGTTGCATCTGGCGGATATCCAGGGTCCTATAATGTGGGTAAAGATATTTATGGGTTAGATCGAATCGATGCTTCGGTAAATGTATTTCATGCCGGGACTTCGGTATCAGGAGATGGAATACTAACAAGTGGAGGGAGAGTATTAGCAGTTACTGCTAAGAGTGATAGCTTTGCAAATGCTCGTGAACTAATCTATAAGAATGTTGAGCAAATAGAATTTGAAGGTATGTTTTTCCGGAAAGATATCGCGACTGGTCTATGACGGGTTCGTGAATTTTCAAAAACACCTGAGATAATAAATAATGATTTTTTAGTGAGGACAACGATAAATGGCTAATGTAGCAATATTAATGGGTAGTGAATCAGACAGATCTGTAATGAAAGCAACTGAGGATGTTCTAGATCAAATGGGAGTTGATTATGAGACTCACGTTATATCAGCACACAGGAATCCAGAACAACTCATGAAATATGTCACAAGTGCAGATGACAAAGGTATTAAAGTGTTCATTGCAGGTGCTGGCGGAGCCGCAGCCTTACCAGGTGCGATCGCTTCGTGGACATCTTTGCCGGTAATAGGTGTACCGGTAGCCTCAAGCGAACTTAAGGGAATTGATGCTTTATACGCTATTGTTCAGATGCCTCCTGGAATCCCGGTTGCAGGTGTTGCGATAGGTTCATGGGGAGCGAGAAATGCGGCATATCTGGCAACACAGATAATTGGTTTAACTGATAATAAGGCACGTCAGGCTTATGACTCATATCGTGAAGGCTTGAAGAATAAATCATGATACCTCGGTATACACGAGACAAAATGGGTTCTATATGGACCCAAACAGCGTCATATGACAGGTGGCTTTTGATTGAAAAAGCCGCATGCAAGGCTTGGTCTGATGAGGGGTTAATACCTGAATCGGATTTGGAGAAGTTAAGTAAGTCTAAATATGACATATCCATTTTGGATGAGGTTTTAAAAGATACCAAGCATCCTATGACTGCTTTCTTGAAATCTATGACTGACCATCTTGGAGAAGAAGGAAGATGGCTTCACCACGGATTAACAACATCTGACGTGTGGGACACAGCAACTGCTATGCAACTTCGGGATTCAGCAGAACTATTGTTATCTGAAGTTGATCGTTTAACTGAAGTTCTGTATTCAAAAGCTTCAGAGTATAAGAACACCCTAATGATGGGTAGAACGCATGGAGTTCATGCTGAACCGATCACCTTTGGTCAAAAGTTAGCTATATGGTGGGATGAAATGCGACGTCATCGAACCAGATTGGTAAGCGCAAAGGATATGATCTCAGTTGGCAAGTTGTCGGGTCCTGTTGGAACACATGCCACCGTTCCTCCTTCGATCGAAAAGTCAGTATGCAAACAGCTGGGGTTAGAAGTTGCACCATTCTCTAACCAGGTTATACAACGAGATAGGCACGCACAGTTTGTAACTACTCTGGCTCAAATCGCTGGATCTCTTGAAAAATTTTCTACAGAAATAAGAGGCCTCCAGAGAACTGAAATAAGAGAGGTAGAGGAACCTTTTGGTGTTGGTCAAACTGGATCGTCCTCCATGCCGCATAAACGGAATCCAGAATTAACTGAGAGGATATGTGGGCTAGCTCGACTGATTAGAGGTCACTCTGTTACATCAATGGAGAATGTGGCTCTTTGGCATGAAAGAGATATTAGTCACTCTTCAAATGAAAGACTGATATTACCGGATTCATGCATTGCACTTGACTATATACTTGACATTATGACTCATGTGATTAGTAATATGACCGTTCACGTTGACCGGATGAAATCAAATCTCGAAGGTTCACATGGTGTTGTGTTTTCTCAGCGCCTGCTACTGTCCTTAGTGGAAGCAGGATCGAAACGAGAGGACGCTTATAAAATCGTTCAACGGATCTCTCAGAGAGCACTTGACGAAAATCTAGAACTTTATGACCTTGCGTTACAGGAATCCAAAGTGGTTAATGCTTTAGGAGCAGATGAGTTGCAAGAAATATTTGATTATAATCACTATATTAGGCACATTGATGAAACTTTTAAAAACGCAGGTATCAAATAATAAAAGGAAAATAAATATATGGCGACCGTAATAAAAACCGATTTACCCAATCCAGTGTATTCAGGCAAAGTCCGAGATACATATTCATTAGGAGACCAGCATTTTTTGATGATAGCGACAGACCGTATTTCTGCTTTCGATGTTGTTCTTCCAAACGGCGTTCCTGATAAAGGCGCTGTACTGTCACAAATATCACTATTTTGGTTTGATCTTACGAAAAACTTAATTCCAAACCATTTGGAACAGTTTGCTATGGATCGGACAGATCTAGATTTAGATAAGGAAATAGCAAGACGTGCAATGGTGGTCCGTAAAGCTGACAGGATCGATGTTGAGTGTGTTGTTAGAGGTTATATTACTGGTTCTGCATGGAGCGAATACTTGAAAGAAGGAACTGTTGGTGGAATTGACATGCCAGCAAACATGAAAGAAGGAGATCGTTTCCCTGAGCCGTTATTTACTCCTACTACTAAAGCTGAAGAAGGCCATGATGAACCTATAACAATTAAGGAAATGGAAGACATGGTTGGAGTGGATGTGACTCGCGAATTAAAAGATTACACTCTTTCCTTGTACGAGTTTGGACGTAAATATGCAGAAGACAAAGGTATTATCATCGCTGATACCAAAATGGAATTTGGTTATATAGATAATAAAATTGCTTTAATTGATGAATTCCTTACTCCTGATTCGAGCAGGTTCTGGGATGCGGAATTTTATGAACCAGGCAAATCGTTGCCTAACTTTGATAAGCAATTTGTAAGAGATTGGTTAAACAGTCAGGGCTGGGATCATGAACCTCCCGCTCCAAGTTTACCTTCAGATATTATAGAGAAAACCAGAGAACGATTTCTGCTTGCATTTGATCGTTTAACAGGTCTAAAGATCCGTTAATATTTGCGCCAGTTCGTATAAAATCAAGTTTTAAAATTGTTTTAGGAACAAAGAAATCTTATGGTATCTGAAAATAAACCCAAGAAAGCAAAGCGACTAACTGCAACTCAAGCACGGGCGGCCAGGAGGTCTAGACGCGCCACTAAACGAAATTGGTGGAAGTCATTAGGCTTTGGACTAATAATATTGGTCGCACTGGCCTTTATCATCTCCCTGTTCTTGCCGGGACTACCTTTTGCTCAAAATACTTCAAGTACGGCGACTACTGATGGAGATGGACCAGGCACGAGATATCCTACTCAAGGCAGAGATCATATTGCTGAGGGCGATTCACACCCCGTATACAATTCTTATCCTGCCACCTCCGGCTGGCATTACAGTACAGCCATGGGAGATACATTTGATTACGACGAAGACTTACTAGCTCCTGCATTATGGGGTGTGTATGAGGATGAGTTATCAGATGAAATACTTGTTCATAATTTGGAACATGGCGGCATAAGAATACATTACAATTGCCCCGAAGGTTGCGCAGACCTTGTTGATCAACTTAAAGCGATGACTAAGTTGGGAAGAAAAATTATCATTTCTCCATACTCCCTTATGAATAGTAGGATTGCATTAGTTGCATGGAACTATTTAGATACTTTTGATGAGTTTGATGAAATGAGAATTAGAGAGTTTATCGCAGTACATGAAAGTTCGCCAAACGCTCCGGAATGGCAGGTGCCTTAGAACATTGATTTCAGCTAAGATTTTTGTGACTTTAAAGCCAACGGTTAATGATCCGCAGGGGATCACCGTACAAAATGGTCTTCATTCACTAGGCTTTGATATGGTTGATAGCGTCAGGTTTGGAAAGTATATTGAGGTTAATTTATCTACTAATAATGCTGATGAAGCATCCGCACAAGTAGAAGAAATGTGCAAAAAGCTTTTATCTAATCCAATTATTGAACAGTATAGCTTCGAACTGGATACATCTAGTGACTGAACCTATCTCAACGAGTATAAGTTCAGTCGTTTAGTCTGATATTGTTCCTTTGGTAGAGGGTATCTTGCCTGCCTGCCGCTCATCAATGCTTACTGCATATTTAATGGCCTTCGCCATACTCTTAAATGCCGCTTCAGCTTTGTGATGGTTATTTAATCCAGACAATACTTCAATATTTAGGTTACACCCTGCTTCTCTAGCAAAGCTTTCTAAGAAGTGTCTGACTAGATCGGCTGGCAGGTCTCCCATGTCGATATCTCCCAGCATTAGCTCCAGAACAGAATATCCCCTACCGGAAAAATCTACTACGGTTCTGGCTAGAGCTTCATCTAATGGAGCATAAGCATAGCCCATTCTGTTGATTCCAGCCCCATCCCCAACACACTCTTTTAGGGCTTTGCCGATTATCAGTCCAGTGTCTTCTACTAAGTGGTGCCATCCAATTTCAGTATCACCTTTAGCCTTAACAGTTAGATCAATTAGACCATGTTTTGACAAGTGGGTTAATAAGTGGTCAAACATGCCATTTCCTGTATCGATGTCATATACACCTGAACCGTCAATATTCATTTTGACCTGAATATTTGTTTCAGCTGTCTTTCTGTCTTGCTCTGAACGCCGAG
>PAAV01000032.1 GCA_002699485.1 Chloroflexota bacterium | reverse complement strand
TGTAACCACGATCTATCTCCATGCCCTCTACAAACTCTTGTTCATATTCAAGGCCCTTTGATTCTTCGACAGTTATTACACCGTCTTTTCCAACTTTTTCCATAACCTCAGCAATAAGATCGCCCATAACTTCGTCATGAGCAGAAAGTGATGCAACCTGAGCTATCTGAGTTTTGCCCTCAACCGGTTGAGACATATCCCCAATTGCTTTCCTTAAGGTAACTACTGCTGTATCAATTCCCCGCTTAAGAGCCATCGGGTTAGCACCAGCAGCAATATTCTTGAATCCTTCTCGAATAATTGCCTGTGCTAAAACAGTAGCGGTTGTGGTACCGTCACCTGCAACATCATTTGTCTTAGAAGCAGCCTCTTTGAGAAGCTGGGCACCCATGTTTTCAAATTGATCTTCTAACTCAATCTCTTTTGCAATTGTTACACCGTCAGAAATAACCTGTGGTGGTCCAAATTTTTTATCTAACACTACATTACGCCCACGCGGTCCGAGAGTTACCCCAACCGTATCAGCGAGTTTATCAATGCCAGCCTTCATAGAAGCACGAGCATCTTCGCTATATTTGATCTGTTTAGCCAAATTAAAGTCCTCCTGAGAAGTTACCGAACTAAAAATTCTATGCCGGTAACATTATTAATCTACTTCTTAAAAAGAATATCGTCTTCTCTAACAATTAGATATTCTGTGTCACCTTGTTTGTATTCAGTACCGGCGTATTTGGAATATACAACAATATCTCCAACCGACACCTCTAACTCTGTTCGGGAACCATCTTCGTTTAGTTTACCTGGACCCACAGCTACTATTTTACCTTCTTGGGGTTTCTCTTTAGCTGTGTCAGGGATATAAATTCCGCCGGCAGAAATCTGTTCATCAGAGTCCGTCGGCTCAATTACAACCCTATTACCAAGCGGTTTGAAATCAGCCATTACTCACTATCCTCCTAGTGTTTTAATGATATTTGAATAGGACATTATGTTTTAATATGACCTATTAAATAGTCTTAGATAATTAATACTTGACATCTTATTTGACATCACCAATCCAATAAGACAACAAAAAATTGTAAAAAGAGGACGGCGCATATGTCAATAGAAATGTAAGATTAATGCTCTATACACAACAATTATCAAGCAATGAATAAACAAAAACAATACAAAAACAGTTTAAACGGGCAAATATCAGGCTTAGTAATGCCAATATTCGTAAGTATGAGGCCAAAGCAATGGAGTAAAAACCTACTCATTTTCTTTGCATTACTATTTAGCGTACAAGAATCTTGGAACATAACTAACTGGTCAACGGTTGACTCCATGCTGGCAAATTCAATCATTGCTTTTATTATATTTTCAGCAATATCAGGATCTATTTACCTAATAAACGATGTAATAGATTACAGGAAAGATAGTATTCACCCGATTAAGTCTACGAGGCCAATTGCTTCAGGAAAACTCTCAAGGCGAGTCGGAATCATTGCAGGCACCTCAATTCTGGTGCCCGGGTTAATATTGTCTTTCTTGCTTAACCTAAATTTTGGTTGGATAGTTATTGGATATGTGATTTTAATGACTTCATATTCAATAAGTCTAAAGAATTTTGTTCTTATAGATTGTTTTGCCATTAGTGCAGGATTTGTACTACGAGCAATCGCAGGAGCGACAGCAGTAGATGTACCGATCTCACTGTGGCTTTACTTATGTACCGGTTTAGGTGCTCTCGTAATAGCATTGGGGAAACGTAGGAGTGAATTATCAACCTTCGGAAAAACAGCGCAATTACAAAGGAACAGCTTGAGGTCTTACTCAATAACTTTAATCGACTGCGCATCTTTGCTGGCCATCATAGCGACGATCGTTGTTTACGTAACTTACACCTTTACTGCAACAAATTTACCGAATAATCACCTAATGGCACTAACTATTCCAATGGTAATATACGGGTTACTTAGATATGCGTATTTAGTACATGTTAAAAATCTTGGGGAATCACCCGAAGATTTGTTGCTATCGGACAAACACTTATTCGGTACTGTAACAATTTGGATCACAGTCACAGCTTTGATACTAATCATATTTAGATAAACTTGAAAAACTTGTCGATAAAAATAAAAATAAGGGGCATACTTGAGTCCTCCAGACATATTATTTAATACCATACCTGTGTGGCTTGGGGTTTATTTGCTAGCAATAACCTTCTTTGCCGCAGCGACATTCATACTCTACAGAAATGCGATCCGACTAATTCTACTTGGCCAAAAATCCGATCTTTTAGACAATAAATTGCAACGCTTTTCGGGCATAATGAAACCTGTTTTTGGACAAAGTAAAGTTCTCCAAAGTTTTTCATTAAAAACTGATATTGCTGGCCTGGCACATTTCTTTATTTTTTGGGGGTTTTTATCTTTTGCATTAAGTTACATCTTGTTTATATTCGGAGACTCTATATGGCATAGGTTTTCAGAAACAATCCTAACCAAGAAAGGGGTGGAGGTTTTTGCATCATACCTTGATGTCTTAGCTGTAATATTTTTATTTGTCATATTCCTGGGAGTCGGAAGAAGATGGTGGAAAACCCCGCGGCGACTTTCGTTCGATTTAACTCAAAAACTCGACGCCGCTGTCATATTGGCTTTCATTACCGTTCTGATGTGTTTGACAATACTTACAGAGGCTTTTTATGTTGCAGGAAATGGGACAGGCCCCCATGCAGAAGCTTTAATAGGTAGAGCTATTGGCGAAGCTTTTATATCAGCTAATTTGCCGGAGAGCTCAGCATTAGTGCTACATGAGATTGGCTGGTGGTTACATGTACTGGTAATACTTTCATTTTCCATAGTTATCCCTTTATCAAAACACACTCATTTGCTTGGTGCTCCAGTTAACTTCTTTTTCCGGTCTTTGGAAACCCCAGGAACACTTACCACGCCTAATCTAGAAAAGGTTGATGCATTTGGGGCATTTAACGTAAAGGATTTCACGTGGAAGCAATTACTTGATGGATATGCATGTGCTGTATGTGGTCGATGTAGTGACGTTTGCCCAGCAAACTTTAGTGGAAAACTTTTATCTCCAATGCATATTGTTGCCAACCTTAAGGATCATACACAAAAAGTAGGGCCTTCGATCATAAAAGATGACAGTATTGAGAAAGATAATCCTCTAGTCCCGAATTTAATACCTGAAGAAGCTATTTGGGATTGTTTGACGTGTGGTGCATGCGTAACTGAATGTCCAGTCGGTGTAGAGCATGTGCAAACAATTGTTGATGTTCGCCGGCACCTTGTTATGGAAAAAGCCCAGATACCTGAAACCGGTCAAGCAGCCTTAGTCAGCCTAGAGCAGCGAGGACATCCATGGAGAGGAACAACCTATAGTAGAACTGATTGGATGGCGGATATAAACGTGCCTACAGTCGATGAAAATCCAAATGCAGATTATCTTTTATGGATAGGGTGTACATCCGCTTTAGACAAAAGAGGCCATTCCGTGGCTAAGTCTTTAGCAAGAGTCCTTAAAAGAGCAAATGTTGATTTCGCTGTTTTAGGGCAGAAAGAAACCTGCACAGGGGATCCTGCAAGGAGATTAGGAAATGAGTATCTGTACCAAAATATGGCAAATCAGACTATTGAAACTTTAAAGGCTCACAAAGTAAGAAAAATCATCACATTATGTCCTCATTGCTTTAATGTGATGAAGAACGAATATCCGCATTTGAAGGGAGATTTCGACGTAATACATTACAGTAAATTTGTTGACGAATTGATATCCAATGGAAAACTAACCGCTATAGGCGAAATTAAAGAAAATGTCTCTTATCATGATTCTTGCTATCTAGGCAGACAAAACAACATTTATGAAGAACCTAGAAACGTGGCATCCTCAATACCAGGATTAAATTTGTTAGAGATGAATAAAAATAGAGAAAAGGGTTTTTGTTGTGGCGCTGGTGGCGGCCATGCTTGGCTAGAAGAGAATCAAGGAACGCGAACCAATCATATGCGAACGGATCAATTCTTAGAGACTGGTGCGGATACCGTAGCGGTTTCGTGTCCATTTTGCCTGCAGATGTTTGACGAAGGCTTAAGCTCCAGAGACGAGTCTAAAAAACGAAAGGCTGTTGACCTCATAGAGTTGGTTGATCAAAGCACAACGACACCGGATGGTAAATAAAAGGGTATGGGCACACTGAATTCAGCAGACTTAAAATCCATATTTTCATTACACACAGATGAAAACAAATCTCCAAGCATTAAGGCCCATATAATACAAAATTTTACGGAATCTCCAATAAATGTTTGGTGTGATTACCATGCCGACGCAAATAATAAAGATCCTATTACTGAATTTCAGGAATTAATGTTTTCATACGGCAAGGAGCATCATAACTTTGTTAATGAAACCTTGTTCGGAAATGCAGTAAATTTGCCATTCACCTCTGAAGCAGATGGGTTCATGCAAGTGCTTGAACTGATGAACGGAGAAGCAGAAGGCATTTTAGACATGCCACTAATTTGTAAGGATTTAGACATTAGTGGCCGGCCTGACATAATCAGAAAAGTTTTGGATAAATCGTCGGTCTTCGGCAGCCATTCATATGAAATAATTGAAATTAAATCAGCTAAAAACATCAAGACCTCGCACATATTACAAGCTGCTATTTACAATCGAATGATAGGTGAAATACAAAAATTTACACCACCAATTTTTTATGTAATAAATGCTGATTTAGAGGAATTTCCATATTATGCAGAAGAGTGGGACGAACTATTGGATGAGACAATCCAACAACTCATTAATGTTATTAATGGTGAAAAAATAGCTCCTACTTTAAGAGGTGCGCGGTGGCCCTGGGAATCCTATGTAAACACACTTGCTATAGATGCCAATGATGCATCTCTCATACCTGGTATTAAATCAAAAAGGCGTGAACAACTGGTTGATGCAGGTTATAAAACTGTAAACGAAATTGCCAAAGCTACTACGGAAGACTTGGCAGATATCAAAGGAATTGGCGATTCAACAGCATATAAAATGATCGCTTGTGCACAAGCTTTGAGTAGTAAATCCATAATTAGCAAACAACCCGTACCAGAGTTCACTAGAGCGGGCACAGAGGTATTTATAGATTTAGAAGGAAGTAACCTTTATCAAAGTGAATCAGGGGCTGCAATGGTGAACTACTTGATCGGAACAGTTGTTAGGACACATAATTCTGCTGATGAATTCATCTCGTTTTTTGCTGACTCTCCTAATCAAGAGGCAGATAACACCAAATCGTTTTTTGAATGGGCTTCATCGTTAGAAAATCCTGTGTTCTACCATTGGCACAGTTATGAAAAAACGCAGCTCCAATCGATGGGAGAGGGTTTTAATATTGACAATGAGAGCGTCCAGTTTGTTTTAGATCGACTAATAGATTTACGCCCCATCATTTTAAAAGCCTACGCTTTTCCAATCTACAAAGAAGGTTTAAAGGAGATAGCTAAATATCTAGGTTTCAGTTGGATACTAGATGATGTAGATGCCATGGGTTCAATAGCATTATTCACTAAGTTTGTTGAGTCCGAAGGAAAAGATATAGAAAGCAAAACTAAAATCTTGACTTACAACGAAGATGATTGTCAGGCTACAAAATTTATTTTCGACTGGTTTACTTCAGAACCTATTAGCTAGACTCAGTTTCTGCAGCAAAAATCAATTGATACAACGTCCCACCAACTATGCCCCCAAGTATCGGGGCAACCCAATATATCCAGTGGTCTGTCCAGAAACCAGATGCAATTGCAGGACCCAAACTTCTTGCAGGATTTATACCTGCGCCTGTTAAAGGTACGGCAACAAGATGAACAACAGCAACCGTTATACCAATTGCCACTGGAGCCATAACTCCAGGACCTCTTTTGTCCATGGCTGTGGCAAACACCACAAAAGATAATAGGAAAGTAAATATTAGTTCTATACTAAATCCCATCCCAACAGACACACCTTCTCCTAGTCCATGAGCACCTAGATTTCCTTCATTAACATCTGGGATAACTGCCATTAATATCAGAGCGGCGACAATACCACCGGCAATCTGCCCCGCTATGTATAGATTGCCTCTTATCCAGCTGATTTTGCCATTAATAATTGCCGCAATAGTAATCGCAGGATTAAGATGGCCACCCGATATGTGACCTACTGAATATGCAAGTAAACAAATAGCCAAACCATGTGCCAGGGCTATGGCGACTAACCTGCCGGTATCCAATCCACCTGAACTAGCTATCCCACTAGCTGCTACTGCCCCTGCTCCTATAAACACGAAGAGTCCTGTTGCAAAAAATTCTGCGAGACATTGTCTCCATGCATTAATATCTTTAAATTCGGCGATCACACCTGCAAGTACTGTGCTCATTTTACTTCTCCCAAAAGTGAATACTGTAGATTACGGAATGCTAATAGCGTGTAATAGATATGTCAAAGGATTTGGTGACAGTATTTAGAGGTTTAAAGATTTTATGAAATTTATCAGGCCTGGTGCCTTTTCTGGATCTCTGACAGCCAAAGCTATAGACGCCTCCAATAAACCTGCGGGATTACCGGTATCGAAATGTTCCCCAGGAAATTCATAGCCATAAACTGACTTTTCGTTAGCTTGAGCGTTTATTGCGTCAGTTATTTGTATCTCACCCAGCGCCCCTTCTGTCGTTTGCTTAATATAGTCAAAGATATCATTTGTAAAAACATATCTGCCAATTATTGCTAAGTTTGATGGCGCCTCTAAAAGTTTCGGTTTTTCGACACATTTATTAATTCGATGTATCAAACTATCAATCTGTTGTGATTCCACTATGCCCAAAAATGGGACTCTATCATCTTCAACAGTTTTTAATGCCAAAACAGTTGAATCATACTTAGAGTGAATTGAAATCATTTGTTTGATAGTGGTTATTTCACCAAAAATCAAATCATCGGGCAGTACCACACAAAAAGATTCCCCATTAACCCATTTTTCGGCCTGCAGAATTGCATCACCTAGTCCATTTGCCTTTTCTTGTAATATAAATTCAACTTGCACATCAGCAGTGCCTTCAAAGTATTTTTGAACATCTGAGTTAAGACTGGACACCACAATAGCTACACTATTGATACCGCTTTTTTTCAATTCAGTGACTGCAAATTCAATCGTCGGGATATTAAAAACTGGCAACATAACTTTAGAAACCGCACGCGTGACAGGCAAAAACCTTGTTCCAAGGCCAGCTGCTGGTATAACCGCTTTACCTACTCTAGATTCCATTACGCTGTCGTTTCTCCAGTTCTATAAATATTTCTTAACTTTGGTAGCGATGTAGATATCGCCATTAAAAATACCATAAATATTAACCCCGTAATTATAAATATGACGCGAGCATTAAATAAATCAGCCATAAATCCATAACCCAAATTAGCAAATGCCATAATGCCACCAGCATGCAACACATACAAACTAGAAACCCGACCTCGCAACCTGTCTGGACACACTGTCAAAACATATACATTAGTAATTGCCATAAAACTTGCTTGAGTAGCACCCATAAAAGCTGCGAATAACATTGCTAACCCTGGTTCTTGCATCAATGCCATTAGGATAGGTGTAATCCCACTTCCTATTCCTGACCACAACAGAACCCACCCCTTATGTTTCTCCTTGGTTAACCCAGCTACTAGCAGCACTCCTATTATTGATCCAGCTCCGAATGCCATAACAAGATATCCAAGAATTGACCCATCGGTTGCTCTAAGGCTCTCCTGAGAAAATATAGGCATTATTGACTCAAAAGACATAACCAATGCACAGTGAAAGGCTACTAATAGAATAAAAATTGAAATTATTTTGTGCGTATATATGTACTTAAACCCTTCTAGCATTCCCGAACCAACATAACCTATGCCACCTAATATTTCTGTCGCTCTTTTATTGATACCCAAAAAGGAACGCTTAGCTTCTCTAGTAATATAACTTGTTTCTATATTAGAAGTTATTCGCCCATACGAAACTGTAGTACACAACATAGAAAACACGGCGCTCAGGGCTGTGAAAATTGCACTTAAAATCAGGACCGTTTTAACTCCACCAGGAATAATAGTAAAACCTGATATTGATATTGCTACTCCGCCAGCTAACAAGGGTGCCGCGATTAATAGTCCAAAAAACCTCGATCCATGATGAGTTAACGCATTTAGAGTTATGGCATTTAGCATATGTTTCTCATCCACCTGATTAGGAATCAATGCTTGTATTGCCGGTTCCATTACTGCTCGCAGTCCACCGGCCAGAAATGCTCCAATGGCTAGATGCCAAAGGTCTAAAGACTCTGTCACAGCACCAACAGCAATTATTATAGCTAAGACTGTATTCCCAAAAGACGCAGCGATAACTACATTCCTACGGTTATATCGATCAGCAAAAAACCCTCCAAGTGCAGAGAAAAGCAAAAATGGCAAAAGACTTGAAAAAGCTATTATCCCAGCCCACCTTGAACTACCTGATGCTTCCACAGCTATCCATGTAGCGGTGACTGTAAAAATCCACATCCCACCAAATGAAAAGATGCCGGTAAGCCAAATATAACGAAAATCAGGGTACCTAACTAACGATACCAGATAGTCGCGTACTAGCAGAATAACGAATCGATGTAACAGTTTTTGCATTTGATAAACTCCATTATTACAGATTTAAGCAGCAATGGAATTAATCTTGCCATGTTAAGAATACGGTCACTGTATTTTTTGATGGAACATACTTAGGAGGAAACTTGTCATTACTAAACAAAGACTGTGTTAAAACTAGAGCTGAAACCCCAAAATTACAAGATACAGAAATTAAAGAACTTCTTAAAGAAACACCTTGTTGGACCATTTCTCATGAAACTAAGATACCGCATCTAATAAGGGAATTTGAGTTTTCTGATTTTGCATCATCATTAGAATTTGTAAATCAAGTTGGCGTTGATTCAGATAAACAAGATCATCATCCTAAAATAGTTTTAGAATGGGGTTTAGTTAGGGTCGAATGGTGGACGCATTCAATAGGTGGCCTGCACATAAATGACTTTATAATGGCCTTTCGGTGCGACCGAATATATGAATGATGAATTTCATCAAAAAATTCTTGGCAACAGTGGTTCTATTAAGGTAGCATTACAACTCGTGTTAAACATGTTAATGAGTGCAGATTGCTCGACGTAATCATCATAGGCGCAGGCCCCGCAGGAAACCTGGCAGCGCTAAATATCGCCAAGGCTGGTTTTTCGGTCGAAGTTTACGATTGGAGAACGAACATCGGAGATAAGCTATGCACAGGAATCATCGGTCACTCCTGTTTCAATGAGTTCCCTCCAGATGAAACTGATATCTATCAATCTACTTCGAGCGCAAATATCGTTTCCCCATCTGGAAAAACTTATTTAGTCAACCATAGCAGTCCTCAAGCATACGTTATAAATCGCATCTCATACGTGGAATCATTTGCTCAAAAAGCAATTGACTCAGGTGCTATGTATCGGCTTAACGAAAAAGTTGTATCTCTAAATATAAGTGATACTGAGGTCACCGTTCTAAGCGAAATCAATGGACATAATCGAAAGCAAATCAGTAAAGCCGTGATAATAGCTACAGGATTCGGATCTCCTCTGTTAAAAATGGCTGGCCTAGGAAATGGAGAATCCAAAAACTTTTTAACAGGATGTCAGGCGACTGTTTATACAGAGGAACTGTCAAGACCGGCTGTTTTTCTAGGATCGCAAATAGGACGAGGTTCATTCGGCTGGTTAGTACCAACTCAAAACAATCAAGCTTTGCTCGGTTTGGCAACGTCTCGCAAATTAAATGGGCACATGGATAATTTGAAAACCATGCTACATAACAAGGGGTATTTTAAGAAAATAGAAAGCCCGGAAAGAAAGTGGGGAATACCGGTAAGTCCATCAACTCCAACATACAATAACAGAGCTCTCTCCATAGGTGATGCCGCAGGTTTAACCAAGCCTACGACGGGAGGTGGAATCTATTACTCTTTACTGTCCGGAAAATTAGCTGCACAAACTTTAATACAGGCATTGAATCAAGGCGACTTGTCATCAAAACAATTGAAGCCATATGAATCAGAATGGAAAAAGCTCCTGAGCAATGAAATCAATTTAGGTAATTTTGCAAGGCGCATATTTGAGTCTCTGAAAGACTCACAAATTGAATTTTTGATTTCTAAACTTATGACCGATGATGTCAGAGAAGATATTTTAGAATCTAGTGGAGTATCTTTTGACTGGCATGGAAGAATAATAAACAGTGCTTTCATGCACTCAGTTTTTGGTAAATATCTGGGTCTGATCACCCCGGAATTAAAGCAGGAATCATCAGATGTTAAATCAACAGGATCAATTGAGGTAGCCTAGGATAAGATATCCGTCAAAACGGCCATGCGAACAATTAAAGCATTTTCGGATTGCCTGTAAAATGCAAGTCGATTATCAACGACATCTATCGAAAAATCCCCACTGCGCTGAATAGGATTCATAACGACAGCTCTATCATGTAGAGAGTCCATAAAGTTTTGGTTAATATTTATCGTTGGTATGCCTCTTGATTTTAAGAGATTAGCATGCGCTTCTGTTCGGGGAGCGTTCAGGTAAACCACATCCGCGCTCTTTATTTCATCCATCGAATTTACTTCTCTAAACTTAACACCTCTCTCAACACATAAACTAAGTATTTCCGGATTGATAGCTCCACTTAAAGAAAAGACACTAATCGTTATATCCTGAAACAAAGATAACCCTAAAATCCATGCGTTTATGTTTCTATGCTCAACCCTGCCAACGATTGCTACATGTGCCCCATCGATAGATCCTCTTTCTAAATGCAAAGTATAAAGATCAGCCAAAGATTGTGTTGGATGATCAAATATACCTCCTCCACTAACGACTGGAATGAGGTTCGCACTTGCCGCTTCACTCATCACATTAGACTCATTACTCCTTATCACTACAGCATCCATCCGCAGACTATGTAATATAGCCACTACATTATCAATGTGGTTAGTCTCAGTTACAGGGAATGACTGAGAGGCATTTTCCGTTTGATAAAACTGCCCCCCTAGTAAATGCATGGCGCGCTGAAACGAAGCTCTTGTTATAAAACTAGGGTCATAAAATAAGCAGTAGAGAGATTTACCTTGTAATTCTTTTCCGGTCCCTTTTTTGAGACGAAATAAATCACACTGTGGAAATAAATTACCTTCTATCCAGTTGCGTTTGAGAGTAGTGGTTTCAATTAGGTTTTTCATATTTTGTTAACTAAAAGTTTATACCAAAAAACTTACTTGAACAAAACCTGATGCCTGCTACGTTTTTCGTTACATCGAGTGGAGCTCTGGGGGTTTATGAGTGAAAATTACCTGCAACTTGGCGAATGATGTTATACTCCCGAAAACTTTTAATATATGTTTGGATTTCCAAATAGTAAGTTTTCATAAAGGGGCTAAAAACATGAAAATATCGATGTTCCATCTTATGCCACACCGGGAATTACCTGACGACTTTGAAAAAAGATATAGTTCTGTATGGGTAACACCACCTTGGGCCGAACTAGCCGATCCAGCTCGTGTGGGTCAATACTATAATTGGTCTTTAGATGAGCTAGAATTTGCAGCCAAAATGGGATTTGATGGAGTGTGTGTGAATGAGCACCATCAAAACGCATATGGATTTATGCCCTCGCCGAACATTATGGCGTCAGCCTTAGCCCGCAACACAAAAGATACGGCGATAGTAGTTATGGGATCAACTCTTCCAACCAACCCTCCTCAAAGAGTCGCTGAAGAGTACGCCATGCTGGATGGAATTAGTGGAGGACGGTTAGTTGCTGGGATGCCATTAGGCAGTTCCTGCGACGTAAACTGGTGTTACGGTATACCTCCAATGGAACAACGAGAACGATTTCGTGAGGCACACGACCTAATAATTGAAGCCTGGACGAGAAAAGATGTATTTTCTTTCAACGGAAAATACAATCAGCTAAGGTATGTAAATACTTGGCCCAAGCCAATACAGCAACCACACCCTCCAGTCTGGGTGCCTGGGACAGGTAGCAAATCAACTGTTGATTGGGTTGCTGAGCGCGACTATTGCTACTGTTTCTTAAGTTATTTTGGCAGTAAATTTGCCAAAAAGAATGTAGATAAATACTGGGAACGACTGGATGAGATGGGTAAAGACAAGAATCCGTACCGGCTTGGCTTTTTACAATTGGTACTGGTAGCTGAAACTGATGCAAAGGCTGAAGAGCAGTATTTCGAACATGTTAAGTACTTTTACGAAAAATCTCTTCATACTCCGTTACATTTCTTTATGGCACCTGGGCATGTGGATCACAGTAGCCTAGTTAAAGCGACCAGAGCAGGAGGTTATGGTATCCCAGCCGATCTTGCTCAACAAAGAAAAGATTGGAAATTCCAAGACTATATTGATAACAGATTTATTGTTGCAGGTAGTCCAGAATCTGTCAGGCACCAATTAGAGGAAGTTATAAAAGATCTAAATTGTGGAAACCTTATGGCACTGATGCATCTTGGCTCAATGCCTCATGAATTAACTAAGAAGAATATTCAGCTATTTGGAGAGGAAGTCTTACCTAAGGTCAGAAATATATGGGATGATCAGGGCTGGGAGAATCATTGGTGGCCGCAAGGTGCAAAAAGATCGCAGGAAGTTGTGTCAGCATGAAGAAATCAACAAATGTACTAAAAACAATGAATGGCAGAGTTGAATCACTAGTGCATCAAGCTGGAAGTGGGCCTCCAGTTGTGTTCCTTCATGGAGCAGGTGGACCCGCTTGGGATCCTTTTTTAGATGATCTAGCCAATCACTTTACAGTATATGCCCCCTCCCTTCCTGGAACAGAAGGCAACCCAGATGCGGTGAGAGAAATACGGGGCCTTTGGGAATTGATGCTTCACTACTATGAAGTGTTCGATCAGTTGGGACTAGATTCTCCTGCAGTCATTGGACACTCATTTGGTGGAATGCTAGCCGCTGAATTGGCATCAACAAACCCTGAAAGAGTCAGTAAGCTTGTTCTTATCTCTGCGATCGGGTTATGGAGAGAGGACCAACCTGTGGAAGATTGGATGAAGCTGACTCATGATGAATTGGTTCCATTATGCTTTTATGAACCAGAAGGGAAAATTGCGACCGAAATGTTCACAATGCCTGAAGATGAGACTGAAAGGCAAGATGAAGAAATTAAGAGGTCATGGTCTCTCGCATGTTCTGCAGCATTCATTTGGCCAATACCTGAAAAAGGCCTGACTCGCCGCATTCATCGAGCAAAGGCTCCAAGTTTTATAGTCTGGGGTAAACAAGATGGTTTAGTCCCTCCAGTATATGCAGATGATTTCAAAAGTCTTCTGACAGATGCTGAGGTTTTCATGGTTGATAAGGCGGCGCATCTGCCTCAACTCGAAAGACAGGATGTTGTATCGCCTGCAGTTATAAAATTTCTTAGTTAGTAGATTAGGCTACGGTTGCTAGTTTGTAACCAATCCAAACAGCGCCTAAGCCTAATACTATCTGTGCAGCAATATTTACAATTGCTGCTGAAATATTACCGTCCCTGATTAAATTAATTGTTTCATAACCAAATGCAGAATAAGTTGTGAATCCTCCCAAGATACCTATCACAACAAATGCGCGCAATTCCCCGCCTCCTATCTGTTTGTCATCTATCAGGCCAGCCACCACTCCTATTAGCAAACAGCCAACAACATTAACCGTCAATGTTCCATACGGTAACCATTGGTCTTGTAATAATCTGCCAAAACCAGAATTTATGCCATATCTTGCGATGGCACCAATAAAACCACCTGCTCCGACAATTAACGCTATTACCATTTTTTGATCCTTATAAAAAGTTAACGGATTTTCAACACTTATTTAGCCCAGCACACATATAATAGATTAAATACGTATTTCAGGATTTGTAAAACCTAAATCTCATGCCTTTTTTGAATTTTTATTAAATGTTGCTGTCATTTCTACCAACTGAATCATGGGTTGCATTAGCAATCTTAGCTGCAGCGCTAATCGGAATTGGGGGCACAGGCGAAAAAATTCTGTCAATTCGTTATCTGCCCGATGCTACTACTCTGATGTTGTGGCTAGCAGTAAGTCTTATTGTATACAGCATAATTTTTGGAATACTCTACCCATTTGAAGAAGGTGTCCCAGCAACACACATAGCCGCAATCTTTGGAAGCGGAGCAGTCTATGGAATTGCTATCACAACGTTTTATAGGATTCTGAGAAATACCGAGGCTTCAATTAGTTTTTCTATATTTAATACCAGTCCTCTTTTTGTTGCGATTTTCGCCTTGTTATTACTCGATCAATCTCTCGCTCTGCTACAGTGGGGGTCAATAATATTAGCTATCATTGGAATAATGATTCTATCTTCGGAATCCTCGGAAAATACTAACAATAAAACAAAGATGTTTGCGATAGTAGGGTTAATTATTTGCGCCGCTTTCTCTGCAATGTCACAGGTGTTAAGCAGTTACGCGCTCGAGGAAGTTACAGCTGAAAATGCTTTTTGGGCACAAAGAATTGGGGCACTATTGCCCATTGTTTTGAACTTAAAGCGCGACTCGCTCGGAAAATTTTGGTCCACTGTCAAAGAGCCTAGAACTATGATTTTTGTTTTATTGGTTGAAGCCGTAATACTACCTCTGGCTCATTTGTCGTTTTTGAGTTCAATGAAAATTGGCAGCTCGGTAGCGCTAGTATCAACCTTGTTTGCAACAGCTCCAGTATGGGTGTTCGTTTTCAGCACCTTATTAAGTACTGGGAAACTAAAACTCCTGAATGAAAACACTCAGCCTAAACGCCTTTTCATCAAAACTATTGCAATAAGTGTTACAGTATTGGCCATAGTTGGAATAACACTTTTATAATTCACTATATTAATTACCATATATATAAAGGATGTAGAAATGGCCGAAAAAACAGGCTACGTAAAAGTTGGAGACCTGGCACCTAACTTCTCCTTACCTTCAGTTACTGGAGAAGATGTACAGCTTTCTGATTATTCTGGGCAAAAAATTGCTTTGTTCTTTTGGGCATCTTGGTGAGCATGTAGAGCTCAATTGCCTGTATGGCAAGATGTTTCTGAAAATAACTCAACTGATGTAAAAATAATCACGGTAGCGATGGATGTGCAGGGAGTTGAAAAACCGAAGTTTTATCTAGAGAAAGCTCATGCCACCCTTACTACTGTTGTGGACCAGAGTAATCAGCTCGGTAAATTATATGGATTTAAAGCTGTACCAAATGTTTATTTAATAGGCTCAGATGGCAATGTAGACTTCATCGAATTAGGCACATTTAACGTAAGGGAATCGGTTAAAAGATCCTTAGTGGAGAATTGGGTATACGGAAAGGATTTCCAAAGCTCCCAACCGGAGGAATTTGAACAAGATACTCATCGAAAAGCAAATGAACTATTTGTATCTGGCCAACAATTATTTAACTCGAATAAAACAGATGAGGCCATAAAACTTTGGCGTAAAGCTATAGAGATTGATCCTAATAACTACATCATAAGAAAACAGATATGGGCAATTGAGAATCCAGATCGTTTTTATAAAGACAAAGTAGACTACACATGGCAAGATGCTCAGCTTGAAAAAGGAAGGTAAATAATCTTTTGCAAACATTGAAGCAATTGTTTGATATGTCAGATTCCATTGCAGTGGTAACCGGTGGTGGCACTCATTTAGGATTAGCTATTTCTGAATCATTATGTGAACTTGGCGCCACCGTAATAATTGCAAGCAGAAACTTAAACAATTGTAAAAAAGTAGCTGCTCAACTTTCAGAATCAGGACTTAAAGCACATGCACTTCAATGTGACGCCACCATTGAAAGCGACGTCAATTCATTAATTCAATCCGTAATACAAACCCATGGAAAATTGGACGTCTTTGTTTGTAATGCAGGCGGCTCAACTCCAGATGATGATTTCCCAGCCGCATCAGCACAAGCATTTCGAGAAACCATAACTATGAACATTGATACTACATTTATGTGCGCTCAAGCTGCTGCAAAAGTCATGATTAAACAAGGGCATGGAAAAATTATCACAATCGGTTCAGTACATGGAGTAATGGGCACTGATAAAAGATTATATGCCGGCCTTAATCACAAAAGGTCTTCCATAGGTTACTTTGCCGCTAAAGGCGGTGTAATTAATCTGACAAAAGCTCTGGCGGCCGAGTTAGGAGAGCACGGTATAACCGTTAACTGCATTAGTCCAGGGCAAATACCAAAACCTACAGTTAAAAAAGAAATGGTAAGCCGAATGATTGACAGGCAACCCATTAATAAAATGGGCAAACCACATGATTTAAAAGGAGCTGCAGCTTTGTTCGCTTCGCCTGCAGGCAATTGGATTACAGGCCAAAACCTAATTATAGATGGAGGCTGGACAACTTTTTGATACTAAACTGTTAATCATTGATCCGAAGAACCTTATTGAATCCATTAACATTCGGAACTGAAAAATCATTTTTAGGTTCTAGGCCGCCTATCTCATTCAATATTTCCCATTCAGCCACAGTAAGTTCTTCTAAATCCATCCTATACATATCCCTACTGTGTCCCATCATTACTCTCGGTACTTTTTCGATAAAGCCTTTATTAATTAGCGCCTGAATCCTATGGTCTATAGTTCCTCGCACTCCCAAGTCATCCCAGTCAGGCCTGTCAAACCATTCGGGGTATATTTTGGACCATGTTTCCAGTTCATCGTCTAATTCAATCGATTTGGAATTTGCATTCAACTCTGCAGTACCGAATTGGATCTTATTTTTAACCGCTGTAAAAATATTAGATTTGTGCCGTCTGCCATAAACAATTTTTGACGAAGACTCGCCAAAATTGCCCCAATATTCCAATGACTCATGTCGCCAGCAAAGCAATATTTCAACATCAATAATTTCAAATAAAGGTGTCATACACCTCTCCAAATAACGGTTCCTTACTTAAAGGTTAATACCCGTTTCGGATTTTCAATCAAAATTTTATCGATAGTTTCGCTTGTGAATCCACGTCTTCGCATTCGTGGAATAATGTTGTCAAGAATATGAACATAGCCTCCCCCACCATGTGACACCAAGTCAGTTTTTAGGCAAACATCTTGAGCAACAACAATTTGATTCTCATATCCCCAATCTATTAATTGCTCTATACGCTCGATACGCTGCACATCCGAAGGAAAATCTATATCAAGGCCGCCTTCAGCAAAGTTAGTGTTTTCACTGCCAAAACGATCAAACTCAAGAGTTGCGCCAGTCTCAGCAATTTCCTTAACTACTTCCGGTGAATAACGAAATACATCTAAGTGACCCATAATTACCCTGGTTGGATCGGCGCCAGATTCCATCACATCATTTAAATGTTGTAAAAGCGCGTCTGGATGTCCTCCTGGGTGAATAGAAATTGCTGCACCAGTCTCAACTGAAGCATGGGCTGAAGCTCGAAGAATTTTTCTAGATGTCTCGTTTGTTGGCCAAAAATTACCGATCTCTCCTATGATACCTGATTTAACTCCGGTTTCTTTAACGCCCACAGTTACATCTTTAATTATCGAATCTGTGATATCTTGTTCAGATTTTTCGTGAAGTTCTTCAGTGTAGGAAAGTGGAACGTAATACGATGCTCCCATTATTATATTGAGGCCTGTAGCTCTGGAAATCCTGGTTAGTGCCAGCGGATCTCTCGCAATGCCGATTGAAGTAGTATCTACTAAAGAATTACCGCCAGACAGATAATATTTATACAACTCCTCTGTCTGGTGCTTCTCGTCGATTAATTTCACAACATCTTTGTTATGAAAAAGGCGCTTCATTACTGCACCTAAAATTTCGATAGTCACCGGCTGGTCAACATACCAGCGCTCAGTAGCTTCTTCAGGCATACTTAGGTATATTTCCATATCAATCAATGAGTGCTCATGAGCCAACGTTATTCCCAGCTCATCTGGCTCTATTAATCCTAATACAGTTTGTATCTTCCCTGTCCTCTCCGACTTTGACACGGTTAACTCCTTGTTAATTGCTATCTGTTTAGTTATTTATAGTTTTAACATTCACATGGATCGCATTCGCATGGATCGCACGTACAGTTCGGATTATCACACTTTGGGTTGTCAGATGTTGACATGATGAACTCCTTGTTTTAATGCCTGTCCGCTCAGTATATACAAAGCTCTCAATATCAGCCATTTAATCTGAAAAAGTCATGTATTAAGAGTTTAGGTTTTGAATAGGGTTATACGGGTATTGTTAATTCTTTCACAATATTTTATATTAATAAAATAACTGGATAATGAAACTCTAATGATGCGTATCTTTAGAGTTATATTAAGCGCATTGAACTCAAATATCCGCCTTGTTTGGATTTTTTGGTATTGGGCTTACAACGAATTAACCTGAAAAGATTAATTCGCTGAAAAATAGCTGGCTGGAAAAAATTTATAATCAAGGAGTTTATCTTGAATAAAACTTTCTATTTAAAGCTATTGGCTTTTAACACCATTTGCATATTGAGCTTGCTACTATTTGGCATCGCATGTTCAACTGAACCCGAAGTAATTATCGAAGAGAAAATCGTTGAGATTTCCAAGGAAGTTGTGAAAGAAGTTGAGGTGGAAGTCGAAAAAATTGTTGAGAAAGAAGTGGTCGTAGAAGTTGAGAAGGTAATTGAGGTAGAAACGGAAAAAGTCATAGTCGTAACCCCAACCGCCGAACCAGCACCAACAAAAATTGTTGTGATCGACGCGCTGGGTAGAGAACTTTCTTTCGATTCAATCCCGTCAAATATAGCGACGATTAGTCCAACAGCAACCGAAATGGTATATGCCTCTGGAGGAAAATCCGCTTTGCGAGATAGGGCTTCTACGCACCCTGAGTCAGTTTTATCACTACCAGACGTAGGTAGCGCATATAATCCTTCTGTAGAAACCATAATCGGCAGTCGCCCTGACCTCATAGTAATTGAAGCAATAACACAGGCGAGATTTGTTGAGATTTTAGGAGCTGTCGGACTTAATGTGTTCGCTGTGAAAGCTGAAAGCGTTGATGACGTAATTACGGGAATTAAAAATCTCGGCACCATCTTCGGCACAGAAGAAATTGCTAATAAAGCCACTATGGACATTGAGGCTCGGCTAGCCGTCGCTAGAACCGATGACGGCAGTAGTGTACTAATTCTAATATCAGATCCAGATCAAAACTTGTATGCTGCCCTACCCTCCTCTTACACCGGCCTGATTGCTGAAGTAATAGGAATGGAAAACAAGGCTGCAGAACTATCAAATTCAGGTCCATATCCTGGATTCGCACTTATGAGTCCGGAGGCGATTTTGATGGCAAACCCAGATGTCATAATAACGATAACCCCGGCTCCTGAGCCTGCACCTAGGTTATCTTCATTGATAACTATGATTCCCCCATTTGCGGGACTCAAAGCCATACAAACCGGCAGCATAATAGAAGTAGATGTGGATCTATTTTTACAGGCTCCAGGTCCTCGTATAATCGAAGCAGTAGAATTTCTTAAGTCTGCTTTGGATTCAATGAAATAACATGACCTATGGCCTAAGATATTCCACCTTAGGTGTAATTATTTTTGCATTGGTATTAGCGGGGCTCTTTTTGGGCCCCTCTAATTATGGTTTTAGAGATGCTATCAATGGTATTTTTGGGTCTGAAGACACAGTTGTTAACACTATTATGTGGAGCATTCGGATTCCGCGTATAGCTGTTAGCTTTGTAGTCGGTGGATGCTTAGGATTAGCTGGGGCACTTATTCAACTGTCGTCTAGAAGTCCTTTAGGAGACCCTAATCTTTTCGGTATTGGAGGAGCTGCAGCCATTTTTCTTGCATGTAGTGCTGCAGGCCTTATAACAACGCAGGAACCTCTTATTTTCATAGGTGCAATCGGTTTTTCAATCTTTATTTCCATCATCCTAGTTAGACTCATTTCTGAGCGTAATTTAACCCCGACAAGACTGGCTATTATGGGAATAGCTCTGGGTTCTTTGACTATAGCTGTAAGCACTGCAGTAATTTCTCATGGTAGTATTTTCTCGATTCAGGTGCTTGGATTAGTAGCAGGCTCTTTTGCTTACAGTAATTGGACAATTTTTTATTACGTTTTAATAACCTTTGTCATCTGTGCGGTTATTGCGCTAGTACTCTCAAGGCAGTTCCAACCTATTGTCCTAGGTGACACACTATCCAAGTCTTTAGGGGTTAACCCCCACAGGCTAAGGTTAGTAAGCATGATATTGGCTGGAATACTCACAGCAGCGTCAGTGTATGGAGGTGGGATAATTAGTTTTGTTGGATTGATTTCCCCGCATATTAGCCGTCGTTTATTTGGCAATATGCCCATCCAATTATTTATTGGTTCGATAATAACAGGTGGAATACTAACAATGCTGTCTGACCAATTTGCAAGATTACTGTTTGCACCTACAGAATTACCAGTTGGAATGGCAACTACTGTAATTGGCGCACCACTAATGATGTATTTAGCTTTGAGAATACGATGAATATAGAAATAAAAGAGATATCTATACAGATAAATGAAACTAAGATTTTGGACAAAGTATCTTGTAATGTGAGCAATGATGAATTCACTTGCTTAGTTGGACCAAATGGATCTGGCAAATCGACTTTAGTTAAATCTATAGTTGGCGAAATAACAGATTACCAAGGAGATATTTCAAATGTAGATGTCACTGAAATCTGTTATTTACCGCAAGATATAGAAGATCCTCCATTCCTAACAGTGAAGGAGATCTGCAAACTAGGTTTTTACAAAAATAGTAATGAAGTTGATAAAGATGTATTTTTAGAAAGCTTGCTTGACACTTGCGGAATTTCATCAATTTCAAAATCATCTTTCACTGATATCTCAACCGGCGAAAAACAAAGGGCTTGGTTGGCTTTTGCCCTAGCTCAAGGTAAAGACTTAATTATCATGGACGAACCATTATCATCTATAGATTCAGACTCTAGAGAAACATTTTATTCTTTACTGAGAGATATATGCGATATGGGCAAAACCTTATTAGTCATAACTCATGATATTGATATGGCTAGGAAATATAGTGATAGTTTGATCGTTTTAAGTGAAGGGCGTGTTTCTTTTTCTGGCCCAACAACGGAATTAACTAAAAATAAGATGAACAAACTTGTAGATTAATTGCACCCTTTACATAAACACGGTTATGGTATCCAGATGTCACAAAAACCATCTGGTATTTTCAAGAAAATATACCAAATAGTTAATTCGATACCTTATGGCCACGTAGCGACATACGGGCAGGTAGCACAAATGGTGCCAATATCTAGCGCGAGAGTCGTCGGTTTTGCTCTTGCAAGCCTTACAGATTCGGAAGAAAATATCCCTTGGCATCGTGTGATTAATCGTGATGGGGAAATTAGTAGTAGACACCCGGATGATGTGATCTTACAAAGAGAATTGCTCATTGCTGAAGGAATAGAATTTGACAGCAGTGGAAAAGTGGATTTAAGCAGGTTTGGGTGGTAGATCTATATATTCCTTGAATATCATAATCCCAACAACTTTGTGCGAAAGCTGAGAGTATTATGAAGTTTTAAAACGTCTATAACAAATTCGCGACGTTTTTATATCGATGATAAGATCAAAAACGTGCAAAAAGTCGCAATTAATCTCTTATTACTATTTTCAATACTTGCAGTAAGTTGTGCGAGTTCGGAACCTCTTGCAACTAAGCTTGATCGCACTGAAGAGACCACTCAACCAACTGCAACCTCACAACAGTCTCTAGATCCAACCCCAATTCCTACGAATACAGCTTCTCCTGTTTCCACTGAAACGAGTTCTAAAGACCCAGTTGATAACAATGAAGTAACTGAAGAAATCAATGAGAGCACTTATGATCCCAACTGCATGGTAAAAGTTTTGGGTAGATCAAGAACAGACGATATTGTCTATTTTAATTCGAAAATAGATCAGCAAGAACTCTTGAGTGTCCAGCACTGTAAGCTAGGCAAGCCTGAAATGGGAAATAATGGTGAAGAGGATAGATCTCGTGATGACGATAGATCTCGTGATGACGATAAACCGCGTGATGACGATAAACCGCGTGATGACGACAGAGCGCGTGATGACGATAGACCTCAAGATGATGATATGCCCAGGGATGATGACAGATATGACAACGTTGAATGGGAATGCAGTGGAGATCAAAAAGATGAAAGTGGGTTACCTAAAACCCCGTATTGCAACGTGCCTCCAGTCCAACTGCCAGAAGGCGTTGTCGCGGCTGATCTAACTAATGTAACCCTACCTGTTGCTAAATACGAGCAATCTTTTGACACCTGCCAAGTGTATCAAGGAGAAAAATGTGCTGAATTAAACTGGGAGAAGGTCACAGATGTACAAGCAGGCGAATTCGTAGAAATTAAAATATCGCCTGTTGATCCAAATATCATGTATGCCGGTGTCGATTCTAATGATATGACTATGTACCGGAGTCTGGACGCCGGCGCCACTTGGGACCTCGTTCATGTAACCGGTCATGTTGGTGCATTAGCTCTTAGTCCAGTTGATAAAAATATTGCTATTTATACCAATTTGGAATGGTCAGTACAGGCCACCTTTGATGGTGGGGAATCATGGGAGTCCGTAGTCGGTTTTACAGCCGACCAAGGTAATGTTATACCTTTCACTGCAATACAATTTTCGTCTCAGCAGCCTAATATCGTATATGCCTCTGCTCTTCAGTCTGGCGACACCCGAGGAGGAATATGGCCAGCGGAACCTGCCGATTTATATAAAAGCATAGATTCTGGCAAAACTTGGATTAAGACAGGTACATGTTTAACGTGTTCCGCTATCGATGCAATTGTAGTGATGCCAGATAACCCTGAGCTTATATGGGTAGCGGGGGACGGAGGTGTCCAGTACACGACCGATGATGGATTGAACTGGAGCGGAAACGTGATTACGTATCTTAAAGAAGTCGCCAACAGTAGTAAAAATATCAATGAAAAGATCCCACCAAAGGTAATGGGTCTCGACATTCATCCAAGTGATCCAAACATAATACTGGCCGCTTCAACAACTGAAGGAATGTTCCGTAGTTCTGACGGTGGATTAACGTGGGAGAGAATTAACAACGGGCTAACCTCCCTGAAGTTACACCACGTTCATTTCGCACCTAGCAATGGCAATGTTGCTTATGTCACTAGTCATGATGGAATTTTTAGAAGTGATGATTCTGGTAAATCCTGGATGGATATAAGCGACGGATTGGCATACAAATTTCTAACACCGGTAGCAATTCATCCAACTGATGAAAATATCATTTACATCGGCACGGCCACTGAAGTATATACAACACACCCGAAACACAAGAATAGAGGAATGCACAAAGGTGAAGGTCTATATAAAAGCGTAGATGGCGGGGAAACTTGGGATAGAAGTGACAATGGCATATACGAAGCGAAGATCGTGCAGATGGGAAATCATCCAATCGTTCCATTCAATCTGTGGGCCGGAGGTGAGTCTGGACGAGGCAATTTCTTTTCCCCGGATGCGGGAGACAGTTGGTGGTTTTCCCCATCAATCACCTCTCATTATCCAATGGTATATGCCTTCACATATGATTTTCCATATGTGATCTATACCACAGGATGGCTACGAACCGGAGAGTTAACTGCCAGTACGGATTTCGGTGCAAGCTGGTATGTATTGACTCACGAAATTGAAGCTGGACTAAGTGAGGAAACTTACAACCTTGGATTACGACTAGACGGTGGCGCTGATTTTCACCTGCATGGAGTAGCTGTAGCACCAAGTGATTCAGACGTTATATACGTTGGTTCAGTACACGATTCGGTATATCCTGACTTAACTTTCAACCTTGATGGAGCGCATATATTTAAATCATCGGATGCAGGTAAATCCTTTAAAGAAATGTCTAATGGATTTCCTATTGAAACAAAGACATCAATTAACTCCATAATTGTACATCCAACAAACCCTGACATTGCCTATGCGATGACAAGCCTTCATGAAACCACAACCGCTATAGGTATATATAAAACAACTAATGGCGCAGAGTCTTGGTTTGAAATTAATGACGGCCTAGATGAATTTACAAACGATTTACAAATGGACCCAATCGACCCTGAAATACTGTATGCGGCCACAGAAAGTGGTATATATAAATCGACTAATGGAGGTCAAAAATGGGATAAGTCCTCAACAGGGATACCCAAGGGCGCAGTAATTGACATGGCTATTGATCCGATTAATCCAAATGTTCTTTATGCAATATCCGCAGACGATATATATAGAACACAAAATGCTGGTAAAAATTGGTACTCTGTAAACTTAGGATTACCTTTACTTGAGCCTTCATCCAAGCCACTTTCCGCTCAAGAAAAATTGTTCGGAAAATTACTTTTGGATCGTACGCAAACGGGACATTCCGAGTACGGAGGCACATTTGCACAAGACCGAACTCTTGAAATTGATTCAACTGGAAAGGTAATTTTTGTTGCGGTTAAAACTTCCAGAAATGACAGGGATAAAAACTCGGAGCGCCTACTGTACAGAGCAATTCTAACTCCTCTAATTAGTCTAGTTTATGAATTTGCGATAAAAGTTGACGGCAGAGTGGAAAACATAGAAGTGACTTCACAGTCCCATATATATGAAATGACATTTAACACAAATTCCAAAGAACTCAGCTTTATGGCCGGTGGCCCTAAGGGAACTAACTCATCCACCACGGTATCAATACCAAACACTCTCCTTTCTGGACAGTTGGAAGTATTAGTAGACGGGATACGGGTACCAAGTTCTAATGGCAATGATGGAGTCACATTTGATCTTATTCATGCGGGCAGTAGCCAAGTAACAATTAAGGCCAAATAACAATCACGGGTAAATCTTAATTGTTATCCGGAAATATCAAATGGGGTTTTTAGCTTAAGGAATGTTTGCTCCAGATATCAATTCAATATCCAGTTCAATAAATGCTAACCCGCACTATATGGTTGAACCGTTTACGCCGCCCTTACCTTTAGTTTTATGTTTAGTTGCTGCTGCAGGAGCAGTAATTGCATCATTTATAGTTCTTATCTTCTTTTATAAAAACACACACG
>PAAV01000031.1 GCA_002699485.1 Chloroflexota bacterium | reverse complement strand
TTCTTCCAAGCAGTTGCACCTAGTATGGCTCCGAATGATAAGTGAAACATTGCTCCAGCCCCTAGTGTAAGGGGTTGCCATCTAGTCACACCTTCTGCCGCACAATCATGTGCCAAACAGTATTCTTCCATTCGTATATTCCATATTAAAGGAGCTACAAAAAAATCAATTAGACAAATGAACAGATATACTAATCCTGCCCAGTCTCTCCAATGTCTGTTAATAATCTTATTTATTTTCATTTCTCTTCTAGTTGATAATTATATGCAACTATATCTGATTTATTCATTCCTTTAGGAAGACCACGCATTCTTCTAATAAAAACATGTATCATCATATCTCCTGATGGAGAAGGAAATTTAAATGCTGGTTTATTAGGTGACATTCTCATTTTAATGTCATCTGTAGCATTAACTACATGTTTTGCAATCTTCCTCTTTTTGATTTCATCAGAAACATATCTATCTAATCTATCATCTAGAGATTCTTTAAAAGATTTCATAATTTATTTTTCTGCATAAAATTTGTCACGATTCTTTTCTGCACTATCTTTTGGCATATGCCCTTTAGGAATTGTCATTCCTTTTTTCTTTACAGGAACTTTTTTATGTATTCGGGGGTTTGCTTTTTTATGATCTGCATAATGATCATCCCCTTTCATCCATGCATCCCGTGCCCTTTCTTGATCACTATAACCTGCATCGGGAGGACCAAATTCTTTAATATCATCTTCTTCTTTTGCTTCGCCTTTAGGTTCTACTTCTTCTTCTGTAGATTCTTCTGTTGGCGTAGTTTCAAGGTCTTTCATAAATTGTTTAAAATGTTTCATATAAACCTTTATTAGTTATATTATTTGTTGTGTTATAAACACTAAAATTGCACAAGACATACCCCAAAGAAAACAGGTATAAGACCATTTAAGATATTTATACTTCGTAAGTGCAAGAACTTTTCCTTGGCCGTAAATATCTCCAGCCATCGAATCATATATGCTATCATCTGTGTGTAAAATTGTTGCATAATCATCTTTATATTCATCTATATCTAAATGAGCAAAATGTCCAAAAAAGAGAGGATTAAAAAGAGGAGATTTTCTATCAATATCTCCCGAACCTTTCACTTTCGGATAATCCGTATTCGGAATAATTGCAAAAATTGCAAACAATAATGCGAAAAAACTACCAATAGCAAATGTTAGTAATGGATATTTCATCACTTCATTATCTAAATTTGCTACTGTAACTGAAAATACAATAGATGCAACTGTAATCATAATATTAGCTTTTTGATCGGCCATCAATCCTAATCTCATTTGATTGCCGTGATTAACTCTCAGTATATTATCAACTGCGGTACGATTTTCTGGTACTCTAGCAAAATGATTTTCTCTTTCTTCGGAAAGATAAGGATTTTCCGATTTTGAATAGCGGGTAACGTGTCCCATATTCTCTCCTTTCATTTAAGAGGTGGTGCATATAATAATCCTCCATGAATGTATAATCGGTTCAATCCTCGTTTCAGTCTAAGTGGAGTTTCTACTCCTATATTTCGTTTATATATTTGCTTATAATTCCCAACTTGTTTAACTATATCGTAAGACCAACTTGCTCCTAATCCTAACTTTGATCCAAGATGTGGATGATCTTTCCCGTTTAACTCCCCCATAAAACGTTGTATGTTTGGATCCATATTATTTTTATAACTATCAATATTATTTGAATCTAATCCCATTTCTTCAGCAATAAAAAGAACATAAACTGACCATCGAACTATATCTGACCATTTTTGATCTCCATATCGAACAACTGGACCAAGAGGTTCTTTTGATATTATTTCTGGGAGTATTATATGTCGTTCAGGATGATCAAAATTTAATCTATTTGATGCAAGTCCCGATCTATCTGTACCATACATATCACATCCTCCCCTCTTGTAAACATTTCTTGTCTTTTCGTTTGGAGGAACAGGGACAGGTATGTAATTTATTTCATGTAATTTAAAAAAATCCTTTATATTCTTTGCGGCAGTTCCAGATGTACTAAAACAAATTCTTGCTCCCTCCATCTGTTTTGCAGAAGAGACACCAAGAGTTTTTCTTACAATGAATCCTTGTCCATCATAAAAAGTTGTGGGCATAAATTCAAACTTTTTTTCTACATTTCTTGTATACGTATATGTTGTTGCCGCAGAAAGAACATCTATAGTACCATCCATTAAAAATTCAAATCTAGTTTTTCCATTTACTATTTCAAATTCTATTGCATCTGCATCTCCAAATACTGCGGCCGCAATAGCACGACAAATATCAACATCAAATCCTTCCCATCTTTCTTCGCCTGCCTGATATACTTCTTGAGAAAAACCAGGAAATTCATCATTAGTACCACAAATAACATGACCTCTTTTAATTATTCTATCATAAGTCGTACTATATGTGGGATTATATTCTGGACTTACATTCTGTCCATGAGCAATAGAACCAGAAGCAATTAACCAAAATGACCATATTAAAGCTAATACTACTTTTCCTATCATTGCAGAGCCCGATATATTTCTAGTAATTCATCATCGGGCATAGGGGTTTGCATTGTATAATATCTTTGATGACCTACTGACATAAACGATTTAATGTCAGAAAAACTAGGATATTTTGATAATAAGTTATGTAAAAGATAATCAGGACTCAAATGACAACCTGCACATTGATTTTCTTTTGCAAATACTCTAGTTGATCTCTTGAATCTTTCTGATTGAATTAATACAGAAGTGAGGTCTTTTTCCATCCATGTAACCTTTTCATCTATAGATGGAATAATAAAAAACAACATGTATACTAATAATCCAACTATTAAATATATCCATATTTTACTTGAAGCTATTAGATGCTTAGTGTCAATTTCGATCTGTTTTACTGGCTCCAATTCCATTACATCGACATTTTCATCTGCAGTTTTCTTTGGTTTTTTAGTTTGTTCTGCCATAATCTACCTCACTTTAGCTTTAATTTTGTAGTAATTTGTTGTTGAAACCATTTTAAAACTATCGGAATACTTACATTTGAAGTAAGTCCGAACAAATAGCCTATTGGATACCTATAATCTTTATATTCGTTAAGTTGTGGTATATCTACAAATACAATAGATATCAATAAATAACCAGTTATAGACATGCCCATGTTAATAAACAAATCTAAAACAATTAACCCCGTATGTCCTGCGTACTTATCTTTATTATCATTCCGATAATTAAATAGAAAAATCCAGAAGGACGAAAATAATACAAGCCCCATCATTATGAGTTCATCCATATGAAATATATGTTCCATAATTTCCTCTTAATATTTTATTGAGTCCATATCTTTAATTTTAATGACTTTGTATCCCTTCCGATTGCCTACAAATTCACCTGTTATATCATAAGTTGATGGCCATGCATCCCAGCCCTTATTACCTTTTTCTATTTGTTTTTTTTGAAGTGAAACATCACCAAATTTCTTAATATATTCTTTTGCTTGATTTATATCTTTTGTAACAAATCTTGCTGTACCTGTCCAACCATTAACCACTTCACCAACTGCATTTACTCTATCATGTGAAACATAATAAGCACCTTTAGGATATAAGAATTTTCCCGTTCTGTCTGGACCTATAACAGTCATATACAATGCAGTAGGTTTTTGTTCATCATCATGGATTCTATTATCTGTCCCTTTTATATTTCCAGCCATCGTTCCCGAATAAGAATTATCCATATAAAGAAATTTAGCAAAAACAATATTATCACTTGACTTACGTTGTTTGTTTTTATTTAAATCATTAACAGTATATTTGGTGATATCCTTAGATGCCGAAGGCATCTCTACACCTTTCCAATTTTTTTCTTCTTTATATGCTTGACCGAATTCTGTAAAAGTTTTAAATGTTTCCATATCATCAGTATTTATTGTTTTCGTTTGTTACCTAGCGCCTGTTGTACACCTATAACAAACTTTTTAATTGCTAGTTTATGTTTTTTGGGAGAATGCTTTTTTAATATGTTAAAAAATTTAGATTGATCTATATGCTTTTGTAATGAAGGATTTTGTCTTCTAGTAGCTAAAAATTCACCTATTTCAGACCTTATTGTGGGATCAAATTCTTTTTGTGAAGTATAATATTCTACTTCATCCTCATTACTTCCCGACTGAACCTGTTTGTCAGACTTGTTTGAAAGAAAAACATCCTGTACATAATGCATTAATTCATGTTTTAAATCTGCTTGCATTCTTGTGAGAATTTGATCAATTATTAATACCGCTTCATCTTTTTTATCCGCTTCACGTATTTCTTTTACATAATTGGAAACATAAAACGTAATCGCAGGGTTGCCCGTTTTTTCATGTTCACTATCGTAATAAGAATTATAACTAGCATCTTTTTCATCATAGATCATGAATAAAGAAATATTAGCATTTTGATCTACATCCCAGTCTTGATAAGGCATATCTTGATGGGGATTTTTATATACTACATTTGTTTCTGTAGTGGGTTTAATGAAACGCCTTACTCCATGTTTTCCCGCTACTTTCTTAATCGTTTTAGCAAAGTTATAACGCCCAATTTCATTTATCATATGTGAAAAAGCAAATGTAAATAGGGCAGTTTCAAAATGCTTATAGATTTTAGGGGGTATCTGTATTAATCCTTCGTTCAATGCAAACTTTTGAAAAGTTCTCATCTTTTTCTAATTCCGACCATTGTTGGTTTACAAATTCAGTAACATCATCATCACAGTCATCATCAAAAAGATAAATTACATCTTCTCTAGGAATTTTAACATCACCATCTTCATAAAAAAAGTCCGGTAAAAATCCCATATCACCAAAAGTCCTAATACTCTCTTTGGGCTCTTCAATAGTTACGATATTTATTTTTTGTTTTTTATTCAGGGGCTTTTTCATCTTCAATATCTTCTTGAGAGATGTCTTTAGCTTTATCAAGAACTATCTCTGAGTGAGGAATTTCAGATGAGGGTAATAAACTTCTAGCTATTTCAACTTTTTTAGCACCAAGTTCGGATAACACTCTATCATTCATTAAAGCATTAAAAACTTCTTTTCCTTTAATGTGTTCTCCATCGTTGATTTTATTTAAAAGATCACTTGAGGTATAATCCATTAAGTCTCCTTAGTAGGTTAATAGTAATATATTTATTCTTATCAATATTTATAACTCTATAAATTCAGCAATATTATGATTTTTGAATTGATTTGAACCATTCAAACTTAAAAAATCAGTAATTTCGAAAGATTTTTCGTCTTTATTCAATGCAAATAAGAAATAATCCATATTCTTATATTTCCAATCATTTCCACGTATATGTTGTAAATGTGCTTTTCTCCCTTCGTCTGAATCATATGTTTTACACTCTATAATAGAAAGAGTTGGAACATGAAATATATCATAGTACATGTATTCCCATTCTGTAACATTTTTTTCTTCATAATATGTTTCCCATGCACCATTATTTTTTTTCATCATTTCTTTTGATATTTTTCTTTCTTTGGTCTTTAATAAGAATTCCCATGGCTTCATTTCCTCAAAATACTTCTTACAATTTATCATATTGATGGGTTTAAAATCGGGAAGTTGTTTACAAATAGATCGTTCAATTAATTCACCATCATAAATCTGTTGAGCATGTTGTAAAATTGTATGTATGTGAGGATTTCTGGGTTTTGGATACATATATTGTGCTTTTGCTAAAGCATCCTCAAATGCATACCCATTTGGATCATTATTATCTTTCAATATTTCCATAATTAAGTTTTAGAATCGTGATACAAACCTCGCAATATATTGAACAAAAGGAAGTAAAGCAATTGCCATAAGAGCATTAACTCCCGTATGAACAATAGCTATTTGTTTTGTAATTCCTTGAGGCATCCCATCAGAAACCATTATTCCCGCTAACCAGATAGTACCCGTGGTTCCAATATTGGCTCCCAATACTGCCGCAATCGCAGAAGGAAGTGGTAATGCGCCTGAAGCAACAAGTCCTATAATTGCAGTTGTAGAAAGTGATGAAGATTGCCAGAGGAGGGTACATGCTATTGCTCCAAAAAACATAAAATAAGGATTATGTATGAAATATTCAAGATGTTCTAATTTACCCATTGACTTCATGCCGCCAGAAAACATTTTTAAACCAATGTAAAAAATTACTAACCCCAAAAGGGTCTGTAAAATGGGATTATTAAATTCCATAAGATTTCCTTTTTTATATTTCCAATTGTCGTAAAGTGTTCTATGTTTCTTTTTCATTAATTAAATACCGTATTTAACTGTCGATTAACCTTAACAAATGTAGTACATTTGGGCAAGTCTTTAATTGATTTTGCACCAGCATATGTACATGAACTTCGTAATCCTCCTAAGATTTCTTGTACTGTATCTGCTACATTACCTCTGTAATCTATCATAACTGCTTTTCCTTCTGATGCTCTATGAGATTTTTTTCCACCATGATGTTTTATTTGTGCTTCAGTTGAAGACATTCCATAAAATATCATTTTGTCATCTTCTATTTCCCCTTCGCATTCTTTGTGCCCTGCTAACATACCACCAAGCATTACAAAATCTGCACCACCTCCAAAACTTTTTGCAATATCTCCTACAACTGTGCATCCTCCGTCTGTAATTATGTGTCCTCCTAGACCATGGGCCGCATCTCCACATTCCATTGTAGCACTTAATTGTGGATATCCAACGCCTGTCATTTTGCGAGTTGTACACACCGATCCAGGACCTATTCCTATTTTTACGATATCGGCTCCTGCTAAAAGTATTTGTTCTGTTGCTTCTGGTGTACATACATTTCCTGCTATAATTATTCTATCTTTAGTTGCGGCATGTCTTCTCATTAATGCAACATAATCATTAAAACGTTCTGTATATCCATTTGCTACATCAAGACAAATCCACATTGAATCATCAGTTAATTCATCTAAATTTTGATCTAGACCGATTGTTCTTATTATATTATTGTTCCATCCCCATTCTGTAGACTCAACAAACTTACACAATGCTGTAAGCATAGGAAATTCCATAAGAACATGAGCCATAGCAATAGTTCCCGTATGATCCATATTGGATGCAATTATAGGAATTCCTGTCCATCGATGGTGTGAATGTTTGAACTTAAATGTTCTTTCTAGATTTGCTTTTTTACGTGAAACTAGGGTGGATCTTTTAGGCTTGATTAAAACATCATCAAAATCAAGTTTTATATCATCTTGTATTCTCATATCTCATCTTTAATTATTACAATTCCAGGATAATTTTTATTTTTTAAAACTAACACATATTTTAACACATCTAATATTTTATGGCAAGCTATTTCTGGGTTAATTTTACAAATAATAGTCATATTTTGTAGTTGTAATAACTGCTTTAAATCTGTAAATAGCTTATTTTTGTCCATTGTTAGAAGAGAAATTTCAAACTTAACTTTATCAAAGTTTTTAAGCTCTTCTAAAACATATAAATCTTTCGAATCTTTAAAATTTAATGTCACTAGATTTTTTAATTTAATAAGATCAAAGAATTCATTTACTTTTTTTAAGTTTTCATCTCGCCAGAATATTTTCTGTAATGTCAACGTAGAACCTGTTGGTAGAGGAAAATTATAAAGATCAATTGAATTTTGATAGCACCAGTACCTAGAAATAGATTGATCATTCCATTGTTCATTTATTTCTTTATTAAAATCTATTATAAAATTCGGCACATTTTTATTTTCTTTTTTTAAGATCCTTTTTTACTTTTTGTGCTATATACTTTGTTAAATCACCAGTATCATCCCAACCCTTAAATGGAAATCCATCTATATCATCATCTTCTTCAAAATCTGGTGCAAATTCTGGTCCTACATGAATCTTTATAATCTTAATATTATTAACTACTAATTCATCCCATTCTTCATAGTCTCCACTGTCTGGATCTGGTCTTAAATGTCTATCTCCAACATAATTAGTAAAGACAAAGTGCAATTCTTTTCCATGTTTTCGTATAACTTGCTCTATACCGTCAAAATAATCCTTGATAATATCATACAATATTCTTTTTTCATTCTTATATTCTTTACCAAGAGCAACCCAAGATTTCTTAACATCTGGCATAAATTTTGGATCATCTGCATATTGCATAATAAGTTCTATCAGGAATTCATTCAGATCATCTTCCATTCTTTTAAGATATTTTTTCTGTCCCATTTGAGAAAAAATTGTCTTCCAAGTAATCCATCTTGTTCCCCCCTTATCGGGCATACTTGAAATATCATCTGGTGCCGCAACGAGAACATCTGCATCTAATTCAACAACATAACCCCCATCTGTTCTGATACCATCTTCAATAGTCCATCTTGCAATATTATAAAATGCAGAAATTGATTTCTTTCTTCCTTGCAATCTTGCTAAATTTTCGACTCCCATATAATCAGTTACATGAAATACTCTTGAACGAGTGGGTTTTGGCCAAAGTCTTGAAAAAATGGAGGGAGATAGAGGAATTGGTAGATCGTTTATACCCGAGTTACGTAAATCGAATAACATGGTAGACAGACCTTCTGTCCATGCGGGCTTATTGGGTTTTTTCCACTCTTGAAAGCGTTCTGTTAGATATCCTTTAAATGTTCTCATATTAGTATTTAGCTTTTATGTTAGTGATAACAATTTCTTTACTTTCTTCTACTATACCAAAATCAATTTCCATAGTAGTTTTTAATAAATCAAAACAAGGCATCACTAATGAATTTTTAATATAATATAGAGTCAAAGAATCTACTACAGGTCTTATAGCTTTCAAAGGAAGAGTTGGAGGGATCAAACTCGTTTTATGTTTGGGAACCTTTGAAGAATAAAGTAACCAAGAATCATCTTGAAATTCTATTAATGGATCTATATGTTCTTCATCTTGAATAACAAGTGTGTGTTTATAAAAATATTCAATCAATGAAGATTTATGTATAATACATCTAATATTTAAATCTTGCATTCTTTATTTTTTGGACTTCTTCTTTTTCTTTGTAACAGACTTTTTTGCTTTGTTGTCTGTTTCTTCTGCTAATTTTTTTGCTTTATTAACCGCATCTTCAGCCGCTTCTTTATCTCTTGCTATTTGTTGTTTATCGACTTGTGAAATTGCCTCAGCATATGCTTTTTCAAGTCTTTTTACTTCATTTTCAAGTGTATCTACAGGTGTTGCTATATCTCCGCTTTTCATTTTAATCCTTTTAAAATTGTTCTTGTTCAGTTGAACCTTCAACTGCACTCAAAGTATTGCTGTTTGTACAAATTTGTCCAACTGCATCAAAATAACCCGCCCCAACTTCACGTTGATGCTTTACTGCAGTAAAACCCTTATCCTGTGCTTCAAATTCTTTTTGTTGTAAGTCTACAAATCCAGTCATTCCTGTTTTTTTATATTTTCTTGCTAAATCAAACATACTATAATTTAAACTATGAAAACCAGCAAGAGTTATAAACTGATATTTACATCCCAATTCACCTAAATTATCTTGAAAATCACGTATTTCTGTATCATTTAATTTTGCTTTCCAATTAAATGATGGAGAACAATTATATGCAAACATTTTTTCAGGAAACTCTTTACGAATCTCTTGTATAAATTCTTTACATTCTCCCAGGTCTGGTAAAGATGTTTCCATCCAAATTAAATCACAATATGGTGCATATGCAAGTCCTCTAGAAACTGCTTGTTCCATTCCTGCTTTTACTCTAAAAAGACCTTCTTCAGTTCTATCTTCTTTCGGTGGAAGCATGTGGTTCCACTGTTTTTTTTCAATAAATTTATGATCATAAGGATCAGAATCAGAAGACAATAATGCTCCTGCTAATGAATCTGTTCTTGCAATTATTACTGTATCAACGCCCATTATGTCTGCCGCAAATCTTGCTGAAATAAGTTTAGAAATCATTTCCCGAGTAGGTACTAAAACTTTTCCTCCCATATGTCCACATTTTTTAGCAGAAGATAATTGATCTTCTAAATGTACACCTGCGGCACCTGCTTCAATCATGTCTTTCATTAATTCATGTGTATTAAGTACTCCACCAAATCCCGATTCCATATCAGCAACAATAGGAAGAAAATAATCTATATCTCCTGTTCCTTCCATTGTTTGAATTTGATCTGCACGAATAAATGTATTATTGATTTTTTTAATTACTGTGGGTACACTACTTGTTGCATATAGTGATTGATCTGGATACATTTCTAAACTATCATTTGCATCTCCTGCTACTTGCCAACCACTGAGATAAACAGATTTTAATCCTGCTTTTGCTTGTTGCAATGCTTGATTTCCTGTTAATGCTCCTAATGCATTTACATAATTTCGATTTTTAGAATGTAGTCTGTTCCATAATTTATCTGCTCCTGTTTTTGCTAGAGTATGTTCTATTTTGAGAGACCCCCCTAACCGGTCTACATCTTCTTCTGTATAAGGACGTGTTATATTGTCCCATCGATTCTTTTTGAATCCAATCATTTTTATTCACTCCCCCCTAGAGAATTTGCGTTATCGTATTTGATTCGTAACGATGTGCTTTAAAACAACTATTATGTGATCCTGTTATATAGTTATTTAGTGGGGAGGGGTATTCTGCGAATTCTGGAATAACATATTCCCACATTAATTCGCCTTCTGAAGTTACTTCAAATATTCTTCCAAATGCACTTTCACAAATAGAATAACTTCCATTCCAAAGTTTTTCTACACTTCCCATATAAGGTGAGAAAAATGCAGGAGGCACTTCATCAACATATAACCAATCTATTTTTTCTGTTACTGGATTATATTCAACAATACGAGAATGATGTATAGAAGCTGGTCGAATATTACCATTATCAAAACACAATATATTTCCATCTTCAGTCATTGACGGATCATGTTGTTGTGCTAATAAAGGATATTTAATTTTCAAAACAATTTCTTTTGTAGTTTTATTTACTGCTATTATTCCACTTGTAGTTCTTAAACTTAACAAAACAAGTCCATCTTCTGTTTGATGTACTCCATTAATCATTGGCCAATGATCATCATTAAAACATTCATGTATAGGCCACTCTTTTTTAGTAAGATGTTCCCATGCTCTCCATTCCCAAACTACTTCACCTTTTGGATTTACTTCTTTTACAATATCTGATTGTTTATCATTCCATTCAGCCGCAACTGTATAGATTAAATTTCCATTTGGCAACCATTGAGCATCATGGTGATGATAGATATCTTCATGTTCCCATACAATATCTCCTTTTGGTGTAACTTCCATGAAATGTCCACCATGCCAAATATCCCATGATGGATAAAGATTTGCTGACTTTGCATGACTACCATTGTAACCAAGATTTCCAGATTTACGACCTTGTACATAATCTAGTATTACTGCATCTCGACCGGGTCTTACTGGAAGTTTCCATTCGTGAACAGTATCGCCATCAATAGCAATTAATTTTACTAAACCATTACCAGTTTGTGGTGCATACAAAGTATAACATCCTGAAGACCAATCCATATCCCAATGAATTAATCCCGTTTTTCTGCGTTCTATTGTTGATTTCATGCTAACTCTGATTCGTGCCAGTTATGTAAAAGATAGTATCCCAATGTTGATACTGTCATAAAGAAAGCAAACCCCAAACCAGTAGCAGTAAAAATAAGTGCTATTACTAATGCAGTTGCTAAATCTGCTTGTGCATACATTATCATTACGCCTAATCCACCCCCTTCACTTCCAGAGCCAATAATAAACTCTCCTACGATTGCACCTATAACAGATAATCCTGCTGATATTCTCAATCCCGCAATAACATTAGGAGTAGCGGCTGGTAAACGAAGTTTGAAAAAATTAACAAAACGTGATTGATTATGCATTTGAAAAAGTTCAACTAAACTAATAGATGTTGATTTTAATCCTAACAAAGTATTATTAATGATTGGAAATAATGAAATAATTAAACTTATAATAACAACTGATCTCATTTCAAATCCAAACCAAAGAACAATCAATGGAGCTACTGCAACTGCAGGAAGTGTTTGTAATAATATTGCATAGGGATAAAAACTACGTTCTAATATTTTTGATTGACTCATAATTGCCGCAGAAGTAATACCAATACTAATTGCTAAAAGATAACCATATAATGCTTCTTGAAAAGTAATCCAAAGTCCACCGATAACCATATCAAAATCTGTTATAAATGCTTGTAAAACTTCTAGGGGATTTGGTAAAAGAAAAGACATATTATAGAGATGGGCCGCTAATGCCCACACAAATAAAAATATTATTAATACTAGAATCGGTGGAATTATATTTTTCATGATCTTAATTTTCCAGAAATATCATTAATAAGTTTATGATATTTATTTGATGATCTCAATTTTTGATTTCTGTTCTTAAAAGGAATATCAACAATATGTGTAATACTTCCAGGTCTTGGAGACATAATAACTACTCTATTAGAAAGATAAACTGCTTCTGGAACATTATGTGTCACAAGTATAGCAGTAAATTTATCTTTTTTCCATAATGCATATATCTCTTCTTGTAAAACTTCACGGGTTAATTCATCTACTGCAGATAATGGTTCATCCATAAGAAGATAATCAGGGTTTAATACTAATGATCTTGCTAGAGACAATCTCATTTTCATGCCACCAGATAATTGATGAGGATAGTTTTTTTCAAATCCGGTTAATCCGACTTGAGAGAGGGCAGAACGAGCCTTTTCGACTCGTTCTGCTTTAGGGATAAGTTCTAATTCCATTAAAAGTTCTATATTTTTCTGCACATTCCTCCATGGAAGTAATGCAGAATCTTGGAACACAAAAGCACCTTTATCAGGTTTTACTACTCTTCCATGAGTAGAAACTAAACCTGCAATAATTCTTAATAAGGTAGACTTTCCGCAACCAGAGGGTCCAACAATAGAAACAAACTCTCCTGTACCGATGTCTAAATTTATTTCTGCTAATGCATGGACATCATCAAAATGTTTAGTAACACCTGAAATGTCAATCATAATAAACTCTCAATTAATTAAAACATCCCTTTTTAAATGAAGTATCATATGACGAATGTGGATCGAAATCCGCAGGTAATACGTTAACTTCTTTCAGTTGACTTGCTAATTCAACCCATCGTTGAGGATCTTGACATCCAATCTTGCTCCAATCAGCAGGAAGAAAATCTGCCTTCATAAGTTCAAGAGCATTGTTATGAATTTCAGCATTTACTTTTTTACTCTTTGAAAGAATAAAATCTCTAGTTGGTTTTGGATCAACTAAAGATTTATGAAAAGAAATACTAAGACGATCAACAACTGCCTGAACTAATGCACGATTTTCTTTGATCAACTTATCACTTGTGAACAAAACACTATATGGTCTGTATCCCAAACTTTCTACAGTAATTTGTTCATTAGGAACACCTTTTGCATCCAGTCTTGCTGGTAAGAAAAGAGAATATCCTTGTTGAAATTGTTGTGGAGTTCTTGCAAATAATCCAAGATCACCTGTCAATGGGAATTCTTTTACTTTATTTAAACCATAAGTATGTTTAACCCATTTCCAATATGTAATACCCATTACAACTGCAAAGGGTCTACCATCTAAATCTTGAACACTATTTACACCAGTATTTGGGTGATAAACTAATGTGTATGGAACATGACCAAGACTAACAAAAATAGCTTTAAGTCCTGCACCTTTTGCATTAGCCATCATTACACTATCTGATCCATTAAGACCAAATTCTACTTGACCAGATGCTACTGCCGTAGTAGTTCTAACTTTTGGTCCACCCGATTTAATTGTAATTTCAAGGTCTGGATTATGTGCATTATCAAATTGAGCCTGCCAGAATCCACTTTGATTGCCCTGTGGAAACCAGTCCATTAACAGGGTCACTTTTTCTTTGGCATAAGTAACACTCATCATCATAAAGAATGCTACAATAACTGCGAAAATATTTTTCATTTTTTACTCTCCATTAATTAGTAGGGAATTTATTAACAACACCTTTTACAAAGTATTGCATTGTTTCTAATTCTGGTCTTTTAAGAGTACCAGCGGGAATTGTTGAACCATCCTGTTTCGTAATTCCTTGAGAGAATGGATACCATTCATCCAAATCATCATTAATCCAGTTCATTTTAACAGTTTCAACTTTATTAACAACAGAGCCAGGAACATTCGCTCCCCATGGTGATAGACCTACACAATTTTCTTTCAAACCCCAATTCCATCTTTGATTCATTTTGAGTTTTCCATGTGCAAGTTGATCTACTATATGTTTGTAAAGAACATTCCAGTTGAACATCATACCCGTGATGTATCGATCTGGTCCATTACTTCCCATAGGCGCATCATTCCCCATACTCCATACTTCTTTACCATCAGTTTTCCACGCTTGTTGTGCAAGAGTTACTACACTAGGTGAATCTGTTGTTGTAAAGAGAATATCATTTCCAGCATCAAGAAGTGCTTTAGCCGCATCCATATCTTTAGGTGGATCGAACCATGAGTTAATCCATACAATATTAACTTCAATGTCTGGATTTACTGTTTGGGCTCCAATAGTTAGAGCATTAATATTACGAATAATTTCAGGTATCGGATGTGAACCAACTACACCAATCTTATTTGTTTTTGACAACATTCCAGCCGCAATTCCTGTAAGATATCGTGCTTGGAATGAGTGACAAACGTAGTTGTCCATATTTGTATCGTTACCTTTGTAACCCGTGGCGTGCATGAAAATTGTATCAGGACTTTTCTTTGCGGCTTTCACCATTCCATCCATATAACCGAATGAAGTTGCAAAGACAATATCGTGTTTTCTTGCGAGTTTACGGAATACTTTTTGGGATTCTGACTCTGGTACCATTTCTACCATTGAGACTTCATACCCATGTTTTGTTAAGGATTGAAATCCTTGATGATGTCGCATTGACCATCCGCCATCATTTTTTGGTCCCACTAGAACATAACCAACTGATATTTGCTTTTTTGCGTTAGCAATACCAATTAATGCTATACTCAAAATGAGTACAGCAAGGATTTTTAACTTATTCATTTTTCTCCTTCCGAGAAAACAAAAAAAGCGGTAAATCTTCCAATCTACCGCTATTTATTAACTTACTTTGAGTATATTCCCCAAAGTACCCATATAGCAACTAGACCAACGAGTCCTTCGCTTCCTAGTTCCTTAACGACCGCTAATACAGAACCAATTACGTCCAAACCAAGAAATGGAACTGCGGCTCCGAATAGGATCTGAAGCACTACTCCGAGTGCTATAAAAGCTAGACCAATTTCGGTGAGAGATTTAACCCAACCGAGAATTTTTTCTACCATTTATATTCTCCTTAAAGATTGTTAATATTCTAACAATAATACTTCAAATCCTTCCATGGTGATTCGTTAGAATAGATTGAATTATATCAGATTAAGCATCCCACCATTTTTCCCAAGGAAAATTAATCCAGGTATTCGTGGAATCTTTAGCAATTTCTCTGACATAATATTTCGGTTCAAAATTACATTCATTATTCCACCAAAGAGTAGCAAATCGAACATCTACTCCATTGGCTTTTTTAATAATATGTTCTTTCATCCTATGAAAGGTTTCACCAGAATCACAGATATCATCAACTATCAAAACTCTCTTATCAGTAGGTCTTGGTAAATAGTCTTCCCACTCAGGAAAGTCTCTTAAAGCTGATTTCACAGATTTAAATGGTTTTTTGAACCAATGTGATAACATCACACCAGGAGTTAATCCCCCTCGTGATAATCCAACAATCACTACTGGGTCGAAATTATCAAGAACGATATCTCTTACGAGAACATGACAATCGTTACGCATTTCTTCCCAACTATACCATAGTTTGTTCATGATGAATCTCTTAAATCAATTAATGACTCTTTCCAATTTCCCAATTGTGAATTAATTTCTTCTTCTGATACAGAAATTGGATTAGTAATTTGCAGAATCTCCCCTTCATCAACATCCCATGTATCGCAATCAACATCAGTTGTGAGTTCGGGTTTGTTTTGAAAAACAAAAACTTTTCCATCTTTATCCCTAGCAAGATATTCAAAATGTGTTGGTACTAGAGTTTCGACAGTTAATTTTTTCATTTCGTTATATTTATGAGAATAGATCGTTTTGACTTTTTAAAGCATTTTTAATGTCTTTATTTAAATCTTTTGTTCTTTGTTTTTCTGCATTTTCTTTTTTTAATCTTTTACGCATTGAAGGCTTTACGTAATATTCTTTCTTTTTTAAATCTTGTATAATTCCCTCATCATTAACTTTATTTTTAAAAATTTGCAGAGTTCTAAAGTTATTATTATTTTTATTTTTTACACTAATTCTCACTACACTTTTTGACATAATTAACCATTTAATTGTTGTTTTTTGTTATGAATCTCTTTATCAATAAGAAGAATTCTTTGATTAATATCCGCTCTTTCAGAATATGCTTCTTCTGTATTTCTTGAATCTAAAAGATATTCTTTTAAATGTTCTAAATCTTCTAAACTCATTGTATGAAAATTTAATTGGTCCATTTGAATCGATGGGTTTTTTAGTTTATAATAAACAATTAATGTTGAATCTTCATTTTTAATTATTCTTTTAACGTGTTTGGCCTGTGAAGTCTTTTCCCCACAGGCTAATACTCTCTCCAGAAAGATCAAAAGATCCGATTATTCTCCGAAATAAGTTCATACTTTCTCCTTTTTTTTAAGTTATTCAATTATTTAGATAACGGAGATATCACTTTTTTCTAGCTGGCATTGCACGGGAACCAAACCAAAAACTTATAATAGCGGCAAATAGAGCCTCAGTTTCATCATCCCATACAATATTAATAGTTTGATTTAAATCTGCATCCATTTGTATTGCTTGCCATACAAGTACTATTTTAATACCTATAAATGTCAATACAAACACATACGTTATAAAAGGTCTTACAAAGGCTCTTAACGAGTTTATAAAACCCCCTTGTTGACCTAATGCAGTATCATGTTCAAGAAGCATTTTCTGTTCATCAAAATCTTTTTTTGCTTGAAACAGTTTAATATCTAAATCTACACCTGCTTTTTTTGCTTCTATCTGTAATTTAAATTCTTCTTGTTTTGCTTTTTTTTCTTCTTTATCTTTAAAGAAGTCCATTATGGTGGGTACAGTGGAAGTAGCAAATCCCAATACACTTCCTAATAATGTCAGCATAATATTCCCTTATACATCAGTTCCATCATTTTTAAAACTGTCAGTTAAATTTTTTAATTTAGTATATGCTTGTTTAATTCGATTTTCTTCATCACTAATTTTTGCATCAAATGAAGATGTATCTGCTTCAAACGTATAATAGATGTTTGATGCGAGAGGGTTATCTGGATTTTTTTGTCTTTGATATTCATTAGCCCAAACCCAGACTTGTGTTTGGTATGTATTTTCGGAATTTTCTGTGTCCCAAGGAATTAAATTATGTACTTTATAATAAGCCTCATCCACAATTATTCCATTAGTAGTCAAATAAGACTTTTTAATTGCCATTATTCGCTAAGTCCTGTGATTCCTTATGTTCTGGATCATCTTTGTCTTTGAACCAATAATCGGTACTTTTTGCTAAAACCGCAACATAGGCTCCAACCAAAATGTTTATTAATTGCATATGATTGTCTGCAGTTTCACCACCAAAAAATAACAAATATATTAATATTAAAAATGTTCCCATAATGGCCCAAGACAAACTAATCCTGGCCCACCAATTTTTTGATTTTCTTTTTTCTATAGCCGATAATTGTTCATCGGACTGTTTTGTAGATTTTGCCATTATATTTCCTCATAATATTTCAGTTTAAAATATAATATTAACCTTCTGTAGGCATTGCAGTAATAGTTTCTCCGCCTGCTTCTGCATCTCTAATTTTTAAAGCACTACCGTATGCTTGATCTAAAATATCAGTATTCATATATTTTACATTAGTAGGATCATATCCAAACTTAACTAAAAATTCCTGTTTTTCTGAAACTGTAAGGTCTGTTTCTCCTTCAGGAGTTTGAGTTTCTACTTCTGCTTCTGCTTCTGCTTCATTTACTATTTGATCTAATTGATCACCAATAGTAACTTCTTCATTTTGTTGAAGAGGATCTACTATTTCTACATTAGCAAAAGTATCTTCTTTAGAACTTTGCACTTTAACATCATCTGTATGATGAAGAAGAAGTTTTTTAAGTTCTTCTTTTTCTGCATCGGACAAACTTTCAAATAACTCTTTTACATTTAACATTTTTTTCCTTTTAAACTGGTGCTACTTGTTCATCATCAAATTCACATCCACAAGGATTCTCAGACGAACATTCACATGGATCACAGGTGCAATTTGAACATTTGCATTCTGGATTATTACACATTTTTAACTCCTTTATATTTATGTTTATACGGGATTCTGTTGATTTTTAAGTATTTATTCCATGTTTACTCTTATAATCTGCTATTGCACCCTTAATTGCATCTTCTGCAAGAACAGAACAATGAATTTTTACTGGAGGCAATGATAATTCTTCTACAATTTCAGTATTTGTAACAGCAAAAGCCTCATCTAAAGTTCTTCCTTTTACCCATTAAGTTGCAAGTGAAGAACTAGCAATTGCAGAACCACAACCAAATGTTTTGAACTTTGCATCAACAATTTCCTTAGATTCTGGATCAACTTGAATCTGCAGTTTCATTACATCACCGCATTCTGGAGCGCCTACAAGAGCAGATCCAACACTTGGATCGTTCTTATCAAGACTTCCTATATTTTTTGGATTTTGAAAATGATCTACTACTTTCTCTGAATATGCCATATTAGTTCCATCCTAATTTTTGTTTCCCGTCTGCTGGAATATCTTTTACTGGTGTAAAACTCTCTCCACATCCACAGACATGCTCAAATTTGAGCCGTTTAAATATAAAACCCTGTTCCACCAAATTTCCTACTTTATAATCTACTTCTACATCACCAATTATATCATTAAGAATGTATTCATCTACTACTAATTTAACACCATGCTGTTCAAAAATTAAATCTGTTGAATCATTAACCTTATCTTCATAATCTAAACTATACTTCCAACCAGAACATCCGCCTGAATTTGCTCCTATTCTTAAATATGAATCCGTCCAATGTTTATCTTCACCGATACACATTTGTTTAAATTCTACCGCGGCCTTTTCTGTTATTTTTAATTCACAAGTAGTCTGCATTGTTCATTCCCATCCAATTAGGTGTTGTTTCAGTTTTAGTCTCCGTATGTTCGTACATAAAAGAAGTCCTACAGCCACAAGAACCTTTAGCTGAAGGATTGTTAAATTTTAATCCTCTATCATTTAAATCATCTGACCAATCAATTTCCGTGCCTTTAATATATAGATGACTCTTTTTGTCACATAAAATTCCTAAACCATATGATTCAAACTCTAAATCAAACTTTCCTTTTCTAGTATCAAAGTCTACTGTATAAGTAAATCCTGAACATCCTCCGCCCTTAACTCCAACCCGTAATACTGTCTCACCAGATACTTTTTGGTCTTTCATAATGCTTAATATTTTACTAGCGGCTTTTTCTGTTAAGCTGATCATTTTCTCCTGAAGAACCCCATCCATTACAGATGGGGTGCGCCAATTATTTTTTTTCAACAAATTCATAAAGTTCAGTAGCTTTATTCTTTATGTCTTCAATAGTATAATTTTTGGGTTGGAGGCCTTTAAACAACTCCATATTTGCTGTACCTTCTTCTTTTGCAAATTCCCATGCATCAATAGCGAATTGTGTTTGTTTTTGCTGTTGATCATAAAGATAACCAGAAGCCATCTCTAAAAGTCTAAATCTTAATTCATATGGATTAGACATATTTTCTCCTTATGTGTGTGTTGTGTGTGTCTGATTGTTTCTGTTCCAAGGCACAATCATAAGCCCGCCAGCGATTAAGCGGCTAATGCCACTTGTGCTGAATAATAATCGTTATTATTTGCGATTAATTTAAATGACATTTTACATCTGTCAAGATGATCTCCTCTGTATAATCACATCCAATCGAATTCTATTACAGCCCCTCCAAAGAATCACCCACCAAAATAAAAATAAGTTCCCGCCATAATTATACCAATTACAATTAACACTACTACTATGGCCATATCTGCACTACTCATTGATGTTCCTTTGGTGGAGCTGATCGGAATCGCACCGATGTCTTAAATGCTACTCTACAGTATCATCGATAAAACTATTTAGATAAATCTTGGGTCACATCTTTAATTTTTTCTATTTGTTTAGTAATAATTTCTTCACGATTCGGCCAATAAATATAATCTTTGTCTGGATTTTTCATAAGATTATATAAAAGAGGTAAAATTAATTGTTCAATTTTACTCATATCTTCTATATATTTTTCTTCTAAATAATCCTTTTTATAACCAATTTCTTTAATAGCAGAATCTATCTTCTTTTCCAATGCTGAAAAATCTTTTGATTTCGCTTCAACTTGTTCTATCTTTTTTTCTACTTCAGTAGTTTTTTGTTTATATTCTTCATCATCTACTGCGGAAAAACCGAAGTCAAAACTAGCATATTCATCTGGTATTTGTGCCATGTTCGTATCCGTATTTGCAAATCCAATAAGAGTCAACTATATCTGAAATGGGATTTTTATCACACTTTGTCTGAAATTCTTTTGTAAGTTCTCTCTGTGTGTCAGACACAAAAGAATCATACATTAATTCTTTATTTGCGTTTCCCTTATCGGATGCGTATTTTTTAATTACTGTGGGAGGTATCATTTCATACCTCAGTTTATAATTGAGTAAAGTATGTTTTAAAATTGCCATATTTTCCGCAATTTGTAAAACTCTTTGTCCGCTTGCGGCATAGGCATAATCTTCAATATAGACTATTTTGGGTCTTTTAGTGTATTTTACAATACAGTCTATTACCCAAGAAGATAGTCCTAAATATCTTTCCATCTCTGTCTTATATTTAGGATATTCTGTGATTTGAATATTAGATAAAGAACCCCATCTATCAAGTTGTCTATCGTTTTTTGCTAAACAATAATGTTTAATGTTTTCATATTTCCATTCACCATCACATTCTGTTACTGCTGGACTGGTTAGTGAATAATCAATTCCCACATGCAAATCATGTATCCCAGTTATCATCGTCCTCTTCTTGTAGTTCTATCATCTCTCCACAATAAGAACAAAATTGTACTTTTTCTTCGTCTTCTTCATGAATAATAACTTCGTACATTTTTGAACAAAATGTACATTCAATTTTTTCAACTATCTCCATTTTTGTCTAACACTTCCTCTAATTCTCCTACAGTCAGATAAACCTTACCTTCCAAAAAAATCTGAGGAACCTTTTTACTTCCTGTAACTGACAATATTTTACCAAACAGTTTCTTATCTGCTTGAATGAACATGTATTGTTTTTTATGTTTATCTAATAAAGACTTTGCTTTGTCGCACATTGCACATTCTCTGAAAGTAAAATGTCCAACAACATAATTTCCTTTATTAAAATCTATTTCGTATTTTAACATTATAAATCCACTACTTCACAGCCTTCATCTGCGGCACAAGCCAATTCCTGTGATCCTACAGTAAAATCTTTTTCTTCATATGAAGACAATAATGACCAATCAACATTTTTAGGCATTGCTTTTAATGCTGTTGTATATTCTTCTTCCGTACAATCTTGATACGGTGCTTGTCTGTATGTATGCTCCGAAAAAGGAAGAAAAGATATTCCACTAATATCATCAAAATTATTCCAAACCCAATTCCCCATTTCTGGCCATTCTTGTTCTTTAACAGAAATAGTAATAGAGGGTTTATGTTCACACCAATGTTTTTGATATGTAGACCAAATTTTTAATTGATCTATTGCAGTTATATCTGTTCTACATATTGCATTTTTTGGACCTTTCATAGGAAACGAAAATACAGTTGTATGTTTAGGTCTTAGTACATCTGGTTCATTTGGAAATTCTGCATCTTTCATGAATTTACAAAGGGGGTCTTTATTATCCGCACGAACCGTTCTAATATAGTATGGATTATGACGAGCATGTATACCACTAGCAGAGTCAACAAGCTGGCTAACCGTACCAGAAGGCTTGACACAAGTGATAGCCGCTGATTGTTCGATTCCGAGTTTTTCTGAAAATTCTTTGTTTGTTTTGATTGCGACATTTTTTAAAGTTTCCAATAAATCTTCTAGTTTACCTTTTTTTCCATTTGTTAAAGAATTATCCATTATTCCTGTGAGGGAGACGCCCAAAAGCCGCTCCTCCTCGCAATTCTTCTTCCACTCTCTTGAGAGATATTTGAAACTGGTGAGGGTTGATTGAAATGTTCCAAGGATAGTTGCAGTTCGAACTTTTTCTTCCAAAGATTTGGAATCGTCCCCTCCTCTGACCACGACTTCTGAAAGATTGCAGAATTCTCTGCTTCTAAGAATAATCTCGCTACACGGATTGGTACCAAAATCTTCTTTTGGTTCTCTTCTGGTTTTTTCTTCACTATTCAACCTTTCTACTTGATGTTTAGCCGCTTGGCTGTTATAAATTCCTCGTTCTCCCGATTTTGAATCATAAAGAGATAACCATTCTCTCATAAAAGTTCCAACATCTGGCTTTTCTTTATAATTTACAGAATTATTTGCAAGGGCTCTTTGTGGATTTGTTTCCCACCATTTTCCCGATTTTGCATGTCTCATTGATTCATCATTAAGATTAGATAAACTAATAAGAGCGGATCTACGAACCCCTCCAACAACAACTATTTCTGCAATTTTGCATACGATATCATGAGACTCAACTGATTTTAATTTTCGTCCAGAAGCATTCTGAAATGTACTTATAGTAAATACAAAAAGATCCTCTAATGGTTCAGGACCTGATGCTCTTCCCCCAAATGTTTTAAGAGGAGATCCTGCGGGTCTTACATTAGATAAATCCCATTTTGGAATTTGTCCTTGCCACAATAATGATAATAATTCTTTATATGCTTTAGCCCAACCAAGTTTAGAATCTGCAACTATAATTGTCGTATCTGTTTCATAAAATTCTTCTGGTAATTCTGGAAGCTGATTAACATATTCTTCTTCAACTGAAAATCCCACACCTGTTCCATTCATCAAAACATAAAGAATTTCATCAAATGAACGTGGACTGTCTACTTTAACATAAGAACAATTATAGCCTGCTATATTTTCTTTTTTAAGTGCTTCTCCAGCGGTCATTAAACATCTCATTGATGGCATTACATCAAGATTTGTAATTGCTTCTCGTAAATCTGCCTCTAATCCATTATCAAGATTAAAATTGTGTTTATCTCCTAAATGTTCTTTAAAAAAATTCAAATATCTATCAACCGTTTCTTCCCAGGATTCCCGTCTTTTAAGATCATAATTCCATCTTGCGTATCTTGATAAATGTATAAACGATTGATATTCGGTTGGTAGAGGCATTATTCAACTCCTTTCAGTTTTTCTAAAAATTCTTTTGATTCTCGTTCAGACAATCCATACTTAGACATAACCCAACTACCGTTCAAATTGTCTTTTATAATTTTCATTTCTTTTTGTGAAAAAGTTACAGAATTAAACATATAATCTTCAAATGCTTCACAACATATAGAAAACTTTGGTTCTACTAATTCATACATTGCTTCTGCATAATCTCTTGTTTCTTGTTGTGTATGAGAATCCATTCTCAAATTACAAAATTTAAAGAAATTATTTAAATCTATTTTCCAGATACATTCTGTATAATTCGAAACTGGTAAAATTACTCTTGCTAATTCCCTAGCAATTCCTTTAAATCCTTCATAAAATCCATCTAAATCATTAGGCTGTGAAATTTGTCTGTAACAACCTTTTGCATGTTCATTAACATCATACATCCGTCCAAGGACAAGCTGTTTGTTGTCTTCATCTAATTCTGTTCCTCGACCTTGATTATTTTGTTTTGATTGTTCGTGTACATCTTTTTCCGCAGGCAAATAAAATTCGTCACTCATGATAGAATAACGACCTGAGTATTCATTTATATTAGCAGTTCTATGTCTAACAATTTGTCTCATCACAAATATTGGTAGCTTCAAATGAAACTTCACTTCACACATCTCAAATGGTGATGTGTGTTGATGGCGCATTAAATATCGAATTAGATTTCTTGTTTGTGAAACTTTTCGTGTTCCAGTTCCATAACTAATTCTTGCGGCATTTTCAACTTCTTCATCACTACCCATCACTTCTAATAATTTCACAAAACCATGCTTATGCACTTGTTTTTCACTTATCATAATTTAAATTCTAATAATTTTGTTTTTGCAGTTAATCCTTGATAGGTATTATGCTCAATAATATTCATAACATCTACATTATTTAAAATCATATCATTAATGTCTTTTTGTATCACATGTCTTGGCCAAATAACTATTTTCTGGTTATTTGCAATTATTCTATCCATTTTTTTAACAATTTCTTTATTTCTTTTCTCATTATCATAAACAAATACTACATCAATATTCTCAAACATTTTCCTATATGCAGATAAATCAGCACCGGCCATAGCAAGAGAATTTTCTACAAATAAAGAATCTATTGGACCTTCGACTATGTATGTCGTTTTATTTTCGTCCCATGTATTCATCCCAAAAATTTTGGGAGAATTTTCTTTAACTTTTATTGTAACATATCTTAATTTGGATTTACCCCTCAATGATCTTCCTTGAGCGGCAATCATATTATAATCTTTATCAAAAAAAGGTATAACTAATCTGGGATCATTTTCTATTAAATCATAATTTGTATCAAGATTTAAACTTTCGACCCACTTTTTAAAATCTTGTGCGAAATAAAGATACTTGTATTTAGTGACTTCAATATTTCTAGATTTCACATATTGTTTACAAAAATGTTCATCCTCTAAATCTTTCACACAAGGAATATTTAAATCAATTTTTTGAAATTTTGGTGTTTCAAATTTAAATTCGGGCTCTTGATAATTACTAAATTTATTCTCGCCTGTCTTATATCTCTCCATAATATATTCTGAATGCAGTCTTACATCTAACTCTTTCAAAAAATTTGAAAAAGATTTTCCTACTCCGCAATTATGACATTTATAAAAAAGATCATTATCTTTTCTATGAATATATCCTCTAGCTTTTGTTGATTTTTTTTGAGAATCACCACAGATAGGACATCGAAAATTCCAAAGAAATTCTCTTTTTTGCTTAAATATTGGGAGACGATTAGATAACAGATTCAAATATTTTACATCAATATAAATGGACATAATACCCGAAGGAATTAAAGTTTTATTAAAATTATATCAGATTTAATTAGAAAAGTCAATCACCAAGAGGCTAATGATAATATTTTTTGAATTGATTCATCAGATACATTTAACTGATAAGCATAATTATAAACGGGGGATAAATCTCTAACTTTATTTTTATTTTTTATAGATACAACTAATTTATAAACTTTTTGTTCATTTTCATTCAGTTGACTCATTTGATCCCCAATCTCTTTCTTCAAGTTTAGCTGGACTTACATTTTTATTTAAAGCTAAAGTATCTGCAATATCAAAAGGATGATGTTGAGTGGGGGAAGAATAAGCTATTTGATCAGATAATGTGGTTAATGCTTCTGTATTTCTATCAACCGCCTTTACTAAATGTTTTATATCGGTTTTCAATACGGCCGCATCTTCTTTTAGTTCTATAATATTAACAAGACTCCAACCAACTATAGCTATAGTAGCGGCACTTATTGGACCTACGAAATATTTCTCGAATTTATTGTTTATCATGTTGCCTTTTAAAATTTGAATATGATCATCACAATAAATTCAGTGGTAGAAATATTTAGTAGTTTCATTATCTTCATGTATTAACAATAGTTCCGCTAGTGTCTCTGATTGTTACCAAACCATGTGCCCCATCAGAATTATAACATTTTGCGGAAAAAGTTGCATCACCATTAGAATGATAAGTTTGTATTGTATTTACTCCTGATCCATTATTTGTTTTTACAACCATCTCTCCTTTATCATCAGCAGAAGTTCCTTCATGATCAACAACTATTTCACCCAATTTATGCATAGCAGTTGTTGTTATAATTGTAGTAATCTCCCAATATTCATTTAATGTATGACCAGTTGTTGCGGCAAATGTAACAGTTATTCCTTTATTTAATTCTTGTGCAGATCCTGTCATTGCAACACCAGTCGCTTCCCATGTTGATCCTCCGTCTTCTGACCAAGTATATGTGTCAGTAGCGGCCGCCGCATCAATTTTCACTCGATAAGTTCTGACATCAGTTGAATTATAATTTCCACCATATGTCATGTCATCTAAACCACTTCCAGTAAATGTAGTTGAACCATACCCCTTAAAATAATCATTAGCAGAATCTTCACCATCGGACCATCCTTGAAACGCAATATTAGTTAATCTAGCAGTAGCTCCATCGCCTTCTGTATGGTTTTGTATTGTAAGTGTGTCTCTTGCTATCATTTTACTCCCACAAAAATTGATTTAAATTTATCATTAATGTTTTGTTTATTTGTCTTGTCTTCTTTAAATTGTTTTAAAAGATAATCTAAATTTCCTTGCTTTTCTTCTGCTCGTAATTGTTTCTTACTTTTAGGTTCTTCTCTCAATTTAAACATTCTAATAATAGAAGAAATAGTTTCATTATCACTATTATTTATATTTCTTTTAACCAATTCTTCTTTTACTTTCTTTGCAATTCTATGATTAATATCATATTGTTCTGCAAGAATATCAATTTCTTCGTGATAAGATGTTTGTTCTCTAAACGTTGTGAAATCCAGCATTTTTCCGTCCGTATTTAAGATAAATCATAGAACCCGTTAACTCATCTTGTAAAACAATGGGTTTACCTGGATTAGCCCTTCCATATTGTCTAATAGCTTCTCCAACTTCATCGTTACCCACATACTGTTCATATTTAGCATAACGGCGTTTACCGTATCTTGCTCTCATAAAAGTTTCGGGTTTAACCATAAAAACTTCTGAGCCAGCAAATTTACTTCCTTTTTTTATTTTCTTTTTTCTGACTCCTGGTTCTGCTTGTCCTGGAATAGAAGGATTTTCTACACCAATTCCTGCAATAGCACCACCACCAGCGGCTAGTCCATCTTCATTTAATTCTTCTTCTTTACGTTCAACTTCTTCTATTAATTGACTCATTTCTTTTTTATTATATTTACATTCTTGTAAAAATGATATATATTCTTTCTCTAAAAATGTTTGATCATAGTATAATCTTGCATTTTTATTTTCTTCTTTCATTAAAAATAAAGCCGCCGCAAAAGAAGCAAATTTTGTTGATCCACCAGGAACTTTTGCTAAAACTTTTTTTAAATTAAAAACTAACGTATCTGACAATGTATATGCTTCTTTTTCTTCTTTAGTTTTTAATTTACTTCTTTTTTTAAGTACTTTTCCGTTTTCATCTATTATACCCAACTCAAAGGCTTTTGTACTTTTAAAAGGAGTTGCAAGTCTTTTAATAAATGAATAAACAAAATATATGTTACCTGCGGCTGATGCTAGTCCCATCTGGTATTATCTCTCTTAATTTATTTGCTATTTCTAAATTTACTTGTATATTACTACTAATAATTTTCTCACCATTTATGCTAGATATTTGCTCTGGCATGTAATCTAAAAATATTAAAAAAGTTTTTAAATAACTCCAATATTTTTGAGATATTTTTAAAAATAATATTCTAGTTAAAACTTCAATAGGATAAACATTTCCTAATGTTATTAAGTGATTTAAAATCAATCTTTCTTTTAATTCACCACCTAAGTGATATCTATTTAATAATCTTTTTAAATACTTTATAATTTTTAAATCATCATGAAAATCTTGTTCACTCAAACATTGAGGATTTTCATAATATTTCATTGCATATAAGATAAAATTATCTTTATTCAAATCATCAAAATTCACTATCTCTCTTTCAAGCTACCACTTCTTCTTCACTTTTTTTCTCATCTGACAAAAAATAAGTACAAGTTTGAATAGCACCATTAATCATACTAAGATGAGTTCTTAGATTTAACATTTCCTGTTCAAATTGATTTATTTTTTGAATAGTTATAGTTCTATCATTGTTTAATTTTTCAAGTTCAGCTTCGATTTTTTCAATCATAACAATATCACTCCTTTTTTTATTATCTTCATACAATGATGTATATTCTTTTTCTAAAACTGTTTCATTTTTTTTAATTTTTTTCATAATATTATCAATTTTCTTCTATAAAGTTTTCTCCTGTAAATTCTTCTAATTTCTTT
>PAAV01000030.1 GCA_002699485.1 Chloroflexota bacterium | reverse complement strand
TGTACCAATGTACTAATAACCACATCAAAATCATTTGATCCGTCCACCATGACATCCACCATTCCGTTCAGCCTATCTTTTTTGCCAAGTGAATATTTTTTCTGAAAATCTCTTTCCCGCGCCAAGGCCAAAAAATCAGTTCCATCATTAAGTGCAAAAAGGTCATTAAAAGTGGTTTCCAGCCTATTTACATAATCCTGTCGACTGAGAATCTGAATCCTAATTCGTTGATCTAATATACTTGCACCGGTAAGCATAAATATTCCTGCATCAGCAATATTAATTACTTGTTCGACATCTAATGCTTGACCTTCACTTAACACACTCAGATTAGACCTCATTAATTCTGGCACACTTGATAAGATTTTTTTTAATTCATCATTTGTATACTTTGTTTTAGCTTGAAATCGAACCTCATCTTCTAACCAAATAAAGGGTTTTTCAAATAAGTTGTCAGACTCATCAGACTCTTCAATTGAGTTTTCAGGATCTATGTGTAACTTCAATACATGTTCGCCGGATGTTACGTTAAAAGAATCGATTAGTTCAGACAAAATATCGGCACTTACTCTGAACCCAGCCGGCGGAGTAGGCCCTTCAAAAGTAATCGAATATATCTTTTGTTCATCAAAAAATATATCCACATTGAAATCTGATTCTACGGGTATCAAGGTTCCATTAAATATGACTATATCCATAAACACTTTAGATCCGACTAATGGAGTCTCATCCAGAAATGTGTCAGGTTTTCTCGAAATTATAATAGGACCATCTGTTTCCCATAACCATCCTGGTTTCAAATTAGGCAAGCTTGATAGTACAGGAATTTCAAAACCATCAACAATGATTGTTTTAGGTATAGTATCAGTGGAATTTTCATTGGCTGCAGTTGCTACAGCTTCTAAATTCAACTCTGTCAGTTTATGTTCATCCGAAGTGGATTCGTTCAAACGATTTTCTGCACAAGAAAATGCGCCAAGTATCAAAACGCAGGTAATAAAAATGGCAACTTTGTTATTTAACATTATGCGCCATTTATATAAGTTCAAGAAATTGAGCGAAAATGCTCGGCAAATTCGCTCAATTTAAATTTTTATTCTATGTTCGACAGGCTTATTGCCTAAATACCAGTACAGTCGCAACATATCCATCACTAAGAGTTCCATCAGCATTTGGCAATGGACTTACATCCACTAACTGAACCGAGAATCTTCCTAGCTTTTTAATTTCACCTTCTGCTCCTGTCTCAATGGCGAAGTCACTAGCTCCCATAGACATCCCGCCAGATCTAACACCGAGCTTCACCACAGCTTGACCTGGTTCTTCACAGGTGTTTCCTTCCGCACAACGATTGTCACTAACCAGCTCTCTGAAATCTACGGTTACGGTTAACACCTCTTCAAACATAAATTCTTCGCCCAATGCTATTTCCTGTGGGGCGCCAAAACCTCTATCTTCAAGGCTTGTGACTTCTCCACCACCACCACCGTATTCTCCTAACTGAGTTTCTACAGTTGGTGTTGGCTCGAGACGAACATCATCTTCGATTGACTCAGGGCGTTCAGCATCTGAGAATGAAGCTGATGCTCCTCCACTACCTCCACAAGCAATTGCAAATAAAATAATTAATGTAAAAAATCCAAATAAAATCTTACCCATATTCGTCTCCTGTCTGGGATTTTATCAAATAAATCTATCTAACTACTCCCCCTAAACTGTTTCCAGTTAATAAATTTTCTATTTCTTCTCTGTTAATAAAGCTGAAATCACCAACAATTGAGTGCGACAAACAACCAGCTGCGGCTGCAAATTCAGCGACTTGCTGGTAATCAAATGTATCTAAATTACACATTCCATAAAGGAGTGCTCCAGCAAGTGCGTCACCCGCTCCAACTCGATCTACTATGTTACCAATCTCATAAGGGATGTATCCCGTTTCATCAGATGGCGCCAAAAATGAAACATCTCGCTCTTTATGGTAAAAAGTCAGACCAAACCTATTATGAGTCGCAGAAAGTATTTCCCGCATATTTAAAGCTACATACGACAAATTAGGGAATGATTTTATTATTTGCCTAGCTAGGTCTGTACTCCTCTTAGTCAAATCTCCGTTTGGCGTTTTTGTAGATATATCGAGAACATTAGAAAAGACCTGTTCATTTCCGATGACTAAATCAGACTTATGAATACACTGAGCCAATATTTTTGATGCCAATTGTATTGGGGTAAATTTTGGATTCCATCTCCAAAGTTTCATTCTGTAATTCAAATCGAAGCAAACTTTTACACCGACTTTATTAGCGGTTTCGATAGCATCCATCACTGCTTCACTTGCGATTTTAGAAATTGCTGGAGTAACTCCACTTATTAAAATCCATTCTGCACCAGTCAAAAAAATTTCCCAATTATAGTGTCTTTTTTGTAATAGTGAAAATGTTGATCCGGTACGGTGATACTCAACAACTGATGGTCTTTGATTGGCACCTGTCTCTAAGTAGTAAGCACCCATACAGCCCAATTCAGATCTAACAACTGAATTTATGTTTACCCCTAACCCTTTAAGATAATTTACACAGCTATCACCGACAGATCCCACAGGTAAAGATGATACAAAATCAACGTTTCCTCCTAACATTGCAATCTGAACTGCAGCATTTGCTTCAGCACCACCGTAACTAGCTTCAATAGAACCCGGTAACGATTGAACTACTCTATTTAACCCAGGTGGGCTAAATCTAATCATTACCTCTCCAAAAGTTACTATTTTTTTCATGATTTTAATAATTACTCTACTTCTCGATGAGTCCTATAGATTCTTTTGCTATAGAAGTGATCTTATCCCAAGATTGTTGTTTTATTAGTGTCTTGGGTGTTAACCAAGATCCTCCAACAGCTATAACCTCAGAATATGATAAATACTCATTGAAATTCTTCATGCTTATACCACCGAGTGGAACATATTTTATATTTAGATGTTTATAAGGCTCAGAGATGCTTTTAAGGTAAGGCACCCCTCCTAATGGCTCCACTGGAAACAGTTTCACACAAGTAGAACCTATATCTATAGCTTCTTGCAATTCCGAGGGACTGGCAATTCCAGGTATAAAAGGTAAATCACAGTCATGGCTTTCTAGTATTACATCAGTGTTTATTCCAGGAGACAAAGCAAAGTGAGCTCCTGCTTTTTTAACGCTTTCAATTTGTTTTGGCTGTAAAACGGTACCTGCCCCAACTATCATTTCGGGACAGCTATCTATAACAGCCTTCATAGCCTCAAGTGCTATAGGGGTTCTCAACGCTAATTCAATCACTGAAACCCCGCCTTTTATCAAGGCATTAGCCGCATTAACAGCTTCTTCTACCTGGTCTACTACTAGCACCGCCATAAGCGATCTAGGTGTAATATGGTCAAAAATTTCAAACTTTTTCATAAGTCAAAAATAAATTTTGAAATAGTGTGTTTCATTGGATCAAACATTGATTTGGTACTCCCAACGGGATTCGAACCCGTGATCTCCGCCTTGAAAGGGCGGTGTCCTTGGCCACTAGACGATGGGAGCTTATCATATGTTCAAGTTTATATTATGACATCAATAGTAAAAACTAAAAACTTATTCTTAAGGGTATAAAGCCAGATCTTTAAGACCTGTTTCTTCAGGTAATCCAAAAAGGATATTTGCGTTTTGAACCGCTTGGCCAGCAGCACCTTTGACTAGGTTATCAATACACGCTATAACTATCAATCGATTATTTCGGATATCGATGGTCGGATATATTAAGCACTGATTAGTTCCTAAAGTTTGTTTAGTAGTCGGCGGTTGATCGGTTACGGTGACAAACTTCTCCTGTTTATAATAATCCTTGTATAAGTTTCGTAGTAGGTTTATCGAATTTGATTTACCTTCTAGTTGAGAATCTTTTATCCCTGCATAGACGCTAACAAGGATTCCTCTAGTCATAGGAATTAAATGAGTTAAAAAAGTTAGCTTCATTTTTACATCATCATTTAATTTGCCAATTTCCTGAACCACTTCTGGCATATGACGATGGCCTGAAACTGAATATGCCTTCACACTTTCATTAACTTCAGAAAAATGCGTGTTTAAAGAAAGCCCACGGCCTGCTCCCGAAACTCCCGATTTAGCATCTATAATCACATCTTCAGTGATAATAGAATTCTCCATGGCCGGAGCCAATGCCAAGATACTAGCAGTTGGGTAGCAACCTGGATTAGCTATAAGCGAACTACCTTTTATCGAGTCTCTGTTCAATTCAGGCAATCCATAAGATGCTTTGCTCAAATGTCCAGGAAGAGGATGATTAGTTCCGTACCATGATTCATATTCTTTTTGGTCATTCAAACGGAAATCTGCGCTAAAATCTACAACCTTTATGCCCTTCTCAATATAAGGCTTCAGCTGATGCGCGCTCGCAGCATGTGGTAAAGCGGAAAACACAATATCAACTTCTTCGTCCAATTGCTCTTTTATAGTTAAATCTAACGCCGATAAATGCGGAAAAATAGTGGATAAGTGTTCACCAGCAGCGCTTCGCCCAGTAACGCAGGTAATTTTAAATTCAGGATGTCGGTTCAATATTCGAGCGAGTTCGATACCGCCATAACCAGTTATATTGAGTATGCCTACTTTCATATTCAGGATATTAAATCTCCATAGTAGCTATTTGTAATCTATCATTCAATCTATGCAAAAATACTCTTTAGGATTTTATCCTACATAAAAACTTTATCTGATAGAACTAATTTAGTGTCTTGTTAGCTGAGTTTTAATCTTGAAGGGCACATCGAAGCCACAACACATTCGTTGCACCTTGGTCTTAGTGCTTTACAAACTGCACGTCCATGCTTGATCAAGTACATATGAAAAGGGAATATTTCATTTGGAGCTACAATTTTTTCCATCAAATCATGAGCTTTGTCTGCAGACGCTTTCGAATCTATAAGGCCTAATCGACGTGAAACACGATAAATATGAGTGTCGACAGGCATTGCTGGCATTCCAAAAGAAAAGCACAGGACAATAGCTGCCGTTTTTGGCCCAATACCTGGTAATGATTTGAGCCAATTCTTGGCAGGTTCTAAAGGCATTTCAGCCAGAAAGCTAAGGTCAAACCCACCTATCCGACTTTCAATTATATTTAAGACATCTTTGATTCTTACAGCTTTAATTTTGTGTAATCCAGCCGTTTTTATACATCTTTCGATTTCAGAGACATCGGCATTCGATATAGCCTTTATAGATTCAAAATGAGAAATTAAATTTTCAAAGGCTCTTTCTGAATTAATGTCAGAGGTGTGTTGAGACAAAATTGTATAAACAAGCTCGTTGATAGCATCGCGCCTCGGATACCAAGAAATAACTCCATATTCCTTTTTCAAAACATGGGATAACCTGACTACATTAGACTTACTTGCAGTATTCATTTTAAATCAAATTCTACCTCACAAATCCAATTCGATTTAAATTAATCCAATTTAAGTTACAATTCATTTATTAAATTCATTTAAAATTAAGATGCTTACTTCTTTTTAACAGGGATTTGGATACAGTGAAAGATTATTTAAATGAACTCGACCAACAACCTGAAGACATAAAAACCTCTACTCTCCTGGAAATGTCTGACATGTCAGGTGAAGATGTTGAAAACTTTTCAGATATTTGGAGCAAACTTGAGAGTGAAATAAAAGTTAAAATTTTAAAGCGTTTAACTGAACTTGCTGAATATGACGTTCAGCTTGACTTTACATCTATTTGTAAACTCTGTTTATCAGATCCGGAACCGATTGTGAGAAAATCTGCTCTAGATGGCTTATGGGAATTACAAGACAGAACTTTTATACAACCATTAATTGAAATATTGAGAAATGACACTGATTCAGCGGTAAAATCCGCTGCTGCTATCGCTTTAAATTCCTTTGCACAAATGCACCAAAATGGAAAATTGATTGAGAGAGATTCCTCAAAAATATTTGACGCTCTAATGCAAACTATCGAGAAAGGTCAAGAGGAAAACACGGTTATCAGTCGTACAGTCGAGGCTATAGGTTATTTTTCTGGCCAGCAAGTTGAGGATACTTTAACTAAGTTTCATAGAAATAAAAATTCTCAATTGAGGCAAAGTGCTATTTTTGCAATGGGGCGAAATGCACAACCAAAATGGCTAGATATGATTCTGAAGGACTTTAATGACGCCAATCCGGCAATACGATTCGAAGCATTAAATGCTGCTGGTCTCCTAGGGGATGAATCTACTGTGCCTCAAATAATCCCATTCACCAAGGATACTGACACACAAATAAAACTAGCTGCAATAACGTCTTTAGGTTACATCGGTGGGGAGTTAGCAAAACGCGAAATTTTAACTTGGATAGAAGATGATGATGAGAACGTCAAAGATGCGGCAATAAGTGCTCTTGCCAATATTGATTTCGAACAAGATCCATTAGGCATAAGGTTTAACGAGTAATACAATACAAATCAAAAAAATTAAAATGAAACCTTCTGATCAACTAAAACAAACATATTCCATTTTAAAAAATGAAAAGTGGCTCCCGACACCATTATTATCTTCGCGTATAGGTTATAAACTCGATTCAGAAATCTGGTTAAAGCGTGAGGACTGTTCTCCAATTGGTTCATTCAAATTACGTGGCGGCTTGACCGCGATGTCCTCCAACAAAGACAGGCTTAAGAACTCTCCTGTGTATGTTGCGTCAGCCGGAAATTATGGCCTGGCGATTGCAGAAGCTGGCAGACGGTTTGGAGTTGCTGTGACTGTTTTCGTGTCCAAGAACGCAAACCCATCGAAAGTTCGATGTATATTACAAACTGGAGCACAAGTAGTTCATTATGGAGAAGATTTTGATACAGCTAAAGAGTACGGTAAAAAAGCTGCAATCAAAGATAATGCCCAATTCTGGGAAGATGGCGTCGTCGCTGAGATGTCTTATGGTGCAGCGACGATCGCAGATGAATTAGTGAATACCAATATTGATTGGGACATCATATTAGTTCCCATAGGCAATGGATCACTAATTAAAGGTATTTCTTCTTTGTTCAAAGAAGTAAAACCTGAAACTCAGGTTATAGGCCTTGTAACAAGTGGAGCCCCCGTTATGGAGAAAGCTATAAATGGACAACAATTCGATATTAACGAGCCTACAAAAACCGAAGCAGACGGCCTCGAGGTACGAATACCTATAATGAAAATTTCCGAGGAAATACGTCATTTAATAGATGATATCTGGATCATCCCAGAATCTATGCTACTTCCATCAGTCAAAACATTAATGGAATATGATCAGGTAATGACCGAACCATCCGCGTCTATAACAATAGCGGCTTGTATCAAAAATCAAAGTCTAATATCTGGGAAAAAAGTTGCCGCAATAATAACTGGCTCTCACCTAAAAAGTTCCTTGTTGAGCCAATTAGCAGAAACCGAAACGCTGTTAAAAAATTAATCATATGAATACCGTTGGCTTGATAGTAAACCCAAAAGCTGGCAAAGACATAAGACGCATTGTTTCTTACGGCCGATTCACAACAGACGAAGAGAAATTAAATATCGTTGCAAGAATACTAACCGGGTTAACCGACTCAGGGGTTGATAGAGTATTGGCAATGCCAGATACCATCGGTTTAATTAAAGCTGCTATAAATAAATCAAATCAATCAATCCCCGTTGAGATCTTGGATATTCCTGCATTCGGTATCGAAGAAGACACAGCTTTAGCAACTAAGATAATGGTTGAATCAGAGGTTGGTTGTATCGTTAGTCTTGGTGGTGATGGGACAAACCGCTGCATTGCTGAACATGCAGCAAGCGTCCCTATGGTTCCCGTTTCCACAGGTACTAATAACGTTTTTCCTATATTGATTGAAGGAACCACGGCGGGTTTAGCAGCAGGTTTAATTGCAACTAAATCGGTAGATATAAAAACTACAACGCAGCAGAAGCCTCTAATTGAAGTCGAAATCGATGGCAAAATTGTTGGAGTAGCCTTAATCGATGCTGCAATTTCGAAACAAGCTTATATAGGTGCCAGGGCAGTTTGGGATGCAGAATCGATTGATGAGATTTTTGTGTCTGGTTTTTACCCTTCATGTATCGGATTAGCATCAATAGCGTCTAGAATACCAATTCGCACGAAAGCCGGTATTTATGTAAAACTAGGAGATGGCAAACACACGGTTTCCGCTCCGATCACTCCAGGGGTAATTTCCAGAGTTAATGTGAATAGCTGGTCAGAGATGAAATTTGATGAAAAATTGCCCGTTAGCCTGAAACCATGCTCTATCGCTGTCGATGGGGAAAGAACATGGGTCTTAAGAAAAAATCAAAGCGCTGTAATGACGCTAAGGGAGTTTGGCCCAATTGTCGTTTCAATAAGTAAGACACTGGAACAAGCTGCTCTGTCAAAAAAGTTTATAACTTAACTAATGAGGTGACTATTGGAATTTACTTCTCGAAGATCAAACGTAAGAAGTCGCAACGGAGTCGTATCAACAACTCAACCGTTAGCCGCTATGGCTGGATTAAGAACCCTATTAAAAGGCGGTAATGCTGTCGATGCTGCTGTTGCTACAGCTGCAACATTAAATGTGGTGGAGCCTATGTCAACGGGTGTCGGTGGAGATCTTTTCGCTTTAGTAAAAATGGGTGATCAGGCGGAGATCCAAGCTCTCAATGCCAGCGGAAGGAGTGCGAGTTCAACCGACTTACAAGAACTTCGTGATAAAAATTTAACCGAAATTCCAAGTGATAGTCCATATGCAGTGACAGTTCCGGGAACTGTGAGTGGGTGGCAGGCACTCGTTGATCGCTATGGGAACATGGATTTGCATGAATGTTTAAACCCAGCGATCGAATACGCAGAAAACGGTTATCCAGTTTCTGAAATTATTGCCAACCAATGGAAAGCAAACGCTGAGCGAATATCAAAAGATGGTTTGAAAAGCGATCTGTTAATAAATGGGCGCTCCCCCAATCCCGGAGAAATCGTAACAATGCCCGAATTGGGTCGAACGCTCAGAACTATTGGAGAAGGAGGAGCAGAAGAGTTCTATAAGGGTAGCTTAGCTTCTAAAATTACAAGTCATATCCAGTCTCTTGGCGGATGGCTCACACAAAATGACTTTGCCCAACACGAAGCAAACTGGGTAAAACCTATAAAAACCAACTACCGAGGTATTACTTGCTGGGAATGCCCTCCGAATGGCCAAGGTTTAAACGCTCTTTTAGCACTAAATATATTATCAGGCTTTGAAATCTCAGAAATGGGATTCCAATCTGTGGAAACCTACCATTATCTAATCGAGTCAATGAGATTAGCATTCATGGATGGAGCATCATATATCGCTGACCCGAGTAAAGCTAAAGTGCCTGTAAAATCTTTATTAAGTAAAGAACATGCCGATTATAAGAGGTCATTTATACGTCCAGATACTGTGGCTAATATTGATATCTCGCTTGATCCAAATGTAATCAACGATACCGTATATATTAGTGTTGTAGACAAAGATGGTAATGCTTGTTCATTAATAAACAGCTTGTTTGAAGCCTTTGGAACCGGAATAGTAGTGCCAGAAACTAGCATTGCTCTTCACAACAGAGGCAAGGGGTTTTCTTTAACGGAGAATCATCCTAATTTAATTGAAGCCAACAAACGTCCATTCCATACGATAATACCCGCTATGGCAACTGTAGGTGATCAATTGTGGCTTACTTATGGAGTAATGGGTGGGATGCAGCAAGCCCAAGGACATCTTCAAATGCTGGTTAATATGATCGATTTCAAGATGTCACCTCAAGCGTCTTTAGACGCTCCTAGATTTAGGACTTCCATTCCCAACGAGTCGTTCATAGAAACTATCGCCCAAAATCATATTCTCAATGGGCTTAAGTCTAAGGGTCACAATGTGTCTTTAGCTGAACCCCATCCATCATTTTTTGGCAGTGGTCAAATTATTGAAACAGATTTATCAAACGGAACTCTAATAGGAGCTAGTGAGCCCAGAGCAGATGGCTTCGCAGTAGCATGGTGAAAGTTAGGAAGCAAATTACATTTTTATGAAATGATTGTTGATTCCAAATGGTAGTAAATGGTATGTTTAACAATATAACTACAATATGTAGAAAGCAATTATAGAAACACAATACAGGAGATAAAATGTCATCGTATAGAGCGGAATATATCTGGATTGACGGCTCTGAGCCAACACAATTCCTGAGGTCTAAAACGAAAGTTATTTCAGAGGGCGAAGCGCCTTCAGTTTGGGGGTTTGATGGATCTAGCACAAATCAAGCAGTTGGAAGCGATTCTGATTGTGTTTTAAACCCAGTATATACGTGTCCCGACCCCATTCGGGACGAGGATGACATACTTGTTTTATGTGAAGTGCTCAATATTGATATGACTCCACATAAAAGTAATCATCGAGCTAATTGTGTTGAAATCTTCTCTAAATTTTCTAAACATGAACCTTGGTTTGGAATAGAGCAGGAATATACCTTTTTTGAAGGTGCTCGCCCACTCGGATGGCCTGAAAATGGCTTTCCGGCGCCGCAAGGAGGCTATTACTGTGGAGTAGGTGCGGATGAGGTTTTTGGAAGAGATATAGTTGAAGAGCATCTGGATGCATGTATAAGAGCAGGTATAACAATTTCCGGAATAAACGCTGAAGTCATGCCAGCACAATGGGAATTCCAAGTTGGCCCTCTAGATCCGGTTGCGGTATCTGATCAATTATGGATAGCTAGGTGGCTACTGTACAGAATTGCTGAAGATTATGGTGTAACGGTAACCTTAGATCCTAAACCAGTCAAAGGCGATTGGAACGGTGCGGGAGCTCATACAAATTTCTCAACAAAAGAGATGAGAGAATCTTATGACCCAATAGTTGCTGGAGCAGAGGCTCTCGGGGAAAAAGCTGATTTACACATTGTGAACTATGGAGACCGAATTGAGGAGAGGCTAACTGGCCTTCATGAAACTTGTTCACACAAAGAGTTCAGGTACGGTGTTTCGGATCGTGGAGCATCAATAAGAATACCTTGGCAGGTCGATAGAGATAAAAAGGGTTATTTAGAAGACAGAAGACCTAATGCGAATTGCAACCCATATATCGTCACAGGCCTGATTACTCAAACTGTATGTGAAGCTATATAGACAACCGTGTAAAACCTTTATCGTCTCGTTGATTTGACTAACGCATCAAATTAGACCTATCATTTGCCACAATTCATAATTCATTTACGATTTGGAGAATAAGATATGGCAAATAAAACAGGCGTTGAATTCAAATCAACAATACCAATTAAAATGCGGGATGGTGTTACGTTATACTCTGATTTATTTATACCAGAGGGAACGGGCAAGTACCCTGTGTTATTACAGAGAACCCCTTATAACAGAACGTCTCCTTTTGCCAGAAGCTTGTCTCTCGACTCCATCGCAGCTGGGCTTTCAGGTTATGCGGTAATGGTACAAGATTGCCGAGGACGATTTGAGTCAGAAGGAGAATTTCATCCCTTTGTAAATGAGATTAATGATGGATACGACACAATAGAATGGATCGCTGACCAAGACTGGTGTGACGGAAACGTAGGTATGTACGGAGGATCATATGTAGGCGCCACTCAGTGGCTTGCGGCAATGAGTCAGCCTCCTGCTCTAAAAGCAATTACTCCCGGAATTACAGCTTCAAATTATCATGAAGGATGGACATATCAGGGTGGAGCATTTGAACTAGATTTCAATCTTTCATGGTCTTTGATCCACTTGGTTTCAGCCAACTATGAAAATCTAGTCAATAACTTTGGAGCCCCTGCAGACAAAATAGGCGAATTAACAGACATGGCTGACCAATTAATGAATGAGTACTCTCATCTTTCGCTTAAGGACTGGCCTGCGCTTAAAGGTATTGGTGACTTCTATTACAGATGGCTAGAGCATCCAGAATACGATGATTACTGGAAATCTATTGCTATTGAAGAACATCACAATAATATTGATGTGCCTGCACTTTCCATAGGTGGATGGTTCGACATATTTATGGGTGGAACAATTAAAAACTATGTTGGAATGTCTGAAAACGGAAAAACTTCAAATGCAAGGTCCAATCAAAAACTTCTAATTGGACCTTGGGTTCACCCAGGTATGTTGCCTGGATTCCCAGGAAGCCCAGTAGGAGAAGAATATTTTGGTATTCGCTCATATTCAGGCGTTATTGATATGCATGGAATACTATTGAGATTTTTTGACCATCATCTGAAAGGTATTCAAAATGGTTTGTCCGATGAAAAACCAATAAATATATTTGTAATGGGCGAAAACGTCTGGCGTGAAGAAAGTGAATGGCCGTTATCAAGAGCAGTAAATACTAACTATTACTTAAATAGCAATGGAAATGCTAATTCGAGAAATGGCGATGGGCTACTTGCAACAAAGCAATCAGGTAATAGTGACACAGATACATTTATTTACGATCCACAATTTCCAGTACCAACAAAGGGCGGTGGCCTATGCTGCTACGATGCACTTGGAGGAGCTGGGGCGTTCGATCAGTCAGACATTGAGTTAAGAAATGATGTACTTGTATTTTCCACACCGGCTTTGGAAAAAGATATAGAGGTAACAGGTCCCATAACAGTTAAATTGTATGCATCTACCTCGGGTAAAGATACAGACTTTACTGCAAAACTTGTCGACGTCTATCCCGACGAGGAAAAGGCAATAAACCTAACTGACTCTATAATACGAGCAAGATACCGAAATGGAACTGAGCAAGCTGTACTGTTAGAGCCAAATGAAGTGTATGAATACACAATAGATCTATGGTCAACAAGCAATGTATTTAAAAAGGGTCACAAGATCAGGATAGATATATCCAGCTCTAATTTCCCTAGATTTGATCGCAACTTAAATACTGGTGGCACGATTGGGGAGGAAACAGATTTCATTAAAGCTACTCAGACGATTTATCATAATAATGAATTTCCATCACATATAATATTGCCAATCATACCAAGATAAAAATTCGATAACTTTATTGCGCGAGAAAACCGCCATCAACAACCAGCTCAGCGCCTGTGACATAAGATGAATCTTCACAGGCTAAATATAGCACTGGATTAGCTATCTCTTCAGCACTGGCAAGTCTTCCAAGTGGTATTTTTGACACTCTACTCTCCAGAGCACCTGGCAACGAGAATGGTGCGATTGTGAAAGGCGTTTCAGTATATCCAGGATGAATTGAATTCACTCTAATTCCTTCTTGTGCATATTGAATGGCAGCAGATTTAGTAAAAGATCTTATAGCCCCTTTTGCAGCATGGTAAGCAGTATTAGTGGGGCTTCCAAACATGGCACACATAGAAGAGACGTTCACTATTGAACCTCCCCCTCTTTTGCGCATTTCCGGTACTACGTATTTAGTTCCTAAAAAAGTGCCTTTAGCATGAATTGCCATCATCCTATCCCACTCTTCACTACTTGTTTCTTCGGTGTTTTTTAAGTTATGAATTCCGGCACTATTAACCAATACGTCAATACCTCCGAACTGATCTGATGCAAACTCTATAGATTTTTGCCAACTAGTTTCATTTGTTACATCTAACTCAATAAAAACTGCCCTGCCACCTGATTCATTTATATGGTCGGCGGTACGTTTCCCTGAATCGATATTTATGTCTGTTATAACAATAGCTGAACCCTCATTACTGGCTAGCCAGGCGTAAGCTCCAGCTATGCCCATCAATTCTCCCTTATTCCCATTCGCTCCACCAGTTATAAAAGATACTTTATTTTTAAGTCTGTTGGGCAAATCAATTCTCCTGTCTGCTACGTCGTGCTTGCTTTATTAACATGCCTAAAGTGTGCGGATCAAAACCATATTTAACTGCTTTGGCAAGGTTGTCTTTTGATACTTCATCCTCTCCGAGAGCAGCGCAGGCTAAAGCCCGCACAGCATACGGCAAGGACCGCTTAGAGTCGATTTTGATTGCTCGATCTGATTCCCTAATCGCAACATCATAATGGCGAGATTCATAATGTGCCATAGCTGCATTACTTATTGCATCTACGTTTTCAGGATCTATGTTGGCTGACTGGGTAAAATCGTCTATTGCTAACGACAATTGTTTAACGTGAACATATGCCATTCCGCGATTGTAAAAAAGAGTCGAGTCTTCGGGATTTATACTTATTGCTTTAGTAAAATCATCAATAGCTTCCTTCGGCCTGACTAATTGACCCAGAATTAAACCTCGCCTTGAATAAGCGTTTACATCCTGAGGGTCAGAATCAATTAGCTTCGTTAGGTCTGAAACCTCTTTTTCCATATTTTCTACTATTGAATCCATGTCAGGTAATTTTTTTTGATGCTCGTGGGACATTTACTAAACCTTCTGTGTTTTTATATTTTGATTTTCTCTAGCCCAGTTTAGCGCAAAAGCTGCTATTCCAAACATTATGGCTACCGCTATAAAAGCGACTCGATAACTTCCTGATAAGTCATATGATAACCCAGCAAGAATTGGTCCAAAACCAAATGATATTACTGTAGTCGCGGATATAACTCCCATTATTGTACCGAAACTTTTTATACCAAATGAATCTTGCACCAACAAAGGAACAAGAGCTCCAAAAGATCCCATAAAAAACCCGAATAAAGCAACGGCAAACCATACGCCTGCGCCACCACCAATCAGTAGGATCAATATAATCCCACATATCTGCCCAATGAAGCATACCATCATCACAAACCTTGTTTGAAGCTTCTCGGTTAAATACCCAAGAATAACTTTCCCAAACATTCCGCAACCTGCTAAAACTGTTAGGCACAATGCAGCGGATGTTTCAGAGATATCTATGTCAACTAGATGTGCAAAAACATGTCCAAGTATAGTGGTATATGTAAAATTACCGAGCATAATTGCAAAAGTTATTGCATAAAACGTTGGATTTCTGAGAAGGTTATTGATAGTCCAATTACCTTCGTCGAATTTTTTATTTCTAGCTTCATCAGTTTCTATTTTTATTTTCTCTGTGTGTGGTTCACTAATAATAAAAAACGAGAAGATTGCAATAATTAAAGCAGCAACAGCAACATACAGATAAGCGACTTCCCATGAAGCCTTATTTCCAATTGCTAAGCCTATAAGTATAGGCATGGTTAATCCACCAAAATTGTTACCCATCATCGTCATACCCATTACCCTGCCTCGAGTATTTGGAAACCACAGTCCCACCAGACGACCTGCAGGCAGAATGGCTGCCCCATTTAACGCGCCAAACTGTAAAGCTGACAAAGCGTACCAATGCCAAAGATCAGTCATTAGAGGACGAAATGCAAAACCGACACCCATTAATAATAATGAACTGACCATAATAGGTTTAGCGCCATATTTATCCATTAACCTGCCCATAAATGGACTTGTTAAACTCCCTAAAGCCATGAAAGACAAGGATGCACTAATGTAAGTTCTGGTCCAACCAAACTCGTTAGCAAGTGGTTCTACAAATAATCCGAAAGCATAGTTTGATGCACCAATTGCTAATGCAGCAGACAAAAAAGTTACAAATACTACCGACCAACCACGATGGAACCCAAACGGATTCTTATTTTTTAAAATATCAATAACTCCGACTGAATAGCCTAAAAGATGATAACGCCGCGGCCATCTTCGCCACGACTTAAGGCGTCAAAACCTTCATTGATTTCATCGATTACATATCGTCTTGTTATTAATTCGTCTATACTCAATCTTCCCTTAAGATACCAATCTATTAATTTGTCAAAAGTTTCGTGCGAACTTGCTGAGCCATAATAACTACCAATTAAGGTCTTCTGACTTCTTACCAACTCCACCATATTTATAGGAACTTCCGCTCCGACTGGTGCTAACCCAACTAATACGGCCGTGCCATTCTTTCTTAAGGATTCGACCGCTGCTGAGGTTGTAATTGCTGATCCGAAACTATCAAAAGCTAAATCTACTCCGCCTCCGGTCATGTTTTTGATTTCCTGGACAGCATCGACCTCTTTGGAATTGATAACATCTGTCGCTCCAAATTTATATGTGAATTCTAATTTATGATTATAGATATCAACTGCTATTATTCTTGAAGCACCCATAAGCTTTGCGCCCTGTATTACATTTAGCCCTACTCCTCCACATCCGAACACCGCAACTGTTGAACCTGGGCGAGATGCAGGATTATTTATAACCGCACCAACACCTGTAGTTACTGAACACCCAATCAAAGCGGCCACTTCAAATGGCACCGCATCAGGCATTTTATGGCATGCTTGTTCAGGGACAACACCCATTTCAGAAAAAACTCCGACTTTCGCCATCTGGTATACAGAAGTTTCACCTTTACTTAATCGAGTCGTACCATCGAAAAGAGTTGCCCCTGTTATACCGGCCGTGTCACACAGTTGTGGGCTGCCTGTCCTGCATAAACGACAATATCCGCAACTAGATACAAACGATAATATACAACGATCTCCAGGTTTTACCCTGGTTACCCCCTCTCCAACTTCCTCAACCACGGCTGCACCTTCATGTCCGAGTACAATCGGCATCGGCCCATGTGCATCTCCGGTCATCCAATGATGATCACTGGCACATACTCCGGCAGCCGCCATTCTAACTTTAACCTCTCCCGGTTTTGGAGAGCTTAAGTTGAGTTCCTCAACAATTAACGGCGTGTTTGGCTTATAAAGTACAGCGGCTTTCATATAAATTCCCTCAAATCAAAATGTCATTTAAATAAAACATAGTTTAAACTCAGACTTGTTTGTAATCCAATAAAAATAAATCATAATATATTTCACATAATAAATGTTTCACACTAAATATCAGGATTATCCAAATATAAACAGAATTTTATGCTAAAACCTTGCTCCGAATTATCTCAGCTGCTAGAAGAAGATCCAATAGGCACGGCTCCTATATGGACAAAGTGTATTGTAATTGAATTACCTCCTCCATGGTCAGCAAAAATTGAGGAATCAAAACATTTTGATGAATCTATAACTAGTTACATAAATGAATTAAACGAAGCAGGACATAAAATTAGACTCCAGTGCATCTTGCCAGACGAACAATACTCTACGCCTGGTATGCGTAGAGTGATGTTATTCACTAAAGATCCAGAATTTTTGCTAGTTACTCATAGATTAGAATATTTGATCCCGGAAGCGTTTTTACCAGATTTATGTAGATCTATTCTAGAAAAACCACAACAGGCAGAAAAATATACAAAATTCAAACAAGCTGGACCTTCAATAAGAGATATATTGATTTGTACTCATGGTAATCGAGATAGGTGTTGTGGATCGATTGCTGTACCTTTATACAATCAGTTGCGACGCAAATATACCCAACTCAATGAGCTTACGAACTCCATTCGTGTTTGGAGAACCAGTCATACCGGTGGTCACAGATTTGCACCAACTGTTATAGATCTACCACAAGGCCGATATTGAGCATATGTGGACGAGCTGACTATAGATTCAATAATCCATAATTCAGGACCAATAAGTAAGTTAAATAAAAATTACCGAGGTTGCGCACTGGTATCTTCTGTTCAAGAGCAAAATGCAGAGAGGGAATTACTGTTTGATTTAGGTTGGAGTTGGATAGATTTTAAAAAATATATTTCCACAGTTAAATCATCAAAGGAAAATGATTCTCATCTAGTCAATGCTTTTTATTTGGAACCGAAAATGAATTCGAAGCATAATTTTCAATTTAAAATTCAATATGAGAAAAGTATCCCAACAATGAACTGCATGAAAGAGGGGAATAAAGGGCTAAACAAAAAATATCGAGTTATTAAAAATACTCAACTGTAGTTCGGGTTTTTACTAGCCCCTCAACGCATTGACCGTGTGCTTGAGTCCTTCTTCCAAATTAATTCGTGCTGTCCACTCCAAATCTTTTTCCGCTTTTCTAGCATTTAAATATATGTGCCTAACATCACCTTGGCGCTCTGGTTCATAAATAGGCTTTTTTGAGTAGCCAATTTCTGCGCTTAATTGTTTAAAAATCTGATTTACAGATGTCTGTTCACCGGAGCCAATATTTATATGCCCTTGTGCTTCTGTATCTAATACAGCAATTACTGATGATGCTACATCCTCAACATAAACAAAGTCTCTGCTTTGCTCTCCATCTCCAAAGATTTTCACATCTTTGTCATCAAGCATTCTTCGAGAAAATATAGCCACTACCCCCGCTTCACCTTGAGGGTCTTGGCGAGGACCAAACACATTTGCAAGACGCAGACTGGTAAATTTGGCTGAGGTGGGAAGTAATAAATCGAAGTAATTCTCCAGAGTCCATTTACTCAAACCATAAGGGCTAATAGGGTTAATAGGATGTTGCTCATCACAAGGCAAATATTTTGGCTCACCGTATAATGCACCGCCGGTATTTAAATATATATATGATTTAACATCAGCTTTCACTGCATAATCCATAATTTGCATGCCATTTAGTATGTTCACTTGTGCATCAAAGTTTGGCTCTTTAATCGATTGAGACACAGAAGCTTGTGCGGCGCAATGAATCAATACATTGGCTTCAAAATCCTTTAGTACCTTAGACAACTTCTGGTCTGCGATATTGAGGTTTAAAAACTCCACACTTTTCGACAAATTAGCAAGATCACCCGACGACAAGTCATCAATAACAAGAACTTTCGCACCTTGGCTTATAAGGCTATCAGCTATATGGGAACCAATAAAACCTGCACCCCCAGTTAATATTGCTTTCAATTTACCCCTCAATCAAATCTTAAAATTATTGTTAATATGTGGACTTGTAGTAAAAATAACAGTTACAACCATAATAGAACAATAACTTAAATCCGTCCGTTATCATGTCATATATATATAAATATAAACAGTGGATGAATTTAACATCAATAACCGATTACAATGTAAAAACTTATTCGATTAGGTATCAGAATGTTTAACATACTAATAAAAAATGCATTAATAATAGACGGAACCGGTAGTGAGGGATTTTACGGATCAGTGGGGGTGTCTGGAGATTCTATCCAGGTACTTCGAGGCAACGTTGATCAAATCTCGGCAAGTAAAGTCATTGACGCAACAAATATGGTAGTGTGTCCGGGGTTTATAGATCTTCATTCACATGCTGGACTAACAATACTAGGAGAGCCAAACCATGAGCCTAAAGTCCGGCAGGGGGTCACAACTGAGTTAATTGGAATCGATGGCATATCCCATGCTCCTTTCAAAACGGTAGATGAACTAAACAGGTACATTTGGCTCGACTCTGGTTTAAATGGATATCCTCCAGTTCCAGCTGACTGGCTGACGGTAGCTGATCAACTAAGCAAATATGACAATAAAGTTGCGATTAATGTCGCAATCATATTAGGCAATTCTCCAGTTAGAATTTGGTCAGTAGGATGGGATGATATTCCAGCAACCCAAAAACAGATTCATAATATGCAGTCAGTAGTTCGTGAGGCTATGGAAGAAGGCGCATGGGGTATATCAACCGGCTTGGACTACCCTCCAGGTTCTTATGCGAGTACAGATGAGCTGATAGCTATATCGAAGACGGCTAATGAATTAGGCGGTTTTTACCATACTCACACGCGAGCTAGTTTGAAACCTCAAGGAACTTTAGCTCCTTGGGAAGAAGCAATCGAAATTGGCAAAAGAAGCGGTATCCCAATACATTTAACTCATTATCGACAGAGTTTTCTTGGAGATGGAAGTCATTTAGATTATTTGGGTTTAGTTGATGACAATAGGAGCAAGGGTATGGATGTAACATTTGACTGTTACACCTATCCGTATTCAGGAACTTCACTGACAATACAATTACCATCATGGTGTAAAAGTGGCGGTCCAGAGGCAATAATTAATAGACTAAAAGACCCTGACACTAAAGATAAAATCAAGCTGGAAATGCGTTCCCAAAGTGATGCTCCTTATAAATGGGATGAACTGTGGTTGACTGCATTCCATAAACCTTCTAACAAAAAATTTGATGGCATGTCACTCTCAGAGATATCTAACTTGAAACAGATGGATCCCATTGATGTCATGATCGAACTTCTTATTGAAGAAAAACTTGGAATTTCTCAGGTTGGCACTGGCACTAACGCTCACACGTTACCAGCTTTCGTATCGCATCCATATGGAATGATAGCCAGCGATGCTATTTTATTTGGTGATTATCCAAATCCGAGAACATATGGTTGCTTTCCAATTGTTTTAGCAGAATTCGTCAGAGCAGAGAAACATCTGCGTTTACCTGAGGCAATTAGAAAAATGACTTCATTCCCAGCACAACGACTTGGTTTAACAAACCGCGGAATATTACGAAATAATATGAAAGCGGATATAGTGATTTTTGATCCAAACAAAGTCAAAACTCATGCATCTAAATCGAACCCGAAACAGTTTCCTATAGGCATCGAATATGTGATGGTTAACGGAGAATTGGTAATAGATAAGGGAGCCAATACTCTGGCATTACCAGGGAAATCTCTAAGGCGTGGCAGAGATTAATCTCCTATATCGATCTGTAAATACGATTCTCCCAGATTTTTGTCAAACTCCACACCTCTGCCATTTATATATTCAACAGAAAACATATACGACCCATCTTTATCTAAAACCGCGTCGAAAGTGGCTATGCCACTTTGTTCAGTCATTTCCGTAGCAATAAGTGACTGAATGTCAGGGCCGACAGGCCCTACCAAAGAAACTTCTACACTTAATCCTTCAACAGGTTCTTCTGACTTTGTTGTAACTAAAACAGTAACCATTACAGTTCGGTTCTCAAAATTCCAATCTGCATCAACGGTATTCGATATAACGGGCAAATTAAGTGCTGGCAGTTCAGGAATTAAGTTCTTCTCCTGTAACAATTCTTTTTCTTCCTCAAGAATCTCTTGTTTAGCTACATCCAGTCCCTTCAAATTCTCCCCACCAGCTATAAATGCTTTCGTAAATCCATTCACTACGACCGTATAGGTATTCCCTATTTCATAGTCACTTCCAATAGCTATTTCATTTTGGGTGGTACTCAAGCTTTCTTCGCAATCATCAGGTAACTCAACCGGCTGTAAATTAAAAACATTAATGTTAATTAATTCTCCATTCCTTTCGACATTCCATACTGAGGGCGTATGACACTCAAATAATTGGGCGGATAAGACGAAAACAGTATGCTCGTTTGTGTCTGGGTTGGAGGCTACAACCACATCTCTGATAGGCGCTGATACGGATACAGTATCTCGAGATGGCGCGTCATTACTTTCTTGTTTGTCAGAGCACGAAACCAAGAATATCGTTAACATGGCTATAGTTATTAGTAATATAGGTTTCATTTGTCTCTTAAATGGAGTCAGTTCGTTGTTTAAATATGTTGAAGCAGCGAGTATCAATAGATTGTCCTGTGTATTTCTTGTATTAATAAGGTTAACGTCTCTAATGTTAATAAAGTTAGTATATCTTTTTCGAATTTAACACCTACATTCTCTTGTATTCATAAGAATAAATACATACCTTATACCGATGAACAAAGGTCGACCCGATACTACACCGCAAATCTTCAATAGAAAAGAGCGGAATCTATTAATTTTCACAGGTTTATCACATGCAGTTTGCGATGCATGGCATCTGATTTATCCTGCTTTGCTATTTTTGATTGCCGTTGATTATGATGATTTTTTCTTCTTAGGGATAGTAGCAAACATTATGATTATTTCTAGAGGCTTAGCCGGGGTGACTTCAGGAATCCTTGCAGACAAATATAGCAGCAAATTAATCTATTCCAGTTTTGCAGTATTATCGGCGTTGGGGTGTTTCCTGGTTTACATTTCCCATAACCAAATTATGTTGGTTTTCTCGTTCGCAATACTCGGTATAGGAACGGGCATATACCATCCCGTTGGATTATCCTCTATAACAAGATTCATTAAATCTAAAACTAGGGCTTTGGGCTTACATGAATCCGCTGGATGTGTTGGAATGGGTTTAATACCAATATTGTTAACGTCCATAGGTTTGTCTTTTGGTTGGCGCTACGCTTTCTTAACAGCAGGGTTTATTTCACTCATACCGTTACTGTTGATACCAATTGTTGATGAACAATATGACAAGTTTCGAGCATCAGATCTAAATAATCAAAAAATTACAGCTCAACTCAAATCCGTTATAAAAACATTTGCCGACCCCTTGGTGCTTATGACATATGCGATATTGATAATAGGCGAGGCATCTGCGACAGGTTTAGACACATTCATGCCAATTGCAATAGCAGAAATTGGAGGCTTGAAAGAAACGAAAGTAATAGGACTCTCATTAACAGGTCTTTTCGTGAGCTTAATGGTTCTAGCTGGAGTCCCCGGAAGCATTTATGGAGGCATATTAGGATCAAAAATAGGTATCTACAAATCTCTGAATTTAATATTGCTAATACAAATACCCCTATTGATCGTAATAACTATGACCACGGGAGTCTGGTTGTTAGTATTAGCGCCTTTCATAAGATTATTTACAAACATGAGATCTCCTTTAACTAATACATTAATAAGTGAAAACATACCTCTCGAAATGCATGGGAAAGGGTTCGCGATAATGTATGGAATTGCACCGATTATAGGAGGACTCGTAGCATTATTAGGAGGAGCGATAGCACAGCTGTATGGATTGAATTGGGTATTCCCCGTGATAGCTATTCTTATAGCATTATCTTTCCCGCTCATTAATGCAGCTGGCAAACTCTCAGAATTAAAAGAAAATAAGTAAACTAACCTTTAATATTTCTGATTGCCTTCAATATAACTTCGCTAATTTCAGTTAGTCGGCCCAAACCCAGCACAGAACCAATTATGCCGACTATTATTAAAATTTCTATCGGTCCAAAGTGTATCGGCATTTTAATATCTTCTTTTGTTATTGGTCTTCAGATCTAACTGCAGACTCCGGTTCTAATCCATCTTCGTCGGTGTAAAGCTCCCATGGCCGAAAGGCTTCAACAAAAGATTTAGCTTCATTCATTGATGGAATATCCTTTTGAGCGCGTCCTGGATCATAGCCAAATGTTTTCGCAAACGCATCATATCCTGTTCTAGTTTCCCGAACTCCACCAACTTCTTCTTCTTGGCCGGGGCCAGCTGACAAAATCAAGCGCTCACCTTTACGCCACGCTCTCCAAAAAAGTTCCAATTGCATCTACCTCTTTTTTTAGAATACCTGTGAAAACCTATTCACTCAATAAATACTGAAAAAGTTCAATCTACTACCGGTGTGGTTACGCCAGTAGTAGAGTCTTCCTCAATTGCACTATATTTGCACCCTGGAGAAACCATCTCACCCTGATTATAACTGAAAACCTTTTGATCCTGGTTGCTACTCGCATTATTACCAGGCCATGTGTCATAGTTACTCATCAACTCTTGAATTTTCGTTTTAAATAAAGACTCTACTGATTCATCTAAGTACATTGTCGGACAATAGTTAGTAACCCCAGATTTATCGCTATAGTATTTAAATAGAGTGAGTTCGGTCCGGCCATTAATACCTGAGTTTGTGGTGTCTTCCCAGTTCCCTACATAGCCAATAACATCATTCGCCTCTATTGTTGTACCTTCTGAGATAACCTCTCCATTTATTGTCAACGGCAATTCACAGTTAACCGGTGTAGTTCCTGTGCGATCACAATCTATACTTACAAGATGATCAATTAATACTCCCCAATTAGAACTTTTTGATGGACTAATTATAATTTCCCAGTCATCTTGCTTATAGCCAGATGAAGGCTGCCATACTAATCTTGTGACCACACCACTTACTGGAGAAATCACTATTGAATCAGCTGGTGCTTTGAATTCAAAAGTGGGGTTATCGTATTCATTTGATTGGCCAGGATTATGCAGCATCCCGAAGTCATCAAAAATCGTTGTTCCAAATCGTGAGTCAAATTTAAGGTCTCCAAAAGTTTCCTTTACCTGATCCCATGGTCCTAAATTCTGCATAAGCAAATTCATGAGTTTTGGGGCTTCATCTGAATGACCAGAATTCGACCCAGAACCCATGGAACTGGCCATCTTGCACATCATCCGCTTCATCATATTTTTTTCAGCATCACAGTCATCTACCTCACCAAGCATAGATTCAGCCATGTCCATCATTTCGTCCATATCCATGGACTCAGTCATATCCATAGAATCAGCCATGTCCATCATGTCATCCATATCCATAGAATCAGCCATGTCCATCATGTCGTCCATATCCATAGAATCAGCCATATCCATCATGTCGTCCATATCCATATCCATGGATTCAGCCATTTCCATCATGTCGTCCATATCCATGGATTCAGCCATTTCCATCATGTCGTCCATATCCATGGATTCAGCCATATCCATCATGTCGTCCATATCCATGGATTCAGCCATTTCCATCATGTCGTCGATACCCATGGATTCAGCCATTTTCACCATCTCTTGTGGATCCATACCCATGGACTCAGCCATGGATATCATTTCTTCTATAGTCAATCCCATAGACAAACCAAACTCACACATAGATCGCTGATCTAAGTCTGGTATCTCGGCACAGCTATCGATTTCCACTGAAGATGCCTGGTCACTGGATTCGGCCGGCGCTGCAGTCGGCTCTTGGGCAGGTATGGGAGTTGGAAGTTGAGTCGGCTCAGGAGTTGGAACTTGAGTCGGCACCGAAGTTGGAACTTCGGAGATATTTGATTCACTAACGTTTTGATCATCTGCAACGCTAATCTGTTCTTCAGACGATGTGCTCGAACAAGCAACCATTAGCAAGATCAACACTATAATGCTCAGAAAGAATGTGGATCTCAACCAGCTATATTTTGTTAATATGATATTCATAACAAGCAGACTTAATTACATCCTTTTATTTTTGATAAATTATTTACAGAGAACTTAATTGAGTTAGTCCCCTCATATACTTTGACTGAAAGGTAAGTTGTAACTTCTTCGGCATCATCTTGTTTGGATAAAGCAGACACCTGCCATACTCCGGCCTCAAGTAATTCTTCGATCCAATCGATCTGATTTGATAGCAGTGCTTTTTGACAACCGCCACTTAAGCCGAGTGGGTTTTCCATACCTATCAACCATGTTTGAACAACTGCAATGGACTCTTCTTTAGAAAACTGATCCGTTTGTGTCGACACGATTTCTGAATCTTTCTTACCTTGTCCAAAACCCCAGTTATAATCGCATGCAGCAAACAAAAGAGGAATAATTAGAATAACTAAACTAGACACTAAATATTTTTTCACTGATATATTCCCAACTTTACAAACACCGTAAAAATAGACTCCCACAATTTTAACAGTTCATAAATATAACTGTACGAACAAAACATGTACAACAAATCGTGATTTTATAACTTTATATCGATCATTTTAAGCGAGCCCCTAAAAAGCTTTATCTTTTAATGAAAACCGTTCTCTGCTATATTCCTTGATACGAGTACTTTAAACTTGATTTTGTAAATGGATAACTAACTTGCTTGAATTATCTTCACAAATTTCTTCAATTTTGCTCTTAGGATTTCTTCTGGGATTAAAACATGCGACAGATGCTGATCATGTGGTTGCTGTAAGTGCAATACTGAGTAGCAGTAACAACTTATGGAAAAGTATATGGGTAGGTATATCGTGGGGTGTAGGGCATTCTATTCCTCTAATTGCTTTAGGCCTGATTATTCTTTTTGTTAAAGAAAGCTTCATTGAGTATTATCAGAATGTAGCGCCTTATTTTGAAATTGCAGTAGG
>PAAV01000029.1 GCA_002699485.1 Chloroflexota bacterium | reverse complement strand
TTCATAATAATTCGAATTTTTCATTCAATATTAGCTTTGTTAGCTATCAGCATGATTATTTTCTTTCTTGCGAGAATCTCTGGCGATCCTATAGAAATGTTACTTCCTATCGAAGCCACTGATGAGGAATTCGAACAAGTGCGGGCTGCATGGGGGTTAGATAAACCCTTGCCGGTTCAATATATAACGTATTTGGGCAATGTATTAAGGGGTAATTTTGGACAATCAATAAAATGGCAAGGAGAGGACGCGTTATCACTAGTGTTGGAGAGGTTCCCAGCCACTCTTGAGTTAGCGTTCTTGTCATTGGGAGTGAGTGCTGCGATTGCTCTCCCTATTGGGGTGATCGTTGCAGTGAAAAAGGATACAGGGATTGATTTTGCTGGAAAGATTATTGCTCTTATGGGGCAATCCCTGCCTTCATTTTGGCTGGGCCTAATGCTGATGTGGATTTTCTCAGTGCAACTTGGGTTGCTGCCTACTTCGGGCCACGGGACGTTAAGGCATTTGATATTACCCTCCATAGCTCTTGGATATTTCCAGGTAGCGGCTGTGATGCGATTGACTAGGTCTTCAATGTTAGAGGTTCTAGATACTGAATTTGTAAAATTAGCCCGTATAAAAGGATTATCAGAGACGAAAGTAATCTGGAAGCACTGTCTTAGAAATGCATTAATTGCACCATTGACTTATTTTGGTCTGATACTGGGAGGATTCCTTACCGGTTCAGTAGTGACTGAGACAGTCTTTACCTGGCCAGGTGTCGGGTTGCTGGCTGTGGATGCGGTGAGAGCTCGTGATTTCCAGGTAGTGCAATCGGTAGTGGTCTTTTTCGCATTTATATTTATCGTTTGTAATTTGGTTGTGGATATATTATATGCGTACTTGGATCCGCGAATACGTTATACACATTAGGATAATAATTATCAATTAATAGAGGTTGAGCAAGAATGAGCGCTCTTACGGGAAACAGGGTAACTATCCCTGAGATCAAACAAGTTAATAGAATTTCCGCTGCATTGCGGAGATATCCTTTGATTCCTATAACTATTTTATTGATTGTGTTAGTTATACCTGCAATATTTGCTAATGTAGTAGCACCTCATCATCCTACCGTAGGGAAACTTAGTGAAAGACTTCAACCACCCGTTGGGATCAGCGGGGAGACTGTGAATGGAGTGGTACTTTCAAAAGCGGGGACGTGGTCTCACATCCTTGGAACTGATAAGCAAGGGAGGGATATCCTCAGTAGAATAATATACGGCGCGAGAGTGTCCTTAACAGTCGCTGCTGTATCAATAACAATAGCAGGTGTTATTGGGACGAGTTTAGGTCTTATCGCCGGATATTTCGGCGGAAATATAGATCATTTGATAATGAGACTGGTGGATATAGCCTTAGCTATTCCAGGTATATTATTAGCACTGGTTCTCGCGGTGGCTTTGGGACCTAGTTTCAGGACTGTAATAATTGTTGTAGTACTTGTCTTCTGGTCACGTTATGCCCGGTTGGTTAGGGGGGAAACACTCAGTATAAAATCTCAGGATTTTATTAACCGTGCCCGAGTAGCTGGAGCATCTAATTTAAGGATAATAACTCGACACGTATTCCCAAATGTGGTTAATACTGTCATCGTTCTAGCAACACTCGAGGTAGGTCAGGTGATTTTGTTGGAAGCAAGTCTAAGCTTTTTGGGAGCTGGATTGCCGAGACCTACGCCGGCTTGGGGGTTAATGGTTGCTGATGGCAGGGAGCTAATCGTATCGAGTTGGTGGGTGGCCTTCTTCCCTGGATTAGCTATATTGTTAGCGGTGATGTCGATGAATTTAATGGGTGATTGGTTGCGGGATAAATTGGATCCAAAACTTAGGAATTTGTAGATATGAACTTGTCAGACAACAGCACGGTCCTTGAAGTAGAAGATCTTAGAACTTATATCTATACCCGTACGTCGATTGTAAAAGCTGTGGATGGTATAAGTTTTAACTTGAAGAAAGGTGAAACGTTAGGGATAGTTGGGGAATCGGGATGCGGTAAAACTATGACAGCCTTGTCGTTGTTGAGGTTGGTTCCCAGGCCTGCTGGAAAGATAGTTACCGGTGAAATAAGGCTAAACGGTTCGGATTTAGTTCAGAAAACTGAAGAAGAAATGAGGGCAGTGCGTGGTCGGCAAATATCGATGATACTTCAGGATCCCCAAACTTCTTTGAATCCAGTGTTTAATATTGGAAACCAATTAGGAGAATCACTTTCTATCGCTCGGAAAGATGATCGCAAAGGCCTAGCGTCGCGTGCTGTCGATGCATTACGAAAGGTTAATGTTGCGGCCCCAGACAGGAGACTTGAGGATTTTCCACATCAGATGAGTGGCGGAATGAAACAACGTGTCGTTGGGGCCATAGCTATGTCATGCGAACCTTCTGTAATTATCGCCGACGAGCCGACAACAGCTCTCGATGTAACTATACAATTGCAATATTTAAGATTGTTGAAAGATATCCAGGCTGAGACTGGCCTTTCAATAATCTTTATTACTCATGATTTTGGTGTTGTAGCTAGGATGTGTGACCGGGTTGCTGTGATGTATGCTGGGCGTATAGTTGAAGAGGGTTCAGTACGTGATATATTTAATAATCCATCGCATCCATATACTGAAGCTTTGATACAATCTGTTCCTAAATTGGAAGAAAAAGTAGAGAGACTATATTCCATCGAGGGTCAGCCGCCGCTGCTGTCTAATTTACCTAATGGATGCAGGTTTGCAGATAGATGCCCGCATGCTAAGGAAATATGTACTGCTGATTACCCTGATTCTTTCAACATATCAGAGGGTCATACGGCGGATTGTTGGAGGTTAGATTCTTCATGGTAGACAATGCACCACTACTAGAAGTAAAAGGTTTAAAAAAGCATTTTCCGGTGAATGAAGGTTTAATCTTGATGAAGACAGTAGGATATGTGCAAGCTGTCGATGGTATAAGCTTTACTATTAAACAGGGAGAGACTCTTGGTTTAGTGGGTGAGTCTGGTTGTGGAAAAACTACTACTAGCAAACTGATACTAAGATTAGAGCAACCTACTGAGGGGCAGGTCTTGCTAAACGGGCAAGATATATATGAGCTAAAAGGCCAAGATCTTAAGAATTATAGAACCGAAGTGCAGGCGGTATTTCAAGATCCATGGTCCTCATTAAGTCCAAGAATGAGGGTTAAAGATATAGTCTCAGAGCCTCTTGTAGTAAATAGAAAGGTGTCTGCTGCAGAGAAACAAGAGCGTATAGCTGAGGTAATGGCTCAGGTAGGGCTACATCCCGAACAGGCGGACAATTATCCCCATGAGTTTAGTGGTGGTCAAAGGCAACGTATAGCGGTAGCTAGTGCCCTTTCATCATATCCTAAGTTGATAGTTTTGGATGAACCTGTTTCTGCTCTAGATGTTTCTATAAGAGCGCAGGTCATGAATCTGATCAAGGACCTGCAGGAAGAATATAACGTCAGTTATCTTTTGATTGCGCATAATCTAGCCACAGTTCGGTACATGGCACATCAAACAGCCGTCATGTATCTAGGCCAAATAGTAGAATATTCTGATACAGAAGAGTTGTACCAGAACCCACTACATCCTTATACCAAAGCGTTGTTCTCAGCAGCTCTCCCGTCTCATCCTGACTTGATACAAGAAGAAATCGTATTGACGGGAGAAGTGCCTTCCCCAATTAATCCGCCGAAAGGATGTAGATTTCATCCTAGATGCCCATTCGCAATGGATCGATGTTCGGAAGAGATTCCGATACCGCAACAAGTTAGCCCAGGTCATCAGGTGGCTTGTCACTTGTATTAGTTGTCGAAGATGGTACAGTCCCTCTGGCTTATGCCTGTATTAATCTGTAGTTGGTGTATTTTATTAAATCCTTTCTTATAACTAGGGCCCGGTTTTATTATGGCTGGGTGATAGTGGCTGCGTCTGGCTGCGCCATGTTTTCTCGAAACGCCGCCGGAAGTCTTACGTTATCAGTATTTCTTTATCCGATGGCTAGGGAATTAGGTTGGAGCAGAACTCTCATTGCCGGAGGATCTAGCATTGGTGGTTTGATATCTATTTTCGGTTCCCCTATATCGGGTTGGGCGGTTGATCGTATTGGGTCTAAATGGGTGCTGGTGATAGGTATATTGATTCTAGGCGCTAGTACTTTTTGCCTGGGGATTGTTACTAATATACAGTCCTTTTATTTATTTTATGGTATTGCCAGATTTTTATTTATTGGCCCTATCCCTATCGCGGCATCAGTTGTGGTCTCTAGGTGGTTCATAAGAGTTCGAGGGAGAGCCATGGGAGTTCTATTCTTATGTCAATCTTCTGGAATGGCTTTGATACCATACCTATCAGCTTTATCTATACAAGGAGTTGGTTGGAGAGAAACGTGGATGTTTGTTGGAATTGGGGTATGGCTAATAGCCTTATTGCCGGTTTTATTATTCATCGTACAGACGCCTGAGAATATTGGATTGCACCCAGATGCCCGTGAAGATGTCGGTGAGGATTCCAGTCCCGACGAAATGTCGCGAAGTGTGTATACAGGTGAAGTTGACTGGTCTTTAAGAGACGCCATTAGGACTATGCCACTTTGGATATTTGCCATAACTACTGGTGTTATGTTTTTAATTCAATCCGGTACTAATGTTCATCAAGTCGCCTATTTTATAGACAAGGATATATCAGCCTCATGGGCAGCCTTGGCGGTTAGTCTGAGTGGAGTAACTGCCGGTCTCAGTAGTGTATTGTGGGGCTGGCTAATAGATCGATTTCCTAGCCGTTGGGTTTTTTGTTCGGTTGCATTGGTAATGGCAGGATCTATAGGGGTTTTTCCTTTTATAGCAGGATCGCTAGGAGCTTTGAGCTTTTCAGCCCTGTTCGGTATCTCTGTAGGGGGAATACTTGTAGTTCCACCAGTACTATATGCACAACATTATGGAAGACGTTCACTTGGTGTTATTAGAGGAGTGACTGAGCCTTGTGTTGCTATAGGCCAAGCTGCAGGCCCAGTCTTATCTGGAGGAGTTTACGATTTAACTGGTAGTTATGTTTGGGCTTTCCAAAGTTTCGCGCTGTTAGCGTTTATCTCAGCAATTCTTATTCTATGTGCGGGGAATCGTAGAGTGCGGATATGAATATGTTTGTAAGGAAAGTGTGCAAACGCTAATCCTTGGTGGACTTATCGTCTACAAATGGTGATATCCAAGACTGGCTTTTGCGCTTATGGGTAGTACGGCCTGAAAACATCTGGAATCTTAATGTCTCCCATAAACGGTAGGCGATTGAGTATAGAGCCATTCCTAACCCGAATCCTACAGGAATAGCGATTAATCCTGCGCATATGGTGAGGCCGATAAGAAAATTTCCTTGTATATCCTCTGTGTCGTTTAGGACGGCTATTCTATGATATCGGGCCCAGATTGCGTACATAATGTACGATGCTGTAATTATGGAAGAGGCGCATCCGACAATGATATAAGGTATTCGCATTCAATAATCCAATCTCTACTAAGGTATTACTCATTATATTCTAAATACCTAGATTTTTTAATAACATTTTGCTGTGCAAATTTCTGTATTCGGATAGTAAATATTCTGTATGATCATATCCGTAACTCAGTCTACTTAGCAATGTTAATTATTTAAGAGCGATTGTATTGCAAAGTTTAATGGTAATTTCGTTGACAATTGATACATTTATTTGTATAGTCGCGAGAATTTACAAGCATTCGTCTATGTAATAATTAGTATTTAAGTTTGTGTGTTATCTGGATGCCTGGGTGATAACGAGAAGGAACGTCTCAGGGTCTAGGGTCGATCAGATGATGCTAGAGCAGATTAGACCGCTTGTAGTTAGTAGGGAGGTAAAACAAATGAAACTTTTTACCACAACGTCAATGAGATTGCTCTTGTCCATAGCAGTTATCAGTTTATTGGTAGTTGCTGTGGCATGTGGGTCTTCGGCACAGCCGAAAGACTCATCCGGATCAGCATCGCCCAAGGCAGCTGAATCTGGTGACGCCGTAGGTGCCGGCGAGAAAGTTACTGTTTTGGTAACTGACGTGCAGGATAAAAACTGGTTCACACTGTCAAATGGTGGGCCTGACTTGAAATATAGTCGCTTGGTTCATGAAGATATGTTTGCTACAAAGGGCAGAGGCGATCTGATACCTGGTGTAGCTAAAACGTGGAAGATGTCAGAAGATGCTACCGCATGGACTGTTACTATCCAGGATGGAATTAAGTTCCACGATGGTAGTGACCTTACGGTAGATGACGTAATATGGTCATTGAGCTTAGAGAGAGATGGTGGAGAGAATGTAAATTCTGACGCTATCGGAAATAATCAATGTGCTGATCCAAAGGAAGCAGCGTACGTTAAGTACACTGCTAGCCTGGAGAAGACAGGAGATAATGAATTCACGTATACCCAGAATCGACCATCTCCCAACTTCCCATTTAACTTTTCTCAGAGTAACCAGGACACCAAGGCTTTGGTAATGTCCAAGGATTATATGGCGCCTCAGATGAGTACCTGTTTCGCTGAGTACGAAAAGAATCCTATTGGCGCTGGTCCTTTCAAATATGTTAACCATCAGGCTGGCGTAGAGTATCAAGTTGAACGATACGATGACTATTATCATCATCCTGGAAACGGATTTGACGAAGATCGTCGAGCCAAGTTCGAGTCACTGGACCTTCGTATAGTGCTTGAAGCGGCTACTCGTGTCGCAGCTCTACAATCTGGTGAGGCTGACGTAGTAGAAGGTAATATCCAGATAGTTGATCAGCTAGAGAAGATCGATGGGGCTAATGTAGTCTGGCAAGATGAGTCAGCTCATAGCTGGTTTGTTATGGTTGACTGCTGGGAAACGGACATGTGGTGCTATGACAAGAAAGCCCGTCACGCTGTACAGTATGCTGCGGACTTTAAAACAATTGGGGAAGAACTATACGGCAGAGGCGCAAGCCTGAAAGGTTGGGCTTGGGCTACCGAGAATGCTCTTGGATACACACCTGAGTTAGATTACTATCCGTATGACCCCGCCAAAGCTCAGGAACTATGGAAAGACGCTGGACTGGGAGCCGATAACCCTGTATCTATCAAGATTCATACATGGGAAGCGGGTTCGTTCCCGATGCTTCCACAGGTTGCTGAACTGGTAGCTAAAGACTGGGAAGCTAACCTTCCTGGCATGACTGTCGAAGTTAATATCGGTGATCAGGGAGCCATTAAAGACGTTTGGAACAACCGTGAGATTCCTGGTGACGTCCTAATTAGGGATAACGAGGCTCGTTACGATGGTACAAGCATAACCCGTGGTGGTTTCTGTAACGTTGGAACCGCATGGCGTGCTGTCAAGGATCCAGCATTTGAACCTTGGAAGACCATTTGTGGTGAAGCTAGCAAGGCCCTAGATGATGCCTCTAGTACCAGGGAAGCGAGTTTCCAAACCGCTTACAAGTATTTGAGAGACGAATCTCTAATGTGGGGCCCGTTCTTCTCAAACGTCCCGTGGGGGACAGGATCTCGTGTAGCTAGCTATGAACCATGGACGCTGGTGCCATATTTCACAGCCCCATGGACTATCGAACTGAAGTAAATTCAGAGACAACCTGAAAGGTCGTAGCTTTAAATAGGGGGAAGATGCCTAGCATCTTCCCTCTCGGCTAATTCGTATAATAGTTAGGAAAGACTATGTCGTTATACATACTTAGACGGTTAGGTGAGGGACTAGTTACGCTGATCGCGTTAAGTTTTGTAGTGTTCGGTAGTATCCATCTTACCGGAGATCCTGCAAGGTTTCTTATACCTGTCACTGAAGCCCATGATGAAGAAGTTTATCAGGCCCAGCGTGAGGCAATGGGGTTAGACAGGCCATTTATAATTCAATATCTCGATTTTCTGCAGGGAGCTCTTCGAGCCGAATTTGGTAAGTCATTTATCTACAGTGTGCCTGTGAAGGATCTCATTCTAGATAGGCTTCCGGCTACGGTTCATCTGGCCTTAACTGGAATGATAATGGCCTTCGCTCTGGGAATACCGTTAGGTATTCTGGCTGCCGTAAAACGAGATTCCATATTTGATAAAATTGGCCAAGCATTTGCTGTGTTTGGATTAGCGGCGCCTCAGTTCTGGGTGGCGATTATGCTAATTATGATTATGGGGGCACAGTTGACTTGGCTGCCTACGCATGGGCGAGGTGATATCGAGGGCTGGTGGCCTGAATGGCATCAGGTACCGGATATGATTCATCATTTGATGCTCCCTGCCTTCGTATTAGCTATTACTGTTATAGCAGCAGTAATGAGACTTACTAGGTCTGCTATGTTGGAAATATTGGATAGTGACTTTGTTAAATTTGCCCAAGTAAAGGGACTATCCCACAGGTCTGTAATTTGGAAACATGCTGCTCGTAATGCTCTCATACCAGTACTTACCTTCGGTGGGATTACTCTTGCGGGACTGCTTAACGGTTCAGTTGTGGTAGAAGTGGTATTTGCTTGGCCAGGAGTAGGATTACTCTTACTTGAAGGTGTGAGGAATAGAGATTTTCCTATGACTGAAGGTGCTATTTTATTGTCTGGATTTTTCTACATAATAACTTCAGTAATTATAGACATACTCTACGGGTACGTTGACCCACGGGTACGTATCAGATAAGAGGGGTATAACGTGGCTGTTACAGATACAAATGTATTGCAAATGACAAGTACCGCTAGTTGGCGGCAGCGTATTAAGGAAGCACGCCTACCGTGGGTGCCCCTGGCTATAATAATATTGGTTCTAATCCTAGGTATATTTTCCGAATTGATAGCTCCTTTTGACCCTGAAGCCAGCAATCTTAAAGCAAGAGTCATTCCTCCGTTTACCAATGGAGAACATATTCTGGGTACCGATATACTGGGGAAGGATATATTCAGTCGATTGGTCTTTGGGGCAAGAACTCTTCTTCAAGTGACAGTTCCTGCCATGGCAATAGCCGTTTTAGTTGGAACGGCGATTGGCCTGGTTGCGGGCTATTCGGGTAGATGGTTGGACGCGATTTTGATGAGGATAACTGATGCCACGCTGGGTTTTCCATCGATACTCGTGGCTATGCTAATAGTAACGTTGATTGGTACTGGTGTCTGGGGTGTCGTTTTTGCCGTAACGGCAACTACATGGGCACGGTTTGCTCGAATGATTAGGGGAGAAGTTCTGGGGACTAAAGAACGTGATTTTGTGTTGCTGGCAAAAATATTAGGTGTGTCCCCTACCACGATCATGCTACGCCACTTGTTCCCCAATGTGATTAATACGCTCATGGTTATGATTAGTCTTACAATTGGGCAAGTTATTTTGCTGGAGGCATCGCTTAGTTTCTTAGGGTTAGGTATGAAACCAGGCGAGCCTGCGTGGGGTATTATGGTCGCTGAAGGCAGGGCGCAACTACTGACTGTGTGGTGGTTAGCGTTATTGCCAGGAATAATGATCACCATAGTAGTGATGGCTTGTAATTTCTTTGGGGACTGGCTGCGTGATTATCTAGATCCTAAATTGCGCCGGTCTCGCTAGATAGGTATATTCCGAAGGACAATGAGATGGAAAATGAAGTTATATTAAGCGTCAATGATTTGAGGACACATTTCTTTACTAGAAGCGGTGTTGTAAAGGCTGTTGATGGCATTAGCTTTGATCTCCGAAAAGGGGAAACACTGGGGATTGTGGGAGAATCAGGTTCTGGTAAGAGTATGACGGCTTGGTCCATATTAGGTATGGTTCCGAAACCATCAGGCCAAATCGTAAGCGGGTCCATAGTGTATCAAGGTGAAGATCTAATACAGAAATCCGAACAAGATATGAGGGACATTAGGGGGAGTGGGATATGTATGGTAATGCAGGATCCGCTGACATCTCTCAACCCAGTCTTCAGCGTTGGCAACCAAGTCTTGGAATCTCTACGGTTAGAATACACTGAATCCAAGCAAACTTTACGGGATAGAGCTGTGGACCTTCTTAGTAAAGTTCGTATACCTGCACCTGAAACAAGACTAGACGCGTTTCCTCACCAAATGAGTGGTGGAATGAGGCAGCGTGTTGTAGGGGCTATATCTATAGCAAGATCTCCAAATATTC
>PAAV01000028.1 GCA_002699485.1 Chloroflexota bacterium | reverse complement strand
GTCTCGATTGTCATAAAAACTCTGTACAATATTGGTATTTTAAGAAACTATACAGTAAATTCAACGAAGGATATAGATATGCCATCTTTTAATGACGCTGAACTCTCCGATTTCCTAACAGAGAACGCCAATATAATGAGGCTCTCGACGCTAGAACCTGGAGGGCATCCATACGTTACACCAGTCTGGTTTGAATACATTGATGGTATATTCAATATACTTGGTAGAAAGCAAAACAAATGGGTTGAGAACATACGTGAAGAAACTAAAGTAGGCGCCTGTGTAGATACCTCTAGTGCACCTTATGCTCGAGTGATTATTAAAGCTACAGCTGAAATAATCGATGATAATTGGTTTGGAGATTGGTTATCTATGGCAACTAGATACATGGGAGAAGAGAAAGGAAACGAATATTATAATGCGACTAAAAACATTGGTAGGGTATTTATAACAATAAAGCCAATAAAAGTAATTTCTTGGTATGGGGCTGATTGGCATCCAAAATATTATGAGGATTTTGGCAAACCACCTACCGTAGATTAGAACAGATTAATTGACGGATCTAACAAACTTTGAAATCGATCAATGTTTTTGAAAAATGAAATAAATGGGAAATGGCATAAATGACATTAAAAAACCAGTTAAATGATGACCTTAAAGATGCAATGAGAAAGAAAGAGGGGACTAGAAGAACCACTATACGGTTGTTGCTTGCCGCAATCCGTAATGAAGAGATTGCCCAGCAAAAAGAATTGGAAAGTGAAGGCATATTGCAGGTTATAAATAAACAAGCTCAGCAGAGAAGAGAATCAATTGATGCATACAAAACTGCGAAACGTGACGACCTGGTTGATAAAGAGCAAGCAGAACTGGATATTATCGGCTTATATCTACCAGAACCTCTTTCAAATACTGAAGTTACACAAATAATTGAAAAAGCTATTATTGATGTAGGAGCAACGGGCCCTCAAGACATGGGTAAAGTTATGGGTAAAATTATTCCACAAACTCGTGGTAGGGCTGATGGTAAGGAAATAAGTGCTAAAGTTGGAGACTTACTTAGTAAAATCACTGAATAGGGATCGAGTATTATTTTGCCGTCAATCTTGATCACTAAAAGGTTATAGTGATTTTAACCATTCCATCGGTTCTTTTCTCTGCAAAATCAAAAGCATCTTGTATTTGTTCAATCGAGAATTCATGAGACAGTATTTTGCTCATATCAATATCATTTTTGTTAATAAGGTCGATAGATTTTTTCACTGAAGCTAAATCGCGTTCGTCTTGACTTCCAAAATTCGAATTGATAGTTAGTCTTTTAGAGAAAAAGGTATTCCAATCAAAAGGGATTGGCTTTAGTGTTGTAGGTAATCCAAAGCTCTGAACTCTGCCTTTAGACTTACACATTTCCATTGCCTGATTTAAAGTTTCTACACTGCCCACGGCTTCTATTACAATGTCAGCTCCAGCACCATTTGTTATATCTAAGATGGCATCGGTAGCTTTCTCTCCGGTTGAGTCTACCGTTAAGTCAGCTCCAAAATCCTTAGAAATGTTTCGTCTGTGGTCAATAGGTTCAATCGCTATTACCTTTTCTGCTCCATATCGTTTCAAAATAAAATTATGAAAGAGCCCTGCTGATCCTTGACCAATTACAGCAACAGTTTTACCTTCTATTGAATCAATGTTTTTACAGGAGTATTCCACAGTAGCCAGCTGCTGTGCCATCATGAGTTGTTTTTGATTTCCATTGGGCGGTAATTTAACCAGATACTTAGGCTCAATAACTTGATAATCCGCGAAGGTTTTAGACGAATAAATGTTAGGAACGGTTAGAACATTTTCGCCTCGATTAAAACCTGGTGAACGACTCTCTATAATTTCTCCGACACCTTCGTGGCCTGGAGCGCCATATGGTAATGGAAAATCTGATGCGTATGCGGTATATCCCATATTTACTACGTGCAAGTCACTTCCACATATTGATGACAAATTGGTTTTTACAAGAACCATATTGTCGTTGAGTTCAGGAATGTTGACCTTTTCACAAATAATGGTTTTAAGTTTTACCGCTCGAGCGGCCCTCATTTTTTTCATTACAATATCTTTATAAAAGCTTTTAAAATATGCTATTGGATTGTGGGAGTATATAGGATTTTCGAGGTCCGAGTTTCATCCGGATACCTTTGCTGTCCCAATATTAGTAATATATCTGCGTATCATAAAAAAACATCACATTGAGGAGAAAAAATTGATTTTAGGACATTGGCATACTGGATTTGTAGTAAAAGATTTAGATTTATCTATTAGGTTTTATGTAGATGGACTTGGTATGAAGTTAATAAGGACGTTCCAAAGCAAAGGATCTGCAGCCGCACGCGTAGTAGCATACGAACCTGTCGAAATGAAGGGCGCTTTATTGGAGATTGCTGATGGAACTATTGTTGAGCTATTACAATATATTGTTCCGAGCAGTGACGACAAACAATCTCATGAAAGAAATGTTGTAGGAGCTTCCCATATCGCTTTGATAGTTGAAGATATATATGCTAGTTTGGAGAGAGTTACTCAGTTTGGCGGAACGAAATGGAATGATCCAGCGGAAACTGAACCAGGTAAAATTTTAAGTTATGCTCAAGATGTTGATGGAAACTGGCTAGAACTAGCTCAGATAGACCTTTCAATAAATAAATTAACTTAAGTCTTTTCTAAATTGGAGTATTTATGGAATCAAAGTTACTAAACATATTGCCTATGGATTCTGAGGTTAGTTCGAATGGACATTTAATTGTAGGTGGTTGTGATGTTATCGAACTGTCTGAAAAATATGGCACTCCCTTGTATGTGTATGATGAATCCACAATTCACTCAATGGCAGAATCTTTTACCAAAGAATTCTCTAATCGATATTCAAATAGCAGGATTCTTTACGCTTCCAAAGCGTATATCAATCCAGCTATAGCTAAATTGTCTATCCAGCATGGATTGGGAATTGACATCGTTTCAGGAGGAGAGTTGGCGGTCGCTGCATCAGTAGATTTTCCTTCTGAAGACATTTTTTTTCACGGTAATAACAAAAGTCGAAGTGAGATTTCTGAAGCTATTGATTATGGAGTTGGGCAGTTTGTTGCAGATAGTTTCTATGAAATAGATCTGATAAACGAAATCGCAGCAGATAGGAGCAAGCTTCAAAAAGTTATGCTTCGGTTATCTCCTGGAATCGATGGGCATACCCATAAAAAAACGACCACAGGCATACTTGATACAAAGTTTGGATTTTCAATCGAAACCGGAGATGCTTTGAAAGCGATAAAACATGTTCAAAGTAGCGATAATCTTGATTTGACAGGCATACATTTTCATTTAGGCTCTCCAATTTTTGAAATGGAACCATATGATTTAGCAATTCGGAGTGTCATTGAATTTTTAGCACCATTAATTCACAGTGGATTCAACATGCGTGATTTTAGCCCAGGAGGCGGGTTCGCAGTTGGGTATACTGCTGAAAAATCCCCACCAGCTATAGCTGAATACGCAGAAACGATTGCCAGGACGTTGATAGAGAGCTGCGATAAATTCGATATTCCCTACCCACGTCTTTTGGTTGAGCCGGGTCGTTCAATAGTGGCAAGAGCAGGTATAGCCATGTATACAGTTGGTGCAATTAAAGACATTCCAGGATTGAGAAAATATGTTTCGGTAGACGGCGGGATGGGAGATAACATCAGGCCAGCTCTTTATGATTCCCAGTATGAAGTTATAGTCGCTAACAAACTAAATGATACTGATAAAGAAGTTGTGAGGGTAGTTGGAAAGTATTGTGAAACTGGGGATATCTTAGCATCTAGTGTTGAATTGCCTGTGTGTAGTAGCGGTGACATTATTGTTTTACCTACCTCGGGAGCATATGGGATGTCTATGTCGAGTAATTACAACCTAAACCCTAGACCTGCAGTGGTAATGGTATCTAATGGAAATTCTAAAATTATTCGGAGAAGAGAAACATACACAGATTTAATGAGATGTGATGAATTTGAATAAGCTGATAGATGCTAGGAAGTGAGATGGTTGAATCGAGCACTGTAATAGGGCATCAAGTAACCCTCAATCGATTATCTGTTGCCATTTCGAAAGGTCAAAATTCGCATGCATATTTGATCACTGGACCAGAGAGTGTCGGGAAAAACTCCGTAGCTCGTTATTTAGCATCTGCTTTGAATTGTGAAAACGTATCTGAAATACCTTGCGGGCAGTGTGCTCAATGTAATCGAATTTCTAGAAGCGTGCATGCAGACTGCGAGACCATATCAGTTGACTTGGATGGATATTTACATGGAGACGGCAATAAAAGAACCGTAATTACTATAGAGCAAATTCGAAGAATTATTCGAGAGTGTTACTTGAAACCATATGAAGGGAAATACAGGGTTTACATTATTCAGCAGTGCGATCGAATGAGTGAGGAAGCATCAAATGCATTATTGAAAACACTGGAAGAACCGCCTGAACAAGTGGTGTTAATTTTGTTAAGTTCGGTTCCGGAGAAAATCCTTCCAACGCTTGTTTCTAGGGCTCAGGTCATATCATTAAAAAAAGTTAATTGGCTGGAATTGGAAAAAGGTTTGATACAAAAATTCAACTTAGATAAAAAAATAGCGGAAGAGTTGTCAAAAACATGTGATGGTAAGCCTGGGATTGCGGTAAAGATGTTAGAAGATGAGAAGTATAGGAAATGGAGATCCGATGCTCTTGATGAAGCAGAAACTTTAGCAGAGTCAGGGCCATACCAGCGTTTTCTTTATGGTGGAAGTTTTTCAAAAAGATATACCAAAGATCGTGAGGATTCAATAGCTGTATTAACCTTATGGCAAGAGTGGTGGAGAGATGTTTTAATATCGAGTTATGGCATCAATAATTCAATAATAAATCAGTCACGCATTGACAAAATTTCATATTACGCCAATCAGTATGGATCGACTAATTCTGCTAAAAACGTTCGGATATTGACGCAAGCAATTGCAAAATTACAGAAAAACTTCAACCCGTCATTGACTATTGAGCAATTAATGTTGGGTATGCCAATATTAGCAAAGAAATAACGGGAATTAATTATTCACTAGCTTGTGGCACCAGCCAAGGAATGAATGGCTGCCATTCAGATAAAATTGCACTCCGCTCAACAAGGTAAAAAGGATTTGGCCTCGGTGGTGAAGGTTCTTTTATGAGTTTCATTCTTGCCTCGGAAGGATTTCTTCCCGCCTTCTTGTGGTTACAACTGCTGCAAGCTGAAACGACATTATCCCATTCATGCTGCCCGCCTTTGGATCTGGGTATTACATGATCCAAAGTTAACGTTTTTGAATAAGTACCGCAATATTGGCATGTGTGATTGTCTCTGACAAACACCCCGATTCGAGAAAGTCTTCTGCTATGAAGAGGAATTTGTACCATCCTATATAGTCTTATTATTGAAGGTATATTAAACACCTTGGATACTGTATGGATTTGACCTGCAGAGTCTTGCATCAATTCTGCTTTGCCTAAGTTTAATAATACGAGCGCCCTTCTTGTGTTACAAACATTTAGTGGCTGATAGTTTTGATTCAATATTAGGACTGGAGTATTCAGCATAATTCAAGTTTTATGTTGGGTATTTGTTTTTATATTACTCTATTCTCTCACTCAACATCTTAACTGCAATGTCATAGTCATCTGGTACAAATCCTATTGCGTCAGCAGGGACGTTTTCTACTACCCTTACAAAAGTTCTGACAAAATTTGAATTCTGTAAAAGGTTATTTAATGACTCGTTAACATCTAATGAGTCTAGGTTTAGTACCTCTAATGTGGAGTCACCGGCAAAATCCGGTATCTCGAAACTATATGAAAGCCTTGTCATTCCTAGAATTATCGATCCAGTGATAAATCCGGCCAGAACGATTCCTAAGATTAAGCCACCAAGTTTATCTATCAGAGAGGAGATACCAAAACTAGCTACTGATATCATAGGCTTAATCAAATTTGAAGCTAATTTTGCTACTACTATAGCTACTATCATTATTACCACATAAGAAATAACGGATACAGTCCTATCACTCGATATAGTGGTCGATAAAGCTGATCCAATATTATCGGAGTAATGGCCAGCAACTTGCCAGCCGACTACTATTCCGATAAGAATGAACGCAGCGCTGAATAGTCCAGTTTTAAAGCTATAAAAAATCGCTACAATCGATATCAAAATAAAAACAATATCTAGCCAGTTCATATTAGTTTCATTTGCCTTTTAGTATTAATAAACAATACACATCGTTAAATTCAAGGACAATGGATATCTGCTATCTTTTCAATAAATTCAAGCGTAACTCGTGTTTTATCACATGTTTACAGTTAGGTCTTGTTCAGGCTTAGTAAGAGCGCGTGGCACCAGTTGCTCGATCTCTTTAAGAGACCATTGTTTTTCTGTATAGATATGCCTTGAAGGAATCCTGCTGGAATACAGTGACATATCCCAACCTTGGGTTTCAATCACCTGACCGGATATTCCGCCAGCATTTTCACTACAAAGGTAAACAATTTTTGCTGCATTATTGTAAGGGTCTAAAGACTCTTCCGGCATTGTGTTGCCAAGGAGTTGTGATACTCCACTGATATCTTGTCTTAAATCTTTTGACGCATCGGGTATGCTTGCAACCATTCTAGTATAACCGCCGGGATATACAGCATTGACTGTTACTCCATGTTTTTTAAGTTCTAATGAACTTGATCTAGCTATTCCAACCATGGCTTCTTTTGCTGATGCATAGTTGGCTTGTCCAGTGGATCTTAATCCAGATATAGAGGCAAGCAAAACTATACGGCCATATTTTTGATTAATCATATGAGGCAACGCATTTTTAATGATGTTGAAAGCACCTTTCAGATGTACTTCCAAAACTCTATCCCATTCATCCTCGTTCATGTTAAAGATCATCCTGTCTCGCAAGATGCCTGCTGTATGGCAAATTATATCTATTTTGCCGAATTCATCTAAGGCCGATTGGATAATACGAGCACATGAATTGAAATTATCTATAGACTCATAGTTTGCTATAGACACGCCGCCAGCTTTGTTTATCTTGTCCACAACCAAGTCAGCTGATTTTCGAGATGTGCCGGAGCCGTCAAGATTACTGCCAGCATCATTGACTACGACGCAAGCCCCTTGCTTAGCCATTAGTTCTGCCACACCGCTGCCAATTCCTCCTCCAGCTCCTGTAACTATCGCGATTTTGTCTTGTAGGATCATATCTAATTATCACTCAAAGTTTTTTCTATGGTTGTTGGAATTATTGATTCCAAATCCTCTACCTCAAATCCACCCCATTTAGAGATCGTATCTATAGGCCTTGGTTCCTGATATACAAATATGGATCCGTCTTGAGTACCAAATGTTCTTCCAGTTATTGATTGCATTGAATCCAAGCAAAAACTGGATGCCAAAACTGCAGCCGATTCAAAATCACTTACAGCGATCGCATTACATATCACTCCATACTTAGACATGTCTCGTGCGACCGTCCTAGTCATTCCGATTGTGCCTTCTGAGGTTGCGGAGTATCCAATGGCGTTTTCCACACCTAATCCGGCATCTGAAGTCATATTTGTAATACTGCCAAAGCCTTGTTTCCTCATTAAGCTACATGCGAATTTTGTTACGATGAACGTAGATTTTAAACCAAGCCTCAAGGATTCATAGAATTCATCAGCCTCGATATTTTCCAACGATTTGTTTATACAAAAATTAGGAGTGTTTACTAAAGAATCCAATTTCTGATACTTATCGATTATTGTTTCGATTAAAAGTTCTCCATTCTTGTAAACTGAAACGTCAAAATTTGTAAAAAAAACTTGATTGTTTAAGGAAAGCAATTTTGATTTTAGAGACGTATCGATTTCATTGGGACAGTTTAAAATTAAAGAAGCTTGTTGACCGGCACAAAACAAGGCCGTATGCATTCCTGAATCGGTGCCTACGTCTGTAATTAATACAACTTTATCCTTGAGAGTTACAGATTGTTGATTCATGTGGTTTTAACTAGAGTTCCTCTTTATAAGGGTCTACCTTCGCTGTCAGTATGTACTATTTCATATCCCAAGTCTTGTAATTTCGAATCTAGTTGAACTTTATCACCAACTACTAAAATCAAATCAGGCTCCGACTCCATATATTTCTGAGCTACTCGTTGAACGTCTTCGATTTTGACTTTTGCAATCTCTTGCGGATAATGAGAATAGTAATCATCGGGTAATCCATACAATGCAATATTAGACATTTGATCTACAAGTTGACTGATGGTTTCAAAGTTAGATGGTAACCCTCTTAGGACGTTATTAACGGCGTCATTAAATTCAGTGTCAGTTACAGGGTTTTTATCACGGATATCAGAAAATTCTTTAAATGTTTCAATTAGAGACTCTCTAGTAACTTCCGTCTGTACAGATCCACCTGCAAAAAATGGGGAAGGTCCATCGAGCCATTTTATCGAGGACATGTAACCATAACTGTACCCTTTATCTTGTCTTAGGTTTGAATTCAATCGTGATGAGAATTCACCACCCAAAACTTGATTAAAAATTGTTAACGGTAAATAATCCGGATCTGTTCTTTTAACCAGGGCTTGTCCAACCATAATTACGGATTGCGGGGCATCGGGTTTGTTTATTAAATGAATTTTACCTTTAGTATTATCATTGATTAAATGTGAGTTATTATTCTGTTGATTTGATTGGTTTTTCCAATCGCCAAACATGCTCTCTGACATTTTTAGGACATCGTCCATGTCGAAATCCCCAGCAGACAGTAGTATGGATCCTTTCGGTCCAAATAAAGTTTCATGGCATGAGATCAAATCAGTTCTTGTAATTTTCCCTACGGAATCCTCTGTTCCATATATTGGATGGCCTAATGGGCTTTCTAACCCGAACATAAGCGCTTTGGCAGCTCGGCCTGCAACGGCGTTTGCATCATCGGAGATACGAGCAAGATCAGTAAGCTTTTGACGTCTAATGCGCTCCAAGTCTTCTTTAGGGAAGGTAGGATCTAATATTATTTCTGAAAACAGTTCATAAATCTCAGCAAACGAACTTTTTAAACACTCTGCCCAAATAATTGTTCCATTCTCTCTGACATGAGTAGATATACTGGCCCCTTTATGTTCTAGCAGTTCAGCAATTTGTTTGCTTGTATGTTTTGAGGTGCCTTCCTGGAGCATAGAAGTTACATAGTGCAACAAACCGGGTAATCCTTCGGGATCCGACACTGATCCAAAAGGCATGTACAATCCAAAAGCAACCATTGGGAGCTTTGGCCGCTCTATGCCCAATATCTGCAAACCGTTTTGTAATTTCAATCTACTCGGTATAGGTGCAGCAAAATTTGATTTCTTTGATGGTCTGGGCATTTTTGATCGGTTAAAAGAAGATTTACTTTTCATTCGATTTTGAATAGGAAGCACTTTTAACTCGACTTTTTTGTCACCCAAGAATTGTTCTGCCGCGTTTGATACGTCTTTTGCTGTTACATTCTGGTACACGTCTATGTAGTTACTTACTAGGTCAGGATTATTTCCAATTACGTTGAAGTAATTTAATTGGTCTGCAACCCCACCAAAACCACCTAATTTCTCCAACCCTTTTACATACTGCGTTCTTACTTGATTCAAGGCGAAATCCATTTCTTTAGTATCAGGTTGGGTGCTAGCAATCAATTCAATTTCTTCATTTAAGTACTTTGCTATTTGATCAGTTGATTTATTTGGTGAGGTCGTGATTTGAATGATAAATTCCCCGGCGATTTCTTGAGAATAAGAAGCCACAGAAACATCTTTTGCAATCTCGCCATCATGAACTAGTTTTCGATGTAGCCTAGAACTTTTACCTTGCCCAAGTATTACAGCTAGCAAATCGAGTGCAGGCTCATGTTTATTGAAAGCAGGTGTTGTAGGCCAAGTACAATAAAGTCTTTCTAATTGCACATTATCGTGAGTTACTAAAGTTGTGGTTCCAGATAAGGGAGAATCCATGCTGTTCATTCGACTAATTGGTTTACCAGGAGGGAGGTCTCCGAAGTTTTTCTCAATTAAATTAAGAGCAGAATCGAAATCGATGTCTCCTGCAATCGCTAAGCTGGCATTTGATGGAACATAAAAGGTACGAAAAAAATCTTTTACATCTTCCAAACTGGCATTGTCTAAATCTTCTTGACTGCCAATTGTAGGCCAGTTGTATGGGTGTGGAAGCGGGAAAACTTCAGGCTGTAACATTAAATAAGCGTTACCATATGGACGATTTTCATAGCTTTGTCTACGCTCATTTTTAACAACTTCTCTTTGTATATCAAAACGACTCTGATCTAATGCATCCAACAAGAATCCCATGCGATCAGATTCTAGCCAAAGAGCTAGTTCAAGATAGTTAGAAGGAAGATTGACCCAATAATTTGTCCTGTCTGCGTTTGTGGAACCGTTTATTGAGGCCCCGATCTTTTCTAGTGGCTCAAAGTAGCTTTTATTATGATTTTTTGAACCTTCGAACATCACATGCTCGAAAAGGTGAGCAAATCCAGTTTTCCCTCGTTGTTCATTCTTGCTTCCCACGTGGTACCACACGTTTACAGCCACGAAGGGAACTGAAGAATCTTGATGCAGTAGGACTTGTAGTCCATTTTTTAAAATATGTTTTTTGTAATTGATTGAGATCATATTAGTTTTTAATAAATATTAGTTTTCTGTAATTAGAGTTGTAAACGAAGATTATACCAAGCTGTGACTAACCTTTACCTACTACTGTCGTTTAATGTATTATAAAAGTGTTACAGCAAAAAATTGTAGTTGTAACCGAATTTGATGACCGTTTTCCCTCCCACTCTTTAAAAAATCGGTCTCCGAGTATTAAAGCGAGTTCCCTACAAATGCGCAACGGTTTCATATACTTATTAATTTTGGTGGCAATCATAGCCATCTTCTTTACTTTTTTTTCTGGTTCCATAGGAGGAAACAAGGAGATTAGCATCTCTGAAGTTATTCGAATGGCCGGTAGTGGGGAATTAGAATCTATAGAGGTTGGCGGTGATAAATTGACCGTCCTTTCTAATTCTGGAGAGACTTTTGAGTCCAGGAAAGAGCAGGGGTCAAGCATTGTTGAGTTGCTCGAAGCCGCCGAAATAGATCCACTTGTGTCTCGAACTGATATTACTGTAAAAGGTTCGAGCGGAATGAGTAGTTTCTTTGGGCTGATTTTGAACTTCCTCCCATTAATAATATTCGGCGCTATTTTGCTATTTATGATTCGACAGGCGCAAGGCAGCACCAATCAAACTTTTAGTTTTGGTAGGAGTAAAGCAAGGATGGGAACCGGAGAGTCATCTGGTATTACCTTTGATGATGTTGCCGGAGTGGAAGAAGCAAAACAAGAATTGCAAGAAGTAGTTGAGTTTCTAAAGTTCCCTGAAAGGTTTTTAGCAATGGGAGCAAAGATACCTAAAGGAGTTTTGCTCATAGGCCCCCCAGGCACTGGGAAAACATTGATGGCCAAGGCAGTTGCAGGAGAAGCTGGTGTTCCATTCTTCTCGATAAGCGGTTCAGAATTTGTGGAAATGTTTGTAGGTGTAGGAGCTTCAAGGGTAAGAGATCTCTTTGAACAGGCAAAACGTAACTCGCCATGTATAGTTTTTATTGATGAAATAGATGCTGTTGGTAGACATAGAGGAGCTGGCCTTGGAGGAGGTAATGACGAAAGAGAACAAACATTAAACCAATTATTGGTTGAAATGGACGGTTTCGATACTAACGAAGGAGTTATTATAATTGCTGCAACTAACAGACCTGATGTTTTG
>PAAV01000027.1 GCA_002699485.1 Chloroflexota bacterium | reverse complement strand
TCATTTCTTTAGTGCCATCAAGGGTAATCAAATCAGGGGAATAAAAACCGAAAGCTGGAGCCGAGGTAAAGATAGTTATTGACTTTTTATTAATAACTTCTTTTACCAATTTCTCCTCCAGAAGACCTTTATTGCACCCTCCAAGGTGTTCCATCTTGTCTATTAGGGTAACGCTAGCTCCCTGCTCTTCAGCAGCTAGGGCAGCCGACAATCCAGATGATCCTGCACCAACGACAGCTATGTCAGTAAACATCGTCCTATGGGGCTTTTCTAAAATACCTTTCGCTTGAGGATTTATCCTCCCCAGTCCTCCGGCTTTCCTAAGTATGGGCCTGATCAGGTCCCACATAAATCTTGGTTTGTAAAACGATTTGTAATAGAAACCGACAGGTAAAAGCCAATGTAACTTATCTATTACTGACAAAACATCATACTTAAGGGATGGCCATCTGTTCTGAGATTTAACTGCCATTTTGTTTTCGGCTTTAGTCATACAAGCTCTTATGTTAGGAGAGCCGTTTACTTCAACTAGACAATTTGGACACTGGCCTGACACGCACATGAGTCCTCTGGGACGATGGTACTTAAAACTGCGTGATAATACTTTAATGTTTTGCGCTGCTAAAGCTGAACCTAAAGTATCTCCCTCATATGCCTCTATTTTTTTTCCATCAAACGTAAACTCTATCGGATTTAGCCGATCTATTAATTCTCCTGATGGAAATCGGTCTGTTCGCATCATTTTGGGCAATTAGTCAATCTCCATGTAAGGGTCAATAGTAGAATTGACTTCATTAGTTGTGGTATCTCGAGTCAACAATATCCAGCGCTTACATCCATACTGATGGTACCACCATTCTGACCCTATCCCATATACATTATTTTTGGCATATAAATACATATTCCATTCGATATCGCTTGATTCACGACTGGGCCTAGGTTCTTGTTCAGAACCGTAATTGAATTCTTCAACTTGTCTGTCGCCACAAGTAGGGCAAGAAATATTAAAAGACATTTAAAACAAAGTTAGGTATCTATTCAACTCCCAGTCTGATACTTGTGAATGATATTCATTCCATTCCCTCTTTTTTACGTCATAAAACTCGTCATAAATTGGTCCCAAACTATCTTTGATTACCTGGTCGCCATCCAATTCATCTAGCGCCTCATAAAGCGACTGAGGGAGTATCTCAATTCCAAGTTTCTTTGTTTGCGCAGGTGTGAGTTCATACATGTTTGTCAAATTCGGTTTCCCGGGGTCAATTTTTCTTTTAATTCCATCCATCCCTGCAGCTATGTATGCAGCAAATGCAAGGTATGGATTGCATCCTGAAGAAACTGTTCTGTCTTCAAGGTGTCCAGGCCCTGCCGTTCGTATCATTTGCGTTCGATTATTGTCTCCATAACTAATAAATGCAGGAGTCCATGTAAACCCAGAACGGGTTCCAGATACGGCTGTGCCTGCTTGGAGTCGTTTGTAGCAGTTAACTGTAGGAGAAGTAACTGCGCAAAGAGCTTTAGCATGTTCCAAAACACCACCGATGAAATATAAAGCAGTTTTCGATAGTCCGAGACCAGCAGAATCGTCATTTCCCTCAAAAACATTAGCTCCAGTTTTTGCGTCTGCGAGATGGAAATGTATGTGCCCTCCGTTACCCGTTCTGTCCCCGAACGGCTTTGCCATATGAGTGGCAATAGCTCCATACTTTTGGGCATACTGGCTAGTCATCATTTTGAAAAACGTATATTTATCAGCGGTAATCAAACAATCGTCATAATGAAAGTTGAGTTCATATTGCCCATTTGCATCTTCATGATCTGCTTGGTACGCGTCCCAGCCTAATGATCTTACTGCTCCCATAAGGTCGCTTAAGTAGTCAAAGACGTTTGCTATACCTTTAAAGTCATAGCAAGGTTTATCCAGAGTATCTATTGAATTAGGATCGAATACTTGTATTTTTCCGTCTGCTGCTTTTGTAACTAGAAAGTGCTCAGGCTCTATCCCAACGTTAAATACATAACCTTGCTTATTAAGCTTTTTAAGAACTCGTTTTAGATTTTGTCGTGGACAATAAGGGTGAGGTTCTCCATCAACAAATAAATCAGCTGCAAACCTGGCAGTGGACCTTCTCCAGGGCAGAGGGGTATACGTATCCAAATCAATCTTGGCAGCCATGTCATGAGCGTTTGGACCTTGCCCCATTCCATCTAATGAGCCTCCTGCAAAACCAGCTCCATCATCAGCAACATCATCAAAGTGTTCAACAGGCACCATTTTTACTTTTGCTGCTCCATGTATATCAACAAATTGAGTCAATATTAGTTCAACTCCATCCTCTTGCATTTGTTGTTTCAGGGATTCCTTGTTGTTTTCAACGGATTTTGAAGGGGTCATTTTAGCCTCTTTTACTTAAACGTAATTTTTACTATTTATTTTTTTGTGTTGGTTTGTGATCACCGTACACATTTTCGCGTAGATCAGATAACAGTTCCAATTTATATGCAGCATTAAGCACGGTCTGCTCTTCGAAATGCCGACCCACTATTTGTACTCCAATTGGCATTCCATTTTTATCTATTCCAAAGGGTACTGAAATTGCTGGTGATCCGGTTAGATCGTAAACCATTGTTGACATTAGTGCAGTTCTGCCGGGAGTCAATATTCCGTCCACATCTAGTAGTAGGTCCTTTTTTAGTTGGTTGTGTTTTGGCGCGGAGACAGGTGATGTGGGGCATATAAGTATGTCTACATCCTTAAAGAAGTCCATGAATCCCTGTCGTATTTTTTGTCGATTCAAAAGAGCTTGCAGATACTCTTCATGAGAAGGCTTTGGGAGTGATAATCTGCTTTGCATCGAAACTCCCAGCAAGTCTTCTTTACCAACAAATAATGGTCCCAAATCTCTTCCGCCCTCAACTGAAGCGATCTTTCCGGATGTTCCCATGGAATCTAATGAAGATAAGAAATCAAGATTTGCCTCTTCAACATTACACTTCATATCTTTAAACATATTAATAGCATTTTCAACAACTGATTTTACGGATTCAGATATTGGTTGAAATGGCCCATCTGTATACCAAGCTACATTTAAGGAGCTTATTGAATGATCAAGATGTTTGGTGTTTGTTGATGGCATATTTACTGCGTAATGATCAGAATAATCAGGCCCTTCAATAATATTTAATGCTAGGGCAATATCTTTAGTGGATCTTGCCATTGGTCCGATATGTGTGTGTTCAGTAAGGGTGTATGGAACATGCCCAGTGATTGGAACCCTCCCATGAGTAGGCTTGAGTCCAAAAATCCCACAATATGAGGCAGGCACCCTAATTGAACCGCCTGAATCACTTCCTATACCTATTGGGGAAAGTAATGCAGCAATTGCGGCGGCTTCACCTCCACTGGATCCTCCGGGCGTGCGGGTTAGATCCCACGGGTTGTTAGTTCTACCGAATACTCTATTATCAGTTTCCCACCAAAGGGTGAATTCGGGAGTATTTGTTTTGCCGAGCAATATGCCGCCAGCGGTTTTCAGCCGTTCTGCAACTGGAGCATTTTTTTTGGCTAGTGATTTTGATGTAAGTAAGGATCCGCTTGAGGTTCTGTAGCCAGACACATCGATACTATCTTTTATGGTGTAGGGTACTCCATGCAAGGGCCCGATTTTAGATTCACTTTTGTATAAAGCTTTTTCAGCTTCTTTAGCCTGATCCATCACATCCTCTGCTAACGTAACTATTGAGTTCAGAGATGGGTTTACTTGATCAATTTGATCCAAGTGAGATTGGATTAATTCAACGGGAGAAATATCTTTTTTAGCAACTCGTACAGCCATTTCAGTTGCATCTAGATTATTTAATGAATTTTCCATTTATTTAATATCTCCAAGAATTACTATAATTGGCTCTTGCGGGTATGTTTTAAGGTGAACTTAATCAGGTTTGCGCTATAGTACACCCACGAATGCCGTGCTGCAATATTTCATAAAAGAAATATAGGGATAATAAATTCATTGGAAACAGTTAACCAAAGATTCTCGAGCTACAGATAGACATATCTCCTTTTGTATCCAGTTTCTCTTATCATGTGATCTCTATTAGTTATCACAAGTTGCCGAAATAATATGAAGTAAATTCGATATTACTGTCAATAGACTGGGATATTTGGTTTTACTCAAGATAACTCATCAAATGACTTTGAACTTAAAATGGGTATACATGGGGGTTGACACTGAATCAAAGGCTATGTAAATTACCTGCACGCCGGTGATACCTTTTAGGATCTTTATTACTATAACGGTATATCTGGTAGTTTTATGTATTTTTGGAGGTTGACGTGCAGAGGTACCTAGTACAGCGCATTCTATCTTCTATACCTGTTCTCTTCATCTTAGCTGTCATAGTTTTTGCAGTTTTGAGAGTGTCTGGAGGCGATCCTGCCGCAATAATAGCTGGTAAGGATGCTCCGCAGTGGCAGATTGAAGCTATTCGTAATGACTTAGGATTGAATAAACCGGTATATTTTCAGTTAGGAGTTTACCTAGGAGATGTTCTCCAAGGTGATCTTGGAGAATCTATTAACTCCAAAAAACCAGTTATAACTTTGATAAAGGAACGAATTGTTCCTACGTTATCACTGGCAATTATGACAGAGTTATTGACGCTACCGATATCAATTCCTTTGGGAGTTTTGGCCGCGTGGAAAGCAAACACATGGGTTGATAGGGGTATATTAATATTTAGTACATTAGGATTTTCTATTCCGATATTTTTCTTAGGATTCCTTTTGATAAAAGCTTTTGCTTTGGAGCTGCCTTGGTTCCCAGCGGCAGGCTACGTGCCTCCGGGAGAACATTTTGGCAACTTCCTGCATCGAATAATACTGCCAAGTTTGTGTACAGCAATCCTATTCTGGGCGTTTTTAGTTCGAATGACCAGAGCAACAATGATTGAAGTTTTGAGAGAGGATTATATTCGTACAGCTCGGGCTAAAGGTTTAGCTGAAGGCGGAGTTCTAATCACTCATGCTCTGAAAAATGCTGCCTTGCCAATCGCTACTGTCGTAGGTTGGGGTATAGCTGAGTTGTTTGCTGGAATTGTTGTTACTGAACAGGTATTTGCGATTCCAGGTATGGGTAGATTAATCGTTGACTCGATTGTTCGTAGAGATTACCCAGTAATTCAGGGTTGTATGTTGACTATTGCAGTTCTACAGGTCATCGTGAATCTGCTGACTGACATGTCATATGCACTCTTTGATCCAAGGATTAAATACTAATGCAAGAACAAATAAAAACTTTAAACGCTGGGTCTTTAGTTAATATAGCTAAGAAACAATGGGGCCCTTTCGTAGAAAAACTAGAGTGGACATGGCGCAGACACCCTATGTTATTAGTCGGAATTGCTATTCTGATCTTCATGGCTCTTCTGGCAATATTTGCACCATATCTATGGACGGTAGATCCAACAGCTGTTGATCCTCCTAACAGGCTCAAAGAGCCAGGCTCGGCATATTGGTTTGGAACTGACTTTGTAGGTCGCGACGTATATTCACGAACTATATATGGAACAAGAGTTTCATTGGCAGTGGGATTTGCTGTGGGCGCATTGTCTGCTGTAACAGCAGCATTTTTTGGACTACTCGCAGGGTACTTTAATACCTTCGATTTAATAATAATGAGAATTATGGATGCAATTATGTCCATCCCTCATATTCTTTTGGCGATTGCCTTGGTTTCGATGGTGGGAGGTAGCGTGCCTATAGTGATTTTTGCGATATGGTTCGTCACGTTCCCAAGGGCCGTCAGGGTTGTGAGGTCATCTGTTTTAAGTTTGCGTGAAGAGGTCTATGTTGAAGCTGCTAGGGCAATTGGAGCTAAAACCCCTAGAATTCTATGGTTTCATGTTTTGCCTGGCACTATCGCGCCGTTAATGGTGACAGGAACCTTGATAATAGCTGGTTCAATATTGACTGAAGCTATACTCAGTTTCCTTGGAGCTGGAATCGATCCGGAAACACCAGCATGGGGCTCAATGATGGCTGATGGTAGAAGAACTATCTCAATGGCAATGTGGGTGGTAGGTATACCAGGTGGATTCCTCACTCTTACGGTTCTTGGAATTAACATGATTGGAGATAACCTAAGAGATATACTAGATCCAAAATTGTCTCGATCAGGAACTTAGAGCATATAATCTGATAAATTAATAGGCCTGGGCAGTGTGCTCGGGCCTATTTTTTTTATAAACAATTTAAGTAAAACAGTAAACCTTTAAATGACTAGTATTTTAAAAAACATAAAGCATCTGAAAAACAGGACTCTTCTCGATGCTGTTTTGATAGTACTTATCTTAATAAGCGGATATGCCTGTGATCAGGGGTTAACTACGGATGACCAATCTCGTTTAGACTCTCAAGTAGAGATAAGTATTACTCCACAAATTGTTTGCGTACAAGGTGTCTGCATCGATAGTGTGACGGGAGAGACAATTGAAGGAGAGATGAGTGATCGTATTGATTCGACACTTGTGAAATCCTGGGGAGAATCCATAAGAAGCGTGGTTGTTCGTGGAGAAGCTGCAAGACAATCGCCATCAAATTCAAGTTTCGATGAAGAAGAATCGATAGTTCCCTTTGTCAATATAGCGGAGCAGGTTTTAGGTTTTGATTGGAAATTATGGAACGATCGACCTGGGGTTGTAGTGTTTGATTTTGATCGTGATGATGATCAGGACCTTTATTTCACGTCACAAGCACGAAAACCTAACATACTGCTGAGAAATGATGGAAACAATAACTTTACAGATGTAACTGAAAACGCAGGCGTGACTTTGATCGATAGCCATAGTACTGGGGCCTTGGCCTGTGACATTAACAATGATGGGTTTCAAGATTTGTATGTCGGTGCATGGGGAGACCCTATGGATGAGCTGGATTTTCGGTCGCAGAAGGGTATCAAGGGAAGTGTGGATTCATTGTTTGTAAACAATAAGGATGGCACTTTTAAAGACATAACTGAACAAGCCTTTGGAGATTATATAAATATTAGATCGGCAACTTCTATTTCATGTGCCGATGTAAATTTAGATGGTTATTTAGACATCTTTGTCGGTAATTTAATGGCTCAAGAGTTTCGTACGTTTTCAGGGGCGAATCACCCCGGCCATTATGACGTGCTGTATTTAAATAATAAAGATTTAACCTTCACAGACATTGCAGATTCGGCAGGAGTTAGAGGTTCTGAAATCGTTATGCGAGACTTTAATAGCAAGCCTATTCTGTTTGAAGATCCGTCTGATAATACTTGGTATGAGGGGTGGGATCCGACATGGACTGATGAACAAGGCAATCAGATAGGGGAACCAACGTATCAAACACATAGTTCTATGTTCTTCGATTATGATGATGATTCAGACCCAGATTTGTTTATTGCAAGCGATGGAGATATATTCCGAATATACCGTAATGACACAGATGCGGCAGGAGTTAAGTTCACAGAAGTATCGAGAGCTTTAGGTTTAGATAAGGTTGGGGCATGGATGGGGTTTGCGATAGGAGATATTGATTCAGATGCAGACCTAGATATATTTGTAACTAACATTGGATATCACCCTAACACTCGCCCACCAATGAGAGGCCCAAGTGGTTCGTGTGAATATCATCAGAGATTTATTTGGGGCACCTGCCTTCACTATTTACTTAGAAATGATGGTACTAAGGAAATTGAAGGAGTTGGTACTGTAGGTTTATTTAAAGATGTTGCAGCATCTACAGTTATTGCGCCAAGTCCTTATATGCCACCTGATTCTTTGGAGATTGGAAAAATTAACTCATTACAAAAAGTACCAACTGGTCTGCAAGCTTATGATTTTGGTTTTGGAGCAACTTTTTTTGACATGGATAATGACGGAGACCAAGATCTCTATTGGCTCGGGTCAACTGTAGCATCTGGGCAAGGGCCAGGTGGAGAGGCTTTCCAAGGAGCAGGCAGGCTTTTAATGGGTGACGGTGCTGGTAATTTTGAGGACGTCACGGTTCGAGCTCAGGTTTTGGACATTATAGGAGTGAATTACAGAGACCTAGATGACCCGGACTCAATATATTCAATGAAAGCCAGAAAAATATCTTCTAGGTTTCATGAAAACGGTAAAGGCTTAGCTCATGGAGATATTAATAACGATGGATATGTTGATTTAATAGGTACCAACAGTAGTGGCCCAATTTGGGAGGGCACAGAAAGTTCAATTATGGAGAGCCCTGGTCCGGTATTCGTTTGGCTTAATGGAGGAGGCGATAACAATTGGATAAAGCTATTATTACGCGGGAGGATGGCCATCGATGGTACGGGTAGTAATGCCGATGGAATTGGAGCTAGGGTGTATATCCGAACGATAATAGAAGGTGAAGAATTGATTCAAGTCCAAGAAGTTAGAGCGGGATCGAGTTATATATCTATGGATAGCATAGATTTAGAGTTTGGAATTGGTAAAGCTGAATTAGTTAACGAGCTCGTTGTATACTGGCCGAATGGGACAATTCAAATAATGAAAAACTTAGCAATAAACAAGTTACACAAAATAATAGAACCGTGACATATTATGTCGATGTAATGAATTAGCTGTATCGCATATTTTCGGTAAAGGAGAGATACCGACTAAAGGGCAGACATGAGTAGTAAAACACGAGTTGTAATTGTAGGTGCAGGTCATAACGGTTTAGTGGCTGCCGGCTATCTTGCCAGAGCTGGATTAAATGTCAAAGTGCTGGAAAGACGTAACTTAATTGGTGGCGCAGCGGTAACTGAGGAATGGTTTCCTGGATACAAGATCTCGACATGTTCATATGTTTGCCACATTTTACAGAAAAAAGTCATCGACGATTTACAGTTGCGTAAGTACGGCTTCCATGTTTACCCTATTGATCCCGGGCGGATCCACCCTTTTCCAAATGGGAAAATCATTAAATTATGGCACGATGATGAAAGGACATCGGAGAATATACGTCTCATATCATCACACGATGCTGACGCATGGCTAGACTGGGCAGATTTTTGGCACCGAGCAGTGCGTATACTCAGCGACTATTACTTGACGCCTCCACCCTCTATAGAACAACTCACCGAAAGATTTCGAGCAGAAAATGAAGAGGAGCTTCTGGAAACGCTTCTGACCGTTCCTCTTAAAGATATTATTAATCATTATTTTGAATCCGACGAAGTCAAAGCCATGGTAAGTACTGGTGCGTTCGATATGGGAGACATAAGTGCTCCAGGCAGTGCCTATATCACTGCGCTTTACAGATACAGTGCATACCGAGAAGACACTGAAAATTACGGAATAGTTCGTGGAGGCATGGGTGGAATTACTCAATCTATGGCAAAATCTGCACAAGCTCATGGAGCGTCTATAAAAACGGATGCTGAAGTGAAACGTATTTTAACAGATAACCACGAGGTTACCGGAGTTGAACTTGTAAACGGCGAGGTGTTTGAGGCCGATATCGTTATGTCGAATGCTGACCCAAAACGGACCTTCCTTAAGTTGCTAGATCGTAAAGACCTAGGTTCCAATTTTCTCGGTGACATCAAATCGTTGAAAACGGATTCGGCTTCAGCTAAATTCCTTTGCTCTATGAAGGAATTGCCTGATTTCTCAGCATATCTCGGTTTGGAATACGATCCTAAAAATTTAGCTATGGTCTGTATTTGTCCCTCATTAGAACATTCCCAGAAAAGTTGGATTGATTCCAAGAACGGCATCGTAAGTAATACCCCCATAATCCAGGTGCAAATTCCATCCGTATATGACAAAACTGTGGCTCCTGAAGGTCATCACGTATTATCGATGTGGGTCTACTTTGTTCCTTCACACGTTAAAGATGGTTCTTGGGCTGATGTTAAACAAGAGTTTGGGGAATGGCTTATTACAGAGGTATGTAAGTATGCTCCTAATTTCAGGGATGCAATCATAGACTGGACCGTGTTAACTCCTGAAGACATTGAAGACCGTATAGGGCTTACAGACGGTAACATAAGACACCTTGACATGGTGCCACAACAAATGATGTCTAAAAGACCTCTATCAGGATGGTCAGACTACCAAACCCCTGTAAAGGGATTGTATCTTTGTGGATCAGGTACTCACCTAGGAGGAGAAGTAACCGGTGCTCCTGGGCACAACTCTGCTCACGTTGTATTGGAAAAACTGGGTTTAGTCGTGTAAATTGCCTGTTATAAATGTTATTTAAACTCGTGCATTATTAAAGGAAAACAATGGGTATAAAGATTGGTTTAATAGGATGTGGGGGACATGGGCGACAGAGACTTTCAAAGATACTGCGTAACATGGAAGATCTATTAATTCTCGTTGCATGTTCAGATACTGACATGTCTTCTGCTAAAGCGACGGCATCGGAGGATGGATATTTAAAGGCATATGACAATTATATAAATATGCTCGAAAAAGAGGATCTCGACGCTGTTGTAATTGCCTTACCTCACGACCTGTTGAAGACAGCAACTATATCTGGTCTAAATGCTGGCCTTGATGTGTTTGTAGAAAAGCCGGCAGGGGTTAATTCTGAAGAAATCAAAGACATTATTGATATAGAAAATAAAGCAAACAAGAGCGTCATGGTTGGATACTGCATGAGATATAACCCTGCTCGGCAAAGGTTGAAAGAATTCTTAAGCCGGAAAAGTATTGGGGAGATAATACAGATACATGGACATAAATCGGGAAGTCAGTTGGATTCTTGGAATGCCTATATGGAACATGGAGGTGGTCAGCTACGATGGCATGGGGTTCACATTGTGGACCAGATTCTATGGGTTATGGGTGATATCATACCGGTTAGTGTTTATTGTCAAACGCGTTGGGATGAACGTTTAGGGTCGGATCAAGATTCTGTGTTTAGTATTGAGTTTGATAATGGCATTAGTGCATCCGTTACAGTTAGTTCTAGGACTGAACAGATTTTTGATGTGTTAGATGTTTATGGAACTAACGGAAGAATGAGGTCCGAATGGCCTTCTGAGATCATAGAGATTCAAAGTAGTGTTTTACCTGATTATCATGATGTAAAAAGAATTGTTCCAGAGTCTCCTGACTACATGGAAATGTACAAACTGCAAATGAAAGATTGGATCAATTCAATGCTACAAGGGAATAAAGTACCCATAGGAACGTGGGATGCCTTAAAAGTGTACAAAGTGATCGATGCGGCTTATAAATCAGCTAGCGAAGGTAAAACAATAAATATAACAGGATTAAACTGAATGATTATTACAAAGATTAACACTATTCCGTTGAAGACTGGTTCCTTAATAGTCGAAATTGAAACAGATGAAGGCATAAATGGTCTAGGAGAATGTTATATCGTAGATCCGGTCGTCACAAAAACTTTTATTGATCATAAACTGACTCCATTAATTGAGGGTAAAGATCCAATAAATGTTGTTTCATTATGGGACGAGATGTTTTATAACACGACTCGTTTTGGCCCTATGGGCTTACAGACAGCTGCAATTGGTGCGCTGGATATCGCATTATGGGATATTTCTAGCAGAGCTGTGGGATTACCATTATATAAATTTCTTGGAGGAGCAGCCAAAACAAAAATTCAGCTGTATATTAGTCAGGGGATGGGTAGATTAAAAGAACCATTAGAAATGAGATCCGAAATGGAAAAAGCTCTTGAATCTGGATATAGAGCTTTCAAGATTCGCATGGATTGGGACTCACAACGTTTAGACCAAGATACGAAAAAAGACATGTTGAGATTTGAAGTATGCCGTGACTTTCTACCAGAAGACGTTCCATTAAGTTTTGATGCAAATAACGGATATTCAAGCTCAGTAGCAATAATGCAGGGAAGGATATTGGAGAATATGGGAGCGGCTCATTTCGAAGAGCCTGTAGCACAGCACGATCTTCAAGGTTTAAAAGAATGTGCGAATGCGTTAGATATACCAGTTTCCTTCGGGGAGCAGCAACATACTCGTTGGCAGTTCAGGGATCTGATTGAATTAGGAAATCCAGATATTTTGCAGCCTGATATAGTTCTTGCTGGCGGTATAACTGAATCTAGACGCATATATGATTTGGCAGGAACTTATGGGAAGTTAGTTATGCCACATTGTCCATCTGCCGGTATTGCTAGCGCAGCGAGTTTGCAGCTTTACTCTACCTACTTAACCGCTGTGCGTCCTCACGAATACTCAATAGAATTTTCTGGACAAGCTAGCGAGCTTTTTAAGCACCCTTATAAGATCTCCGATGGTTATGTTCAATTACCTGATGATCCTGGACTAGGACTAGAGCTTAACAAGAAAACCATGGAAAAATTGATAATTTAATGAAAAAGATGGCCATTAAATATCATCAGCAGGTTTTAAGTTACGGGATCACTTTAGGAGCTTTTCTTATTTTGATAATTCTAAGTATGGCATGTTCAGAGACGCTAGATCATGATGCCCCACAAGAACAATATATACTCACTGAAGATTCTCCTATAGTTGTGTTGCCTGATAGTGAGATTCAAGTACAGTTCATAGAAGTCTTTAATGAGAGTCAGTGTAAAAAAGGAAGTTCATGCAACATAACCGGTAAAGGTAAAGTAATGATAGGAATATCCGGTCCGGGGTTAATGCCTTTTCCTACCGAGCTGACAGTCGGAATCGTATCTAATGCTCTATTAGGATACTCTGTGACTATTGATAAGATTGACAGAACAAAGTCTCTAGATGCTGTAACAGTGACTATTAGGGAAAATCAGACTGAATAAATTACCCCAAACATTCTCTAATCAGAATTATTGGTTCGAAGCTCTATCCCAGTTTTTTCTTCCTGAATTTTAACAATTGCGGGAAAGTTTTTCTTCTGCCAACCTCGGTTCATAGTCTCTTTCAGTATTTCTTCGACAGCGTTACCTAAAATTAGTGGCACCTCCATTTGGCGTGCCATTTCATTTGCCAGTTTTATGTCTTTGGCAGCGAGACCAAGGAAAAAACTTGTTTCACTACCCTCTAAATTCCCTGTAAATACATCTTGGTAGAATCTACCTAACGGAGGAACTTTACCCATAACTCCCTTTGATATTGAATCAGCCAAAATGCCTAAATCAACTCCCGCTTTAACTCCCAAAGTCAGTATTTCTGCTCCGATTTGCAATAGTCCCATAGCTAGTAATTGATGGCTTAATTTACATATAGTACCAGCTCCTATAGGTCCGCAAAAATTAACATTCTTCCCTATTAATTCCAATATACTTTCAATTTGTCTGAACGGGATTTGAGACCCCCCAACCAGAACAACTAAATCCCTAGAATTAGCGCCTTCTACTCCTCCACTTACAGGAGCATCAAGAAATTCAATCCCATCCTTTTTAAATTGACCTTCTAATTGACGTACCATTTCCAGTGAATTGGTAGACATGTCAATAACTATATTGCCAGGAATCAATCCGTTAATTAAGCCGTTATCACCAAAGCATACTTTTTTTACATCATCTGGCATGGGGAGCGACATAATAATTATGTCATTTGACTCTGCGGCCTTTTGCGGGGAATCAGCCCACGTTGCACCCATATCCAATAAAGGCTGAGCATTATCTTCCAATAAGTCATTTATCGTTAGCTTATGGCCCGCTTGAACTACATGGCGGGCCATGGGTAATCCTATATTTCCGACTCCAATCCAACCGATATTCATTGTCTTTTAAAGCCGTACATCACCTGGAGATGGGTTTACAGAAGTTCTCTGGTGGATAGTGAACTGTTGTTCATTATGAACTGCATCTTCATCGAGCTCAATCCAGTTACCCCAAGGATCCTGTAAATAAACGCTTCGATATCCATCCATTAAAGCGACAGGAGGGTTGTTTAAAACTGCTCCCAAAGGAACAACTCTTTCAATGATCGCGTCCATGTCAGTTACGTTGAATGAGATGTGTGCGGCACCTGTTGCATTTCTTCTATGCTGCTCCGAAGCATCTCTTACCTCTGTTTTTGGTGCTAGGTATTCAATTATCTCTACTGAGTGCCCATCGATGCCACCAATGAATGCTGCTTTGACTCGCACGTCATCGTAGCCGAGTAGCTGAGACAATTCAGCCCCACCTGCTTCAACTTGAAACCTAACCTCAAGACCGATGCCTTCACAGTAAAATTCTAGTGCTTTATCTATATCAGTTACCACAATTCCAGTGTGGTTCATTGTTATGCTCATAAAAAATCCTCCGTTTTTACCAGTAAATTAATTTGAATTCACATGTTATCAATAAATCCTATGTATAGTCGCGCCGTTTTAATTCGTCTGCAAAGTCAAATAGCTCAGGCAAGCCACCTGTATGCATGAATATAACGGTATCTTCCTCTGTAAACCTATTATCTTTAGCGTAATCAATGATGGCTGCCATTACTTTCCCTGTGTAAACAGGATCTAGTAAAACACCTTCTAATTCGGCGACCATTCGGATGGCTTCAATACAATCCTGCCCAGGCTTTGCGTATCCTGGCCCGATATATTTGTCGAGTTGCTCCACGTCACCCCAAGTTAACCTTTCAGAAAAACCTAAATGGTTTAAAGCATTATTAGACCAAGTGACAACATCTGCATATGATTCTTCAGGTTTGCCAACTAGAACTCCATGCACAGTCCAAGGTAAAGTTAGTGCTTGTGACGCCAGCATCAATCCTCCATGGGCACCACCGCTTGCTATAAACATCTCTATATTTCCTGCAATATCAAATTTTTTTAATTGTTCATCAATTTCTAAAGTGGCTTCCATATATGCGATTGTCGCTGATGATCGCGACATATGTTCCTTAATATGGTTATAGACGGTCCTACCTTGCTCAACTAGTTTGGTTTCTAATTTATCTACGTATTCGTTAACCTCGCTCGGTTCACTTGTATCTAACATATGCATATCCGTTCCGATGATATCTTGAATCAATAAGTTTCCTTGTATTGGTCGAGACTTGCTTGCAGGAGCGACGTTAATATAATCAAGACCGACCCTTCTAGAAGCGGCTCCGATTATGCGGGCATTGTTGGACATCCATGGATTAACGTTTAGAGAAACATCGGCACCCTTTTGTATGGCGTCTGCCATACAAAAATCCATGTGCCTTACCTTGTTACCTCCCATTGCTAAACCTGTGAGGTCCTCTCTCTTGATTAGGATTCGCACACCCAGCTCATTTGATAGATTATGAGCTTCTTGCATAGGGGTTGGTATACATGCAATGTTTATTCTAGGTAGGGCATCGATTCTTTGCCTTAAATCTAATCTACTTAATGTTGGCATTTTCATAGTGATTAACCCCGTTGTGTTTTGGCCAAAGCTCTTTAATAATTCGATTTTAAACAGAGTAAGTTTGGCATGAATCAGCTACATAGACAATAGTTTTATGCATTTATCATGAATATACGATTATCAATGAATGTATAAGGCGTGGGCCCGCAGGGATTCGAACCCTGGACACCCGGATTAAAAGTCCGGTGCTCTGACCAACTGAGCTACAGGCCCTGAAGTATGTAAAAAGTGGGGCTAGAATTTACTATATTCTATTCAACACCTTTGATGCACCTATTAAACATAGGTTTTAAGATGATTATTAATTATCTTAGATCATGCGCAATATTAGATATAGGCCAGTAACTTATTAATGCTTTACCTAAAATATCTTTAGATGAAATTAAACCAAATGATCTAGAATCTTGACTGTTTTGCCTATTATCCCCTAGGACAAAGTAAGAGTTCCGAGGAACCGTTATAGGCCGTACATTTTCATAAGAAGGATGATATACGTATGGCTCATCAATAACCTTGCTATTAACAATTACGGAACCAGCCTTAATTTCCAGAGTATCTCCTGGCCCTGCTATTACACGCTTAACGAATTTTCGGCTTTGATCGTAAGGGTAGTCGAAAATCACCAATTCACCTCTGCGCGGTTTATGGAAAACATATTCAGGGTTAATAGTTTCATAAAAAGGTATTTCCCAATATATAACTTTGTTAACAAGTACAAAATCACCAGATTTCATTGTTGGATGCATACTGCTACCTTCCACTCTGTAAGGCTGCAGGCTTACTTGCAGAATCGCAAATATAGCTATTCCTAGAATAATAGTTTGGAAAATTTCTCTAATTAAGCTTTTAAGATTACGCATTTTTTAATGTCTGAAATGAACAGTTTTTTGGTTCACAGATAAATTATACTTTTGAAAAACCCTTAATACACTATTTCATAATTGCTTGTTACTTGATCTTTGACTATAAATTGTATCAATTCCGGTTTGATTGGTGATAGATTATTACGCAGTTTAAAATACCGCTGCTATTATGCAATTAAGGTGGAAAGTTATGGTTTTAAGTGATCGCACAATTAAAGAAGAGATCGCAGCAGGCAATATAGTTATTGATCCTCTTGATCCAATAAATATTCAGCCTGCTAGTGTAGATGTCAGACTTGACAAGACGGTTTTAGTGTTCCGAAATTCTAGACTTCCATACATTGATGTTAGGAAAGATGTCAGTGATTTAACTGAATCAGAAGAGATATCAGAAGAGCAGCCGTTTATTTTACATCCGGGTGAATTTGTGCTGGCATCAACATTAGAACATATTGAGATCCCTGCTGATATAGTCGCCAGGCTTGAAGGTAAAAGTTCATTGGGCAGAATAGGACTTTTGATTCATTCTACCGCAGGATATGTTGATCCTGGATGGCAAGGACATCTAACTCTTGAACTGAGTAATGTAGCCAGCTTGCCTATAACTCTTTACTTTGGAATGCCGATTGGTCAATTGTCGTTTCTAAGGCTTACTACTGAGGCTGAAAACGTTTATGGATCCAATGCCCTTAATAGCAAATATTTAGGCCAAACCCAGCCAACAGCTAGTCGTATGCATAGAAACTTTCAGGATTGATATACCGTGGATTTAACAATCGATTATATGCAGCAGGCAATTGTTGCTGCTAGGGGTGTTGAGGGTAAAACAATGCCTAACCCTCCTGTCGGAGCTGCAATTGTCGGGTCAGGCAAAATTGTCGGTTTAGGGGCAACTCAAATTCCAGGTCAAGACCATGCGGAAATCGTGGCGCTTAAGCAGGCTGGTAAGGCGTCATTAGGGGCAGAAATGTATGTCACTTTAGAGCCTTGTGGTTCATATGGCAGGACTCCCCCGTGTGTTGATGCAATTATTTCTGCAGGAATCTCTAGATTACACGTCGCAGTTGTAGATCCTAATCCTAACGAAAATGGTAAAGGGATAAATAAATTAAAAGAAGCTGGCATTGAGGTTTTAATGTGGCAAACTCAGGAGTTTGTACTTGAGGCAAAGAGTCTAATGGAGAGTTATGCAAAACATATTGTTACGGGCGATCCTTTTATAACACTAAAATATGCTATGAGCGTCGATGGTAAGATCGCTACTTCCACTGGCAAATCCAAGTGGATTTCCGGAGAGCAGTCAAGAAAAGCAGTACACAGAATGAGATATGTATCAGGTGCAGTTATTGTCGGTATAGAAACAGTTCTAGCTGACAATCCAGAGTTGACAGCTAGAACTGAAAATGAAGAAAATTTAGATATGCAGCCATTGCGTGTTGTGATTGATACAAATGGTCGAATTCCTATTGATGCAAAACTTGTAAATGATGGTGGCTCAACATTAATTGCCTGCGCTGAAATGGACCCGGCAAAACAAAAAACTTTAGAGTCTAAAGGGATTATTATAGAAAAACTCCCTGAGGACGATAACGGGATAAATTTAATGTCCCTTATTGGTATTTTAAGAGACAAGGGTATCGTTTCAATCCTGATTGAAGGGGGCAGTCGTATTGCTGGCAGCATGATTGATCTTCGCGTTGTCGATAAATTTGTAGTTTTTATAGCCCCTATAGTTATAGGAGGCTCTAATTCTCTAGGTCCAATCTCAGGTTCTGGGATTGATAATGTATCAGACGCTCTAAAATTTAAAAGTTCGCAGTTTAAAAAATATGGTGATGATATTGCTATTATCGGATATCCTTAAAAGACAATGTTTACGGGAATTGTAGAAACTATTGGCATCGTAACCGAGATGGATGGGAATTCTCTTTCCATAATGGCGGAGAAATTTTCCAAGCGGTTATTTATTGGAGGCAGTGTGAGTGTAAAAGGTGCATGCCTTACCATAACTGCGACTGAAAATGAGAAGTTCACAGTTGATGTTGTTGATGAGACTCGCAGGAAAACAAATTTGGGAGATTTAAAAATCTCGTCCAACGTTAATTTAGAATTACCGGTTCCAGTGACAGGCTCATTCGATGGTCATATTGTTCAAGGTCATATTGATAATACCGTCAAAGTGCTATCAATTTTAGAAGAATCAGATTCAGAGATAATAAAGTTTAAAACGGATCGTGTCGATGGTAAGTATTTGATAAAAAAGGGATTTGTGGCAGTTGATGGGGTCAGCTTGACAATTGTTGACTGTGGCCATGATTGGTTTTCAATCGCGTTAATCCCTCATACCTCAAAACACACAACTTTAGGGCATTTGCAAGTTGGAGACACTACTAATTTGGAATTGGATCTATTCGCCAAGTATGCTGAAAAGTTTTCAACCAGTTAAAAACAACAGATATTTCTAGTAGTATTTAGTTATGAATCAAAACTATACATTTATATCACCCGTTGAAACTGCTATCGAAGATATAAAAAACGGTAAGATGGTAATTATCGTTGATGATGAAGATAGGGAAAACGAAGGTGATCTTGCGATGGCTGCGCAGCTAGTAACTCCTGATGCTATTAACTTCATGAGTGTTGAAGGCAGAGGTTTGATCTGCGCGCCTTTAACTGAGTCGAGGCTACAGGAATTGAGATTGCCTATGATGGTGCAAGATAATACGGCTAGGCATGAGACGGCTTTTACAGTTTCTGTTGATGTACTAGATGGAGCGACTACGGGCATATCAGCACATGATAGATCTGCAACAATAAGAGCACTAGTTTCAGATAAAACAAAACCTGAAGACTTAGCACGGCCAGGACATGTATTTCCATTACAGTATATGGATGGCGGTGTTTTAGTAAGAGCAGGCCAAACAGAAGCAATTGTCGACTTGACCAAATTGGCTAATTTGAAACCAGCTGGAATAATCTGCGAGATTATAGATTCCGATGGTAGCATGGCTAGGCTACCAAAGTTAAAAGAGTTTGCAAAAAAACACAATCTCAACTTAGTTTCAGTAGCAGACATAATTGCGTACAGAAGAATTAATGAAAAACTAGTTGAGCGAGTCGCTGAAGCACGGTTACCAACCGCATATGGTGAGTTTACAGCTATATCTTACAAAAGTAAGGTCGATTCTGATGAACATGTAGCTTTGATAAAAGGAAAACCAACACCGGAACAACCGGTTCTTGTTCGTGTTCATTCAGAATGTCTAACTGGTGATGTCTTTGGAAGTATACGCTGTGACTGTGGCCAACAGGCTGCATTGGCACTTCAGGCGATTAATAAAGAAGGATCGGGAGTCTTCTTGTACATGAGACAAGAGGGCAGAGGTATTGGTATTCATAACAAATTAAAAGCATACAATCTTCAGGACAACGGCTTGGATACCGTAGATGCCAATTTATCTTTGGGTTTTCCTGCAGACCTGAGACATTATGGAGTAGGAGCACAAATTTTGGTTGAACTTGGCGTTCGGAAACTGAAACTTATGACTAATAACCCGAAAAAAGTAGTCGGTTTAGAAAGCTATGGACTTGAATTAACTGAAAGGGTTCCAATTAATGTTGAACCAAATGAACAGAATCGTGAATATCTGGAAACAAAGCGATTAAAGCTTGGTCATCTAATAGAACCAGTGAAAAAGTCTAAGAGAGATAAATGACCAAAATACAGCCAACTGAATTACCAAAAGATCCATCTAAATTAAGTGGAGTAGGTTTAAAGGTAGGGATAGTTTTTTCTAGGTTTAATAATTCAGTAACGTCTAATTTGTTGAAGGGCGCAGAAAAAACATTGATAGAGCTAGGCGTAAATAAGGACGATATAGAAATTGTGGATGTCCCCGGAGCTCTAGAGATACCTTATGCAGCACAATTGTTGGTGAAATCCGGTAATTTCGATGCGTTAGTTACAATTGGGTGTGTTATCAGAGGAGAGACTTCTCATTATGAGATAGTTTCGGGCCAAGCGGCCGAAGGAATTACCAAAGTTTCTCTGGAAAATAGAATTCCAATAACATTTGGGGTTTTAACCACTGAAAATCTAGATCAAGCAATCGCCAGATCTGGTGGAGATAAAGGGAATCTTGGTAGTGAGGCGGCATTAGCAGCGATAGAGTTGGCGGTCTTAACTAAGAAACTACTTCCTTTTAACTAGAAAACTTCAATTCCCCAATCAATTTTAATGATTAGGTTTTTAAATCATGGAATTAGTAAAAAATATGCTTTCGGGAGACAGAGTAGCTTTAGCCAAGCTGATGTCAATTCTGGAAAGAGAACCAGATGAAATGCCAGGTATCATGGAGCAGATACACTCCAAAACAGGTTCAGCTTCCTTAATAGGGATAACTGGTCCACCGGGAGCAGGTAAAAGCACATTAATTGACTCCCTAATTAAATCTGTGCGAAAGAATAATGAAACAGTTGGCGTGATTGCGGTGGATCCAAGTAGTTTATATACAGGCGGTGCATTACTAGGCGACCGGATACGCATGAATAATCACGTTGGAGATCAGGGGGTTTTTATAAGAAGTTTATCAACCAAAGGTACCTTTGGAGGATTATCTAAGACAGCAAAAGCTACAACTAGACTGCTTGACTCATATGGATTTAACAAAGTATTAGTTGAATCAGTGGGAGTAGGGCAGACTGAACTTGATATTGCAAATGTAGTCGATATCGTTGTTGTAGTTTTGGTGCCTGAGGCGGGTGATTCAATCCAGCTACTAAAAGCAGGGCTTATTGAGATTGGAGATATTTACGTGGTAAATAAATCTGACAGAGAAGGATCAGACTTGCTCGTAGATGCATTAAGTTCAGAGTTACATGAAAGAAATGGCGGAAAATCATGGATGCCTAAAGTTATTAAGACATCAGCTAAAAACAATACCGGGATTGATGAGTTATTAGTTGAGATTCAAAAACTAAACGATAAATTAAGTGCCAGTGGAGAACTACAAAAATTAAGACAGCTAAGAATAAAGCATGAATTAAAAGAGGCTATTAGGAACTCACTAGATCAAATGATATCTTTGGATGATATTCTTCATATTACTGGTGAAGTAGGTAAAGATGTAATGAATGGAAGCATAGATCCATATACTGGTGCAAAGAAATTGCTGTCATCAGGTGACTTGGCAAAAAACATAAATCGTCGATTTAATAGCACTGGCTAACTTTATTTAAATATATAAGCAATTACCAAATAGAATATTTTAATTTTGAGCTTTTTGTTAGAATAAAGATCTTCTATGGGGATTCGTCTAATGGTAGGACAGCAGACTCTGAATCTGTAAGTCGAGGTTCGAATCCTCGATCCCCAGCCAAATCGCATTGTGAATACCACGCCGCGTTCGTCTAGTGGCCAAGGACACCGCCCTCTCAAGGCGGAGATCACGGGTTCGAATCCCGTACGCGGTACCAACTTTTTGTGTATAGTATACCGACTGCCTTTATATTTACGCGCAAAAAGGATAGAAAAATGCAACGAAAGATTCCTACCCGTCAACAAGTGGAGAGTTATCTGTCAGATAGAAGAAATTGGGGTAGATGGAAGGACAACCCTTCTGCAGGGACTATTAACCTCATAACTCCACAGAAAATAGTTGATGCTGCACGTTTGGTTAAAACTGGACAGTCAATCTCACTATCGAACCCGTTGCCAGTAGAACCCTCCTCAGCCAACTCTAAGCCGGTAGATTTCTATTTGAAAAAATTGGACTGGATTGATGAGGGAGGGGGAGTTTTAGATTATATTGGCCTTTTCCAACATGGGTTAACAGTGACACATATTGATGCTTTATGTCACGTTTGGGATCGGCATGGAATGTGGGAAGGAATGAACCCGGACGAAATTTTGACATTTGACGGAGCAAAGTTTGGCGGTATAGAGGCATGGCAGCAAGGTATTGTAACAAGAGGGGTATTAATTGATGTACCAAAACATAGGGGCGTCGATTATGTTGATATAGATCAACCTGTACATGGATGGGAGTTGGAAGATATAGCAGCTGCTCAAAATGTGCAATTAAACTCTGGAGATGCTTTACTCGTCTATTGTGGTAAAGAAGCGTATGAAGCTGAAAAAGGGCCCTATGGAGGGGACATGGACAGTGGATACCCAGGATTACATGCATCATGTCTTCCATTTATTAGGGATAATGATATATCGGTACTGTTATGGGATATGGAAGACGCTCACCCCAATGAATATGAGCTAGCATGGACTATTCATGGAGCTATACATGCGTACGGGCTAGCAATTGTTGATGGAGCCAGATTAGATAACTTGGCTAAATTTTGCACTGAGAATTATATATATGAATTCATGGTTACAATAAATCCACTTATAGTTAATGGGGGAACTGGTTCTCCAGTCAATCCGTTGGCTGTATTTTGACTAAACCCCGGCAAAATCCACAATAATGTTAAAACAATATTATTTGAATGTTTAGAGGGCCAAATAATGAATGATTCTAATAAATTAAATGACAGAGTAGCCATAGTTACTGGAGGAGCAGGGGGTATCGGTAAAGAGATCTGTAAATGCCTTATTGCAGAGGGCGCAAAAGTGATAATGGCAGACCTATTGGAGCCTCCTGACATAGCGACAATTAGTGAAACACATCCCGAGGCAGGTGAGCTCACTTATTTTAAATTGGATGTAACGGATGAGAAATCCTGGCAGGATCTTTACAAATACGTCGATAAACAATTCAAAAGACTAGATATTCTTGTGAATAACGCCGGGATATATTTATTGAAAGATATCGAAGAAACCACGTTATCTGATTGGCAGCATGTCATGAATGTGAATGCGACGGGAGTTTTTATTGGAACTAAATTAGCTTTACCTCTAATGAGATCTACTGGGTCAGGTTCCATTATTAACATCTCATCGACATCAGGTATCACAGGGAGTCCTTTTGAAGTAGCTTATACTGCTTCTAAAGGAGCTGTGAGATTATTTACTAAATCTGCGGCCTTACATTCAGCCAAAGATAATATAAGGATAAATTCTGTCCATCCTGCAACAACTGATACATCAATGGTTGATGTGATCTGGGAGTCTAGCCCTACTATAAGGCAAACGGTTACAGATAATGTACCCCTTGGCCGTTTGGCCGAGCCATCTGAAATTGCTAAGACAGTAGTATTCTTGGCATCAGATGATTCTTCATACATGACTGGTAGTGAATTAATTGTGGATGGGGGTATGACGGCAATCTAAATATAAATTATATTTTTTAATTCTAATGGACTGAAATGCTAGTTATACAATATTATTGGGCCGACAAAGCTCTCCAAAGATGGAGGAAATAAAATGCAACAAAATCGCGACCTAGTACATAAAGATAATATGTTGATTGCTAACTCAACTAAAGTTAGGTATAACCCGATGGTTATTGCGTCCGGATCGGGATCACGTTTGACCGATGATAAAGGACGTAGTTATCTCGATTTTGGAGGTAATTGGGCTTTAGCTAACTTAGGTTATGATAATAAAAATGTTCAAACTGCAATTCAAAGACAGTTAGAACATACAAGTTACGCAGGGATAGTATCTAGCATCAATGAGCCAGCTTTGCTATTAGCAGAAAAGCTCATCCAATTGATGCCAGGGGATTTTCAAAAAAAGGCTTGGTTTGGGTTGTCAGGATCAGATGCCGCGGAAGCAGCCCAAAGAATGGTTTTAGCAAGTTCAGAAAAGAGCCGTATTTTGTCATTTATTGGCGCTATGCATGGAACAAATGATACTGGCATGGGATTATCTGGTTTGCCTGGTGCAGGAGGCGTGAAATATGGATCTCATGTTATAAAAGCGCCGTTCCCAGACCCATACAGGTCGCCATTTCCTGGCGATCAATTGGGACTAGCTGATCGATGCACTTCCTTTATTGAAGACTATCTTTTTAAAACGATCTGCCCGCCGAGCGACATAGCTGCAATATTTGTTGAAACTGTGCAAAGCGATAGCGGAGATGTAGTGCCACCTGACAATTTTATGCCCCTACTTCGGGAGTTATGTGATAAACACAATATTTTACTAGTGATTGATGACATAAAGATTGGATTAGGTAGAACGGGGCGGATGTTCTCGTATGAACATTATGGCGTTGAAGCGGACCTCATTTTGCTTGGTAAATCATTGGGAGGAGGACTGCCTTTGAGCGCGGTTGTAGGCAGAGCAGATGTATTGGATAGTGGATTTGCTGGATTCACAACATCTGGAAATGCTGCCTGTTGCATAGCAGGGTTCGAGACGTTGAATGAAATAGAAAGACTAAATCTGGTTGAACACTCAGCAATTGCAGGAAAATACTTGGGAGATAAATTAGCTTCTACTTTAGAACATTACGAAATAGTTGGGGACATTAGGGGACTTGGTTTAATACAGGGAGTTGATTTGGTTCAAGATAAAATTTCAAAACTTCCTAATCGCGAAGCAGCCTCCAGTATCGTTTACAGGTGTTGGGAATTAGGGTTATTGCTTTATTATGTTGGTAATTCTGGAAACGTATTGGAAATAACACCTCCACTTGTGTTAACTATGGATGAAATTGATGAAGGCACTAGCATATTGAATCAGGCGTTTAATGATTATATTGACGGCAAAATTGATCAGGAAAAAGTAGCAGGATTTTCAGGTTGGTTTGTGTGAATAAACAGTTTTTAGCATACTTGATCCTCGGTTTAGGGTTTTTAATTATCGTTGCATTAATAATTGTTCTAATAATCGTTTAAATACAAAAATTATTCTATTAATTAGTAAAAAGGAGAGAGAAATATGACTGATATAAATGCTTTAAGATCTAACGTTTTAGGAATAATTGATGAATTCTCGGGTACTGCCAGTGTTTCGGCCAACAATTTGACTACCGGGGATTTGCTGGATATCAATGAAAAAGAAGTGTTACCCGCCCTTAGCGCTATAAAAATAGGTATTATGGCGGAACTTTTTTTCCAAATCGAGGATGGGAAGTATAATTTACTTGACCGAGTTACTGTGAATGCTAGTGATCTTAGAGGAGGTACAGGAGTTTTCAGGGAAATGGAAACCCCTCTCGAAGTCACACTCAAAGATCTATGTATGATGATGATTGTCGTCAGTGACAACACATGCACATGGATGCTAAGTTCAATGTTAGGTTTAGATGCTATAAATCAAAGAATGCGATCGTTGAACATGAACGAATATTCCCTGAATCATGACTTAGGCCCGACTGCATTTGATGATATGCAAGGTAAGGATGTGGATGCATATTCAGAATGCTCGGCGCGCGATTTTACAACTCTGGTGACTTTGATGGCCAAAGGCGAATTGGTATCAAAAACTTCATCTGATGCAATGCTTGATATTATGGGCAGGTGCCAGCATATTGAGTGGCTTGGCAGGTATCTTCCATTGGACCAGTTTCCTGCTGAATCTGGAGTAACACCTAAGGTTAAACTTTATAACAAACTTGGGGCATATTTGCATGCCAGATGTGATACTGGGCTTATTAAATCGGAAAACAGTGATTATGTTATTACCGTTTTCGCATCATATAGTAAAGACGAAAGTCTACTTTTATGCCCTCACGAGGGATCAAGATTGATCGGAAAGGTATCAAAGGCAGTTTATGATGCTTGGGGTTAGAGTACGAGTCTGACTCTATGATCTGCGTTTGATTTTAGGGTCGAGAATATCTCTTAGGCCGTCTCCTGATAAGCTCATTCCTAGAACAGTTAATGTTAAAAATACGCCAGGGAAAATTATCATGTATGGCGCTCTACTCAGGTAGTCTTTAGCCCCTGCTACCATATTACCCCAACTCGGAATCTCCTCAGGTGGTCCTGCTCCAAGGAAGCTTAGATATGCTTCTAATAAAACAGCTGCTGAGGCTACATAAGTGGCGTGTACAATTAATGGTGCTACGATGTTTGGCAAAATGTGTCTGATCATAATTCGTGGTGTTGTCGCACCAATCGATCTCGAAGCTTCAATATATGTTCGTTCTCTCAGGCTCAAAACAGCTGACCTGACCACCCTCGTAGCTATTGGAACCTCTGTAACGCTCAATGCGATAATCACGTTCTGTATACTTCCACCTAATAGGGCCATGAGCGCAATCGCTAATATTATTGAAGGGATTGACATTAGGCCATCCATAAACCTCATAACTATCATGTCAAATTTTTGAGAATATCCAGCAGCTACGCCAATTATAGTTCCAGCACTAATAGCTATAACAGCAACTGATACTCCAACTGTTAAGGAAATACGACTTCCATATATTGCTCTTGACCAAATGTCTCTTCCAATGTTGTCGGTGCCAAACCAGTGGCCAGAAGTCCAGGGGCCTGTAAATCGATCTAAAGGGGCGGGTGCAGATGGATCTGCTGTCCATAGCACAGGTGCCAAAATGGCTACTATTACTGCAAACAAAAATATCGAAAGTCCAACAGCCATATTGGGATGTCTTTTTAAAAGAGCTAAGACGCCCTTAATCCTATCTTTTATAGTTAATTCAGGCGGTTTTACCCATGCTGAAGTTGATGTATGTTTATTATTCATTAGTTACTTGTATCTAATCCTGGGATCGAGTAGACCATAAGACAGGTCTATTAATAGATTTATAAGTGCAACTATAGCTGCAAAAACCAAAACTGTGCCTTGGATAACAGGATAATCTCTATGGCTTAGAGCATTAACTAGAAGCCGACCCATCCCTGGTATGGCGAACACATTTTCTGTAACAACTACACCACCTAATAATAATGCGAGGCTAATTCCGCATACGGTTATTATCGGTAGCATTGCGTTTCTTAAAGCGTGTGCTAGCAATACACGAGTTTCTGCGAGTCCTTTTGACCGAGCGGTTCTTATGTAATCTTCTGATAGCACTTCCAGCATTGTCGCTCTAGTCATTCTTCCTATTAGTGCCATTACTACCAAGCCAGTAGCTAGTACCGGCAGCGCCATGTGATAAAAATATTTAGCTATGTTCTCAGTTGGTGCAGTGTAACCAATCGCTGGGAACCAATTGAGCTTTACTGCAAAAACCCACATTAAGATGAAGCCCAGCCAAAATAAAGGTATTGAGTAACCTAATGCTGTAAAGACCATGACTGACCGATCTATCCAGGAATTTGCTTTCCATGCAGCGATAATACCTAACGGAATTGCTATCAACATAGAAAACAAAAGTGTAAATGCTGCGACAGAGAACGTTGGAACAATTCGTTGACCTATCATTTTTGTAACAGATGTTTTTCCGAATAGTGACTCGCCTAAGTCTCCCTGAAAAAGATTACCAAACCAGATTCCTAATTGAACGTACATTGGCTTGTTGAGCCCTAGGGATTCTCTAATTAGTTCGTATTTTTCTGCTGTAGCATGAGTTCCAACTATCAATGCAGCAGGGTCGCCTGGAGCTATATGGATTAATGCAAATACTACCAGAGCTACTACTAGTAGAACTGGTATCATTGCTAACAATCTTCTGACTATATATCCGCCCATTGAAACCTAGTATCTTCTCCAAATATTATTTTGCTGAGGGACGAGGATCATAACTGCTTAATGCTTTTGCCATGGCATTAAACTAACAGACAAGCTCTTTGAGTTAATTCTCAAAGAGCTTGTCTGCTCTTAATTCAATATACTCACCTATTTAGTTTTAAATTATCGATATACGATATTTATCTATCTAGCCAGGCGTTTATATAAACTGGAAATACCGGTACATCAAAGTTTTTAACGACCTTGCTGTATGGATAAATAGATGCCCACTGAGCAAGCATCACTTGAGGCGCAGAATCATACAGAGCAAGCTGCATCTCTCCGATAAGTTCCAACTGTTTTGCTGCATCAGGCTCGAAAGCATATTCAAGTCTTAAAGCCTTTGTCCTTTCTACTTCTGGATCATCTCCGAAGTTACCGAAATACAGCGTTCCTGAAAGCATAGGATCAGCTACAGGGTCTGGAGAAGCCCACTGGACCCACCAGTCTGTAATAGCATCCCAATCTGGATCAGGGAGCCTTGATAGCAAAGTTGCCCAGTCCATTGATGGCATTTCAACTGTTAAACCAACTTCTTCGAACAAAGGCTTTAACACCTGTCCCATTGGAGTAATAGTTGCATAGTCATTTGGATTCATAAGCAAGAAAGTTTCTCCGGCATAACCAGATTCAGCAATCATTTTCTTTGCTTTCTCAACGTCTTTTTCGTTGTAATACTCTTCACCAACCGTGCTGGCTAATGGAGTTCCACATCTGTACCTTGATGGGCAAAGTGACCAAAGATCACTTGGCCCGAGGGACGCTGCTAATTCTTCAATGTCTGTAGCCGCCTGCAATGCTTGTCTGATCATTTTATTACTAGCTGGTCCTGTCGAGGTGACATTGAAGTCATAGGTCCAGAAGTGCTTTTCGTACTTCGCCACATCGATATTTGGATCATCAACCATCTCTGTGAAGAAGTCTAATCCAGCTCCATCCCAAACATCAATTTCACCAGTTTGAAGAGCAGCCTTTTTACTTTCTTCAGATGGTATTTCTAGCCATTCGATTTTATCGATATACGCAATTTTTGCGCCGGCCAGATAACTTCCAACCTCGTCGGTTCTAGGAACATATGCATCAAATCGCTCTACGACTAATTTATCTCCACGAACCCACTCAGACACTTTATATGGTCCTGAGCCAATCGCATTTTCTTGTCCATAGTCTTCTTGAGCAGGCGTGTTAGCAACGCGTTCTGGCCATATGTTAGAGAGAGGCCAAGGCGCAGCCATTCCTGAAATCACTACACCCATTGGTTGTTGGAATGTTATAGAGAAAGTATGGTCATCGATTTCTTTCCAGCCATCTTCTACCATCTGTCCTTTTAACATGTCTCCAGCAGCAGTAGTTTCCCACATTCTTTTTAGAGAAGGGATAACGTCGCCTGATGTTACAGACGAACCGTCATGGAATGTCATACCGTCGCGCAAGGTGAAAGTGTATGTGGTACCAGCATCGTCAACTTCCCATCCGGATACCATTTGTGGTTTTGCATTGAAACCACCGTCTCTTTCAAACAGTCTTTCCCAGACATGAGCAGAGATCGTTGTAACAACATAAGCTCCTGAGAATGATGTATCTAGTGTTTCCAAGCTAGCCTGAGCCGCTACCTTTAGTGTGCCACCAAATTTATCACCTGTTTTCATATCTCCGAGACTTTGTAAAGTAGAGTCACTTACCGGCTCTACCTCAGCAGGCTCGCTTTCTGGTGGATCTAAATAGACTGTAGTGTCGTCGTATTCAACTTCTTCACTACAAGCTATAAACCCAATAGATAACGAGCAGACTAGTACAGTAAATAAGATTAATCTTGTAAGCATATACACCTCCGTATTACCTTGAACTGATTTACTTCACAATTAGACTGCGCATCTAACACAATATCGGCTACACCGATTCCATGATATGGATTATCAGTTATACGGATACTGTGTTGATTGGGAACCTTCGCACAACCAAAATATACTGTCAAGATCGTGAGTTAATTCACATATGCATATATATCACACTTATATTTAACGAGTTAGATTGAATTGATTCATCTGCGCTGCTACACTCCTGCAATTCATAGAGTCTAAATACGACTTTTATAAGCAAAACTAAAAGCTAAATAAAGCTATGGGAGATGAGAATGAATCGAATTAAAGGTGCTGTTTTGTATGAATACAATCAGCCAGTGGTGGTCGAAGATATGGAATTAGGATCGCCTCAGAATGGGGAAGTGTTGGTAAAGATGATGGCTAGCGGAGTGTGCCATTCTGACTGGCATGTAGTAAAAGGAGAGTGGTCTAATATACCAACACCCGTGATTTTAGGGCATGAAGGTGCCGGAATAGTAGAAGAGATTGGTCCAGGAGTTACCAAGCTACAACCTGGAGATCACGTTATACTTTCCTGGATGCCGAGTTGTGGCTTATGTGAAGCGTGCCAGATTGGACGCCCAAATGTATGTTATAACCCGCCTGCCAGTACCAGAACAGCACGTACAACTTCTACAAATAAAGATATATCTTTTCTTTCAGGCTTAGGGACTATGTCTACCCATGCCATAGTAACTGAAGAAGCTGCGGTTTCGATCGATAAAACCATGCCTTTCCCACAGGCGTCTTTAGTTGGATGTGGAGTTATGACCGGTGTAGGAGCTGCTATAAATACTGCGAAAGTACATCCTGGTTCTTCCGTTGCTGTATTTGGTGCAGGGGGCGTAGGACTAAATGTAATACAGGGTGCTGCAATTGCGGGTGCGACAACTATTATCTCAGTCGACCTCCTTGATAATAAATTGGAATTAGCAAAACAATTTGGTGCTACTCACACCGTAAACTCCAAAGACGTAGACCCTGTTGAAGCAATCAAAGATTTGACCGGAGGACTCGGAGTTCATTATGCGTTTGAAGCCATTGGGTTAGTACCTGAACCATTTGTGCAAACAATTCATGCTGTCAGAAACAGAGGTTTAGCAGTATGGGTTGGACATGCCCCACTTGAAACTCCTGTTACAATCGATGCCAGAGATATTATGTGGGAGAAAAAAATTATTGGCTCAATGTATGGTAGTGCACGGCCACAGATTGATTTTGGACGACTAATATCTTTATATCAATCCGGCCAATTAAAGTTGGATGAATTAATTACACGCAGCTTTAATATTGATGATGTGAATACTGCCTTCAAGGTGCTAGGTGAAGGTAAAGTTGCAAGAAGTGTACTGACTTTTGATTGAAGACGGTAATGTATTAGATTTATGAATATAGGCGTAACATATTGAAATTTGGTAACTGGATTTTCCCAATCAGTTTGTCTGAGCAGTATGATGGAAAATTGATAACTGAAGCTTTGAATGAAACACAACTGAGCGAAGAGCACGGATTCCACTCAGTTTGGCTTAACGAACATCATTTTGATGGAACCTCTGCTTTTGCAGATCCGGTAACATTTGCGGCAGCTATTGCAATGCGTACATCAACTATAAAGATTGGTTTTGCAGTTCTAGAAATCGCACTTCATAATCCAGTAAGGCTCGCTGCTCAATGCGCTCTTATTGATCATCTTACTAAGGGCAGATTGATTGTTGGCCTTGGCAGGGGATCAGTCGCAAATCATTATGAGTATGAAGGATTTAATGTTTCTATGGATATGGGGGCGGGAGCTTTAGAAGAGGCTGAGCAATTATTGATTAAATGCTGGACAGAAACAGATGTGACTCATTCAGGCCAATATTGGAAGACTAAATTCCCGGCAATAAGACCTATTACATACTCAGATCCGCATCCACCAATAATTCGTTCAGCTATAAGCGACAACAGTATAAAAACCCTTGCTAGTTTGTGCCGGCCTTTTCTTACGGCTGGAGGACATCCTGAAGCGATACTTCGCAAGATCAATCTATATAGAGAACACGCAGAGAAGTCAGGATATACAGAAACACAGATTGACTCAGCGGTAAATGATATCTGGTTTACTTCGGATGTGGTGGTGGCTGAGTCCAATTTAGAAGCTGAGAAAATAGCGAGGGAGCATTTAGAAAGAGAACAGAGATTTATTAGTGATGCCAGAATTAAATTAAATTCAGCTGACTGGGTTAATTCAAAAGAAGGACGAAATCATCTTAAACATGAAAAACTGGAGGATGGATTTATTTTTGGGTCTATAGATAAAGTTACAGATCAAATAAATGGACTTCATGATGCAGGAGTGAACAATTTGATGTTCAAAGTCAATACTGGCCAAATGGATTATGGAATTATTGAAAGAACAATTAGTCTTTTAGGCAACGAGGTAATGCCTCGTTTCTC
>PAAV01000026.1 GCA_002699485.1 Chloroflexota bacterium | reverse complement strand
TCCCATTTGGACGAGAAAAGCTTTCTTTGCGAAAGAGGGTGAGGATTATATGGAAATTCACATGTTTGGATTAAATCCAGGTGAAGAAAAAATAGTTGGCGATAGAATTGTGGAAGTACTCTAAAACTACAGTGCTTAGTGTATTTTCGTTCTATAATGTTAATTCGCGATTTTTTGATGTTAAGGTCAATTAATAGATTGTGGGCCAGTAGCTCAGTCGGTTAGAGCGCAGTCCTGATAAGACTGAGGTCCGTGGTTCGAGTCCACGCTGGCCCACCAACCATTTTTTAATTCCAAATTTGGGTTTCTTACAATTAAAAAAATATAATACAAATCCAAAAGGATGTTGTTCGGTTAAAAAGTTCTTGAATATTTTACAAATGAAAAGCAGCTGGATAAAAATTACGTGTTTTTTAATAACTATCGTAGCTTTAAGTTTAATTGGTATTGCTTGTTCTAGTACTGCAACTGACGAAACAGGCGATATTATTAAAGATGAAAAGGTTAGCGAATCAACTATTGCGGATGTTGCAACTGCTATACCTACACAAGTACCAACCTCCATACCTACAAATACGCCTACCCCACTTTTGCAGCCGATGGTTCGCGGCCAGAAGGATTCGGCAATAGAAGTCACCGTTTATAACGCAGAGAAGGTATGGCCCGGTACTACATTGTTATCAGACCATCATGATGTGGGCAGTCCTAGGGTCATTGAGGTAAACATGCTTGGTGAAGTCACGTGGGAGTATGTTCTTGCGGAAGAGTTCAAGCAATACACCAATCCTGGGCAGGATGTGGAACGACTAGCAAATGGAAACACTCTTCTGGTTATGCCAGGGAAGGGTATTGTAGAGATTTCCAGTGAAGGTGATGTGGTGTGGTCTCACATGGATGAAAAGGTTTCCCATGACGCTGATCGACTCGCCAACGGGAATACTCTATACGCATTTGGTAATAACGACGGTATAGAAGATGCCCAAGCAAAAGAAGTAACTCCCGATGGTGAATTAGTCTGGCAATGGTACGCCAAAGATTATTTCAATAAAGAGCCGTATGTAAACTTATCCCGGAACGGATGGACTCATACCAATGCAGTCGAGAGATTAGAGAATGGTAATACTTTAATCAGTCCGAGAAATTTTGAGTTGTTGGTAGAAGTCGATTCTGAGGGTTCCTTAGTAAGGACTGTTGGAGACGGTTTGCTGGTTGATGCTCACGACCCAGAATTCCTTAGTACTGGGAACATATTGGTCTCTAACCAAGTTATGCCTCATGAGGCAATAGAGATTGACCCTGATGCAAACAAGATTGTTTGGCGCTTTGTGCCACCGTATCCCAAGATAGCAAATAGCTTTTCTGTCAGTTTTGCAGAAGCTCAACCAGTTATGATGCCGATTAGGGACGTAGATAGGCTCCCTAACGGTAATGTCCTAATCACCGGGTATCCTTTTATTATTGAGGTTACTCGAGATGGGGAAATCGTCTGGCAGCTTCAATATGCAGATATGGAGTCAGTTGTCGAAGGCCGGTCAGGTTCAAACAAAGGTCCTTCTTACGGATTTTACAAAGCTCAGAGAATTAGTGTCACTAATTAACAGTCCCAGATAAGACTGAGGTCCGTGGTTCTAGTCCAAACTGACCCACCATTTTATACTCTACTTAAATATCCCATTTGAGTTCTTTGTGGACCGGTGACTTTTAATCTTAGCCTTACCTTTAAACCCACGTCTTTTAGACTTCGACGCGTCAATATATCTCCCTTTACCACGTCCCTTGTATTGTGACGCTCTATCGCTACTTCGATATTTTTTAGAGCCCGGATCGATCACTGGTGTTTTGCCATAATTAACATCATCGATAGTTCGCCTATCGATTTTAGCTTTTAAAATAGCTTCTATTTGACGAACCATATACTCATCATTCGGGACAACAAACGTCAAAGCTTCTCCTTTGTTTTTAGCCCGACCTGTGCGTCCAATGCGGTGTATATAAGCGTCCACAGTATTTGGCATGTCAAAATTTATCACATGCGAAACTTCTGATACGTCAATTCCTCTTGAGGCTATGTCAGTAGCCACCAAAATGTCGTATTTACCGGTTTTGAATCCATTTATTGCCTGGTTCCTTTTGTTCTGCGATAAATTACCTTGTAAAACAGTTACTTTATAATCCCTATTAGCGAGGTCAGCGGACACTATTTTTGCTCTATGTTTGGTACGAGTAAAAACAATTACGCGACCAGTGGCAGTTGTTTCCAAAACTTTAAATAAGCATTTTGACTTGATCTTTTCATTCATTGGATATAGGGCATGAGATACCGTTTCGGCTGGTGAAATAACCCCTATTTGGACTGTTTTCGGGGATTTAAGAATATCCTGTGCCATGGCTCTTATGGCTTTCGGCATCGTGGCTGCAAAAAACAAGGTTTGTCTCTCAACAGGCAAATAATTAAGTATTTTTCGAATATCCGGGAGGAATCCCATATCACACATGGTATCCGCCTCATCTAAAACTAATGTTTCCACCTCAGATAAATCAATAGTTTTATCGTTCAGGTGGTCCAATAAACGTCCAGGACAAGCAACAACTATATCTGGAGATCGTGATAGCTTAGACTCCTGAGGGCGTTTGTTTACACCACCGTAGACAGATACGCTTCTAGATTTGGTATATTTTCCTAAATCGATAGCTGTTTTGTTTATTTGATCTACTAGCTCACGAGTTGGAGCTATTACCAAAGCACTAATCTTCTTTGTGCGGCTATTATGAATCTTGTCCAATATGGGTAACATGAATGCTGCTGTTTTGCCCGTGCCAGTTTGAGCCAAGCCTAATACATCCTGTCCTTGCATTGAAACTGGAATTGCTTGAACTTGTATAGGGGTGGGTTCAATATATTTAGCATCTCTTATCGCGTCTAAGAGGCGTTGGTTTAAACCCATATTTTCAAATTTCAGTGTATTCTCCTAAATTAACATTTTGAATCAAACATTTATTTCAAAATTGAATCTTCAGGAAATAACTGTTTCTACGAGGCCTTGTATATATGATACATAGCATTAAACAGACAGTATACGTAAGTTAAGGTGTTAAATTTAAATACATGTACAGGAATAATTTTTTAATCAATGTGTGGAAATATCAGCTAACAATATGAAGATTATGTGATATTGGTCTCAACGTCACTAGATAATTGTTCCCATTCTCTCTCTAACTCTTCAGATTGCTTTTTAAGAGCTTCATGCTTAAGGCCTAATTTAGCTAATTGCTCCGGATTTTCTATTTCTTTGGGATCAGTAAAAAACCTCTCTAGATTATTCATCTCAGAATTGATATTTCCTAGCTCTGATTCAATTGTTCTTATTCTTTGATTTAATTTACGCATTTTATTCACAGAATATCTCCGCATATTTCTTCCCTGGTTATGTTTACCCTTAGGCAATTTACTTGGATTCGATGGTTTCTGCTGAATTGAATCCTGCCCGGAAAACATGTTACTCATGTTTGCTAAGTAACTTGAGTAATCACCTGGGTACACAACAAGCCGTCCGTCTTCTACCTTCAAGATTTTGTTTGCAACCTGATGTATAAAAGTTCGATCGTGAGTAATAAAACATAAAGTGCCTTGGTAGTCATTCAATGCATCAATTAAGATTTCTCGTGATTCAATATCAAGATGGTTTGTAGGCTCATCCATGAAAAGCAAATTGCTAGATTGAAGCAATAACTTAGCTAATGCAACTCGAGCTTTTTCTCCTCCCGATAAAACTGATATCGTTTTATGTATATCATCGCCTGAGAACAGAAATCCTCCTAGGATATTCCTCACGACTCCACGCGAGCCTCCTCCAGCAACTTCTTCTAATTCTTGTATGATTGTTTTTCTGGGATTTAAAAGTTCAAGTAAATGTTGAGCGTAATAACCTGTTGTTACATTATGTCCTAATTTCCGTCCCCCACTGTCGAAATCTAAAACACCTGCTAGTATTTTCAGGATAGTGGATTTGCCGGCTCCATTAACTCCTAATAACGCGACTTTATCTCCCCTAGTCAAAGATAAATCCACACCAGTGTAGACAACTTTTTTGCCGTATGATTTATTTAAATTTTCTAAATGTATTACTTCGTTTCCACTTCGAAGCGGCGCAGGAAAAGAATACCTCACTCTCTTGGTGGCCCTTGGTATATCTATTTTTTCAATTTTATCTAGAGCCTTTAATCTGCTTTGAACTTGTCTTGCCTTAGTTGCTTTTGATCTAAAACGCTCTACGAACTTCATCTGTTTCTTTATTTGCTTTTCAGTTCTAGCGGCAGTAGCTTGTTTAGTTTCAAAAACTTGCTCTCTTGATATTAGGTATTCATCATAATTGCCCTTTTGCATGACTACCTGTTCTTCTTCGATAGCTAATATTGATGTAGCTACAGAATTCAAAAATGCTCTGTCATGAGAAGTTACAAGAACCGCACCTTTAAAATTCAGCAAGTATTCTTCAAACCACAAATTTGCTTCTAAATCCAGATGATTGGTCGGCTCGTCCAAGAGCAATAAATCCGGTTCATGAAAAAGCACCTTGCCTAAATACGCTCTCATAATCCATCCACCACTGAATTCGTTTATAAGTTTGCTAAAATCAACTTGATTAAAACCCAAGCCTGACAAAATCGCCTTTGCTTTATACTCAGCGTTGTTCTGAGAATGGATCTCTAAATGGTCATTAATTTTTGCCATACGAGCTAACAGCGTTGCCTGTGTCTGTTTATTGGCTCCATTGGATAATAACTCATGAATATCCATTAGCTCTTTTCGAAGTTCTACGATTTCCTCTGGTTCTTGGCAAACCTCCTGTAATAACGGTTTGTTATCAAACTTGTAGTTTTCCTGTTTTAAATACGCAACCTTACAGTTTCGTTTTAGTACTACTTTTCCACGATCAGCAATAGTTTCTCCAGCTAATATATCCATCAGCGTTGATTTACCAGAACCGTTAGCTCCGACGAGGGCGATACGGTCGCCAGCAGACGCATTTAATGAGAGGTCTGAAAATAAAATTTCATCCCCATATCCTTTCGTAAGGTTATTTGCGTTCAACATAATTACAGTTTATTTGCCTATGGACTCATGACTCAACTACATACGACTCGAAAAGATTCATAAAATTGCTCGAGGTTTTGCAATCAACTTTTGTTTCTAAATTGGAACATCTTGTTTCGTTTTCTCGCTTTTTTCAAATGATCATAATGTTCTTTCTTTCTTTAATACAAATAATTTATACTCTTTTTATGCTTATTATTAAGAAGTCAGTTATCTTATTTCCTCTGTTCCTGACGTTACTTTGTCTAGGCTGCAATAGTACTGATTCAATCGATCCGTCTACGGGATCGAAGCGCGGTATCGAAAATAGTGAATCCAATATCGATAAGGATTCAGATACGAAGCTATCATTAATTTTTGTCGCCGGTAAGGACCTGAAATCAAGAAGGGAAAAATTTGGTCTGTTAAAGCTGAGTAATGGAACATTGATTGTAGCGACAGGACACTACGAATCCGCAAATATGTTAAGGGGTGGAGAATTTAGTAAAACAGCTGAGGTGTTTAACCCTGATTTAGGGGAATGGACATTCACTGGTGAACTCAATGACAGCAGACTTTCACCAGCGATATTTGAATTGCCAGACGGTAAAGTTATTTTGACCGGAGGTTTCCACCGGAAAAACGGTCCTTTGAATTCAACAGAAATTTGGGATCCAATCACTGGAATATGGATATCGGGTCCAGAAATGATAAAAGCTCGTCACGAAATGAGCTATATAAAGCTAAATGATGGAAGATTCATGGTATTTGGAGGAGGGACATATGATGTTGACGGTTTAGTGGTTTCCGGTAGTAAAGAAACTGAAATATTTGATCCTGAAATAGGAAAATGGACAGCAGCTGCCCCGATGTCTGAAAAGCGTTCAAATCATGTGGCGATAAAACTAGATGACGGAAAAGTCTTTGTGATAGGAGGAGGTAAACTGGATGGACCTTATTCAAAATCCTCCGAAATATATAATCCGGATACAGATTCATGGACGATAGCAGCTCCGATGATAAAAGGCAGAGTTGCTCATACAGCTACTTTACTATCTGATGGCAAAGTTTTGGTAGTAGGAGGTAGAGGTAAAATAACAAAAGCTGAGATATATGACCCAAATTCAGATACATGGTCTTTTGCCGGCGAAACCACCAAACCTCGTGCTGGGCATGTATCAGTCCGCCTCCGTAATGGTTTAGTTTTAGTTACAGGTGGCTTAGGTTATTTGTCAGAAGTTGAGATCTATAATCCTCAGGACGCCACATGGTCGGTAGCCGGCAACCTGCTTACTGGTCGCACAAATCATCAAGTCGCCGAACTGCCCGATGGACGTATATTGATAATTGGAGGGATAGGTGCTGAAGGGATGCTTGCATCAGTTGAGATTTATGAACCCTAATCAACCGTATCCAAAAATAATCGATAGAATTTTTGAGTCCACAAACACGATAGCGATTGTTGGACTATCTGATGATCCAAGCCGCACTAGTCATCGTATAGGATCGTACTTACTCGATAATGGATATAAAGTTATCCCAGTCAATCCAAACGTAGATTTTGTGTTTGGGATTAAAAGCTATCCTGATTTACTACAAATACCCGATCAGATTGACCTAGTAAATATATTTCGCAGGTCAGAACATGTACTGCCTGTGGTTAAAGATGCAATCGAAATTGAAGTTAAAAGCATTTGGATGCAAGACGGAGTTCAAGATACATATGCCGAGAAAATGGCAATGAAGGCAGGTATTATGGTTGTAATGAATGATTGTGTGTATAGACAACATAAACTTATGTTAGGAAAACCTAAATAATATGAAGGTTAATGAAATAGGTGAGTTTGAGCTGATTAGACTTTTGTCTAAAACACTGTCTGAACACTATACAAACAACGAGCTGGATACTATTTACAGCGAGGTCGTTGGTTTGGGTGATGATGCAGCTGTATGGGATGTTCCAGCAGGTCATCAGGCTTTCACCACGGATACCTTAGTAAACGATGTGCATTTTGATTTAAGATTCATCAATCCAGTTGACCTAGGCTGGAAGTCTATGGTCGCTTCACAAAGTGATATAGCAGCTATGGGATTCAGGCCGTTATTCACAACGGTGTCTTTAGGTTTAAGCGGTAAAGAAGAGGTAGATTTACTAAAGGATATATATAAAGGTGTAGCAGACGCAGCCTCACAATTCGGAGGCAAGGTTGTGGGGGGCGATACTGTAAAATCCAAAACGTTGTTCATCTCCATATCCATGTTAGGCTACGATCCATCCGATGACTCTCAACCCAATCCCCTCAAAAGATCTACTGCAAAAACAGGGGAAGTAGTGGCTGTAACAGGGTCTCTCGGATCATCAGCTGGTGGACTACGAATTTTACTGGACAAAACCGGCACTCTCCCACAATCTCAACAGCTCATTGAATCTCATACAAGGCCAAGGCCTCAAATAGATACTGGAGTGTGGCTAGCTGGGCACGGCATAACATGCGCTGCAGATATTAGCGACGGTCTAATAGCGGATTTGGGTCACATATGTGAAGCCAGTAAAGTAGGCGCTGAGATTAAGATTGATGCACTTCCTGTAGACGCAGATTTGAAGTCTATTTTCCCTTCTGATTGGGAAAAACTATCCTTAAGTGGAGGAGAAGATTACCAACTTGTTTTTACTGGAGCTAAAGAGTCAATCGATAAAGCCATTTCTTCACTAGAAACACCCGTCACCATAATCGGGAAAATTACAGGCGATTATCCCGAAATTAGGGTATTAAACTCACAAGGAACACAGGATAGTTATAGTTCGAGCGGTTTTGATCATTTCAAAAACAAATAACTGGAGATTAACTGAATTGGAAAAAATACAAGTCGAAATTACATCTGACGGAGATTCCAGGCCAAGCGAGATAATCTCGGATTTACGCACTGTTGCTGAAGCATTGTTCTATCCAATGCAAATGTGCGGCTTTCTAGATGAATCTGACAGTATGCATCTTTGCCCTCAAATGGAGCGCAGACAACCTTGTCCTCACGTTTTAAATGATAAAACTATCGATCAAGAATCGTACCGAAAAACATTAGAACGTGAAAGGAAAGCATCTCTAAGAGTGTATTACTCTCATGCAAACATAAGCTTATATCTGACTTAACATTTAGATAAATTTTCAAGCATAAGGAAAAATTATGGCTCGAGTACCCTATATAAAACGAGAAGATCTATCCGATACGCATAAACCTATATTTGATCGGATAGCTAAAACAAGAGGTTCTGTTCAAAACGTATTTGGCGCATTAATGAATAGTCCTGAAGGTGCTGAAGTAGTAACTTCAGTAGGAGAGTACATAAGATACAAATCTAAGCTTGACCCCGCAATACGAGAAACTGCAATCTTGACCACCGCTAAGGAATTAAATAATAGTTATGAATGGGCTCAACATGAACCAGTAGCAAGAGAAGTAGGGGTCAGAGATGAAGTAATAGATGCAATATTATCTGGTAAAGGCCCAATGGGTTTACCTCCTAAAGAAGGACTATTCATACAAGCAGCGAGAGAATTGGTAAGAGATGCAACGTTAAATAAAAAAACTTTCCAAGCACTCGAACACCTTTTGGGCCGTGAAATGACAACAGATTTACTTATAACAGTTGGCTACTACTCTATGGTCGCCCGGATTATCTCTGCACTCGAAGTGGACTTCGATGACTGGCTCGATTTAAATGAGAAATTTAACGATAATTAAAAAACGGAATAGGAAACGACTTATACTTCTGTGTAGACTATAGTACACAATTTGGACATAAATGAAGTTTATTATTGACATTCGTATTGGGTGGCAGTACAATTCATGAAAGAACGGTTTGCATATGAACAAGTATTTAACCGCATCTTAATCAACTGTTAACACACAAAATAGCAACTATATGTAGTATTAAAACTACTGAAGAACCACCCGACAAACACAAGGAAGCGAAATTTGAACAATCAGGACCAAGCAAATAACTCGAAAGATCCAGTTATTGCGGCAGAAAACGTAACTAAAACTTATGATTCAGGCCGAATCAAAGTCACCGCTCTAAACGATGTAACTCTGAATGTTGAAAGAGGAGAAATGGTCGCAGTAATGGGACCTAGCGGTTGTGGCAAAACAACGCTCTTAAACTGCTTGTCTGGACTGGATGATATAACGAGCGGCACTGTGAAAATAAATAACACTGAACTCTCGACAATGTCAGATAAAGTGAAAACAAAGTATCGAGCTCAAAGAATGGGATACATTTTTCAGAGTTTCAATCTACTTCCAGTTCTCACGGCACGTGAGAATGTTGAGATGCCTTTACTTGTTTCAGGCACAGCAGCAAAAGATGCAAAAGAATCAGCAGAAAATGCCTTAGAGTTAGTTGGGCTGACGGATTGGATGGAACACTACCCTGCCGAGCTGTCAGGCGGGCAAATTCAAAGGGTGACGATAGCTAGATCTTTAGTCAATACTCCAGAGATCGTTTGGGCAGATGAGCCAACAGGAAACCTTGACAGTGAAAATGCCAAAGACGTTATGAAATTGATGATCAAGCTTAATTCTGAGAACAACCAAACGTTTGTCATTGTGACTCACTCTGATGAAGTTGCCGAGTTAACTAATAGAACTATATTCATGAGAGATGGTGTAATCGAAAGTGATAGTAAGTAGAAAAGACAAGAGCAAGAGGATTTAATTGGATACTATATTTGGAGCACCAGTAACTAGCATCGCTCTAACACTATTTATTGTTTTTGCGATTATAGTTATTTTCCTTACATACATTATTGTGAGAAATTCAATCCTGTTAAGAATGGCATTCAGAAACGTGATTAGAAGGCCAGCAAGAGCAGGGTTAATAATGTCTGGCTTAATGCTAGCAACGGCAATAATTTCAATTGCTTTTACAACTGGTGATTCAGTTACTTACAGCATAAAAAATGAGGCTACCTCGTCTCTTCGCGAACTCGACATGTTCATTACCGTCGATGAGGAATCTGAGCTTTGGGCAAACCAGCCTTTGCCAGAATATTTTGACGAAAAACTCTATCAGCAGATTAGAGCTGAGTTTGAGGCAGACCCTGGCGTTGAGTCAACATTAGCAGATCTATCTAAAACTGTAGCTGTTATCAACGCAACTCGCAGACAATTTGAAATAAATGCAACAATGATAGGAGTAGATGAACAGAATTCCACTAAGTTTGAAGCATTATACGACGAGCTAAACCAACCGTTAGAGATTAGGGACCTTGGGCCAAATGAAATTTTCATAGACATCGAAGGAGCTGAGGCTTTAGAGGCTAAAGTTGGAGATGAAATACAAATTGCTCTAGGCCCAAACCAGCTAACGCCTTTTATATTAAAGGGTATTTCAGAAGGTTACTATTTCAAGGGTCGAGGTAGCTCTATAGCAATAATGATGCCTTTAAAACGAGCTCAAGAACTATTAGGAGAAGAGGGCTTCCTGTCTGGAGTTCTTATAACGAATAACGGAGACCCATATGAGGGAGTCAAATACTCCGATGGTATTGAAGAAAGGCTAGGAGATTCCGAAGTTCTGAAATCGAATGGTCTAAAGATAGTACCAATAAAAGCTGACTTAGTTGAGTTGGCAAATAGTATTGGTAGCCTATTTGTAACTTTCTTCACTACTTTCGGGTTGTTTTCTATAGGTGTTGGTTTGTTACTTATATTTTTGATATTTTCCATGCTTGCTGCAGAGCGAAAAAGTGAGATGGGAATGGCTCGCGCAGTGGGAATGCAACGACAACAACTCATTAGACTCTTCATGTTGGAAGGGGCTATATACGGTCTTGGATCAGCAATAATTGGCGTTTTAGCCGGTATTGGTATCGGCCTTCTATTAATAGTAGCTGCATCAAATATATTTTCGGGAAGTTCAGACGATTTTAACCTTAGCGGAAACGTCTCATCTATTAGCGTACTAACCTCATTTCTGCTCGGCTCGGTAATAACTTTCGCTACAGTATTTTTCGCTTCATGGAAAATTAGTAATCTCAACATAGTCAGAGCAATTAGAGACATCCCGGACCCTCAAGGAACAGGCAGAACAAAAAGTAATTTAATCTGGTCTTTAGTTTTAACAATTGGTGGAGCGATACTAGTTTGGACAAGTTTTAGCAACAATCAATTCCCTGCTTTCATTTTTGGCCTAGCGTTAATTCCAATAGGACTGTCCTTACTTTTTAGATGGATTGGCCTAGCACAAAGCATTGTCTTGACTGGCGCGGGAGTCGTACTTGTAATCATTTTCGTGCTACCAGCATCTGTGTGGGATTCTCTCAACGAAAATTGGACAGATAACTTTGCTAGCTTCTTCATCACAGGTACATTTTTAGTAACTGGCGCAGTTTTAATCTTTATGAACAACAACAAACCTATTCTCGCATTTTTTGTTAATACACTTGGAAGGATTAAATCTATAGCCCCAATCGTTAAATCAGCTGTGTCTTATCCGCTAAGATATGGATTTAGAACTGGCTTATCCGTTGCAATGTTTTCTGTAGTCATATTTGCAGTACTGGTTAACTCAATGGTAGTTGAAGGTTTCAATAACCTGTTAAATGACACAGAAAGATTTGCTGGTGGATACGACACGGTTGGGTACGTTTTAAGCGATTTAAACCCTATTCAAGATATTCAGAGCAAAATAGACAGTACTGAAGAACTCTCATTTGTCACAGAAGTTAGCACGTTCAGAACGGTTAGAGACACAGAGGGCTTGGCCTTAGACTCAAATCAAACTGACTTTATTTCAACAAACATTACGGGCATTGATGACAACTTTATGGAATCGAATAAATTTAGAATAAGTTTGGCAACAGAAAAGTATGTTACGGAAACTGGTTTTGATGCTAAAGCTGTGTGGGCTGATTTAAAAAATAATCCCGGGTTTGCAGTCGTAGATTCAGGAATGATACCAACGAAAAATAGCTTTGCCTTTGACGCTGATGACGACAATCTAGTTCTAAATGTTGAAGAATTATTTATGGAAAATGATTTCATGGAAGAAGTTAAAGTGACTGTACGTGATTTAGAAAGTGGTAGCGAATATGAAGTAACAGTTATAGCGGTGCTAGATCAATTCACAGATAATGGTCCGATATTACCAAGTGGCATATTTACAAGCCAGCAGTTTCTTTTTGAAAAAACAGGTATAAATTCAGATGCAACGAGATACCTTTTCAGAGTAGAAGACGGATACACAGATCCGTCCGCATCAATCGAGTCAGGTTTATTCGAACATGCGATTCAAACTATCGATTTAGAAGAAACTATAACAGAACTTCAGAGCCAGCAAAGATCGTTCTTTGACTTGTTGACTGGATTCATGCTGCTAGGACTTGTTGTAGGAATTGTTTCCTTGGGAGTTATTAGTGCTAGAGCAGTAGTAGAAAGACGACATGCAATCGGTGTAATGCGGGCAATAGGTTTTTCAAAACGCAGCGTCTTACTTACGTTTATTGGAGAATCGTCATTTATAGGTATAATGGGGATATTAATTGGAATAATTTTGGGAATAGTTACCGGAGTTAATGTAATGGCAGATATAAGAGATTCTGCAGACCCAGATATAAAGACAATAATACCTTGGGTAAAGTTCGCATTGATTGGGATTGGCGCTTACGTGATGTCATTAATAACAACATTAATTCCAGCTTTACAAGCCTCAGAAGTGGCCCCGGCTGAGGCACTACGGTATGAATGATTCTGAAAATAATAAAACTATCTTGGTAGTTGAAGACGACCCAAACATTCAAGAAGCTCTTAGGTACAGCCTAGAAAAAGAAAAATATAATCTAATTTTGGCCGATGATGGTGAAGAAGCTTTGCAGCTTACAAATGATCACAAACCTGATCTAGTGCTATTAGACATAATGCTGCCGAAAACAGATGGCCTGGCCGTATGCAAAACTATTCGTGCAAATAATGATGTTCCGATAATCATGCTAACCGCAAAAACCGAAGAGATAGACAAAGTACTTGGACTCGAACTTGGAGCGGATGATTACATTACCAAACCTTTCAGCATGCGCGAACTTATTGCACGAATAAAAGTTCAATTGCGTCACGCAGGCACGAAAGACAGCAATTCAAGTCCAACTAAATCTACCATATTAGATTCTGACAATTTATCTATTGATACATACAGCTATACTGCTAAACTAAATGGAGAGCAAATCAACCTGCGGCCGCGCGAGTTCAATTTATTAACGTTTTTCATGCGGAATAAAGGTAAAGCTCTATCAAGGCACCAAATTCTTGAGGCTTTATGGGGTCATGACTATATAGGAGACACACGAACCGTGGACGTCCATATAAGATGGCTTAGACAAAAACTTGAGCGCAACCCCGAAAAACCTCTGAGAATCATAACAGTAAGAGGCATAGGATATCGGTTTGACGGGTGAATATACCTAAATCTTTACAATGGCAGTGGGTGGCTTCCTACATCGTTTTGATCGCAATCATTTTGGTTGGGCTTGCTGCATACATCACGAACGCAAAAGATGCTAATGTTATTTTAGCCACAATTGTTTCAGGCTCCATAATCTTAATTATTTCTCTTGCATTTGCTCTAACAATTCTAAATAAAACCTCAAAACTATTAGAGGATTTTTCTGAAGGGTCACATGCTCTTGCCAGTGGCAATTTAGAATATGAATTTCCCGCTTATGGTAATCAAGATCGAAAAAGTTTTGCTAGCTCATTTAACGTTATGGCTAGAAGAATGCGATCTAATGTAAGAGATCTAGAAAGTGAACGTTCTAAATTATCAGCAGTGCTAGAAACTATGAATGATGGAGTAATAGTTGCGGACTCCGAGGCAAAAATAACCTTGATAAATCCTGCAGCTCAGCAACTATTGGGCATTGGTGCAGATGGATATAGCAAATTGGCGAATTCATCGGATGAAAACCCGCTAGGACACATATGGGATCATGAATTACGAACCATGATTCTGAACGCAGTAAATGCCACTGAGCCATACATTCGAGACATTTTGCTCCAGCCGGACAGAAATGTTGTAAATGCAATTGCCACTCCTATAAACCATCTAGGTGGTGAGGGTGTTTTAGTTACGCTGAGAAATATTACGGAATATAGAAATATCGAAAATGCGCGCCGAGAATTTGTCAGTAATGTTAGCCACGAACTTAGGAGCCCGTTGGCATCTGTAAAAGCCTTAATAGAAACCCTAATGGATGGGGCAATAGATGACAAACTTGTATCTGAAGATTATTTATCAAGAATTAACACTGATGTCGATAGGATGAATCAGCTCGTTAGTGAACTATTAGAATTGTCCACATTAGAAAGTGGTCGCGTTCACCTGGACATGAACAATATTAATATAAATGACTCTATTTTTAACGTTGTAAGAAGCTTAGAACACAAAGCAAAAGAGAAAAATATAGATGTCTCATACCCTAACCCTTGTGTGAATTTAGAAGTTATAGCAGATAAACGAAAAATAATTCAGGTAATTATCAACCTTTTAGACAACGCTATTAGATTCACATCTGAAAGCGGCAAGATTCTTATTTCAACATCACAAAATGACGGTATGGTTGAAGTTGTAGTTGAAGACAATGGAACTGGAATATCTGCTGAAGAACAAAAGCATGTGTTTGAGAGATTTTATAAAGTGGATACATCCAGATCAGGTTCTGGGACAGGCCTAGGCTTAGCAATAGCTAAACACATTGTGATGGCTCATGAAGGCAACCTTTTGCTGGACAGTCAGCCAGGAGAAGGGTCTAAATTCTCGTTTAAACTGCGTAAAACTTAAATGGGTTTTTAACAGTTTGTTAACAAAAATTTAATTTGCCATTAAACGACTAAATAGAAAGTAGATATAGTCTCTAGCAAGAGTCAGATAAAACGAAACTTAATTAGTTGATTTATACACGACTGTAAGTAAATACTAGATATTAAAAAAATAAATCACACTCTCATCTGAACTACCAAAAATAGTTGAACAAAAGTACACATACAAGCCTCAGATCAAATCTTTATAGACGCAGTACAAGGTCCAACATAGAAGGTAGAGCCATAAAATGGATCTTACTACTATGTGCCCTAGTATCAGTTGCTACAACCATAGGTATAGTTGTGAGCCTGGTTGTTCAAGGTTGGAGCTTCTTCATGGAAATCTCCATCTGGGAATTCCTAACTGGCACCCGATGGTCTCCAATATTGAAACCAAGAGCTCACGGAGTTTTACCACTTGTTGGTGGAACAATGCTAGTTTCAGTAATCGCAATCCTTTTTGCTGCTCCTGTTGGACTTGGAGCTGCAATCTATTTATCTGAATATGCTGCAGATAGGGTCAGGAGAATAGTTAAGCCAATATTAGAAGTTTTAGCAGGAGTGCCCACAATAGTGTATGGATACTTTGCTCTAACATTTGTTACACCTTATTTACAAACAATTATTCCTAATATGATCGTTTTCAATGCTCTTAGCGCTGGGTTAGTTATGGGAATAATGATAATACCAATGGTCTCTTCTTTAAGTGAAGATGCAATGATGTCGGTCCCCCGCTCTCTAAGAAACGGTGCCTACGCACTTGGGGCAACAAGATTTGAAGTGGCATTGCGTGTAGTCGTGCCTGCCGCTTTGTCTGGAATAATAGCCTCTTTTATATTAGCTATTTCTCGAGCAATAGGTGAGACAATGCTAGTAACTATCGCGGCTGGAGCTACACCTAGATTAACCGCCAACCCACTAGAAAGCATCCAAACAATGACCGCATATATAGTGCAACTTAGCCTTGGGGAAGCACCTTTCGGGTCCATAGAATACAACACTATATTTGCAGTTGGACTTTTGCTGTTTTTTATTACCTTGTTAATGAATTTGATTGGCAGTTTAGTTGTCAATAAATGGCGACAAAAATATGAATAGTAGCCCAATGCAGCACTCGAAATTTGATACGAATCTGACAAGGCGTAAAAGATTTGGACAGATAATATACTTTCTTTTACTGTCATGTGTGTTGATTGGAATTGTTGGACTGTTAATTTTATTAGTTAGAATTCTATTTGATGGTGTCGACTGGCTAAGCTGGCATTTCTTAACCAACTTCCCTTCCAGACATCCGGAAATAGCGGGAATGAAATCAGCTATTTTTGGAACAATTTGGACTATCGCCTTAACAGGAGCTTTCACAGTACCAATTGGCATAGGCGCAGCAATATATTTAGAGGAATATTCTCCAAAAAATTTGTTAACTCAAATTATTGAAATCAATATATCTAATTTAGCAGGAGTTCCATCTATTGTTTATGGTTTGCTTGGACTCGCTTTATTCGTGCAATGGATGTCAATTGGGCGATCCGTTTTGGCAGGAGCTCTGACTTTAGCTTTGTTAGTACTGCCAATTGTCATATTAGCTGCTCGAGAAGCCATTAGGGCTGTGCCAGATTCTTATCGCCAAGCTTCATATGCGCTTGGTGCAACCAAATGGGAAACTCAAAAAACAGTAGTACTGCCATCAGCGATGCCGAGCATCTTGACAGGTGTAATATTAGCTTTGTCTCGGGCAATTGGTGAGGCTGCACCAATTATAGCTATTAGCGCTCTAGTTTACCTCACATTTATTCCTACAAACCCATTATCTCGATTTACCGTGATGCCCATACAGATTTTTAATTGGGTGTCTCGACCACAAGATGAATTTCGCGGCCTTGCCGCTGCTGGCATAATCATTTTGCTACTAATACTGCTTGGAATGAACTCATTCGCAATTTACTTAAGAAATCGTTATCAAAAACAATCGGAAGAATAGAAATGAAAAATGAAATAACAGACACAATTGATACTAAAACTCCGAACAACATAATTATTAGTGCTCGCGACTTGAATGTATATTACGGAGATTTTAGAGCAGTAAAAGACGTTAATTTAGATGTACAGAAGAATAAGGTTTTATCTTTAATAGGGCCTTCAGGCTGTGGCAAAAGCACTGTACTAAGATGCTTCAATCGAATGAATGATCTTGTTTTATCGGCGGCGGTTCAGGGATCAATTTTATACAACGGAATAGACTTGTACTCTTCGGAAGTCGACGCAACGGAAATACGCTCATCCATTGGAATGGTATTCCAGAAACCTAACCCTTTCCCCAAGTCAATATTTGACAACGTCGCTTTTGGGCTTAGAATCAATGGATATCGAGGTGATATTGATGAAGCTGTGGAAAAATCGTTGAAGCAAGCTGCATTATGGGATGAAGTTAAAGACAGACTAAAGGATAGCGGTTTAACTTTATCTGGCGGTCAACAGCAAAGGCTATGTATAGCTCGGGCTCTTGCAATTGAACCCGATATTGTTCTAATGGATGAACCTTGCTCTGCACTAGATCCAATTGCCACCCTAGCAATCGAAGAACTAATACGTGAATTGATTTCAAAATACACAATAATTATTGTGACTCATAACATGCAACAAGCAGCGAGGGTGTCCGACGAAACAGCTTTTCTAATGGTTGGGGAAGATCGGGCAGGATACCTCGTGGAAACAGGAGATACTCATCAGATCTTCACTAACCCAACAGAGGAACGAACAGAGGCATACATAACAGGTCGATTTAGTTAATTACCTGGTTAAAAGGAGTGAATAATGGCTAGAACAGATTTTGATAGAGAACTGACTACTTTAATGGATGAACTATTATCACTAGGCAGTATGGTTCAAAAATCGCTTCTTTTATCTCTAGATGCGTTAAAAACTCGTGACCTCAAACTCTCCAAAAAGGTAATTGAAGAGGATGATGAAATTGACAGCAAGGCAGTTGAGATTGAAGAAAAGTGCATTGATTTAATGGCAACTCAACAGCCCCTTGCCGGAGACCTCCGAACTATAGTTACCTTTATGCTTGTTTCCTCCGAGTTAGAAAGAATGGGAGATTATGCAGAAGGAATCGCCAAAATAGGTTTAAGAATAGGGGAAGAAGCGCTACTAAAACCATTAATAGATATACCAAGAATAGGAGATTTAGCCAGTAACATGCTCCGACTAAGTTTGGAAACTCTTGTATCAAGAGACGTAGAGGGAGCTAAACAGGTTATATTGATGGATGATGATGTAGATGCGCTATACAATCAAATATATCGTGAATTAGTCTTAATGATGATTGAAAATCCAAAGAATATCCAACGTGCCACATATTTACTATGGGTGGCTCATGATCTTGAAAGAATAGCAGATCGGGCTACAAACATATCAGAAAGAACAATTTTCATGGTCACCGGGGAAAAATGGGATATATCTGACAGATAGAACCTTCATAATTGGTGCACATAAGAGATTAAATAATACGCAAAGCTCTTAAAACAGCAGTGATATATCGAACTGGCACGGCTAATAGGTTTCCGAACAAAAACCGAACTGCCCAACTACTCAAAGAATCGCGAGTCCTTTTTGAACTGCATTCCACACAAGTACAAGTCGGAGGGTGTCCGTCATAATACCAAGTTCCACGACCCATAAAATATATCCTTTTGCAAATTAACAAATATGATTTTTAATAAAAAACACTTAGTTTGTTTAAGAATCTAGTGCGCCCCCGGTGCGATTCGAACGCACGACACCAGGTTTAGGAAACCTGTGCTCTATCCTCTGAGCTACGGGGGCATAAAACATTAATTTTAAACTAAAACTCTAATGTGATGAAATTACTCTTCAAACCGGATGCAAGATAAATGTACCCCCGGTGGGATTCGAACCCACGCTTCTGGCTCCGGAGGCCAGCACTCTATCCTCTGAGCTACGGGGGCTAAAACAATAATTTTTACTTTAAAATATTGATTGTTTGTTCGAAAGAGTCCCGAAGCTGAGATATTAGATTTCTTAGTTTTGATCCTGCAGAATCTACGTCCAAATTGTCATAAAATGGCTCTAGGAAATCAGCAACGCCTTCAGTCAATGCATCAAGAACAAGCGGTTGAACAGAAATATTCGTTGAATGAACGGTTAACTTAAAATGGCTTTGGTCTACATTAGTTATATCTAAACTGACTGACCCATCCTCTGATGTAAAATCGTATGAAGTTAGACCTCCAAGCCTTCCACCAATACTCATGTGAGCAAAACCCAATAGGCCCATATAATTGTAGAAAGCTTCCTGAAACATGGTTTTACCAGCTTGAGTCACAACAACTTCATATGTATCTTGCATCTAAATCTCCTTTACCAAAACAAAGCTAGCTTTACTTCACGTCGGTTTTTTCTTAAATGATCTGACCAAAATTAAAGGTGCTAATAATGTCGTAATTATTGTCATAATAATACATACACTAAATAAATCTTGTCCGATTAAACCCTGACCAAATGCTACTCCACCCATAATCAGTGCAACTTCACCTCTGGGCATCATACCAACTCCAATCCTCCAGGATTCTGCCCTACTAAACCTAAACATTAGTGATGGCAATCCTGAACCGGCTATTTTGCCTATAGCCGCTAATAAACTGACTACCAGTCCAAACAGCCAAACGTCACCTAGTTCTGTAACATCAACCATCATTCCCATTACTACAAAAAATACGGGAACGAGAGCATTATATACACCTCTCAAAGGGTCTTCTAAACGGTGTGCAAGCGGAGTTCCAGACAAAGCTAAACCTATGGAAAAAGCTCCTATAATCATGGCCAAGCCAAAACTTTCTGCCAATGCTGCAGCTAAGAAGGCCAATGCCAAAGATAATGCCAGCGCTGCTCCTGAAACCCTAAACCGGTCAAAGAACTTAGAAATATATTTAGATAAAAATAATCCTAGTCCGGTTAACACTAGCCAGAATCCGATTGTTTTTAATGCAACAATACCAACCGAAGACGCGGAAAATCCGCCAGTAAGGTGTATACCTATAACTACTGTCAAAACAAGAATTCCTAAAATATCATCAACCACTGCGGCAGCTAAAGTTGTTATACCTTCCGGAGTATCCAAAACCCGCATATCACCTAACACCCTCACTGATATACCAATAGATGTAGCCGTTAAGATCGTACCCATAAAAAGAGCTTTCGGATCACTGAACCCATCAGCAAATCCGAATAAAACTGTTACAGATGAACCCAAAGCAAAAGGAATAATGACTCCACCAATTGCTACAACCAAGGCTGGTTTTGCATATTTTATAAACTGACGTAAATCTGTCTCTAGTCCGGCGCCAAATAATAAAATTACTGACCCGATTTGAGCAATTGACCACATACTTTGAGATACAGGTACGCTATGAGAACCTGATAAATGTTCAATTGGGAACATTGGCCCGTAATTCCATATATCAATTGAGCCCAAGGCGAAAGGACCGATTAATATACCGGCAGCAAGCTCGCCCAAAACGGATGGGATTTTCAAATAACGCTCAGCTATCTCTCCACCAATTTTGGCTGCAACCAAAATGATGGCAAGCTGGAACATTAATCTTATGATTTCTTCATGCAAGTTTTATATGAATTCCAGTTAATAATACGGTAAGGAAATTTCCATAAATTATACATGACTTGGCCCTTAACTATCGATGGAAAGTTGCCTGTTTAATATATTGAATCATGGTTTATTATCGGTTTTATGTTAAGCAAACGTCACGATAAGAATAATAAAATAAACTGAAGACGCGTTAAAAACCCGATTGTATCTGAATCAACGGACCCTAAAGGGCTTGACATCGAGGCGGACCGATTACTAAGATGGGGCTGCCAGTACCTAACATAGTACTAATATAAATAGTTAAACTGGCGCCTCAATACGAGGCGTTGTTAATTGGGATAAGGCTGCTGCATGTGATTTAATAGGCAGCTTTATGTATAATAGATAAATCAAAATTTTTCGATCCGGGGGGTCAAATGAAAAAGCTCATTAGTGGTAAGGGCACTACCCTAGCCCTGATAGTTTCCAGTCTAGCAATAATAGCCTTAGTGGCTTGTACAGGTCCTGCCGGACCTCAAGGTTCTTCAGGCCAGCCTGGACCACAGGGAACTGCAGGCATAGATGGTGGTGATGGATCTTCAGGCGGCCAAGGAGTACAAGGCGTACAAGGCAAGCAGGGAGCCAGAGGTGCATCAGGACCTCCAGGATCCCCAGGCTCAGATGGAGCAACAGGCCCAGCTGGACCTGCAGGTGAAGATGGAAGAGATGGCCGAGACGCAGTTAATGGCGTAGCCAGTGTGGTAGCTACTCAAGCAACAAGCGGCACAGCCACTGTGTACGGTTCTGGATTCAAGCTTGGTGAAGCGATAACCTTAATGGCAGACGATGTTGTACTTGGTAGTCAATTTGCAAATGTAGATGGATCATTCCAAGCAGACATTGATGTAAGTGCATTATCAGACGGTCTATACACTCTTTGGGCAAACGGCTCAAAGAAAACAACCGCAACTGCACCTTTGTTAGTAGGTAGTAAATAACAAAGTTATCAAACTAGCTAAATAATAAGAAAAGGCCTCTGAATCGCAATATTCAGAGGCCTTTTCTTATTTATGTCAAAAACTTAACCTAAACTCCCCTTCCAATAATATCCCTCAAAGCCACACAATTTATAAAGCGAGGTGAATTAATATGAAACTAAAACTGAATTCTAAGGTTTTTGATTTAATTAAGTTAGGTTTAGTTTTACTAACATGTATTTCATTACTAATGCTTATTTCATGCACCGGACCGGCAGGACCAATAGGTCTAGACGGGTCGATTGGGGCAGAAGGTCAACAGGGTCAACAGGGAGACCCAGGCCCAGCAGGACCTCCTGGCAGTAGAGGTTTACCAGGACTTCCCGGACCTCCTGGAGAACAGGGTGTTTCAGGTACTGTGGGTTCACTACTACAAGCTAGCATTTTGATTCAAACAGAGATTAGGCCAAACTTGACTACATTAGATGATAGTTTCGAAGTCTTTGGATCAGGATTTAACCCTAATGAAAATGTGATTGTTTCACTTCAAATTGATGATTCACTGCAACTTGTTTTATCCGACACTGTAACTAGCTTAAGCGGTGCTTTTAAAATTTTGATTGAAAGCATTGACGCTGACGCAAGAGTGCTATCAAGAATTAAACTTAACGAAGTATATACAATTACAGCCAAAGGCTCTGGAGGAAGTATAGCCAATGCGCCTTTATCGATCGAATCTAATATCGAGCCATTAATTGTTGTAGCCGAGCAAGAAAATGCCACAGATGTAAATTATGAATCGTTGAAAGACGACCTAAAGGCTTCAATAGTTGCAACTGTGGCAGTTAAAGGAACACGAAACAGTTTTTGGGGTTCTGGATTTAAATCAAATGAGCTAGTTTCTCTCGGTATAGTCGGTGGCCCTGAAATCCTGGTTGCACGTAGCGCAGACGCTGCTGGAACCATAATATTAGAACCGATTATTGACCTTTCTGCTGGTGTTTACACTGCAATTGCAATTGGGGACGCAGGGTCTATCGCTACTTGGCCATTAGTTGTCGTTGAGGAAAAATAAAGCTCAGACAGAAATCCGACTCACCCTTAATCTTTTAAGTCTCCGTCCTGATGTTGATATAACTTGAATAGTTATACCATTATATTCAACAATATCACCTTTATTTGGCATTCGACCTAGCAGGTCTAAAACCAAACCTCCCAAAGTATCAAAACCTTCTCCTTCAACAACTATTCCAGTCAATTCTTCCAGCTGATCAACACTGACACGAGCATCAATTAATAGATCAAGATGATCATCTTTATTGGTATAGTCGGATAAATTAACTATTTCTGGCTCATCTATATCAAATTCGTCTTCTATCTCACCAACGATTTCTTCGAGCAGGTCTTCAATTGTTACGACGCCAGACACTCCGCCATATTCATCAACCACAATAGCCAACTGAACTCTTTTATCTTGAAATTCTCGTAGCAGTCCTTCAAGAGTTTTAGATTCAGGTATCAAAAGAGGCGCTCTTAGCAAACTATCTAAATTGGCCTTAGCGCTTTCTTGAGCTTTTAAGGCACCAATTAAATCCATAGAATAAGCAACTCCAGATATTTGATCGAGTTCTTCTGTGAAAACAGGAATTTTACTATGACCTGATTCAATCATAATATCTGCAAGTTCAACAATGGGAGTATTTATTTCGACTGCAGTCACATCAACCCTCGGAACCATGATTTCTCTGACAACCGTTTTATCTTGCCTTACCACCGCCTGAATCATTTTAACTTCTCTTTCATCTAAGGGTTCACCTTCAAGTTCAAAGTATGAATCAATCTCGGAATGCGATATGTTATCCAGGTTTTGAGATTTGGAAAGTATTTTCAACAATCGGATCAAGGTTTTTGACAGCATGTCAATCAAAACAGATATCAAAGACAACCAAACCATTAGTCTAATCAGGCTCGCACCAAGAGTGCCGATTATATTAGAGGCCATAGGTGCAAGATTTATAGCTATAGATCTCAATAAAACTATAACAATAAAATTTAATATGGATGCGACCAATAACCAAATCCAAACATCTTGAGTGTTGTCAAAAACTATCCACGATGCGGTAACATAAGAACACCCTATCGAGCCAAAAGTTAATAAACGTAAGCCATCTAAAGTTAACTTAATTTGTTCTTCAGAAAATTTACCTCCACCATTAACCCCATCAGGTGAAGTTTTGTTACTTAACGCATTACTTTTACGAACACTTAGAATGCCGTATTGAACCACTGTAAATATTAAATAGAGAACAAGCGAAACTGCTAATAAAATACTAAACACAGTATTCTCGACTATAATTTATTTTTCTCCACCTTCCTATAGTAAAAGATGTAGAAGGTATATTAATACATGACACTTTTGTGCCTTATTCCTCCTTAACTTACTTTTTAAGGCGTGCAGGGACACCCATGACGGTAGCTCCATTCGGAACATCGGTCGTAATTACACTTCCAGCTCCAGTTATAGCTCCCGTTCCAATTTTTAATGGTGCGACCATCATAGTATTTGATCCAATAAATGCTGAATCACCAATTTCGGTATGGCTCTTTCTTGAACCATCAAAATTGCATGTGATGCTCCCAGCTCCTATATTTACGTTTTTACCAACTTCAGCATCTCCAATATAACTGTGATGCAATATACGTGTGTTTTCAGCGACTTTACTATTTTTAATTTCCACAAAATTGCCGACTCTAACATTACTCGCTAATGAAGTATTTGCTCTGATATTACTAAAAGGACCTATTGATACTCCATTTTCTATATCTGAATCAGACACATAAGATGATTCAATTTTACAATCCTTTCCTACTTCACCATTTTTGATAACCGTATTTGGGCCAATTTCAGACCTCGCTGCAATTTTACTTTTACCCAATAAGTGTGTATTAGGATTTATAATAGCGCCCTCAGATATCACGACATCAGAATCAATATATACTGTTTTAGGATCAACCATTGCCACTCCATTTAACATGAATTCATGGTTGATTTTCTGGCGCATATAATCTTCAGCAGCTGATAACTGAATTTGACTGTTAACTCCCAAGACTTCGTGCTCATCATTTGCTTTAACTGTAGACATGACTTTGTTATCCTGATTGGCTAGATGAATTAATGAAGTTAAATAAACTTCTCCTGATTTTGATTCAGCGACATTAGATAGTGAATCCCATAGCCAACTGGTATTAAACATATATATTCCGGCGTTAATTTCAGTTATATCCAACTCATCGTGCGAAGCATCATCTTGCTCAACAATTTTTGATATCATTCCATCTGAATTCCTAACAACTCTGCCCAAACCATCTGGGTTTTTGACATCAGCTGTTACAAAAGTTATAGAAGCTTCTGTTTCATTGTGCTTCTCTATTAGTGAACTTAGTAGATTTTCCGAAACTAATGGCACGTCACCAGACATTACAACAACGTTATTATGGCCTGATAACAAAGTTCTAGCGCTTAATACGGCATCAGCAGTGCCAGATGGCACTGACTGAACACAATATGCAACCGAATTTCCAATAGCATCCTTAATTTGATCATTATCTTTGGGTACTACAACTATTACATCTGTGTCTTCAGAAGTTTTAGCCACATCTACAACATAAGAAATCATAGGCTTTCCGCATACTTTATGTAACACTTTAGGCAAACTAGAGTGCATTCGAGTACCTTTACCTGCAGCCAACACCACAATAGGTTCATTCATATTTTGCATGCCTTGTGTTTGTGAAATGCAAAGAGAGAACGTAAAGACCTTCAGCGAGTAGAACGCTTATCTTTACTTTTAAAGCGAAATTAATGTGATTAGACACATTCATCGATAGAATGCTAGCAACGGCTTTGCCGGCATGTCAAGATTACCTTCATGAAAATGCTGGACAAGCTACTTTAAACACCATTATTCTTTAAGATGCTTTGCTTATAATTCAAAGTGATAAAAATAAATCTACAATACTTGGCTAAGGAAAATGTCTAAATACAAAATATACACACAAAAACCTTCTAAAGTTACTTTCGATATGGCAGATGGAAAATTCGATCTTGAGATGGAGGCTTTGAGTTCAATCGATGCTGAAATAATAGAAGTTGATGCGAAATCAGAAGATGAATTTATAGACGCAGTGAAAGATGCGGATGCCATTATAGCTAGGGGCAGGAAGATAACAAGAAAAATAATAGAAAACTTAAGCTCATGTAAAGTTATCGCGATGGGGGGCGTAGGTACAGATACCATTGATGTCCACGCAGCCACACAGCACAACATACCTGTAACAAACGTACCTGATACGTTCATTGAAGAAGTAGCTGATCATGCAATGATGCTTATACTAGCTACATTTCGCAGACTTTTAGTGCAAGACCGTATGTCAAGAGACGGTAGATGGGAAGAAGGACGACCTGCCTTATCTACGCTACCTAGGCTTTACGGCCTAACTCTTGGCTTCATTTCATTCGGTCATGTTGCTCGTTTAACATCGCAAAGAGCCGCGCCTTTTGGCGTGAGAATGTTAGCGTATGATCCATATATTGAGGAACTCAAAATGTCTGAATATGGAGTTGAGCCTGTCAGTTTTATGGAGTTGCTAAAACGTTCGGATATTGTTTCTATGCATGCTCCTTCAACAACGGAAGCAAGACACATGATGACCACAGAACATTTTAAGCAAATGAAAAATGATGCATTGTTTATCAACACAGGCCGGGGCACAACTGTAGATGAAAAGGCCTTAATAAATGCTTTACAAAACGATTGGATTGCAGGAGCAGGATTAGATGTTTTAGAAACTGAACCTCCAAGCCCTGACAACCCTTTATTAAAAATGGATAACGTGATTATCACGCCACACGTTGCATCAGCCTCGCTTAGAATGGGTCCTGAAACACGACGAAGAGTCGGCCAAGAGTTAACTTTAGTTTTATCTGGACGATGGCCTAGAACATGTGTAAATCCTCATGTTCTCCCTCATACTAATCTAATCAGGTGGCAACCTTTCTCTATGGAACGTGGACCCGGAGCGGGTTAAAAAAGTATCTTATAGGAGATTCATAATCATGCTGCCATTAGACGGCGTTACAATCCTTGATTTAACACAAGTTCAAGCTGGGCCATCATGTACTCAATTGTTGGCTTGGCTTGGCGCACAAGTCATCAAAATCGAGGAACCTGGCAAAGGAGATAGAACGCGTTGGGAAATGGCTGACAAAGAAAACTCTGATAGTTTTTATTTCTTGGTTTTCAATTCAAATAAAAAGAGTATGACGCTGAATTTAAAAAATAAAGAAGGCGTTTCAATATTGAACAGATTGCTCAAAATGTCTGATGTGATTATAGAAAATTACGCCCCTGGACGCATGGATGAGTTTGGCCTTAGCAAACAATATATTAGTAAAAACTTCCCGCATGTTGTTTATGCTTCAATAAAAGGATTCGGAAATAGTGGACCGAATTCATACTTAAAAAGCTATGAGCACGTCGCTCAAGCAGCGGGTGGAGCCATGAGCACAAACGGCGTTACCGAAGGTCCTCCATTATTCACTTCAACGGGTATCGGGGATTCCGGATCAGGGTTACATTGTGCAATAGGAATCTTGGCGGCGTTGAGACAAAGAGATCTCTGTGGTGAGGCTCCATCTGTTGATATATCAATGCAAGACGCCGTGCTAAACCTTTTAAGGGTACGTTTTGTAGAAACATTTAATGATGGCCTCCCAGTCAAAAGGACGGGAAATAGCGTTTGGGACAGCCCCAAATGTGTTTTCCCATGCAAGCCATATGGCCCAAATGATTACGTCACTATGGTTATTACCGGCGATGCATGGGAAAGTCTATTAGCACTTTCTGGAAATTCTGATTTAATTGGAAATAAAAAATACGATAGTGAAGATAGTCGTAAGGAACGCGGTGATCAAGTGTACGATATTATTTCCAACTGGACTAAAAAACATTCGAAAAACGAAATTATGAATATTCTGGGTGATTTGGGAATCCCTTGCAGCCCAGTAAAAGACACTGCTGAACTATTAAATGATGAACATCTACTCCATCGCAAAATGATCGTCAACGTGAATGATCCTCAGCGCGGTGAATATAAGGCTATTGGATCTCCAATTAAAGTTGGAGACTCAGAAATAGATATAACTCCACCTCCATTACTAGGAGAAAACACAGAGGAGATTTTAGAAGAGATGCTCGGTTTCAAACTACATGAAATCAACTCCTTAAAGAAGAATGGGGTTATATAAAAATATACTTTATAACTGCAAAAAAGTAGGGATGATTTAAACTTGTTACTGACATAAAACTGATGCTAAGATGCTGTATGTCTTATTGCTGCAGTTTTTTTAACCTGTCAGCTAGTGCATGTAGTTAATTCTGCATATACAATTAACAGTAAATTTGTATTAAGAATAAATATCACTGATTGCAGCCATCATAGTACCTCAAATGAAATGAATACTTAAAGGCTGTGCATAATTGGGAGAAATATGGGAAACATTAACGTTGCAATAATCGGAGTAGGAAACTGCGCTTCATCCTTAGTACAAGGGATTAGTAAATACGCAGACTCCGATTCTAGTTCAGAAGTACCTGGCCTCATGCATCCTGTGCTTGGAGAATATGGCATAGGCGACATTAAAATAGTAGCTGCTTTTGATGTAGATAAAAACAAAGTTGGCCTAGATGTATCTGAGGCTATATTTGCTGAACCAAACAATACAATTAAATTTGCCGATGTACCAAATTTAGGGGTAAAAGTTCAACGTGGCATGACACATGATGGAATTGGTAAATATCTCTCAGAAGTTGTTGAGAAATCAGATGGACGCACCGATGACGTTTCTAATATCCTCCGCGAGAAAGAAGTCGATGTTGTCATAAATTATCTTCCTGTAGGATCTGAAGAAGCAACAAAATGGTATGTGGAACAAGTACTACAGGCAAAATGTGCATTTATTAACTGTGTACCAGTTTTTATAGCTAGTGGTGCGGGAGACTATTGGCAACAGAGATTTAGAGAAGCCGGAGTACCGATAATTGGTGATGACATTAAATCTCAGGTTGGCGCAACAATAGTCCATCGTGTACTAACCAGGTTAATGATGGATCGTGGAGTTAAATTAAATGATTCCTATCAACTTAACTTTGGTGGAAACACCGACTTCTTAAACATGCTTGAAAGAGACCGTTTAGTAACAAAGAAGATATCTAAAACACAGTCTGTGACGTCTCAGCTTGACTATGAAATGAAAAAAGAAGATATCCACATTGGTCCCAGTGACCATGTGCCTTGGTTAAAGGATAGAAAATGGTGTTACATCAGAATGGAGGGAACAGGATTTGGAGATGCACCGCTAAATATGGAATTAAAGCTTGAGGTTTGGGATAGCCCAAATTCAGCTGGTGTAGTAATTGATGCAATAAGATGCGCAAAAATTGGATTAGATCGTGGAGAATCCGGTCCAATTGCTGGGCCATCTGCATATTTCATGAAGTCACCTCTAGATCAATATACTGATTCAGAAGCCAGAACAATGGTTGAGAACTTTATAGCGGGAACTGAATAGCTAGGATTAAAAGCGTTCTAACATAAAACGAAAGAAGTCGAATTGAATCGACAAATATTATCCTCCAAAACGAAAGCTCCGATAAAAATCGGTATAGTTTCAGCATACGATCATTCAGCTCATGGCGGAGTACGAGATCACGTTCAGAATTTAGCTACTGAACTTCGCAGCCGCGACTATACTGTCAAAATAATTGCCCCTTGTTCTAAAAAAGATTTAATAGACGACTTGGATTTCATTCCATTCGATAGACCTATCATTATTCCCAGTGGTGGTAATTGGGCAAGGGTATCGGTATCTCTATGGAATAGACGGCGAATTGAAGCAATGCTTGCAAATGAAAACTTTGACATCTTACATTTTCATGAACCCTTCGCAGGCTCCCTTACGGTCAATACCTTAGCCCTTTCAAATTCAGTTAATATAGGTACATTCCATACATAC
>PAAV01000025.1 GCA_002699485.1 Chloroflexota bacterium | reverse complement strand
TACCACCAGGCATACCACCAGGCATACCACCAGGCATACCACTAGGCATACCACCAGGCATAGCAGGAGCGGGTTCTGGAATTTCTGAAATAAGCGATTCAGTGGTTAGAATCATGGAAGCCACGCTTGAGGCATTTTCTAACGCTGTTTTAGTAACTTTTACAGGGTCAACAATACCAATTTCATATAAATTACCATATACATGATTTTCGGCATCAAACCCATAGTTTTTGTTACCTTTCTTTACGGACTCCAATACTACATCTCCAGCCAGGCCGGCATTTTCAACCATGAGTTTTAATGGTTCTTCCACGGCATGCGCCACTATTTTATATCCAGTAAGTTCATCACCAGAAGCAGCACTGGATTTTAAGACACCTGCAGCAGCTCTTATTAAACTAGCTCCACCACCTGCGATAATACCTTCTTCAGAAGCTGCTTTAGTTGCAGCTAGTGCGTCTTCCATGCGCTGTTTTCGTTCCTTTAATTCAATTTCAGTAACTGCACCAACGTTAATAACAGCAACTCCTCCGGATAGTTTTGCTGCTCGCTCATTCAGTTTCTCTCTATCATAATCTGATGTTGTGTCTTCTGCCTGACGTTTTATCTGTTGGATTCTGGCTTCAATAGACTTCGGATCTCCTGCCCCTTCTACGAAAGTTGTATCCTCTTTTGATGCGATTGCTTTTCGCGCTTGCCCAAGGTCATCAATGGTGGCTGATTCTAATCCTCTTCCAGTTTCCTTTGAAATAAGGTTTGCGCCAAATAGTATTGCGAGGTCTTCCAGTATAGCTTTACGTCGATCTCCAAAACCGGGTGCTTTAATTGCTAAGCAATTCATCGTTCCTCTGAGTTTATTAACAACTAATGTTGCTAGTGCCTCTTTCTCGATGTCTTCAGCTATTATCACGATGTTTTTACTTGTGGCTGACAACGCTTCCAAGACAGGTACTAGTTCATTTGCGGCCGATATTTTTTCTGAAGTTAATAAAATATAAGGATTATCTACCTCTGCCTTCATGCCTTCTTGGTTAGTTACTAAGTAAGGGGAAATATACCCTCTATCAACTCGCATGCCTTCTACGTACTCCACCTCATCCGTAGTTCCTTTACCTTCTTCTATTGTTACTATGCCGTCCTGGCCAATTTTTTCCATAACATCAGCAATCATATTTCCCATTTGTTCTTCATGAGCAGACAAACTAGCAATTTGGGCTATTTGATCACGGCCCTGTACTGGTTTTGCTAAAACACTTAGTTGATCATTGATTGCTTTCACAGCTTTCTGAATACCCGCTTTAAGAGCCATTGGGTTGGCACCAGCGGCAACATTTTTGAAACCCTCATGTACCAGTGCCTGTGCTATCACGGTTGAAGTAGTAGTTCCATCACCGGCGATGTCATTTGTTTGTCGAGCAACATCTTGGATAAGTCGTGCACCCATGTTTTGAAATGGATTAGGTAAATCAATTTCACGAGCTATTGAAACTCCGTCACTATAAACTCTTGGGGGACCAAAACCTTTATCTAAGACGACATTTCTGCCAGCTGGCCCTAGAGTTATTCCTACAGTTTTTGCAACTATATCGATGCCTTTGACTAGTTGCTTTCTAGCATCTTCTTTAAACTGGAATTTTTTTGCCGTCATAATTAATCTTCTCTCTCGTGTTTTTTTGAGACCATTTATTATCTATTGATATTAAGTTCACCAATAGTCCCTCAATGGTCAGAATTAATGATAAATTTGTAAATGTTTGTAGGGGACATAGGTAGTTGAGGTATTCTGCAATCAATAGCGTCATTTATCGCATTAGATATTGCTGGTAATGGAGGGACTATTGATGCTTCTCCCACTCCCCTTGCTCCATAAGGATGTCCTGAATTGTAACTTTCTATAATTTGAGCGTCTATCATAGGCACGTCCCAAGAGGTTGGCATACGATAGTCTAAAAGTGATGGGTTAGTCATATTGCCTTGTTCATTGAATACATATTCCTCATGCAACGCCCAGCCGATTCCTTGCACAGTGCCTCCTTGAATTTGCCCCTCAACATAGCTCGGATGAATTGCTTTACCTGCGTCTTGGAAAGCCGTGTATCTTAATATATTAACTTTACCCGTCTCGATATCGACTTCCAAGTCCACAATATTTGCACTAAATGAACCAGCACATCCAGCTGCAGTTACGTTGCCTCTACCTGATATAGGTCCTCCAGTATCATCTAACATTGATGATAACTCTTTAAATGACATTTTCAGTTTAGAGTTATCAGTGGACCTAGCCTGCCCATTTTCGAAAACAACCGTTGTTTTAGGTACATCCCATATTTTTGATATTCGTGTTTCTAACTGATCTTTTATATCTAAAGCACATTCGTAAGCTGCCCATCCGCTTTTGTGCGAGGCGCTGCTACCGACACTAGCCGAGGTGTACCCTATAGAATCAGTATCTGCAACCGTCGGGGTTACTAAGTCAGGGTTAATTCCTAAAACCTCTGCAAATTGTTGAGCAATCGAAATTCTTGTTCCGCCTATATCTACCGAGCCTATAATTAAACTAACTGTACCATCTTGTACTACGTTTCCTATTACTGTTGCGGCTCCATTAATATTTCCACTATAACCAAAAGCCACACCTCTGCCGACCTTCATTGTCTTACTGCTTGATTCAGGTAGTGGTTCTGCATAATGTTGGTGTTCAATTACGGATTGGGCTGTTTCTATCATGCCTATCTCAGTATAAATTGTTCCATCCGCTTTCCTCGTGCCTTTATCAGCAGCATTTTTCAATCTCAAATCTACTGGGTCAATTTTTAGTTTCCTTGATATCTCATCAACTGCTGTTTCAACAGCTAGGGCAGAGTTTGGTGTACCAGGTGCACGATAGGCACCAGTTTTAGGTTTGTTAGTTACTATGTCATATCCGGCAACACGGAGATTAGGAACATCATAAGGTGCGAATGCAGTATTACATCCATTTTCAATAAATGAACCAGGATAAGCTCCGGCTTCTAGGTAAATATCACATGTTACAGCCGTAAATATTCCATCGTTTGTAGCTCCAATTTTTGCTTTAACAACTCCTCCAGAAGTTGGGCCAGTACATTGAAGTACTTCTGCCCGATCCAAAGAAATCTTTACAGGTTTGCCACTTTTCCTAGAAAGTAATGCTGCTATAGGTTCTATATGTGCGGTGATTTTGCCACCAAAACCTCCGCCTATTTCCATAGGTATGACTTTGATTTGTGATACCGGAATTTCTAATATGGCCGATACTTCATGTCTTACACTGAAATGGCCTTGATTGCTGCACCAAATTTTTAATTGACGATCATCTTTTGACCATAATGCGGTGGCCGATTGAGGCTCTATATAACCTTGATGTACAGTGTTCATTTTATATTCGGTTTCTACAATTACATCAGCTTTGGTGAATCCGAGTGTTACGTCACCTCTGGAAAATTTACAGTGACCTACTACGTTTGTGTTTTCAAATTCAGCGTCTCTCTTAGATGCCGTAATTGGATTCTCAAGTAATAGTGGCGCATGGTTATCCATAGATGATTGAACATCTGTTACAGCATCGAGCACCTCATACTCTACTTTTATTAAAGACAATGCTTCTAAAGCGACATATGGACTATTAGCTGCTACAGCGGCTACAGCATGTCCGGAATATAAAACTTTATCCTCGGCCAAGACGTTATTGCTGAGATATCTTAAGCTGTGAAGAGTTCCTTCCAGATCCTTGTATAACTGTTCGTGTTTTGGTATTAAATCTTTAGCTGTAATTACTGCGTATACACCAGGAAGAGCTTTAGCTTTTTCGACTTCAATAGATAAAATTTTGGCATGAGCATGAGGGCTTCTTAATATTTTTCCATGAATAGTCTCAGGTAGATTTATATCCGCACCATAGAGTGCTTTACCTGTAACTTTTTCAATGCCATCAGGTCGGAGAGGTCTTTGGCCGACATATTTGAAATTTCTAGTTTCTTTCATGTATCTAGTTCTAACTTAGTAATCAAACTCCACGTATGGACAGGAACAGAATAACTAATACGATTGGTATTGTTATTAACCAAAGTATCTGTCGAGGTCCTATATTCATCTTCATTATTAACACTATCTTCTTGGGAGTTCGGTAATATTATATGTAACAAATAAAAAAATCATAACAACTATCTAGGTAATAGATTTTATATGACATACAAATTAATCGCATTAGACATTGATGGCACGATAAAAAATTTCAGTAAAGAAATTACAAATATCACACAACAGTCTCTTCATAACGTACGCAAAACAGGAGCATTAGTTACAATAGCGACTGGTCGGTCATTCAACTCAGCTTTATCTGCTACTCGTTCATTGAAACTAGATTCTCCAATCGTTTCATTTCAGGGCGCACACATTGGTTACCCCTTAACTTCTCAAGTAATGTGGCATATGCCTTTAACAGAACAAATGACTCTCGATACCCTTGAATATCTTGAAAATTGGCCTGGTGAGATTCTCGTATTTGTGAAACATAAGATTTATGTCAATAAAATAACCCAGTGGACTGAATCTTATGTAGATAGAAATGACATCGAGATAGTGAAGGTTGATGATTTGAAATCTATTTCAGATAGAAAACCTACTCGGTTAGTTCTAGTTTCTGGAGACGATGAAATAGCTGATATAGAAAAACAACTAATTGATAATTTTCAAGATAGGCTGCATGTCACACGATCTTTGCCGAATTTTTGTGAGATACTACATCCCTTCTCTGGAAAGCATAAAGCATTAGAAGTCATATGCAGCCGCTTTGGTATTTCACAAGACTCTGTGCTCGCTTTTGGGAATGGATACAATGACATTCATATGTTGAAATGGGCAGGCCTAGGAGTTGCAGTCGAGGACTCAGTAGAGGATGTGGTCAAATCTGCTGATGTTTTGTGTGGAACTGTAGATCAAGATGGTCCTGCAATTTTTCTAAGATCTTTTTTAGAAAGGGGATTGATTGGTTGAGATGAAATCCATTAATAAAACCTTGGTTAAGTTGCCTAAAATATTGGTTCTGGGAGGTATTAACATGAATTTGATCACTTCATCAGATGTGATACCAGAGCCTGGACAAACCGTTTCTGGTAATAGTATTCATATAACTCCCGGAGGCAAAGGAGCTAACCAAGCAGTAGCTGCAGCAAGAATGGGGGCTGAGGTGTCAATGATAGGCCGTGTGGGCGAAGATGAATATGGAGTACAGTTAATCAAAAATCTTACATCTGAGGGCATTGATGTTCGTTATGTTTACAAAGATTCCGATGCGCAGTCTGGAATAGCGATAATATTACTGGATAAACAAGGTCAAAATTATATAGTCCAAGTGCGTGGGGCAAATCTGTTGACAGGTAATAATGAGATCCAAGCTGCACAGGAGTGTTTATCTGGTGTAGACGCCTTAATGATACAGAACGAATTACCAGTTTCTGTAACAAAAAGCGTTGCATGTTCGGCTAAAGAGCTGGGAGTTCCAGTTATATTCGATCCGGCTCCTACCGACTGGCATCTAAAAGAGATCATAGAGTATGTTGACATAATTATGCCTAATCAAAATGAAGCCGAATTTTTAACTGAAGTTGAAATAAATGACGAAACTTCGGCTGCAAAAGCAGCATCTGTGTTACTGGAAACTGGTGTTTTAACGGTAGTAATTAAAATGGGAGAACTGGGAGCCTATTATGCTACAAGCAATGATTCAGGGTTTGTGCCATCAATTCCTGCCAAGGTTGTTGACTCAGTCGCTGCTGGGGATGCTTTTGGTGCATCGTTTACAGTTTCAATTGCTGAGGAATTATCTTTGAGGGAAGCTGTGCTAAAGGGTTGCGCGGCAGGTTCGATAGCTGTGTCACAAAAAGGCGCTCAAGTTTCAATGCCTCGCAGGAATCAGGTTGACTTATTAATCAGCTAGGACGATCGACTTCTTCAAGCTTTTTAATTTCCTTTTCTATTTTACTTAAATCTGCAAAAGATTCATTTATTAAATGGAATGATCGTTGTAAATATAGCTCTGCTAGCTTATGACCTTTGCTATCGGCACCCTTAGCGGCTTTTATTATTTTTGGTATTTCGTAGTTTGCTGGGAGGTGTTGTGATAGCAGTTTGATTTGTGCTTCTGTGTCCACAGATAACCGATCACCGGTGTCGTCTGCAGCATATCTGAGTTTACCCATTAGTTTGGTAAGTTCCTCGAGCTTGTCTTGATCATTCATAAGGCTGTATATAACTTCGTTTACATCGGTGCCTGTTTCTTGCTCGATAGAAGTATTCGAAAGTTGTTTATTATTTTGATAAAGGTTTGAGTAGCACTCGAGGATTTCATTAACCCTAATGATTGCTGCGGTCGGATCATTGGATGGTATTTTGCCACCATAAATCAAATCATCTTCTCTAATTCCTGCTAGGTTTTTTAAATTATCTAAATCATCAATTTGTTCTGGTGAAGGAGGAAAAGCGAATGCGGATAAATCCTTCTCGAATTCACCAATTTGGTTCATTAAAAAAGGCGGCACATATTTTGAAACATCTACGTTTATAGGCTGCACCATTAAATAAGTTGCAAAATATGTAGAATCAGAGTCTATGCCAGTGAAGTATACAAATGCATGACCTTTTGGTTTTTGATGGTCTCCGCGTTCAAAATCTAGATTCATTTTTTGATTCTATAATCCATAATTAGTTCTTATTGTAATAACTATTTTATAATTTGTTTAATGCTATATCGCGATTTAATATTACGACAGCTTCAATTTTTGCCTCCGGAGACGGCGCAGAATCTCGCAGAATTATTTCTGCGACATGAAACGCCATGGATTTTACTAGGAAAATTTTTCAATAAAGATATTTCTGAATTGAACACAGAAATTTGTGGGGTTCCGTTATCGAGTCCGATTGGGCTGGCAGCTGGATTCGATAAAGATTTTCGTATGTTGAGGTCATTATCGGAGCTAGATTTTGCTTATATAACTGCAGGAACAGTAATGCTACACCCTCAACCAGGACATTCAAAACCGCGATTGATTCGTGATGTTGAACGAAAAGCGATATTGAATTGTCTGGGGTTTCCAAGCAAAGGCATGGAGTTTGTAATTAATTCAATCAACTCTACATCTAAAAACAGGTTGGCTCCGATTTTCGGAAGTATATCCGGAACAGATATAGGTGATTTAAAAGAGTCTTGCATGCGATTAGCATCATTTGTTTCTGGGATCGAGATTAATATCAGCTCCCCAAATACTGCTGGCCTGAAAACCTTTCATGACCCTATTAGATTATCTGAAATGATAACGGGTGTACGTGATAAGACAGAAAAACCTCTAATCATTAAATTACCTCCTCATAAAAATGAAAGTAATGAAATTGATGCTGCCGTCAAATTAGTTGAGGTTTGCATAGACTCTGGAGCTGACGGTATCACTGTAGCCAACAGCCACCCTATAAAAGACTCACGATTATCAGTAGGAGAGGGCGGATTAAGTGGATCAGGGTTACTTGAATCCACGTTGAGGATGGTGTCATGTTTTCGTTCGAATTTTGGGCCTCGCATTACAATAAATGCATGTGGGGGTATTTTTACCGGCGATGATGTTTTTAGTGCTTTAAACGCAGGTGCTAACACTACTCAACTTTACTCTGCGTTAGTGTATCGAGGTCCTTTTGCAATAGGCCATATCAAAAAAGAGTTATTAATGAGGATGAAAAGCGAAGGCATACAAAAAATAAGCGATATTAATTCAATTAAAACTATTTCCGATTAACTATTTTTACAAGGTGTTGCATCGATAAATTACCTCCACTCATCACAAGGACAATTTGTTTATTTGATAGTCGATCTTTAATTTTTAATGCACCAGCCAAAGAAGCTGCACCCGCATGTTCTGCAAGGTTATGAGTATGCTCTAACAGTAATAAAACAGCCGACTCCAATTCTTTATCAGTTACTAAAATGAAATCATCGATTAGATCGCGCATAATTCCTATAGTGTAAGAGAACCCAAGGGCCGTGCCTAAACCTTCAGCAATCGTATTATTTGGGTTCGATTTCAAATCCCCGGATTTCCATGATAAATATGCAGCTGGAGCTGCATCAGACTGGACGCCTATAACTTCTATTTTAGGATTGATGGCCTTCGCAGCAATAGCTGTTCCACAGACACCACTCCCGGCACCGACTGGGACAATTATTACATCCGCGCTTGGTAGATCTTCTAATATTTCTAAAGTATATGTTCCTACGCCTTCAATTAGATCTGGAGTATTTGCGGAATGAATATACGTGTACCCTTCTTCCTTCGATAGTCTTTCTACTTCTGATCTTGATTCATCAAAGTCTTTCCCGTAAAAACGAACATCTGCTCCTAAAGCTTTCATTGATGCCACTTTCCCGGGGTTAGCATTTTCTGGGACAATTATCACAGCTTCAATATTGTGGAGTTTTGCAGCGTAAGCAATTGATTGCCCATGGTTGCCAGAAGATGCTGTTACAACACCCTTTTCTCTCTGGCTGGATGACATTTTGATCAGGTGATTTATCCCACCACGCATTTTAAATGCGCCCAGAGGTTGGTGATTTTCGTGTTTGATGTACACCTCAGCATTTAACAACCTTTCCAAAGTGCGATATCGATGCAATGGCGTTCGAGTCACAAATCCCTCGATTCTTTTATGAGCTGAACGCATGTCATTGAGGGTTGGGCGGTACATCTGTGTTTTATTCATTTCGATATTTTACAAAATTAATATTTTTACTGATACATGAAAATTTAAGTATAATCGGCTTAATATGGTTATAAAGATTCTTGATAAAGACGTGTCTTCATTGATAGCAGCAGGAGAGGTTGTCGAACGTCCCCTATCTATAGTGAAGGAGTTAATTGAAAACTCACTCGATGCAAATGCAAAGCGAGTTGATGTGATCATTCAAGAGGGCGGTATTAGGTCAATACAAGTTATTGATAACGGGCATGGCATTACATCGTCACAGATGGAGTTAGCATTTCATAGATTCGCGACCAGTAAATTACAAACAATTGATGAGCTTGATGAGCTTGCGACACTGGGTTTCAGGGGGGAGGCATTAGCCAGTATAGCCGCTGTGTCTGATACAACCATGATTTCTCGTCCTTCTTCTCAAGATGTCGCCACAAAGATTCAACTAGTAGAAGGCAATATTGTAAATGTAGAAGAGCAAGGATTTCGATTAGGGACGTCCATCACAGTGTCTAATCTGTTTGAAAACTTTCCAGCACGTCGAAAATTCTTAAATTCTGCCGGGTCAGAATCATCCAAAATTGTTAGTGTGTGTTCGAAATATGCGATGGCATATCCTGATGTTGCCTGGAATTTAACTCTAGGAGATAAGAATAAATTTGCCACTCCGGGTAATGGTCAGCTTATTGACGCCTTTGCTGGTATCTATGGTGCGGAATTAGCTGAAAATATGCTGTCACTGAAATTTGTGTCAGATTCTGATATTAGCGCAGAAGGTTTAATTAGCTCTCCAAAAATAAATAGATCAAATCGAGCTAATATTAATATATTTGTTAATGGGAGGTGGATTTCTAGCTCTCTTCTAACGCAAGCTGTTGTGCAGGGATATCACGGTCTCTTGAAAGAACGAAGATTTCCTGTGTGTGTTATTGACATAAAAATAAAATCATCAGATGTTGATGTAAATGTTCATCCGGCTAAAACTGAAGTCAGGTTTTTGAATTCAGGTGAGGTTTTTAGTTCTTTACAGCAAGGCATTCGGCAAACATTGGCTGAAGGATCTGGTATTCCGGGACCGGAAATCTACGATAGTAATGATAAAAAATTTACTGAGTCTATTGTGTCTTCTGGTGCATTTTGGACTTCCAATTTGAAATCTCCAAAAAATCAGTTGACTGGTATTTCAGAATCAATGATTCATAACTTACCAGCCGGAACTAGGTCGGACTCATCTCATTTTAAAGTTTTGCCATTGTTGAGAGTTTTAGGCCAGGTTAAAAACACGTACATAGTAAATGAAGGACCGGATGGTATATATGTCATTGATCAACATGCAGCACATGAAAGGGTTCTTTATGAAGATGTTCTAAGTACTAGTAAGCAATCAGGTTCACAGGCTTTATTAGACAGTGTAGTTGTGGAATTGGATTCCAATTTAATCGATTTAATTGAGTCTATAACTGGACTGCTTACTGATATGGGATTTGTTTTTGAGCACTTTGGAGACTACTCATATATTTTGAGAGGAGTTCCGAATATATTCCATTCCAGCGACCCAAGAGATGGATTTATAAATGTTGTAACAAATCTTTTAAATGAAAATGTTGATGATCTTCGGGATGAAGCAGCTAAAACTATTGCATGCCATGCAGCTATTCGAGCTGGGAAGAAGTTATCTCATGGCGAAATGGAAGAGCTTATTAAATTATTGGAAATTTGTAATCAGCCACAGACTTGTCCTCACGGAAGGCCAACCGTGATTCATTTGAATGAAAATTACCTAGAAAGTCAGTTCGGACGTAGGTAATTTTAGGATACTACTAATTATAAATAACGATATATGTTAGCTAGGGTTTTTATTGTTTATGTAATTTACAAAGATGGTGATTAATTCTTCCAGACTCCTGTCTGTCTTATAATTTTCTGGTGTTTCATTTACCCCGGGTCCTGTTTTACTAACAAAGTCATATATGTCTGCAGCTCCCTTATGGAAAAGGCCTGTAACTTTAGCTGACTCAAAAGTATTGCTTATTTCCAACATTTCACCTATCCAGCGATCAGCTTTCGTCGGTATTTCATTCATTTTCTGCATCTTCTTGAGTACATCATTTTGACTATGTCCAAGCTCTGTAATCAGGCTTTCGTAGACACCTAACATTTTTGCAGTCGTCAATACAGCTATGTTGATCGCAATGGTACCCTTATTCAAAGCGGCATAGCACATTTTTAATGCAGATGCCTGTCCTATCTCAAGACCTACTTTAATTACACTTATCGCACTTTCTTCTAAAACTAACATTGGTTCTGTATCCGGACCACTAGTATAGAAAGTGGGTTTATATGTCTCAGATGGGGGGCCTCCAATAATTCCAGAATCAATAAACGTCGCATTGGTGTTTTCAAATAACACAGAAATATCTTTGGTTGTTTGTGGAGCAATTGCATTACATTCGGCAAAGTAAATTTGTTTGTCTGATTTTTGCAATATGGATGCTATTTTCTTTGCAAAAGACATGGCTTGAGATGGTACAAGAATCGATAGTATTAAATCGGAATCTTCCACCAATGAACTTAAAGACCCAACATCTTTAATGTTAGCTTCTTTTGCTAATTTCTTCGTCCGATTGCTCCTGTCATCAAGGGCAGTAATCACGTTAACTTTGTTATTGATCAATTGCTTGCCAACGGCGTGTCCCATGTCACCTGGGCTGATAATTCCAACAGTTAAAGCTTTCACAAAAAACCTCGAATCAATAATATCTAAGTAATATGTACCCACATGATATAGCAAGAGAAACGACAGAGATCAAGAAACCATACTTAAAAAATTGGAAGAAACTAATTGGGTAACCACTTGCCCGCGCAACCGTGAAAACAACAACATTTGCAGATGCTCCAACTATCGTAAAGTTTCCTCCAAGATCGGCGCCTAAAGTTAACGCCCACCAAAGAGGGTGAGTTGAGTTTCCAGAACTCATTGCTTCGTTAGTGCTGAGCAAATCACTAACCACTGGGGCCATGGTTGTTGCGAATGGAATGTTGTCAATAAATGCCGAGAGACCTCCACTTAGCCAGACCATGATGATACTCAAATTACGCTCTGATTCGTGAGTAATTGTTCCGTCAGCGTTAGAAGATAAGCTTATAATCCACTCACTTATACGATCAATTATTCCTACATGCTCCAGGCCGCCAACCAGCATAAAAAGTCCAGCAAAGAAACAAAGTGTCGTCCATTCAACCTCTTTAAGTACTTCCCCTGGGTTTAAACCACTAACCAGCAATACCAGTGCTGCTCCACCCATTGCGACAAATGCGGGACTTATGCCTATTTGGTCAGCAAAGAAAAATCCGACTATCGTCAAACTAAAAACGAACAAACTTTTCTTCAATAAGTTAGGATGCTTAATTAAATTGGTTTGACGCTCTGATAGAAGTTCTTCACGTTTTATAGGATTGACTTTGACGCTATCTTTAAACCATAAATATAGCAATATAAATAAAGCGCACAACGATAGCGCGGAAACTGGAGCCATATTTATGAAAAATTCAGAAAAAGATATGTTTGCCTGACTAGCAACAATAATATTTGGAGGATCACCAACGATCGTAGCTGTACCTCCAATGTTAGATGCGTATACCTCTGCTAACAGAAAGGGGATGGGGTTAAGGTCCAGGCTTTTACATAAGCTCAGTGTAATCGGAACCATAATTACGACTGTTGTTACATTATCAAGTAAAGCTGAGCCTACTGCAGTTATGAGAGACAGTAAAATAATGAGAAAGAAACCATTACCTTTTACTAGTCTAGCCCCTTGACGTGCTGCCCAATTAAATGCTCCGGTGCGTGACATAACGTCAGCCAATACCATCATTCCTGCTAGTAAAAATATCACTTCCAAATCAACATATTGAAGCGCTTCGTGAGGAGAAAAATCAGACACTATAGCTAAAGCAGTTACCATGGCAGTTGCGCCAATAATTGCTATAATTGCGCTCGGTATACGGCTCATAGCTATTGCTAGATATGTAATACCAAAAATCACTGCTGCAATGATCATTCTAGATAGTATTCCCCGATGATTTGAATTGACGAAAAGTTATTTTAACAGTGCACAGCGTTTATTGTATTGTAATTATGACCATATTCTCCCATGGATAATATGAAAAACATCAATTCATGTATATGCCTGCTTACCTGCTGTTATAATCAGCTGAGCACTTCTTCATTAACTGATGAATTTTTATAGTCGCTTAAAATTAATGAGGACACAATATTAATGGCTATTCTTCCAATAATTACGTTTCCAGACAAAGTCTTACGTAGAAAAGCTCGCAAAATTAAAACCATTGACAGATCCATAAAACGTTTGTCATATGACATGGTTGACACTATGAATGATGCAGGCGGAATTGGACTTGCAGCTAACCAAGTTGGTGTGCTTAAAAGGCTGATAGTAGTTCAACTTCCTGAAGAAGAACCAAGAATATATATTAATCCTGAAATTCTATACCGTGAAGGGTCTAGAATGGTTGAAGAAGGTTGTCTTAGCGTTCCTGGTTTCGTCGGTAATGTAGAAAGGTCAATATGGGTTAAGTTCCGGGCATTAAACTTGGAATCTAAAACTATTCGTATTAAAGCTGATTCGTTACTTGCTCAAGTTTTAGAGCATGAAGTAGATCATCTTAATGGGATACTTTATATGGACCACTTAGCTGAACATGAAAAACTACGACCAATAAGCCCAGAGGAGTATAGCTCTGCGATTCGTCCAGGGCAAGAACCAGACCAAAGGGATGATTTAACAACGTTTCATACGCACTCTGAATCAGAAATACACTCATCATAAATATTTATATTTGATTAAATACTTTAAGTCGCGCCAATTTTTAACAAATCAAGATAATTATTTTGTCACAAATTTCACCAATCGTTGATCATGAAAAACACAAAAGAAATTTATATACGGACTTCGAATTTAAGCACTAACGTGTTGGCGTTAAAGCGGTTTTTTATTAAAAACAAAATAGAAGCTTACTTAGTAGGTGGTGCTGTCCGAGATGCATGCCTGAATCGTGATACCGAAGACTTAGATGTAGTAATAGCATCATCAGACATAAGTCTAGGTTTGAAGTTAGCTATAGCGCTTAAAGGTAAGTGCATACCTCTTGATCCAGTAAGGAATATAGATAGGATAGTTTTTCCCAAAAATGAATTAACTGTGGATGTTACTTACCTGAATAACTCGAACACTATCGAAGATGACCTGATTAAAAGAGACTTTACGATCGATTCTATAGCTATATCACTGAATCAATCAGAGGTTGATGCTGAAACACGACTTATTGACCCGGCTAATGGTTTCGCAGATCTGGAAAACCATCTAATTAAGGCAACATCCGAACAAGCTTTTCATTGCGACCCTATTAGAATTTTGCGAGGGGTAAGACTTTCAGCACAACTAGGGTTTGCAATAGATGACAGAACAGAGAAATGGATCAGAAAGAGCATAAGTTTGTTATTAAACGTTTCAAAGGAACGAGTGCGAGATGAATTATTAAAAATTATTTCGTCACCAAATATAGCGTCCTCCCTATATAAATTGGATTCTCTTGGTTTATTAACGATAATTATTCCAGAATTAGAAAATTGTAAAGACGTGGAACAGCCTGGCGAACATTGTTATGATGTTTTTAAACATTCTTTGGAAACACCTAGAATGTTGGAATTGATTTTAAGTGAGGTGGATAACACTAGTAGGGCAGTTAAATTTATTCCAAGATTTGAACGGTGGGAAACTTTTTTCCAGGAAATTTATGCCGATGGAGCTACACGTTTTACATTACTTAAGCTTGCTGGCTTATTGCATGATATAGGCAAACCACAAACTAAAACTGTAGAAAGCGACGGTAGAATACGATTTTTAGGCCATGGGAACTTGGGTGCGGAAACATCACAGTCTATAATGGATCGGTTGAGGTTTAGTAAAAAAGCTTCCAACTATGTAACCAGTATAGTTAAGCATCATCTAAGGCCAAGCCAGTTGGCTCCTAAGGGTTTAATGCCATCTAAAAAAGCAGTTTACCGATATTATCGAGACTTGGGTGAGGTTTCTATCGATACTATTTACATTAACCTCTCAGATTACATGGCCGCAAAAGGAGATAGGATTTTAGAATCGCGGTTTGACTTGTCTGACTGGGAACGTCATTGCAAAATGGCAGCTACAATTTTAAATAATAAGCAAAAAGATGATCCAGATATATATCTTAGAATAGTGAACGGATATGATTTAATGTCTGAATTGGGTTTAGAGCCTGGACCTTTTGTTGGTAAACTTATTGATTTGATTAGTGAGTCTTACGCAGCGGGAGAGATAAATAATCGCAAAGAAGCTATAGATTTTGCGAAGACAGTAATAAAGAATGAAAGTTAGTAAAATTATATTTTAATGAATTTGATTGGAGAATTAGTTGCGTAGATACCTCGTAACAATTTTAGTTATAACAGCTTTAATAGTAATTTCCGGACTGACACTTGGTTTTCAAAACATAAGACTAGGAGGATTTGAAAGAGGCAGTGATAATCCGCTTGGGCTGAAACTAGGCTTGGATTTGCAAGGAGGTAGCCATCTTGTATATCAAGCCAGTTTAGAAGACGCTTTGGGTGAACGAATACAGCCAACCGAAGATCAGATGGATTCTTTAAGAAGGATTATAGATCGAAGGGTTAATGAAACAGGGTTGGGAGAGCCTGTTATCCAGTTATTAGGCGAGGACCGGCTACTAGTGCAAATGCCAGGTGTTTCAGATCCTGCCAGAGCAAAGACCATAATCGGCGAGACAGCGCGATTGGAGTTTAAGCATAGGCAAATTGATGTTTCAGTGCCAGTTGAATTGGACTCATCTTCTATTACTAACGCATACATTGGAGAATTTCCAGAAACTGTAACGGATGAAGAAGGTGAGGTGGTCGAAATTGCAGAAAATCCTTTAGCAGATCTTCCTACGTCATCGACTGAAATGGAACAAATCGTAGCTACTTCGACTGATGAGACTCTAGTGACTGATAGCCTTAACGAGGCCATTGAAACTGAAACTGATTCGCAGGATAGCTCTAATTTTCAGGAGATATCTTTCTTAGTAATTGAACTTGATGATGAATCTGCAGAAACCTTCGATTTAGTTATTCGAAGAATGATTGAGTCAACACTAGCATATGCATCAGGCCTTAAGAGTCAATATACGGTCAATCGATTGCAAGTGTCGATAAGTGGAGGGAATGAAGTTCGAACGGTGGAGTTGCCACTGCAACTAGTGGCTAGAGTTCCAGATACTAATATGTTTGCTATGGCATTGATTACTGGTATTGGTCAGCCTATAGCTCCTTCAATTGATAAAACTAACCAACTGTTCGGCCCTGATATCGAGTTCGAACTGGTTGAAATCATAGGCGCTATTGATGAAGATGTTGGATTAACTGGAGACGATTTATCTAGAGCATATGCTGGTACTCATCAGACCACTGGAGCACCTATTGTAAACATCGAATTTAACGCTCAAGGTGCTAAAAGGTTTGGTGAACTTACACGGGACCTTCTCAATACAGACGACAGATTAGCAATTTTCCTAGATGAAGAAGAATTAATTGCACCTGGCGTAAATCAGGTGATAACTGGAGGGTCTGCTTATATAGAGGGACGAGATTTTACTCCAGATAGAGTTAGAGACATATCCCAATTGCTCGAAGCTGGCCGATTACCTATTCCAATAGAATTGATCCAAGAGAGGGATGTCGACGCAATACTGGGTGCGGATTCCTTAAAGAAAAGTGTTTTGGCTGGGGCAATCGGTTTGTTGCTAGTCATTATTTTCATGATTTTGTATTATCGAATCCCAGGCTTAATTGCAGGGGTCACTCTAATTCTGTATGCAAGCTTCTTAATAACTGTATTTAAATTAATTCCTGTTACTTTGACTCTATCAGGAGTTTCAGCAGCTATCTTATCGGTCGGCATGGCAGTGGATGCTAACATTTTAATTTTTGAACGTATGAAAGATGAGTTACGGTCTGGCCGCACATTATTAACGTCAATAAATGTTGGGTTCAATAGAGCCTGGCCTGCTATTAGAGACGGTAATGTATCTACTTTGATTACTTGTGTTATCTTGTTTTGGTTTGCAGATACCCTAGGGGCTTCAATAGTACAAGGTTTTGCTGCGACATTAGCGATCGGAGTATTGATTAGCATGTTCTCTGCGATCACAATAAGCAGGACGTTTTTGAGATTGGTTGCAACTTTAGCAATAGCCCGCAGGACCGATTGGTTTGTGCCAGTAGGTAAAAAATTCCTACCGAAGAATGATGGTTAAACACGAAGGAGATAGAGGTTGAATATAGCTGCAAAAAGAGGATGGTGTTTTCTGATCTCCGCCATATTATTAATACCAGGAATAGTATTTTTGATAATAGCGCCTGGCCTTAATCCTGGAATTGATTTCACAGGTGGCAGTACCATGACTGTAAAATTTGCGGACCCAACAGAACAGCAAGCTATCAGAACATCCTTAGAATCTCTAAATGTATCTGATGCAACTGTCCAGAATTTTGGAGAAAACACATTTTTCATTCGGACTAAAGAGTTAAGTGAAAGTGAAAAAGATGATTTACTCTCGAAATTAGAGATTGAAGTGTCTCCAAATGGTTATGACGTTTTGTCATTTGATATTGTCTCCCCATTGGTTGCTCAAGAGACTATTGTGGCAGCGTTTTGGGCATTATTTGCGGCCTCAATAGGTATTTTCTTTTATGTATGGTGGGCATTCCGGAATATTCCAAAGCCATTCAGATATGGGACTGCTGCGATCATTGCCCTACTACATGATGCAGGTGTCATAATTGGGATATTTGCGATATTGGGTGTTGTGGCTGATGTTGAGGTTAATACGATGTTCTTAATTGCTCTATTAACTGTTATTGGATATAGCGTTAATGACACTATTGTTGTGTTTGACAGGGTAAGAGAAAATATTATTTCCGCACCTAACCGATCTCTAGAGGCTAATGTTAATTTGAGTATAGGCGAGACAATCGGTAGGTCAATAAATACCAGCTTGACTCTACTTTTAACTCTAATGGCATTAATGCTTTTTGGTGGTCCAACGTTGAAATCGTTCCTGTTGGTGTTAATAATTGGGGTATTAGTCGGTACATATAGCTCAATTGCTGTGGCTACTCAAATTGTGGTTGCATGGGAGAAACAAGATTTTCCTAAGATTTTCTCGAAAATAACGAGACGTAGGTTGCCGGCTTCCGAATAACATCGGCGCAGCCTCCTGATTTTCGCACAACAAAATTACGTTATTCTTTGTCCTTTTACCTCGTGACCATTTAGAATTAGATCATCGTTACTGTAAATCTACTTGAGGTGTATATTATGAAAATCGGAGCACATGTATCGACGGCTGGAGGAGTGCATAACGCGGTTCAGAACGCACTTGCAATAGAAGCCGAGTGCATACAAATATTTGCTTCATCACCAAGAGCGTGGGCATTTAAATCACAAGATTCTGGTTCTGTAGATAAATTTTTAAATCAGATAAATAATACCCCAGTATTTTTACACGGCAGTTACTTGATCAATCTGGGTGGTGACTCTCAATTATTACAAAAATCCATTACATCATTAGTTGAACATATGCATGCAGCCTCTCGGCTTAAAGCGAAAGGCGTGATATTCCATTGTGGAAGCCATAAAGGAGCAGGGTTTGAAGCTATTTTTGAACAGGCTGTCAATTGCTTAGAAACCGTATTGGAGCAGACTCCAAATGAGACGCTATTGATTATAGAAAACAGTGCCGGTGCTGGCGGTCAAATAGGTTCAACCTTGGCTGAAATAGGTCAACTAATATCAAAAATAGATAATCCAAGATTAAATGTATGTATAGATACCCAACATACTATCGCATCTGGATATGACATTAGTAAACCTGAAACCCTTGAATCCTTTGCGGATGAGTTTGAGCACGAAATTGGGATAAATCGTCTTGTAGCAGTCCATGCTAATGATTCAAAAACTGAACTAGGGTCTGGAAAGGACAGGCATGAAAATATCGGTTATGGCTACATTGGGGATAATGGTTTTCGTAACATTTTACGTCACGAATTATTCACAAACATTCCCTTTATACTTGAGGTGCCGGGTATAGAAGGTAATGGTCCTGACCTTGCAAACATCAATCGATTAAAAAAAATTAGAGAAGAATTTTCCCTCCCCGAGTGAGTTATGCTGAATAAAGACGAAGGTGCCATAAGGGCTGCTGTATTAGCTGTAAATGACGGGTTAGTATCAAACTTCAGCCTTGTTATGGGAGTCGCCGGCAGTACTGTCGGTGCTGAAATAGTAACTATTGCTGGATTGGCAGGACTACTCGCAGGAGCATTTTCAATGGCAGCTGGAGAGTATATATCCGTGCGTTCTCAGAGAGAAATCTATGAAAATCAAATTCTGAAACTGAGAAAAAGTATACTGGGAGATTCAACCGCAGGCAAAAGATATCTCACAGAGTTTTATGTAGATAAGGGTATCCCTGCTGTTGAAGCTGATCGTTTATCCAGTCACATGATGCGAAACCCTGATTACGTATTAGATACCGTTGCATTAGATAAATTAGGTTTATCTAGCGGTCAACTAGGATCTCCGTATAAAGCTGCTATATCCTCATTTTTTAGTTTTGTGATAGGCGCGATAGTACCGCTACTACCATACATAATTGGACTTGGATCACAATCATTTATTCTCAGCGCAGCTTTAAGCGCTATAGCATTAATTTTGGTTGGAGGTTCAGTAGCGAAAGTTTCAGGACGCTCAATTTTAATTGGGAGTATCAGGATGTTAGTAATCGGATCAGCTGCCGCTGCAGTCACATTTGGAATCGGTCGATTAATCGGCATAGAACTCATAGGGTAATAGATCATCAAAACGATGTTAATGCAGTAAAATTTAGTAATATGAATAACCAATCAGATATGTCAAAGATCCTAGCTTTTTTAAATGAGGTTAGGTCTTGTAATAATTGCGACACTAGAATTAGGTTTGGAGACATTGATTGCCCTCACTGTGGATATGATTTAGAAGATTTATATATGCAGTGGGCTCATAATTTGTTACAAGAATTAAACTGCGAGGCAAAAAACTGATCGGTATAGTATTACATCATGGAATACAGTCGGGCTCTGAACTAAAACGATATGCAAGTGTTGCAGAGAAATCTGGTTTTGATTCGTTATGGGTGACAGAGAGATATTTTCATGAAGAGACACTTTCACTTCTAGGGTTTTTAGCAGCTGTCACCACAAAGATTAATTTAGGAGTTGGAGTTATTAATCCGTTTACGCGATCACCAAGTCTTATTGCTATGGGAACAGCAACTTTAGACAGGTTAAGTGGTGGCAGGTTTATTTTGGGCTTAGGTAGGAGTGACAAACAATTAATTACTGGAACGTTAGGCCTAGACTATGAAAATTCATTACTAAAGCTAAATGATTGCATGATTGCGATTCGCGATATGCTCGCATCTAGATCTTATGGAATTAGAGATGACCTAAAGTCAATAAATTTAGCGGTAAGCCCTGTCCAGAATTCATTACCAGTGTATATGGCTGCAATAGGACCAAAAGCCATCAATCTTGCTGCTAAGAAAGCAGATGGAGTCATACTAAATACTTATTCACCAATAGACTATATACGTCGTTCAATAGGCATAATAAAGACTGCTTTGGATGAAAATGGAAGAGATCTAAAATCATTCAATATATCTTGTATGTTGCCAGTGCGCTTAACCAACGATGTATCGGACTCTTTAATTAATGAATGCAAATATAGAATAGCTCGTATCCTGTGTGAAAAGTTTGTTGGTGAATTATTCATAAATGAAGTTAATTCGACTAAATACTTATCTAGTTTGAGGCAATTTGTGTATGAACAAAACAAGCTAGAGATTTTTAAGTTGATTACTGATGACATGGTAGGCCAATATTATGTGATAGGCGACCAAGCTCATTGCATACAACGTATTAATGAATATATCGATTCTGGTGTTCAGCAACCCTTGCTTTTGCCTAGACTGTCAGACTTTATTAATGTGGCCGAAAAACTTAACCCCAAGATCGTTATAGATCCGAATAAGTGAAAGGTCACTAATTTCGTTTAAGGGATTAAGGCCCTGATTGAGATCTCTTTAAAGCTCTGCCAGGATGTATTCCGGTATGTTTACCGTGATCAACCACAATTTCTCCGTTAACTATGACATAGTCTATTCCCGTTGAGAACTGTTTAGGATTGTACCTAGTTGCTGGCGCTGAAATATTATCAAAGTCAAAAATCACCACATCACCGCGCATTCCGTCACGTAGTATTCCGCGGTCTGGTATATCAAGGCGTTGAGCAGGATAGGATGTCATCTTTCTAATTGCTTCTGGCAATGAGATTCTTTTTTCCTCTCGTACATATTTGGCGATTATTACAGGGAATGTGCCGTATGCCATTGCAGGAGGAAAGTCTCCTAGTAGCAAAGCATCGCTGCCTACCATTTGCAAGGGATGTTGTACAAATAAAGGAAGGGTTTCAGCGTCGATTCCTTGGGCATGAAAAGATACTTGTAAGTCTTCATCAAGAAGTAGGTCGAATAAAGCTTCAATCGGGTCAGTATTCATTATTTCAGCGGCTTGAGTTAACGTTTTTCCTTCAAACTGTTGATTATGAGGTTTCTTGAAATACGTGATCATAACTGCATCCCAACCTCCCCCTAAACGAGCAAACCCGACATCCATATCTGCTCGCATCTTTTTTCTGAGCTCAGGGTCTTTCAGACACTTCATTATTTGTTCTGGCCCGCCGTCGGCGGTCCATTGTGGTAAGAAATATGTCAATCGTGTACCGCCATGGGAATAAGGGAAGCAATCGAACGTTACATCCAAGCCTTCTTTTTCTCTTGCGTCTTCGACGAGATCCAATATGGGTTTTGCGCCTTTATATTTCCCTTTATTATCTGATGGTAGTAAATGTGTGATGTGAACCGGTACTCCACTTTTTCTCCCTATTTCTATCGCTTCTTTATTCGGGTCAAGGTATCCGTCGCCTAAAGGAAATCTAACGTGAGTGTGGTATATGCCACCCATGTTGGCTACTTCTTTCGATAGGGAAATTAATTCATCTGTGTCAGCATAACTTCCGGGCGGGTAATCTAGTCCAGTCGACATACCCACTGCTCCTGCATCCATACTTTCTTTGAGTATCCCTTTTTGCTTGTCCAGCTCTTTAGTCGTTGGAGCTCTCTGGTCCCAACCCATTGCTCCGACTCTTAAAGGAGAATTTCCAACAATGTACGCAATATTCACTGATACTTTGCGATCATACATGTCTAAGTATTCAGGTACTGAAGACCAAAAGCCGGGCAGGTCTGGAGTTCCTTCAAGCCCAGAGTTGATTTGAATCATTCGTTTCAAGTCTTCTAGGTTAGTAAAAGGGGCATATGAATTCCCGTCAATTCCGATAAGTTCAGTTGTTACACCTTGATGCACTTTTGGTAAGTGATCGGGGTCATTCAAAATCATTAAAGCAGAGTGAGCATGAACGTCTATGAAGCCGGGCGAGACTACTCTGTTGGTTGCGTCGATAGTCTTTTTTGCTTTTTGACCGGAATCAGATCTAACGATAGTTACGGTGTTATCTTTTATTCCTACTGACCCAAAAAAGCCAGGGTTTCCTGTTCCATCTATTATCAAACCATTTTTTATCAATAGATCAAACATATTGCCCTCCAAAGCCGGGATTTATTAAATTAATTATCTACCCCGTGATTATTTACTTGTAGTTCCAAATTTACTTGGTTTAGGATCCCAAGGATTCCATGTGCCCACTGCTGGAGACATATCTTCGCCAGCAACGTTAAATTTGTATGCTTCTTCAGAAAGTTTGTCAACTTTTTCGATCAAATCCGCATCTAATTCAAAATTCATTTTTGATATAGTGTTCCTCACCTCTGAAGGAGTTCGGAATCCGATTAACGCTGTCGTTACTATCTTATTGTTTAAAAGCCAAGAAACAGCCATGTTTTGCACAGTGACATTATGTTCTTTTGCTAAAACATTGAGGGCATCAACAGTGTTTATATTTTTTTCAAAATAATCAGGTTTAAAGAAAGGCATGCCGAATACATTTTTTGTAGAGCGCCAGTCCCAGTTTACAAATTCAGTTTTTAAGTTCATCTTTTCAGCTAGTATTCCATGAGCTAGAGAGCCATAAGCCATTATCCCAACATCATGATTTTCGCAAAATTCTTTAACGTCTCTTTCTACACGCCTTTCAAATAAACTATAGCCAACCTGGTTTGTAGTTAGGTCTACATATTTTAAAGATTCTTCCATCATTGATGGCATGAAATTTGATACACCAATGTGACGTATTTTGCCTGCCGTTCTTAAGTGATCTAATGCGTTCATAGTCTCTTCGAATGGCGTCGTAGGATCAGGCCAATGAATTAAATACAAATCTATATAGTCTGTATTTAACCTTTGCAGGCTATCATCACAACCTTTGATGATCGCTTTTTCAGAACTATCCCTAAATAATCTTCGTTTGTCTGGATCAAATGTTAGTCCCCCCTTGGTGACGAGAATGATGTCTTGGCGTTTGTTTTTAATTGCCTGCCCCATTAGTTTTTCAGAATGCCCTAATCCATAGGCAGCAGCTGTATCAAAACATGTAATTCCATGATCTATTGCTTCATGTATTGCTTGAATAGTCGAATCGTCATCGGTGGGCCCGTATTGTGTCCCACCCATAGGCCAGCCTCCAAAAGTTATTACTGACACTTCTAATCCAGTATTTCCGAATTGTCTATATTTCAATTATTTCCCTACGACTTTTTTATTATTTACCTATCTTATCAATATCTTAATCGCCTACCATAGGTCGAATTTCATCGGCAAATCTATGCATTTGCGCAATCGTGGCATCAGTAGAATTTGAATCAACTGCGAACCCGATCATAAGACATTCAGCTCCCAGAGCTTTATATTTAGATATATCTGACGCTATTTGCTCAGGTGAGCCTGTGAATACTCTACGCTTGCCATCGGCGGTTTGATGCTCTTTGGTGTCGTCGTATAAATTGATCGCGAAGGATACACCGATTTCATCCGAGTTTCGACCTTCAAGTTCTGCTATTTCTTTCATTTGGTTAATCCCATCGGCAAATCTTTGGGGGGTATCAAGTGGGTTACGGGGGTTATCTATGATTGGAAACCATACGTCAGCCAGTCGGGCAGCTCTTCTTAGTGCAGGTTTGCTCTCTCCACCCATCCAGATCGGCGGATGAGGTTGTTGTTTAGGCTTAGGTGCAAAGACTATATCGTTATATGAGGCGTATTTTCCTTCAAAACTAGGACTACTATCGGTCCAGAGGTTCTTAAATATTTTAATGTATTCTTCTGTAATTGAACCTCGTTCATTAAATGGCGGTCTATTTAGTGCCTCAAATTCTTCTTTCATCCAGCCTGCACCACATCCAAGTATTACACGTCCGTTTGAAAGCACATCTATTGACGCTATTGCCTTTGCAGTTACTATAGGTTCTCGATAAGGCACCACCATCACAGATGTTAATAGACCAACTTTTTTAGTGATTCCGGCTAAGAAGGATAAGACAGTTAGTTGTTCTAAATAATCGCCTTGATCTCCAAACTCGTTGAATTCTCCAGTCTTGGTATATGGATAATTAGGTTTAATATCGGACGGCATAATGATGTGATCATTAACCCACATAATGTCAAACCCGAGAGCCTCGCCGGTATTAGCAAGTAATTTAAGGTTTTCTGGTTTACCAAATAATCCTTGGGCAAGTGCCCCGAAAGCATATTTCATTTTAGCCACCTATGTTTTTAATAGAATATTTACTAAGCGTTTTGCTAATAACTACTAAACCAATCTAATGTCTCTTTGATCGCAATTTCATGCGGGGTTATATTTTCTGTAAACGTTTTCGAAAACTTTGAATGGTCTGATACAAAAGGGTTTTCAAATTGATACAACTTCTCTCGCTTTGCTGCTCGAATTTGACGATTAAATATACCCATAAAATTCAAAGTTGATTGTCCTAAACGCCTAACTTTTTTAAGCGTTCCTGCCTGGGTATATATTAAATCTAAAAATTGATTTGTCGTTAAGGTTGGTGCACTTGGAACGTGCCAAACACCACCAGTTGCTTTATCACTTGTTCCCAATTGCTCCATTGCATAAGCGAAATCTTTACTATATGTGTATGTATGAGGCAAGTCTATGTCGCCGATTAAAGTGGAGGAACGTCCAGCAAGAGCATTTCTGAAAATGGTAGAGCCCATAGTGGATACAATCACACCTGGGCCGAACATGTCGCTGCCTCTAGCTATCACAAAATTTAAATTATGTGATTTCCGAGTTGATATCAGGAGATTTTCAAGTAATACACGTCTTTTTGCAGTTTCTCGATTATTGACTAAATACGGGGTAGTCTCATTCATTGGCCCGCTGCCACAGTCATAGATTGAAAGACAGTCAGCCAATATTAGTTTTGATCGATTTTTTAGACATACTTTAATAACATGCTCGATTTCTGGCGGGAAAACACAGTTATACACAACTGAAGCATCTATGCATGCTTTCTCAGCACCGCTTAGAGTTGATATATCTGCTAGAACTATTTCTGCTGGATTATCCCAATATGAGGCAGGTGTTCTTGTTACAGCTCTTACTTTTTCGCCTTTTTCTACCAGATGAGATACTAGCGACAGGCCAAGTGATCCACTAGCACCTAAAACTACACTAAACTTTTCGGTATTAATTGAAATTTCCTTATTTATGAAGCTTGGTTAACCTAAGTCTAATATTATATATTCAGGTTTTTAAATGAATAAATTTGAATCTGTAAAAAATTTTAAAGTAGACGACATCGTATATATGATGCCGTTGCATGTATACCATTCGGAAGAACTCAATGCTCTTTTGAAGGCCAATAAAACTGATATTTTAAAATGGACCACCTGGCGAAATACTCCTGAAAGTATTTCAGATACCCGTGATCTCATCCGAAACTTTGAATCACAAAAAGTAAAGGGGGAATCTTTAACATTGGGTGTATGGATATCTAAAGTACTGGCAGCCTTAATTACCGTGTACTCTACGGATTGGAAAGAAAGTAGTGCATATTTAGGTTACTGGGTATCCCCAGATCATCGCGGTAGGGGATTAGCGACTCGAAGTTGCAATGGACTCATATCAAGCTTATTTAATATGGGTATATTAGAAAAAATATTTATAAAGTGTGAGCAAGAAAATTATCCTAGCCAGCGAGTTGCACAGAAATTGGATTTCATAGATTACGAATGTATGCAAATAAATGGGAAAGGTTGCAGTAAATCAGACGGTTATGTAACTTATGTGAGGTTAAAGATAGAAAGGACTGGCATTAATTGAGTACGTTTATTAACTAGGTTGCAATATGAAAACAATACTAAAAATACTTTTTCTAGGTCTTCTAATTATAAGTACCGTTTTTTGTTCTAATGAAAGTCAAGAAACTGACACAGACACCGTAGATCAATCAGAATCGATGGCAGGTGATTCTCAATCTCAGGCCAATGGAGATGCATCAGATAGAGATTTAGGCTCTTTTAGTGATGGAGCAAACATGACTGATGCAAGGATGGATTTTGTAAGCTTGGTACTTGGTAATGGAGATGTTGTTGCTACGGGAGGACGTGGTCGGGGGATGACTCAAAGACCTCCGAGATTAGCTACTGCAGAGGTATTTGAAGTAGCTACAGGTGAATGGAAATCTGTTAATGAAATGTCCTCAAAACGTGAAATTCATTGTGGGGTCACTCTATCAGACGGTAGAGCTATGATAATTGGTGGTGCAGATGAACGCAGAGTTAACCTGAAAACAACAGAAATCTTAGATTCATCTAGTGGAGAGTGGATCAAAGGTCCAAAAATGAAAAAG
>PAAV01000024.1 GCA_002699485.1 Chloroflexota bacterium | reverse complement strand
GTCAATACTGGCCAAATGGATTATGGGATTATTGAAAGAACAATTAGTCTTTTAGGTAACGAGGTGATGCCTCGTTTCTCATGAAATCAAATAGATTTCTAAAAATTAAGATAAAAGCCCAATCGTTTACCTCCCAATAGGTGTAAGTGAGCATGATCTTGTGTTTGCAATCCATCACTGCCAAAGTTCGATAATAGACGAAATCCGTCTGGACAAATATCGTTGCCAATATCCACAGCAAGAGTGGAAATTTTATGAAATAAATCTTTATTCTGCCATAGTTGTTTTTGTGATATATGTTCTTTAGGAACGAATAAGATCATAATAGGGGCCCAATCTAGTACATTGTCAAATACAGCTATATCGTTATCTTCATAGTGTATTTTTCCAGGAGCACGTCCGTGTGCAACTTCACAAAGTATGCAACTTGTTTTTGTCATATTATGAATTAGTTTTCTCAGATTTAGTTATTGAATCGTAAAACGTTAATGATTTAAATCTGATGTCTTTATTGATTGTCGCGTCGTCTAAAATCTTTAGAGATTATATTTAGTACATATCCCACAGCTTTGTCTGCAGCACGAGAACGTATTGGTCCTAGTTCTCCCGTGAAATCATCCAGTGTCGTTATAATAGTTGGGAGCTTTAAGTTATGTCTATGTACTAATAGTTGATACAACTTTTCTTCTGCCCATGGTCCACCTCTTTCTTGACCTAGGTCATCTAGAATTAACACCCCAGCATTTCTGATCCTTTCAAAAACCTCATCATATCTAATGGCACTATTTGGAGTGTAACTGCTTCGCAGATAATCTAGGAGGTCAGGCACGAAAGCGAAAAAGACATCATCGCCTTCTCTGATCCTTTGGCTGCCAATGGCCACCGCCAGATGGGTTTTGCCAACACCGGTGGATCCCGATAAAGTCAACCATCCGTCAGGATATGAGGCGTATGTTTTACTTACTTCCCGGGCGAGTTTTAAGCTGGCCTTTTCTTTTGAAGTTAATCCTTCACCTGGTATTGTGAATGAATCGATACTCATTCTATCTTGTAGATCCTTTGGGATTATTCCTAGTCCAAACCCTATATCTGAAGGCTTGAGCCGGACAATTTTTGAAAGAGGCTTAGCCTTTAATCTTGATCTGATGTATGAGTCCAATGAACTCAATTCTTGGGAAGTTGCTATCACGGTAGGTAATTCAGCATTAAATCGATGGTTTAATATCTGTTGTAATTTTTCTAGTGCCCATGGAGTAGGATATGCACTACCCAAATCATCAAGAATTAATAACGGTGTGTTGCGAACTCTATCAAACATTTCGCTGTAACTATAAGCTGTGTCAGGGGAAAAACTGTTTCTAAGATGATCCATTAGATCCGGCACATCTATGTAAATTGCAATATGGCCATTTTGGATACATTGATTTGCAATTGCAGCTGACAAATGGGTTTTACCTGAACCATGTGGTCCTACCAAAACCAACCAACCTCGGGGAGAAGTTGTGTACTCGATTGCAGCTTCTTTAGCGTTTTTGATTAGCGACTGTATGTCTGGAACACTTGAATATTCAGGCAAGAATGATTCAAAATTAAACCTCACTAAATACCCTAAGTTGCTATATCGAATTAATTGTGAATTATCATGCTCATCCAGGTTGTTTTGCTGGCAATCGCAGATTACGAAGCGGCCGAAATCTGGGTGATCTATTGCGACATCATCTGTATACCAACCTAAATCACTGCATCGGTCACAATCAACTTCAACGCTTTCGCTCTCATCTGGCCGATTGTCTGAATTAGTATCTTTTGTTGGGGCTTTGTCCAACTTCTTTAATATGTCTCCGATTTCGTCCACTTTTACTCCTCTCAGGGGTGGCCCCTTGCATACGGCCATTTACATGCCAGTTTTCGAGTATGCTTTGAACATATCTCCATGATCGTGCGTTATTGATTACTGCTTCGCGAAAAGCGTCATGAATCCATCCGTCCGGGTATCGTTCCTTGGCATATTTCAGCTCTTCTGTTATCAGTGGATTGATGCTACCAATATTATTTTCATATAAGCTAAAAATATTCTCAGTTGAAGTTGCATTCTCTACCACCTCTAATGCACCTTCATCATTTCCAACACTTTTTGTAATTCGATCGAGATTAGATTTGGCATCATGGGTATTTAAAACTAATACTTTATTACCGTTAATTGTTCCTACTGTAGCCCGAAGTATTATCCGATTCTTTATGCACTTTTCTATAGCATCGAGAATGTCTGAGGTAGACCCAATGACTGATTGCAACACATCATCAGAGACTAACATGTTTTGTTCAATCCACTTAGGGAATTCTTTGCGTATATGAATTAAGTTTAAAAAACGCAAAAGACACACAAGCTCGTTGTAACTAGAAACCTGTTTTAGCATTGGTCCCAGTAAAGGACTCGGAACAGGAGTGAAATGAACTCCTTTTGGAAAAGCCGATTCGTAGTTATTTCTTTGAATAATTTCGTCTTTCATTTTAGCTGACACATTAAGAGAATTAGTGTCTGGTTACACTAATTCTCTAGACCTAGACCTTCTTTCTAAACTTTCAAACTTCACTAATTCTTTCCGGAAGTATAATGGCACAGCTCCCGTAGGACCATTTCTATGTTTTGCAACTATGATCTCCGCTATGTTTTCTGGATATGGCCTAGAAGGCTCTCTCCTTTCCCAATCTACTCTGTTGGTATAGTGATCCTCTCTATAAATAAACGCCACAACATCTGCGTCTTGTTCAATACTTCCACTTTCACGAAGATCTGACAATATTGGGCGATGTGAAGGCCGGTGTTCAGGGGCACGACTTAATTGAGATAGAGCCAGAACAGGTACGTTAAGATCTCTCGCTAATGCCTTCAATGATCTTGAGATATCTCCTAATTCTTGTGTTCGGTTATCTGATCTACGATTAGAGTCGCCCATTAGCTGCATATAATCAACTATTACAAGATCTAATCCTCTTTCAGCCTGAAGACGCCGTGCTTTACCTCGAATCTCTACTGTACCTTGTATGGGGGTGTCGTCCATGTATATAGGTAGTTCAGAGAGCACTCCAATAGCATCCAGCACGCGTCTTTCCTCAGTTTCGCTTAAAACTCCCAACCGTAGCCTATGGCTGTCCACTGCCGCTTCCGCTGCCAGTAGCCGGTTGCCGATTTGCTCAGAGCTCATTTCGAGGCTAAATATGCCCGTTCTTATTTGTTTTTCAGCTGCATTTCTTGCGATATTAAAAGCTAGACTACTTTTACCTAAGCTTGGTCGAGCCGCTAGGACAATAAGGTCGGATCTGGCCAGCCCATTTCCGAGGATTTTATCCAGATCTGGGAAACCTGTTTGAATTGGAGTCAGGTTTGCATCATCAAAATCAATACTTGCAGTCTGTTCCATGTATTCGTCTAGAATAGTACGAATATGCTGAAAGTCGCCGGTGGCTCTTGTCGCACGGATACCATACAGTAGCGTTTCGGCATCTCGAAGTGACACATCAACATCAGAAGAACCCTCATAGCCAATCGTGGCTATATCACCAGCAACAGAAATTAAATGTCGCATTACAGCAGATGTCTGCACGATCTTAGCGTAATGTTCAATGTGCACCGAGGTGGGCACCGTTCTCACTAGTTGCCCCAGGTAATTAGAGCCTCCTACATCATCAAGTAGTTCTTTAAGAGAAAGTTCGTGGGCTACAGTGATTTGGTTTATCGCTTCTCCTCTATCAAAAAGCGATATGAAGGATTGATAACATGATCGTGTTCTGGACAGATAGAAATCTTCAGGTCGTAAAAATGATGATATTTGCGTGAGAGAAGTTGAATCAATAAGTACAGCGCCGATGACAGCTTCTTCGGCGTCGGCGTCGTGTGGCAGTAATCTCTCCGCGTACAATTCTAAAAACTATCCTCAGGATTTTTCCTCGTCCACTGTAGCATCTGTGTCCGAGTCTAATTCAGCTTTTGACGGATCATCTTCTTTTGGTGCACTATCTTCATTCGCATTCGGTTCATCATCCACTTCGCTTGAAGATTCGTCATGTACATCATTCAACATGTTATCGTTTTCGCTAGTTTCTGCGGCAGGCTCAACTTCATCGGTTTCATCAGAGCTAGCCTCCTGCTCTGCCAATTGCTCTATAAAAGTTTCTGGGTCAATATCAGTAGGATGGACTAACAACTCTACGTCTATATTAACTTCTTGATGTAACCGAATTTGAGCCGTAAAAGATCCAACATTTCTTATAGATTCATCTATAGTAATAATTCTTCGATCAATATCAGTTTCGAGCAATTCAGAAAGCTTTGCTGCAACGATAGCATTTGTGACTGATCCATAAAGTCTGCCACCGGGCCCAGAACGCATTTCTAAATCAAGGCGAATTCCAGTCAATTTTTCGCCGAGTTCAGTCATGTTGTTTAGTTTTTTAATTCTATCTTTTTCTGCTTGATTGCTAAGCTTGCTCAACCTTTGAAGTGAATCATGAGTTGCTAGAACAGCTAAATTTTTAGGTATTAAATAATTTCGAGCAAATCCGGGCCTAACATCTTTAACTTCTCCGCCGTGAGCTACACCTTCTACGTCTTCAAGAAAAACCACTTTCATTTATAAATCCCTATTTGTAAAAATCCTTATTTGTATCAACTTTTAATTTGGTCATTAAAATTTCAACAAAATCAATAATAAACCTTATTAATTTATGTAACAATTAACCCCTGATAACTTTACAACTATACTTTGATATCAGTCAGTAGCACAACCTTTCGATGTAGAACCTGGGGTTAATAAAAACAATTCAATATAATCGGCTTATACCGGCCCCATACCTCGTTGACAGCTAGTTATGGCTAATACTAGACTAAATTATAGTCTACAAACTCAGATTTGTATTGGAGAATTTGTGCTTAAGATCCGACTTAAAAGAGTAGGAGGCAAAAACAAGCCTTCTTATAGAATAGTTTTAGCTGATTCACGAGAAGCTCGTGATGGATCATTTATTGAACAATTAGGGTTATACGACCCTAAAACTGACCCGCCAACTATAGTTATTGATACGGAGAAAACTCAGGAATGGATCGCTAAAGGCGCCCAAACCACAGACTCTGTATCAAGGATTATTAAAACTCATGAAAATCAATCTAATCAAAAAGACGCATAATATACGTTTAGGGAGATAATAATGAAGGAATTGTTAGAATTCATTGTTAGATCAATTGCTTCTAATCCTGATGAGGTGAAGGTTACTGAGAGCAGAGAAGATAATGGTAATAAAGTGTTACTACAGCTTGAAGTATCACCTGATGATAAGGGTAAAGTAATTGGCAGGCAGGGCCGTGTTGCTCAATCAATAAGAACCGTATTGCGAGTTGCATCGATTAAAAACGGTACGCGAGCTGTTCTGGAAATCCTCTAGAATACACCTGCAAAGCTTATATCGCATCGTTCAATCCATTGGTCAGATCACGAAATACTGACGATACCCAACTTAAAAAAGTATCGGTAGCAGTAGTAGTGGGTACTTGGGGTGTAAAGGGCCACGTAAAAGTAAAAAGGTTCGGCAGTTCATCTGAAATTTTTAACCCTGGTTCCATAGTGTCCCACAACAAGGGTGATTTAATTGTTCAAAACGCTCGTTCAACTCGTTCACAAAACAACGATATTTTGATTGTTAAATTTGAATCAATTGATAGCATTGAGAAAGCAGAGGCCCTCAAAGGTTTAGATTTAAAGATTTTACAATCGGCACTGAAAGATCTACCAGAATGGAACTACTATCATTACGAACTTATTGGCTTAAAAGTGTTCTCTGTCGAAGGTGAAGATATTGGCATACTGAAAAAAATCATTGAAACTGGTGCAAATGATGTATATGTAGTTATTTCCGATGTCGGCGATGAGGTGCTTTATCCTGCTATAAAAGAAGTTATATTGGAAGTGAATATAGACAGTCAATTTTTGATAGTAGAGCCACAAAACATAATCTAATTTATAATCTAAACCCATTAAAACTAGAGAGGAAACACATGTCAGGTCACTCTAAATGGTCAACTATTAAACATGCTAAAGCAGTTACGGATGCAAGGCGTGGGAAAATATTTACGAAGTTGTCTAAAGAAATTATTGTTGCCGCTAGGTCTGGTGGAGAAGATCCGGAATCAAACTTCAAACTTCGGATGGCTGTTCAGCATGCCAAAGATGCAAATATGCCTGCTGACACTATTGAACGTGCTATACAGCGAGGTTCTGGGAAGCTAACAGAAGGAGCTCAGTTATCTGAAATGAGATACGAAGGTTATGGGCCCGGCGGAACTGCAATATTGCTCGAAGCTTTGACTGATAACAAAAACCGTACCGCATCAGATGTCAGGTCAACTTTTTCCAAAGGAGGAGGAAGCTTGGCAGAAGTGGGCTCTGTAGCTTGGCAATTCGAGCAGAAAGCATTATTTGTTGTCAAATGTGAACAGGATATGTCTGAAGACTTAGCTATGATTGCTATAGATGCCGGAGCTATTGATTTTGATATCGACGACTCATTGATGGAGATTTATTCATCTTTAGAACAATTTGATTCTGTGAGGCAGGCTTTAAATAATAATCGTGCTGAAATAGCTTCATCTGGTGTGTCAATGATCCCTGTAAATACAGTTGAACTCGATTTAAAAAATGCTAAACCAACATTAAGATTGTTGGAAAAGCTGGAGGATCTTGACGATGTTCAAAGGGTTTATTCTAATGGTAACTTTCCACAAGAAGCGATCGAGCAATATGGTAATTAAACACTGATGCGTATTCTTGGTGTTGACCCTGGGACAATTAACATGGGTGTAGGAATTGTCGAAGTATTCGACGATAAACTAAGTCACTTGTATTCATCTACTCTAAAATCTCCTAATAAATATGATTTGCCTAAAAGATTATCTTTGCTACTGGATGAATTGAAAAATATAGTAAAAGAATGGAAACCAGACACTATAGCAATAGAGTCTCCATTTGTGGGTAAAAACGTTAAATCCGCATTGGCTATAGGTCAATCTCAAGCCTTAGCAATGATTGTTGCAGCTCAGAATGACATCGAATTATCACTTTATAGCCCAGCTGAAATAAAGAAATCAGTCACTGATTATGGAGGTAGTTCTAAAGATCAAGTAAGGTCTATGGTTAATGTTATTCTGGACCTTGATGACCATTGCATGAGCACTGATTCATCTGATTCACTAGCAGTTGCCTTATGCCACTATAATGCAATTAGGTACAAAAATATAATCGAAATATAATCGCGGTGAAAAATGATTACTAATGTTAGAGGCAAAATAATTAAAATAGGTATCGATTGGATGGATATCGATCTTGGACCGATAGCATTACGTATTAACGTTCCAAATTCATCCATTTCTGCATTAGGTAAAACCAGTGATACCGTTACTTTGTTTACCTCTATGCAGGTTAGAGAAGACAGTATGACGTTATACGGTTTTGAATCAGACGAATCCAGAGCAAGTTTTGAATCTCTCATTTCCATAAATGGAGTCGGTCCTCGATTGGGACTAGCTGTTATGTCTATGTTTTCGGTGAACGATCTAGTGCACGCTGTGAATACAGGAGACCAATTGGCATTTAGTAGAGTTCCTGGAGTCGGGAAGAAGACAGCGGGAAGAATCATACTTGAACTAAAGGGTCAACTAGCTAAAGACTTCACTGAATCAGAACTTGGAGATTCCCCTTCAGAAGTATTAGAGGCTTTAACCGCATTAGGTTATTCTTCCAACGAAGCTAGAGAAGCAGTTAGGCTTAGTGCAACTGAGTCGGATTTGCCTTTGGAAGAACGGGTTCGGGCCGCATTAGAACACCTGTCAGGTTAAACGATGACAAAATCTTTTTCCGTTGTATCGGACTTTAAGGCCACTGGCGATCAACCGGAAGCGATACAAAAGCTATCTGAGGGTATCGGGCAAGGCGTAAAACATCAAACACTTCTCGGAGTGACGGGTAGTGGGAAAACATTTACGATTGCAAATATGGTGGCAGAAATTCAGCGCCCAACATTAGTAATAGCTCATAACAAAACTTTGGCAGCACAATTGGCAACTGAATTTAAAGAATTTCTGCCTGACAATGCGGTGGAATATTTTGTTAGTTATTATGATTACTACCAGCCCGAGGCTTATATACCGAGGACTGACACCTACATTGAGAAAGATGCTGATGTCAATGAACAACTAGATAAACTCCGCCACTCCGCCACTAGGGCTTTATTGACTAGGAAAGATGTATTAATAGTTGCATCAGTTTCATGTATCTTTGGGCTTGGATCACCTGAAGAATATGAATCTTTCGTAGCGTACGTTCGTAAGGGTGAAAATAATTCTCGTAAAAAACTGATACGTAAATTAGTTGATATGCAATATGAGAGGAACGATTTTGATTTATCGAGGGGGCGATTCCGAGTGCGTGGAGATACGCTGGAATTGATGCCTGCTTATGAAGAAGCAGTAGGAGTGAGGATAGAATTTTGGGGTGACCAAGTTGATCGGATAGTGTCTCTTGAACCCTTAACTGGAGAAATCTTATCTGAATTAGAAGATATTGAGATTTATCCAGCCAAACACTTCGTAACCTCCGAGGTGAAACTGCAAAATGCTATCGGTGATATACAAGAAGAGTTGAGTTTTGTATTAAAACACTTGCGTCAACAGGGCAAATTAGTTGAAGCACAGCGTCTAGAATCAAGGACTCTTTATGATATTGAGATGTTAAGAGAGACAGGGTATTGTGCTGGAGTAGAAAATTATGCACGCCATCTATCTGGTAGGGCAGCTGGGAGTATTCCCTATACTCTTATAGATTATTTTCCTGATGACTTCGTTATTGTGGTTGATGAGTCTCATATGACTTTGCCACAAATCCGTGCTATGTATGGAGGTGATCGTTCTCGAAAAGAAGTTTTAGTTGAACATGGATTTAGATTGCCTTCAGCCTTAGATAATAGACCTTTGAGTTTCCAAGAATTTGAAGAGCATGTGAATCAAATCGTATACGTCTCTGCAACTCCAGGGCCTTATGAAATGGAACATAGTAAAAATATAGTTGAACAAGTAATTCGGCCGACAGGTTTAATAGATCCAATTATTGAAGTGAAACCCACGGCCGGACAAATAGATGATCTTCTGGAAAAAATAAGAGAAAGGGTATCTCAGGAACAGAGATGCCTGATTACAACGTTAACTAAACGAATGGCAGAAGAACTCTCGGACTATTTGCGAGAGGTAGGTATAAAGACACATCATATGCATTCGGAGATAGATACATTAGAGCGGAGTGAAATTTTAAGAGATTTGAGGTTAGGTATTTATGATGTGGTAGTAGGTATAAATCTGCTTCGAGAAGGTATTGATCTTCCAGAAGTTAGCTTGGTTGCAATTTTAGATGCCGATAAAGAAGGTTATCTTAGGTCACAAACCGCATTGATACAAACAGTTGGTCGTGCTGCGCGGCATGTTGATGGATATGTTGTCATGTATGCTGACAGAATTACTAAGTCTATGCAAAAAGCGATTGAAGAAACGGATCGACGCCGAGTAATACAAAAATCTCATAACTTGGAGTATGGAATAACTCCTCAAGGAATCAGGAAAACTATTCATGACATCACTGAACGGGTAAAGGAAACCGTGAATAAAGATGAATTCATTAAATCAGAAGGCAACTTGCCTAAAGATGAATTAGTGAAGTTAATAAGTGACTTACAGTCACAGATGAAAGTTGCTGCAAAGAAGCTTGAATTTGAGAAAGCTGCTTTATTAAGAGACCAAATAGTAGACTTAAGGAAAGTATTAACCGATTAAAACGCTATTAGCGATAACAAATTCCGTTGACATAGTTTCTTCTGTAACAATACAATTTTACTTAACTGTTTAAGTCACATACACTGACAATTAATAAAACCTATGGAGATGATTTGATGACTAGCGAAACGACAGTCTTAAATAAAGATACTGTAATGGAAGCCCTTCGCGATGTTTATGACCCTGAAATACCCATCAATGTGGTAGATTTAGGTTTAATTTATGACTGCGCTGTGGATGAAGGTAATGTTGATATAAAAATGACATTGACCTTCGCAGGTTGTGGCATGGGTCCTTATATTGCACAACAAGCTGAATGGCGGATAGCTGAAATAGACGGTGTTGATGACGTGAATGTAGAACTGGTATACGATCCACCTTGGACACCTGATATGATTTCTGAAGAGGGAAGATCAGAGTTAGGAATTGACTAAGTTCATAGACTTCGTTTAAAAATAAAAAAGGGGTCTTAGAGACCCCTTTTTTATATTATAGATAACAGCCACCTTTAGTAGTTAACAGAATTAAAGATAAAGGACAATAATGACACAGAAACCGGATAATCCAGCACAAAACGCACAGGCGCGTGCAAAAATTGAATCTATGAAACGCCAGTTTGAACAGCGACGGGCAATTAGTTCTGCTTTATCAAGCGTAAAAAACAAAATAGGTGTTTATAGTGGAAAGGGAGGAGTTGGAAAGACTACTGTGTCAGTAAACTTAGCAGTTACTCTAGCGGAATCTGGTAAGTCTGTAGGTATTCTCGATGTTGATATAGATTGCCCTAATGTCGTAAGAGCAATGAAGATATTTGAACCACCCGAAATGGCCGAAGATAAAAGGTTGGTGCCTCCAAGCCGGTTTGGTGTATCAGTAATGTCAATGGGATTTTTCCAGCAAAAAGAAGATGAGGCAATAATATGGCGTGGTCCAATGGTTCATAATGCTATAAATCAATTATTGCAATCGACAGTTTGGGGTGAATTAGATTTTTTGATCGTCGACCTGCCTCCTGGTACCTCAGATGGACCATTAACCGTTATGCAAACTTTAGATTTAGATGGGTTTGTTATCGTAACAGCTCCTCAGGAATTAGCCATGATAGACGCAAAAAGATCTATAAATATGATTAAAACATTAAAAGTAGATGTGCTAGGTGTCGTGGAAAACTTTTCAGGAGAAATTTTTGGTACTGGAGCTGGCCAAGACATATGTAATGAATTAGAGCTGCCTTTTCTTGGCAAACTTGGCTTAAGTCCAGATTATCGTGATGAAAGTAAGCCTACTGTTTTAACGAGTGATACTGTACGCGACGAGTACAGATTGGTGACATCTCAATTAGAACTTGAGTTGACTAAAAAGCAAACCGCATAGGTATTTCAACTTCAATTTAGTTATATAAGTCAATCGGACAATTTAATTGATACGTATTAGCCAATATGCAGAAATTAGATATAAAAGCCCATGATATATATACGGGAGATAGTTCTCTGAAAAATAGAATTGAGATCTCGAATATTTGTAAAAGTTACTTTTCAGACGATGGAGTTGAAAATAAAGTTCTGAACTCCGTTAATTTCGAAATCGAAAGCTCAGAGTTTGTATCTATAGTCGGGCCTAGTGGCTGTGGCAAGACTACGCTTTTGAAAATTATATCTGGCTTACTCGACCCTGATTCAGGCCAGGTTAAAATTGGTGGAGAATCACCAGCCAAATCTCGCAAACGTAAAAGTATAGGATACATGTTTCAAGATCCTGCCTTGATACCTTGGCGGACAGTACATGAGAACATAAAACTACCAACGGAAGTTAACAGACAAGTTGGTGATGCGAATTGTAGAGAGACAAAAGAGCTGATCTCATTAGTTGGCTTGGATGGGTTTGCAACGTATTACCCACATCAGTTGTCCGGAGGAATGCGCCAGCGAGTCTCGCTAGCACGTGCTTTATCTACTAATCCAGACTTATTGTTAATGGATGAACCGTTCGCTGCTTTAGATGAAATAACACGAGAATCTATGCGTTATGAGCTTCTAGACTTATGGAGTAAAACTAAGCCAACTGTAATATTCGTTACACACAATTCAGCAGAAGCGGTGTTATTGTCTGATCGGGTTATTGTCATGCCTGAGTCAGGTGATGGACTGGCCAAGAGTATAAGCGTGTCTATAGCACGTCCTAGGTCGGAAAAAACAGAGTCAGATGCTGTGTTTAATCAGCTGATCAAAAAAGTAAGAAGTGCATATAAATGTTAGTAAATGTGATCGATAAAACAAAACAGGTAATGCAGTGGATTGGCCCGCCGATAATTATTTTTACATTGTTATTTGCTGTGTGGGAAATTTCAGTTCGATTATCAGGAGTTGCTGATTATTTATTACCTTCTCCTTCTAGGATTATTATGGAGATTATTTCCAATAGTTCTGATTACGCACTTAACACTCTAGTGACAGTTGGAGAAGCAATAGGGGGTTTTGTTTTAGGAGCAATTGTGGCGATAATAGGAGCAATTGTGATGTATCAATCTCGTTTCTTGGAGCGAGGATTATTGCCAGTTGCAATACTAATTAAAGTTACTCCAATAATTGCGATAGCTCCGTTATTTGTAATTTGGTTTGGGTTCGGTTTTATTCCTAAAATATTAATTGCAGCTATCATTACATTCTTTCCGGTACTGGTGAATTGCCTTGCCGGTATGAGATCAACTAGTAGTGATGTAACAGACTTACTAAAATCCTTAGATGCTTCTAAATCTGAGATAATGATTAAAGCAAGTATCCCAAATTCATATCCCTACTTATTAGCTTCTTTTAAAATCGCTATTCCGCTCGCAGTGATTGGGGCAGTAGTAGCGGAATGGTTCTCGGGAGACAAAGGCTTGGGAAGTATGATTATAAGAGCTAACAATAATTTAGATATGCCACAATTATTTGGAGCAGTTTTTATTTTAGCTTTTATTGGGATCTTGTTAACTTCCTTGGTGTGGTACATAGAAAAGAGAGTGCTATTTTGGCATGATAGTCAAAAACTTGACAATGAGATTTGGTAAAAATTCTGACTGTGGAAAAGGGTATATAAATTGGTATTAAAATTAACTTATTTGCTTGCAATTCTAACTACGTTGGTTGCTGTTGGGTGTGTGGAGAATAGTAATTCCGAAAATAATAAAACTTTAGAAGATATAGTATTTATGGCTGGTTACAAGCCTCAGGCAAATCTGCCATTTGTTGGCGTATATGTTGCTGACAAGAATGGCTATTTCGAGGAACAAGGTCTCAATGTAGACGTCAAACATTCATCATCAGGAGAACATGTTAAATTGTTACTGTCAGGTGATATTCAGTTTTCTACATCCGACGCTGGTTCAGTATTAAAACAGATTTCCAGCTCGAATGCTCCGTTAACAGCTGTTGCGCTACTTGGACAAAGAGGGCAACAAGGATATATGGCCTTAAAAGATTCGCAGATTGATTCTCTAAAAGATTGGGAGGGGAAAACGTTTGGATATAAAATTTCACTTCCGTCTGACTATATGGCAATGATGGAGTCTGAAGGCGTGGCACGAGAGAAGATACAAGAAGTTGCTGTAGGTTTTGACCCTAGAATCTTGACGGAAGGAAAAGTGGATGTTCTTGCGGTATTTAAATCTAATGAGCCAGACACGATTAGATCTCTTGGATATGATGTGATTGTGTGGGACCCGTATGAGTACGGGGTTCCTACTTTAGGATTAACCTATATAACTACGCAAGACTATGCTGACAGCAACCCCGATATTGTAAAGCGTTTCTTGAAGGCGACTTTAAAGGGTATCCAGTTTGCAATCGATAACCCGGATGCTGCAATAGATATAGTTTTGCAATTTGCGCCTGAAAGCAGTTCCAACCATCAAGCTTTTATGTTGAGTAAGGAAATCGAAGATGCCAGAAGCGATTATACTGACGAAAATGGTATAGGATTTATGTCAGATTCACAGTGGAAATCTCTATATGATCATCTTTTAGAATACAACGCGCTTGAAACTGAATTTGATTATAAAAGGTCTTTTCGATCTGAATTCATCGGTGGAATATATGAATCTGGGGATTTGGTATGGCCGTAATAATTAAAGATTTGATTTCAACAGAGCTGAGATATGAAACAGAAACCAACTCGTAAGAGCCATTATTCTAATGGACTTAGAATCTATTATTTAGATTGGGGAGGTAACAGCAAAAAGCACATGCTGTTAATACATGATTTAGGTGATTCATCTCGCACATGGGATTTAATCTCAGCGAGATTTAGAGAAGAGTACAGAGTTTTTTCTGTTGAATTAAGAGGGCATGGACACAGTGATAGACCGTCTGATCCTAAATATAGATTCGAAGACTTTTATGGTGACATCAGTAGTTTAGCTTCGTCTCTTAATTTAGATAACGCTGTTGTAATTGGCCACGGCGCCGGAGCTAGATTGGCGGCAAAATTATCAATCGATAATCCCGGCATGGTATCTGATGTTGTCCTGTATGATTTTGAAGAAAGTTCCATTTCAGAGCCTACTAAATGGATATCGATCGAAGACACCATTGAGTTTCTACATTCACAAAGGCCACGAGTGGAGATAGATAGCATCAACAAGCAGGCCAGAAATTTAACTAGTGGAGGTCTTGATGGCAGTCGGGGATACATACACGATACCTCTGCTTATGATGTGTATATAGGCGGCAGTTTATGGGATGGGTGGTCTGGTATTACATGTTCGACATTAATTTTGAGGGGCAGGATGAGTCAAGATCTC
>PAAV01000023.1 GCA_002699485.1 Chloroflexota bacterium | reverse complement strand
GTTTGATTAGATTTGCTTCTAGCAGTAACGCCTGGGTTTCTGTGTTGGTTATAGAGATATCAATTCGATCTGCTTTCTGTACCATTTGTTGGATTCGAGGGGATCTAGGATCAGTATAGGATCGGATTCGTGAACGGAGGTTGACTGCTTTTCCGATATAGATTGGAAAGTCTTGGGAGTAAAATAAATATACACCCGGTTTTGCGGGGAAATCGGATGTCCAAGAAAGGATATCAGTTCTATCCATTGTAAGAGATATGTTTCCGGGGTTTTTGAAACTATCTTGATGGGCCAGAGGGTTAGATTGTTAGATCGTATAGACCACTTCTTTTTTGACCACAGACACCATTTGAGAATTATTGATGGCAGACCTAACAATCGAAGGTATTGGACAAATTAAACCTAGCTCCATTAAAGGAGATGTTTGGTTAACTTGTATTGAATGTGGAAAAACATACCCTCCATTCGATTTTGTGATATATAGATGCCAAAAATGTGGAGGGTTATTGGAAGTAAGATATGAAAATCTCCCGACATTTGAAGATTTTTCAGGGAGTGGTGTTTGGAGGTACAAGGCTTCGTTGCCATTCGAAATGGGAGTCAGTATAAAGGAGGGAAACACCCCACTGTATACAGTGCCTAGGATAGAGTCCGATGTAGGGGTAGAAGCTTTAAGAATTAAACATGAGGGAATGAATCCAACAGGGAGTTTCAAGGATAGAGGGATGACAGTGGGTGTCCGAGTAGTTCAAGAATTGGGTGTGAAAAGGTTGGCCTGCGCTTCGACCGGGAATACTAGCGCGTCTTTGGCAGCTTATGGATCGAGGGCTGGTTTAGAAGTAATCGTATTGCTCCCCGCAGGTAAGGTTGCGATGGGTAAGGTTGCTCAGGCAAGTTTACATGGTGCAAAAATATTACAATTAGACGGAAATTTTGATGAGTGTCTTGATATTGTAACTAAGTTGGCAGATGAAGGTGAGGTTTATTTATTGAACTCTGTAAACCCATTTCGATTAGAGGGTCAGAAGACTATTGGATTTGAAATACTAGAACAATCGCTAGAAGAAGTGGGAAGATATCCAGATAGAATTATATTGCCAGTGGGTAATGCAGGGAATACGGCAGCACTGTACAAAGGCTTTAGAGAATTAGTGGCTAGTGGGGCTCTTAAAGTGAAAGACGTGCCAAAAATCACAGCTATACAAGCAGAAGGCGCAGCGCCTATTGTTGAAGCAATAAAAAGTAGTGCTAGTCACGTTCAAAGATGGCCAAGTGTGGAAACAAAGGCGACAGCGATTAGGATTGGAAATCCGGTAAACGCTCCGAAAGCCCTTCCGGCAATACGGGGGACAGGAGGAACTGCGGTGACTGTTTCAGATGAGGAAATATTAGCAGCTCAATGTGAGTTGGCAGAGGAAGGAATTGGAGTAGAACCTGCTTCTGCTGCTTCAGTTGCGGGTTTAAGGAAACTGCGTTCAGAGGGAGTAGTTGGAAAAGAAGAGTATGTTGTTTGTTTGGCAACAGGAATATTACTAAAAGATCCAGATGCGGCAAGTTTTGCTAGGGAGGCTCCAAAAGAAATTCCTGCAAGTGTGGAAGATGTTATGCAAGCTATTTTAAACTGAAAGTATTTTTCATCCGTTTAGAGAGATACAATAGATATCAGTAATACGGTCGTCAGATATCAATTGTTTTCGAAGGTCTTCGGAGATTGGATCATCGATATTATACACAGTGAGGGCTCCGCCACCGATATTTTCTCTAGAGTTAAACATCGCCCCAATATTTATTGTATGTTCACCCAGAATCGTGCCTATGAATCCGATAACTCCGGGACGGTCTAGATTTCTAGATATGAGCATGTGGCCAGAAGGAATTGCGTCGATTCGGAAGCCATCTATGCTGACAATTCGGGGGTCATTATTGGCAAAGACGGTGCCTTCTATGCATACAGATTTGTTTTCGCTTCGGAGAGTGATAGAGACTAAACTTTGGAAACCATCTATATGAGGGTGTTTGTTTTCTTGAATATTGACCCCACGTTCTTGGGCCACTCGGAGAGCATTTACAGAGTTAATTCGCCACTCAAGTGAGGTAAAAACACCTTTGAGTGCACTTGCCGTGACAAGACTGGTATCTAAAGATGCAATCTCCCCAGAATAGGTTAATTCAATGGAATTAACGGGGTTTTCGAGTAATTGAATAGCGAGGTTTCCTGCAGTTTCCATGAGGCCCAAATAAGGGGATATTTTTGAGAAAGTTGCCTCGTCGATGGAGGGGGAGTTAAGAGAGTTTTCAACGGGATTTCCATCTAATGCTGCGATTATCTGTTTGGCTATATCGAGAGAAACATTTTCTTGTGCAGCTTCTGTGCTCGCTCCGAGGTGAGGGGTGACAATAACATTTTGTAAGCCAAGAAGAGGGTTATCAGGAGAAACAGGTTCTTCAGAAAAAACGTCTATAGCAGCGCCTGCGAGGATGCCATCAGATACCGCTTTTGCTAATGCAGACTCATTCACTATACCACCTCGTGCGCAATTGATCAGATAACCACCTTTTAATTTTGTGAGTTCGTCCTTTCCGATGAGATCTTTTGTTTCAGGGGTGAGTGGGGTGTGAATTGTAAGGACGTCTGCATGATCCATGCAAGTGGGAAGGTCCATTAGAGTGATACCAAGTTGGTCTGCTCGGTCTTGAGAAATATAAGGGTCGAATGCCACAATATTCATTCCAAGTGAAAGAAATCTCTTGGCTACTTCTTGGCCCACTCGCCCTAGTCCTACTATTCCTGCGGTTTTGCCATCAAGTTCTAACCCAATGAAATTTTTCTTCTCCCATTTTCCATCGTTAAGGGAAATATGAGCTTGGGGAATTTTTCTCGCTATTGCAAATGTCATTGCAATGGTGTGCTCAGCTGCTGCACGTATGTTTCCTTCTGGTGCATTCACAACGATAACACCATTATCAGAAGCAGCGTCCAGGTCGATATTATCTATTCCGACCCCGGCACGGCCAACTATGATAAGATTTGGTGCAGCCTCGATTAAGGTTCTATTGACAGAAGTACCAGATCTAACTACGAGACCACTAGCGTTTTTAACCATATCCAAAAGTTCTGTTTCAGTGGAATCATATGCCAATTCCACTTCGTGGCCAGCTTCTTTGAGAGTGTCCAAGCCAGAGTTGTCGATAGGTTCTGCTACTATGATCTTCATGACTTGGGAAGACTGGTCGACGATTATTAAAACTTTCTTATGGAAGCAATGCGGAGTTTTAAGAAAATATATATATAAAGAGACCTGGAAAGTGTTGTGCAGCTTGTTGTATTTGACTTTGATGGGACGTTATCAGAAGGGGAAATGATAGTTGAATTGGCTACGGAAGTGGGCCACAGATCTCAGATAAGTGAAATTACAGAAAAGGGAATGCGGGGTGAAATAAGTTTTGGTGAGAGTCTCAATTTACGGACAGATTTGTTAAAAGGCCTCTCAAAAGAAGATGCGGGTAGGGTTTATCAAAATACATATTTGCGCCCAGGTATGGGAGAATTGTTAGAAAATTTAAAAGAAAAAAATATAAAAATTGCAATCATAACGGGTGGGTTTTTAGAAGGGGTAGAAGGGGCACTAGAAAATTCAGATACAAGTGTAGATTGGATTGTTGCCAACGATCTCATGGTGGAGAAAGGACATCTTACAGGAGAAGTTAGGGGAGAATTTATCCATAAATCAAAAAGAGAGGCCCTAGATAAAATTTGTACAATGGCAAAGATACCAATAGAAGAAGTGGTCGCCATTGGGGATGGGGCTAATGACATTCCTATGTTAGAAATGGCCGGTTTTGCCATAGGATTCAGACCAAAAGGAATTGTGAAGCAGTATTGTGATGTTGTTGTGTCTTCAGTGGGAGAATTGAGAGATCTGCTAACAGAAAAAAATATTTTGTGAGAGAGACACTTAATTGGAAAAGAGGCTATTATGAACAGGGGCGAATTTGTTTTTTGGTTCGGATAGTGTATCCGTAATTGAACTTGAATTTACTCCATCTGAGAGGAATCCAGAGATGGGAGGACCAACGTTGTTTGGTTCTACGAGAAACGCGTCATGACCATATGGTGAATCAATTACATGATGGATTGTGTTGATATTTGCATCTCTAAAAGAATGTGCTAGTTCTTCGGAGGCAGAACTAGGGAAGTGCCAATCTCCGGTAAAAGATATCAAGAGGACTTCTCCGGTAAATGCGGAAAGTGCATCGGAATCGGACTCATACCCAGAAGATAAATCATAATTATCCATTGCTCGGAGTAAGTAGAGGTAACTATTGGGATCGAATCGAGTTGTGAACTTTTCAGAATTATAATCTAAATAAGATTCGACTTCGGTGTAGGGAAAGAATGCTGCTGCTTGGTCCGATGGTGAAAAATCATAGAGAGAATCCCTCCCAGCAGATCTCCTGCCAAATTTAGCTAGCATTGATTCTTTTGAAAGGTACATCACATGGCCAATTTTTCTTGCTTGTGCCAATCCCTGGTAGGGGGGAGTAGAACCGTAGTAATTGCCCCCATTCCAGTTTGGATCTCCAGTAATAGATCTACTTGCGATGGAATCCAATGCTATGCATTGGGAATCTAATCTTGCTGCGGTTGCAATTGGTATGAGTCGGTTTATATCATCAGGGTAAATTTTGGCCCATTCCAGAGCGTTCATGCCCCCTACAGAACCCCCAATAACGGCGTGTAAACGACCGACTCCTAGGTGATCTAGTAACATCCTTTGTGAATGTGTCCAATCGGTGACAGTTACAGGGGGGAATGTAGTGGCGTAGGGAGACCCAGTCTCCGGAGAAATTGAAGAAGGGCCAGATGAACCATAACAAGATCCAACTAAATTGACACAGACGATATAATAATCAGTAGTGTCGATTGATTTGCCAGGACCAACCATAGTGTCCCACCATGCACGTGCTTGGCCAGTGGTATCGGTTCGGTGATGGCCGGCTATATGCGTGCTTCCAGTTAGTGCATGGCAGACTAAGATAGCATTATCTCCGGTGAATTCGCCGTAAGTTTCGTATGCCAATGTTAGATTTGGGATGGATTCGCCGCAGGCGAATGTGAATTCGCCGAAATCCACTGTGTCTCGTGTGGTATTCATGGTGTTTTCCTCTTTGTAGACCAAAGTTTTGTATTATGTATATTTATGGGGGATAATATAACTGTTACGTATAATTATTTGAATAAATATAACTAATAATTGCGAATAGTTACTCGGAAATTGGACATAGATTATAGGATTTTTTCCGCAATATCAAGGGCAGAATCAGTATCTACGTTGATTTCGCAATCGCATAGGGCTTCTCCGACTGTTTGAATTCCCCGAAGTACCTGTGCGGTTGAAAGATCTCCCATATTAGACATACGCAAGATGAGATTTTTGAGGTGTGCATGCCCCCCACTAGCAGTAACATTTCTTTGTTTCATCGCTTTGAAAAAGTCCGAAGAATTATCAGAAATGGGAGTGGGTAGATCGACAACAGTCACGGTATTGGAATAGTCACTATGATCATTTAAATTTGGAAACATTGGAAGGCCCATATCTGCGAACGCTGCACGGTTTGCTAGGGCTTGGGTTCTGTGACGGGAAATTCTATTTTGAATTCCTTCTTCTTTGATGTTCTCTAGTGCAACTACGAATGCTCGTACTAGAGTTACAGCGCTAGTAAATGGTGTTTTGTTTTGTTTTGTTGTTTTGACATATGCAGGGAGGTCTTGGTAATATCCAGCGTGGGTGTTATCGAAGGATTCGAGCGCGTGTTCGGTGGCAAAAATTGCGCTAATTCCAGGAGGAGCAGCTAATGCTTTTTGTGCATCTGCGACAACTACATCTACACCCCATTCATCGATTTTGAATTCGTCGCCTCCAATGCAAGAGACCCCATCTACTACGAAAAATGCCCCATTTTCTTTCGCTATTTCCCCGACTTCTTTGATGGGGTTCATGATTCCTGTAGAGGTGTCTTGGTGTACCATTGCGACTAGATGGGTATTGGAAGTAATTGTTTCTTTGATAGAGTCCATGTCAAAAGAATCACCCCAATTCGCTCGAATGGGTTTTACCAGACAATTTCGATCTGCAATATCTACAAAGCGTTCTCCAAATTTTCCATTATCTAGTGCTACTACTTCGTCTTTTGGGCCAGCTAGGTTGATGATTGCCGATTCCATCCCCATGGTTGCAGTTCCCATAAGTGGTATGCTCATTCCATTATCAGTACTAGAGCTGCCATCGATCGTGGAGTGTCGAAACACATAATCCAGACCATCTCGGAATTGTTGATATGTTTCTGCGAATTCAGGGGACCTATGAGAAACTAACGTGCGGGCCATTTCATCTCTTACATTTTTTGAGAGAGGTACTGGACCGGGGTTTAGCATCAAAAAGTCTTCGACCATAGTCGGAGTACTTTTGAGTTGCAATTAAACTCATCGAGTTAGGTTTTATTAGCTATGTAGGATATTGTAAGAAATTTAAGCCCAAATACCCACATTTCATGGGTTGCGATTATAGTTTCGGGGGGGAAGTTTGAGGGGGGAAATGAGGTAGAGGGTAAAACTTGGAATCTTTGAGAAAGGGGGAGTGAAATGGGCCCTACAGGGGTGATTAGATAGATGCCCCCATCACTGGTAGAGGGAAGAGTATTTAGCTCAATTCCAGATTCAAAGTTTTTGATATTTAAAACCGTGCTCAGATTAGAGAAAGGCAAGGGTGCTGCGATATTAACGTAGGTTGTGGATTCTTTCTTGTGAGTAGCATAGAATGCGACGAAGATGGTTTCGTTGGAAGAATTTGTTCGGATCCAGGCCCGGGTTCCATTTCGAGGGTCAATTGAAGGGGGAATAGTGACAAATTCACTTTTCATTTCGTGGGGTCCATTGTTTTTTCCGGGGAGGTTTAATTGCTCGATGTAAGAAGTCAAGTAGCTAGCCACAAATGCTCCAGTTCTAAATGGAAAATGCCAAAATACGCGGTAATTGAGTGAATAAGAAGAAGTTTGTTCGTAAAAATGTTTGACGGAGGGCGAGAGAAGAGTTGGGTCAAAATTGGGTCCAGAAAAATGGTTTATATCATCGACCTCCCCATTGGGAGGGGGTAACGAGGGGAGATCGTAGTTGGACAAATAGTTGCTTCCTATTTTGAGGTTTCCAAAAAGTGGACTAAAGGGTATTTTTGTTGTGATGGTGTAGTGTCTATGAAGAAGATAACCGAAAAAAAATAGGGCGATTATCGAGAAATACCAAAGACCAAAAATTTCCATGGGTTGATGAATTTGAGAAGAGGTATTCGGTTTTATTTTGGAGCGTCTTGTGCGGGGTTGAGGATATGAACTAACAATCCATTTTGTGCGTGGAGTCTATTTTCTGCTTGGGTCCAGACTAAAGACCTATCCCCATCAAGTATGTCTGTGGAAATTTCTTCATCCCTGTGTGCAGGTAAACAATGCATAACCAAAGCTTCGGTTTTGTCTAACAATTTAGAATTTATTTGGAAACCGTCGAAGTCGGATAAACGTTTGTCTCTTGTAGATTCGTCGCCCATGCTAACCCATGTGTCGGTGTACACCACGTCGGCTTCTGAAACTGCTTTTTGTGGATCATTTGTTGCAGAAAAAGAAATTCCAGAAGATTCTATTTTCGATAAAGTTTCGGGTGAAAGTTCATATCCTTTAGGAGTGGCCATGACTAGATCTATTCCCATAATGGAACATGCCCTGGCGAAAGAATTTGCGACATTATTACCGTCCCCAACCCACGCCGCTTGAACATCAAAATTTCCAAAATTCTCATAAATGGTTAATAAATCTGCTAGGGCTTGGCAGGGGTGCGATTTATCTGATAAACCATTAATAATAGGAATTTTAGATGTTGAAGATAATTGTTCTAAAAGGGAATGATCAGTAACTCTTGCCAAGATTGCATCTACATAAAGTGAAAGGGATTTTGTAGTATCAGAAAGTGTTTCGCCCCTACTTAATTGTAATTGGGATAAATCGAATGTTATTGCATCGCCTCCGAGCAGGTTCATCCCAACCTCAAATGAAACACGTGTACGAGTGCTAGGTTTTTCGAATAGCATAGATAGTGTTTTCCCATGGAGTAAAGATGGAACGTTTCCATCAATATGGGACTGTTTTAGTTCTATTGCGAGTTTTAAAATAGAGTCAATATCCGTTTTGGTTAAATCATCTATATCTAGTAAGTGGGTCATAATTTTGATAGTCTTTTGCAAACGTTGTTAAGAACATCTATGCTAAGATAGAATTCTGATATTGAAATTCGTTCGTCGGGGGCATGATCAAGTGAAGAATCCCCAGGTCCATATGTAACCATAGGAACATTCCACGATTCGGAGTAAATATTCATATCACTAGTTCCGGTTTTTCGTAATTGTCTAGGAACTCCTCCAAAAGTTCGTATTGCCGCGCGGAATGCTCTTGCAGGAGGAGTCCTAGCGCTCATCATAACGGGATTGACCGTGTCTTTCCATCGGACGGTTCCAGTGGTCAATTCGTTGTCAGCTATTTCACGGACCTCATCTACGGATAAATTTGGTGGGACGCGGAACTGAACGTCGAAAGTAACTTCTACAGAAAGTCCGTCTTCGCTAATACCACCAGTTATCGTAATGGGTTTGGGGGTTACTTGTTCGAAAATAGAATTTTCAGAATGTGTTTGTGAAATTTCAGATGGCCAATCATCTGCATGGAAACGTGCTTCAACAGTTGACCACCAATCTATTGCATCTTGAAGAGCATTTTTTTCAGGACGGGAAGTGTGGCCAGATCTGCTTGTTGCTACGTACGTTCCGTTGAGTAGGCCTCTATAACCAAGAGCAATACCATCCCACCCGCTAGGCTCTCCATTGATCACATTGTCAGGGGTGGATTCTCGGGTTTTGACTAAATGTCTTGCCCCATATGAATTGTGTTCTTCACTTACAACTCCCACAAAACTTACTCCGGTAGAGACTGCAGAAATGGCCATGGCAGCGAGAGGTCCTTTTGCATCCACAGAACCACGACCCCAAAGCACATCTCCATCTAGTTTGACGGGAATGTCCCCAGGTACAGTATCCATGTGAGAAGTTAGAAGAACTGCATCATTTGAGGG
>PAAV01000022.1 GCA_002699485.1 Chloroflexota bacterium | reverse complement strand
CCATACATACGGCGGACATAAAGTGTATCGTATGGGTCTTAGCTGGATAGGTAACCCATATTTCAAAAGACTACACGGAAAAATCGCTGTTTCAGAACCTGCTCGACAATTCATAAGCCAACATTATCCAGGTGAATACGACATCATTCCAAACGGAGTCAACGTCGAATTTTATTCAAGTGCACTTCCGCTTGAAAAATTTAAAGACGATCATATAAATCTATTGTGGGTGGGAGCTCTGGCTAAGCGTAAGGGATTAAAATATTTATTAGAAGCATATGGAACTTTAAAATGGGATTATCCAAAACTAAGGCTAATCGTGGTAGGCGCAGGCGAACCTGATGGTGATTGTTACAGGATAATGAGCGAAAGAAACTTAAAAGACATCACTTTTGCAGGAACTGTTTCTCACGAAATCAAAGCATCCTTTTATAAAACTGCAGATATTTATTGTAGTCCGGCTACAGGAAATGAAAGTTTCGGTATCGTACTAATTGAAGCCATGGCTGCGGGCACTCCATTAGTCGCAACAAATATAGAGGGGTATTCTAGTGTAATAACTAATGAAAGAAATGGTTTATTAGTACCCCCAAAAAACGCCCATGAGATAGCTAAAAGCATATCCAGACTCATTGAAGATAAAAAGCTAACTAAAAAGTTAATAGCATCTGGCAATAAAGATGTCGAACAATATGACTGGGCAAAAGTAACTGACAAAGTACTCAAGGTTTATAAAAAACAATTAAAATTAAATGTGACGAAAAGTGGTAAAGTTAAAAGTACTAATCGCCCAATCGTCTGGTCAATCTGACACCTTTAGATTTTAATGCTTTATAAAATAAGAAACATTACTGCAAGATATTTTGAGATTCCAATAGCAAAATTCTTAATTAAATTAAGGCTTTCACCAAATTCGGTCACCCTTATCGGACTAACCCTTGCAATTGTTAGCGCCTATTTTATTGCAGACACGTCAATTAATAATCACTTTCTCTTTGCAGCCATTATTATGTTTTTATCCGGAATAATGGACTTATTTGACGGTGCAGTAGCAAGATTGACCGACAATGTAACTAAATTAGGTGCTTTTATTGATTCACTATCAGATCGAATTGGTGAAATAGCTATATTTTTGGGCTTAACTATATACTTCAGCATGAATGATAACGCACTCGGGGCCTCACTCACATTGGTTGCATTAGGCGGTTCTTTAACTGTTAGCTATATTCGTGCCAGAGCAGAAGCTTTAAACATAGAATGTAAAACGGGATTAATGGCAAGACCAGAAAGGATTATATGCCTTTTTATTGGCTTATTAGTGGCAAACTGGTGGTCACCCATACTCGAAATAATTATGGGCATAATAGCAGTTGTAACTATTATTACTTCTATCCAAAGATTTTTAATAGTTGTTAGGCAGATTAGTAAGAATAATTGAATCAGTTACCATGGCAACATATGATCCCAACTTGTATTAAAAACATTTCATCAGTATCAATATTAATCTTAGTTTTTGGTTTATTACTAATCCTTCCAACAGCTTCCATTAATGCTGCCAATCCCCCTATCGAGGTGATCGATTTTTCAGCAACAAGTGAGTTCCCAAATGGAATACGATTTAAACTTAAAGCGACATCGACAAGCAAGATTGAATCAATAGCCGTTAGGTTCAAAATAGGGCTGATAACCACTGGAGTTTATGAATATCTTTCCTATGAACCTGCTGACACAGTTGAGGCGGAACTATTCTATGCAACAAATACCCTGGCCGGATATATACCGCCTGAAACGATAATACGATATACATTTGAAATCCAAGATTCCAATCAAAATGTTTACAGCACAGAGCCCCAGGAACTCGTTTATGAAGATGCTAGGTTCGAATGGGATCGCGTATCACAAGATGGAATTAGTGTAGCATTTCATGGACCAATTAGATCCAGGGCAGAAACAATATTACAAGTAATCATTGACACTCTGAAAAATATGGGTCCCATTCTTGGTGCTGAAACTGATGAACCGATTAGAGTCACTTTATACAATAATCAGAAGGAAATGCTCGATGCCCTACCAAGTGGCAGTTCAGCAGTTGGAAGGGAATTAATAACCGAAGGGATGGCATTCAATGACGAGGGTAGTTTAGTGATCCTAGTTGGCGGTGCTATGGCCAATGGAACTGCTTCGCATGAAGTAACTCATATACTAAACCACCGTGCTGGGCACAGTATATTTCGTAGAATACCCTCGTGGCTACATGAAGGATTAGCTGAATATGGGAATATTGAACCCGGATACTCTTATAGCTATGCTTTAGAATTTGCGATAGCTGCAGATAGATTACTGCCCCACCTTTTTATGCAGACTTTGCCAGGCGATCCTGAAGATATCATTATTTTCTACGGGCAATCTAGAAGCATTGTGGAATACATGATATTTCTTGAAGGCAATGAAGGCATGCGCAAACTATTAAAACTGCACCAAGATGGAACAAACATGGACGACGCCTTGATGTCCGTTTATGGCATGGATCGCCTCGAATTGACTAACTCGTGGAGAAAAGAATTAGGAGCTAGTCCCTACATACCACCAAATATTGCCGAATCTAAGCCCACGGCAGTTAGCTATCCAACAGTAGAAGCTTTCACATTAACTCCAAAAGCAGGAGGTATGACCGTTTCAGATTCGATTGACGATAAGGAGCCAGCAGAAATCCAAACCGCCTCTAGCTCCTGCAACGCTCAATCTAACAAAGGAACCGATGTTGGGGTAGTTTCAATGTTCTTATTTATCGCAGTACTTAGTACTAGAAACCTGAGAAGGAAATTCTAAGGCTAACGAGTTCTTGGGTTTAGTGCATCGCTTAATGCATCACCAAGCAAGTTCCATGCAACCACCATTATAAAAGCCGCTAGTCCTGGCACTAGCAATTCCCAAGGCGTATCACGTAATGTGCCAATATTTCCTGCTCCTAAAAGCATAGTTCCTAAACTTGGTCTGGGAGGCTGGATGCCTAATCCAAGCCAACTTAGCACAATTTCCGTACCAGTTAGTGCACCCATCCCCATACTGACGGTTACCACAATTACACTAATGCAATTAGGTAACAAATGCATAAACAAGATTCTATTTGTTGACGCCCCGATTGCCTTAGCAGCTTGTATATAATCGGTCTCTCTTAGAGCTAAAATTTGCCCTCTTACTAATCTAGCCATACCAACCCAACCGAAAGCCACAAGGGCAAAAGAAACCACAAAATAATCTACCACCCCAGTCCTTACTATTCCTTCTAAAGCAGTGTTATCTTCCAACCATCGTGCTAATTCCAAAATTCTGGGCCTGAGTGTAGCAGCAAGAATTATTACTAATAAAATGTCTGGAAATGAGGCGAATATCTCTCCTATGCGCATTATTACACCGTCCGTTTTGCCTCCCATATACCCAGCGACTAAACCCAAAGTTACTCCTATTACCAGTCCTCCAGTTAACATTGCTACAAGTGTAAGTATTAAAGTGTTCTGAACCCCCCATAAGGTTCTAGTTAACACGTCTCTTCCAGTTCTATCTGTACCTGCCCAATGATCCGAATTTGGCGATTGCAATATAGAAGAATAATCTTGATCCGTGTAGCCATACGGACTTACACATTCAGCAAATATGCCACATGTATAAAGAACCACAAGTGCCAAGATACATACTATGGCGATTTTCTTACGTAGTAAGCGTTGCATTGATCTGGGCAATTGCCGATCGTTAGTTTTTATGCCCCGAATAAAGGATTTGATTTTCAAATCTAATTCAGCCTTATTCTAGGATCTATAAATGCATAAGATATATCAGCAATTAAATTAGCAATAACGAAAGCTATTGAACCAATTAAAGTAATAGCCATAATTACTGGATAATCACGATCAAAAATTGAGTCGACCGCAAATCTACCAATACCTGGGATGCCAAGAATAGTTTCAGTAATAAAGGCCCCTCCTATTAGACCCGCAAAAGAGAATGCCAAAATAGTTACTATTGGTATCATCGCGTTTTGAAAAACATGTCCTGAATTAACACGCCATTCAGAAAGACCCTTTGCGCGGGCTGTACGAATAAAATCCTGCCCAAGCACATCGAGCGTGCTGGCCCTCATAATTCTTGTTATACCGGCTATACCCGGTACTCCCATTACAATCGCAGGTATAACTAATCGAGAGTCAAAAAAGCCTCCCCAACCAGAGCATGGGAACCAGCTTAATTTAAGACATCCCACCCATAGAAGTGCTGGGGCAATAACCATTACCGGAATCGACATCATAAAAAGACTCAATGCTACGGATGTGGGATCGATCCAACTACCCTGCCGGGTAGCAATAAAAAAACCAAGTGGTAAGCCTATCCCTACGCTAATTATCAACGCAGCAAAGCCAAGCTGAGCGGAGACCCACATCTTGGGGACGATCAAATCTCGCACAGGCCGGCCTCTAAACCTAAGACTCTCTCCAAAATCTCCTCTAAAAAACCCCCACATGTAGTCACCGTATTGAACTACAAATGGCCTGTTTAATCCCAACTCATCTCTTAATCGTTCGGCTGTACTTTCGTCATACCGATTGCCCAGCATCACAACGACCGGATCTCCAGGTCCAAATCTACCCAAAGCAAAGGTAACTAAAGATACAAATAATAGAAGAATTGGGATCCACACCAATCTGCGAACGATATAGATCCACATTTCATGTACCCGCTAAATGATTATAATTACTAATGGTTGTTTTCCAGATCCTATTCTATTTATTTTTCTATCTTAACTTGGCTTAGTTTAGGCACCATCATTGGCGTTAATCTATACCCTTTGACGTAAGGTTTGATTAAAACATGCCTTTCACCTTCAAACCATAGAGGAACCCAGGCGGCATCTGTAACTATCAGTTGCTCAGCATTTTGATAAAGATTGATTCTATCAACGGGGTCTGGGTTGATCCTCGCATTTTCTAAGATTAAGTCAACTTGCCCATTTGAATATTGACCGTGATTTAGTTTGCTGTCAGAGTGGAAAAGTATGTCCAGAAAGTCCTGTGGGTCAGGATAATCAGCCTCCCATCCAAGGCCAGCAAAAGATTGGAATTTATTCTGATTCAAGTCCTCCAAATATGTGGCCCATTCTACTTGCTGAATTTCAACTTCCACACCAAGCACCTGTCTCCACATCTCTAAGATGACCTCCATATCCAGACCTACACTGCCTCCCCTGCCTGGTACTGTCACAACAATTCTTGGGCGAGTAGACTCATCAGAATATTTCGATTCTGCAAGCAACTGTTGTGCTAATTCTGAGTTATATCTAAGACCTTCCAATTGTTCGTTATATCCAGGAAAACCAGGAGGCAAAATACCGTAAGCAGGTGTAACCAGGTTTGATAGTACCTCTTCGGCAATTAACTTTTTGTCGATGGCGTGGTTTAACGCTTGTCTAAACTTCACATCATCAAACGGAGCCATTTGTGTGTTAAAACCAATATATGAAATTGAAAAGTCTGGTGGAGCTACTACTAATTCACGATTTAAGGGCTCGTTAGGATCTAAAACCCTCTCTAAGTCAAAAAGCCCTACACCTGTTATATCGATTTCGTTATTTTCATACATCGCCATGGATTGGCCTCCAGCCAGATTCATGACAATTAGCTCCACGCCCCCCGTGTTTTCATCAGCTTCTTCAAATCGTTCCAAAACGATACGTTCACCTATTTTGTATTCCTTGAGCTTAAATGGCCCTGTTCCATTAATTTCATCAGTCCAAGTTTGGCCGCCAGACTCCACATTTTCACGATCAACTACAAATGCGGTCGGGTATGTTAATTTTGCAAGAAAATATGCCTTTGGAGCATCAATCGTAATCTGTAAGGTGAGATCATCTATCACTTTAATGCCTGTTATGTCTGATGTTCTGCCTTCAATTACATCCATTACACCAACTATATCGTTAAGATAAGTTTCTGCAACTGGAGATACAGTCTGCGGATTAGCAGCTCTTTCCAATGACCACTTAAAGTCTACTGCAGTAACTTGTTTACCATTATGGAACTTAGCATTCTCTCTAATTTTAAATGTGTAAACCGTGCCATCGCTGCTAATCTCCCAACTTTCTGCCAGATCAGGCTCAAGGCGTAAATCCGTATTAAGTGTTACCAAACCACTAAAAACTTCAGCGACAATGCCCATAGAAGTCGTATCTGATACTAATGCTGGGTCAAGAGTAGGCGGATCCGACCAGATACGTCTAAACACACCTTCTGTGGCCGGTTCTGTAACAGGATTTTCAGGAATTGCATCCGTTAGACGTAATTCCTGTTCCTCCACAACAGAAGTGTCTTCATTTGAAGAACTATCTCCACACCCAACGATTAAAACGATCGACAAAAATACTATTAATAAACCAAACTTCTTCATATTAGCTCCAATGTTTTATGTTTATTTTTTTCCTTCAATAATTACAACGAATCAACGCGAAATAAAGTTGCTCTAAATTTCGCAAATTATCCAACAGTTGAGGTAAGGTAAGCTCTAATAAACTGATCTATGTCTCCATCTAAAACATTCTCTGCATTTGCAGTCTCTTCACCAGTTCTATGATCTTTAACTAATTTGTACGGATGCAAAACATAGCTTCGTATCTGGTTACCCCATTCTGCAGAAACGTGTTTCCCTTTGATTTCGGAAATATGTTTTTCGCGCTCTATCCGCTGAAGGTCTGCTAGTCGAGAAACCAATATACGCATTGCTATAACTTTGTTTTGATACTGAGATCGTTCATTTTGACAGGAAACTTTTATACCTGTGGGAATATGTGTTATTCGGACAGCTGTGGAGTTCTTTTGCACGCTTTGACCTCCAGCTCCGCCTGCTTTGAAAACATCGATCTTTAAATCGTCCGTATCAACTTCGATATCAACACCCTCTTCAACCTCTGGAACCACTTCCACTAAAGCAAAAGATGTATGCCTTGCATGATCAGAATCATAAGGCGAGAGCCTAACCAAACGATGAACTCCTTTTTCAGCTTTCAAATATCCGTACGCATTGTTTCCTTTAATTTGTAACGTCGCACTTTTTATGCCCGCTTCATCACCTAGGGATGAATCTAGAATCTCAATTGCATTGCCGGCGGAATTAGACCATCGTGAATACATTCGTAACAGCATTTCTGCCCAATCTTGTGAATCCACACCTCCTGCACCTGCATGCAATGTCAATATTGCATTTCGATTATCATATTCACCAGATAGGAATAGATCCAACTCAAGTCGCTCCAATTTAGTAGTGACCGTATGTAGGTCATCAACAATAGATTCAGACATTGAAGAATCTTCTTCAGTTATACATAGTTTTATCAATTCGGCCAAATCATCTAGATCCGTGAGTAAGGTGTTCCAATCATCAACTTGTTTTTTTAATTGAGCCAAGTCTCTCATGCTGTTTTGGGCAATTTTGGAATCATCCCAAAACTCAGATGAAGATGCTTCTCGTTCTAGTTTTTCTATTTGTAGTTGCTTTGATTCAACGTCAAAGACGCACCATTAGGTCAGACACTCGCTGACGGATAAGTTTGATTTCTTGATATCTATCTTGCATATTTTCATGCCTCACACTTTCAAAATGATGCGCTATTACAAGCTGGTATCTGACATAATTATATCAACTAGAAAAACTATTTGAGTTATCTTTTAGCCCATATCAGAATAGGTTGATGTACGGAGTGCATATAGCTAAACTTCGATAGATGACTTTTAAATAGTATTGTTAGGAGAGAAAGTATCATGTATTTATTCCTCGAATTATGGAGCGCAAAAGAGTCTTGGTTATCATTATCTGAAACCGAAAAATCAGAGTTCTTTAAAAAGATAAGTGATGGAGTTAAAGATATTTTAGAGCCGGATTGTAAGGCTATTGGATGGGCAATAAATGACCCGGAAACCGCAGAAAGGCTTGATTACGAGTATCTTGCTTTATGGCAAATGCCAGATAAAGAAACAGTAGAAATCTTCGAGAAAAGGATCCAAGAGCTGGGTTGGTTTGAGCACTTCAAGCAACAACATATGAGAGGTAAAGACATATCACTTGATGAGTGTTTCGCACATATGATGGCTCGTTAACGTTTTTGAGTATTGATAAATAAGATCAAAAGTAAAAAATATTGTCAATAAATCCAAGCTCATGATCAAAAATTCATGTATTACTCTATTACTGGCTTTGATATTAATAGTCATATTGTCAGGATGTTCCAACAATACTGACAAAGATATAGACAACGATGTCAGCTCCACAGAAGAGATTGATATTGTTGACGAAGTACTTCCTGATGAAGTTGGCGATGCAGGGGATAGTTTTGAACTTGATAACTTACCGGATACGGATATTAGTGAAACAGGTGAGGAAAAACAGACGGTAGAGATTGTCGAAGTAGAAAATGAAGTCCCGCCAACTCCAGAAGCAGAAAAAGAAGTTGTCAGCGATTTAGATCCCGAAATTGACCAAGAACTGCATGAAATGGATAAGATTCTTTTAAAGGCATTAAGTAGGTCCAGAGACATTTGCGATGACATTATAGATTTAGAACAAAGAGATATGTGTCGCATTGCTGCAGACAAGGGTATGGATATAGAGGACATCATAGACATGATGGAGTCAATGGGTACCATCAACTGCGATATCCTAGAAGACGAGCAGTTGAGAATAGCGTGCGAAGCAGCTGTGGAACTGCACTTAATAGATGCCAGTGATGATGGCCCTGAAAATGAAGTTGCCGAAAAACAACTAGACAACAACACTACATCTACTGAAATCGAAATCATTAACTATACTGATTACTCTATCAGTGATCTGGAAAACTGGATTTATCTAGCCGAATCAAAAATGAAAAGCAGGAGAGCACGGATCCTTTTCTTCATATATCCGGTCGGAGACCTTAAAAGGCCAGAAGAACCTGTCAGATCGGATTATGCTGATCGGGTGTTCCTAGCACATGAAGTATTATTGACTCAAACAGATATCGAGTCGATTTTAGATCAAATAGAGGATTGGTTTGCAGGTGACCCTTGTCTGGATAGCAGAGACATCAAACGCAATCTGAGTGATTACAGAAGTTGGTTAGAAAATGGAGCGGATGCCTCCACAATGCATGGAGTATGTGAAGAAACCCGGATTGTTGCAATGGGCGTAACTGAAAATATGCGACTTTACGAGCCGCTAGAAAATTTCCAAAACTTTTTAATTCACGAGTTATATCATGCATTCCAGCAAGACTTAGAAATGGAAGGTAAATGTCGAGATATGAGAGAGCGGGACGAAAGAAATTCGAACTCCTACTGGCTTGTTGAAGGTGCAGCCCATTACTTTGCCACATGGTTAGTCGCTGAAATAAACAACACCCCTGATCATGAAAGCCAGATACTCGAGTTAGCCCTCCGGTTATTCGAACGCGAAGGTGAAGATATGGGGCTAGACAAATGGGGAGCTGCTGCTTTAAACCTAATGGTAAAGCAAAATCAAATAACAGAGGATTCCATACTAGACGGCAGTCTGTTCCATAATTGTGATCGCGAATTAGTCTTCAATAATAACAACCCAGAAATCCAAAAAATTAAAGATTCATGGAATCTTATAGAAAAAGTTGGCGACGCTTATGTGTTTAAATCGGAAGCGCTGAACTAATCTTTGTAACCTATTAAATTCCGGTGGGCGACCCAATATGACCCATTGATGGATCAGGAAGTAGTAAATACCGTGAAGGCTGTATTGGCAGAACTATGGATGAAGGCATAATTTGATTGTGATACACAGTCTGCTCTGCAGATATATATGATTTATCTACACCTATTTTGCCACCGGTATTGTTATTGACATCGAATCGAGGCCAATTACTAGAAGAAACATCGATACGAATTCTGTGGCCAGCTTTAAATATATTCGAAGTCGGGAAAAGATCAAATTCAATAAGGTAAGGAGTTCCTGTTTCCATTAACTCTTCCTTTGCCCATCCATTTCTAAACCTTGTCCTCATGATTGAATCCGTGATATTTATTGCCAAACCATCAATATATTCTTCTGTGGAGGGAAATAAATCTATTAACTTAACAGTAAAATCAGTATCTTTCGCCGAAGATGAAATCCATAATTTAACCTTAATAGGTCCCGTTACCTCCATGTCCATATCTAATTCTTCAGTTTGAAAAGTTAAAACATCGTCTCTAGAATTTAACGGTAATTTATTATTGCTACCAATGAATCGATCAGGATTACCTCTTTGATCAAATGCACCGGGGCACAACCATGGAGCAGCGGCTGATAATGAACCTCCTATTGTAGGAACTGGGTTTTTAGGATCAAATGTGTATTTACTAGAACTTTGATTATCTAACTCGAGTATTTCAGAAGTAAGCCTACCGTTCCGATCTAAATAAAATTCTTTGTATTGTGTGGACTTCAATGGCCACTCTGAAGAAGTTCTCCAATAACCTCCTCGTCTCAATCGACCCTCATAATCAATATTCCCATCTCCAGTACCCATAGTAAAAAATTTTACTTCAGGCCAAGAAGCTATCTCGGTATCCATATCTTTTAAATAATGATCAAACCAGCTAAGTTTCAAGTCGTTGTAATTAATGTGTGATTCTATTCCAAAATCAGAATCTCCAGCATATGTAACCTCATATTCACCATGGGTCCATGGGCCCATTAAAAGTCTTTGATCCGAATCCTTGGTAGCAGAAAAGTCCAGAAAATTCTGTATGGTGTTCCTTGGATAAGTATCGTACCATCCACCCAAGTATAAAGAAGGTACGTCCGCATGTTCCTCAATATATTCGTTTATTGCATAACCTCGTTGTTTCCAATAATCGTCATATTTAACGTTAGTTAATATATCCACTGCCCATTGTTCATAATTTGGCAGCTCTCTTAAAATAGTTGTCCCTTTACGAATAGGAAAATCATTGATTATTTCCCGCAGGCCGTTAGGCCAAAGCGCCTCAAGGCGTTTTTTGAGAGCCGGATTGGCCTCAGCTTCTTTACTGTTTGCAGCCATTCGAAAAATGTAGATTTGAAAACGCTGCTCGAGTGCTCCGTTTTGCCTCATAGATGAATGAAAGTAATTGGAAGCACCTACAGCTACTATCATCGTCGAGAGATGTGGCGGGTTTAAGGTTGCAAGCGCAGACTGATCACTACCTGCATATGAATCTCCCATAGTTCCGACTTTACCATCAGACCAGCTCTGTGTGCCTAACCACTCAACTGTATCAAAACCGTCATTTGCTTCTTTAGCAAACGGATACCATAAGCCTCCAGATTGGAATCTACCTCTCACATCTTGGATAGCGCAGATATATCCGCGACGGGCGAAGAATTTAGCTTTATATACGTTAACTGGAGCCGATTTATCATAAGGAGTGCGTTCCAAGATCACAGGAAATTTACCGTTAACTTTAGTTTCATTTAAAGCCGGAAAGTATATGTCTGTAGCCAGCTTAATTCCGTCGCGGGCAGTGATCATGACATTCTGATCACAAGTAGAGTCAAAAGATTGCACTGACCCCTGATATTGATTCTTGCTCATTTATCTTCCTTAGTTAAAGGCATTAAAACCTGAATCGATTTTGAATTATCTCTAATAACCTGCCAGTCGTAAAACATAGGTATGAGTTTACTCTCACTCCACATCTCCATCTGGTCATAGTAATGCTTGCTGCCTGGATGGCCAGAGGCCCCAAATGGAACAATCCAATGACACTGCTCCCAATTAGACAAGTCAAAAACATATCGTGCTACTGAAGTAGACATTATATTAAACGGTTTAGATGGGCCATAAAAACCTGCGTGTGGTGTGTCTCCATCTCCACTTAACGATATAGGAGGTGGATTAATAAAATCAGATATAGCCGGGAACGTCTCTGATAGCGTGTGAGTCGGCTCAGTCTTGTGTACGTTACCCCATTTCCAAAGCTTTATATCCTCCCCGATCCAATCAGTTAACCATCTAATCCCATCAACCAGAGAGTCTTGGATTAACGAACTCCAATCTAAACCATTAGGTAACAGCTCGGTGTTGTTGTCCTCAGCATGAGCTACAAACAAGGCCTCTAGCTGCCTCATCAGGCCAGGTATTCCAGTTCCAGTACCTGCAGCATTTGCAGCACTTTCGGCAATATCACCCAAATTATGTTCTACGAGTTTTTTATTTAATGTGATTCTCATAGCTGAATAGACCGTAGGTTCAATAGAATCCTTATTCATAGATCCATCCCAATCAATCAACAAGTTTTTAATTTCGTCGAATTTTTTACTTGGGGAGTCAATATTTTTAAGCAAACTGCAGTAAATTTCAGCAGGAATCGATCGACATGCTGCATGTATTTCAGTCATGTCCTTTAATTCAGCATTCTTCAGATCTTTAACTAAATCATGAATTACCTGAGCTCTATATCCAGGAGCATAGTCTAAAGAAAGTAGATGGGGATAGCTCTCATCTACAATCTTTTGATTAGCTGTGACTATAAATCCTGATTCAGGATTAACAATCCTAGGAAGATCCTCATGTTTTACATAACCATTCCACTCTCTCTCACTGGTCCAACCAGGCACGGGCAACCAAACATTTTGCTCAGGCCTAATCGGTATCTTACCCCGATTTAAGTACTGAATTGATCCTTGGATGTCAGCAAAAACGAAGTTATTACAAGGATCAACCCAGTCCTTCATACAAGCGTCCATCTGATCTGCATTTTCTACTGAAAGCATCGACCTAATCGACTGTGCGTTTTTATTGTCAGATTCGAGAGCGGTATATTTAATTGCTATTGCTTTTCCGTCAGCTGGTCTACCGGAAATGATTGGTCCATGTATTGTGGATACTAGTTCGATTGATCGATCATGAGAATCACGAACTTTTATAGTATCAGGAATAATTTGAGCATTGAGCCATTTACCTTCGTATTCATATCGGCTCGTGTCATTTGGGTTAAATTTTTCAATGTAAAGATCTTGATAGTCTGACATGGCATGAGTTACACACCAAGCCACATTGTTGTTATGCCCAAAATGTGGAAATCCCGGACATCCAGGAAAAGACATCCCTATAACATCAAATTCATCACATGCAATATGATTCTGATAATACACATTTGGCACATCAAGACCTCTATGAGGATCGCCTCCAATCAAAGGTAATCCGCTTTTCGTTCTAGTACCATCCAAAACCCAACTGTTAGAGCCTGAATCAGGTTCTGTTAAACCTAAGATATGTTGACTCATCTCTTTAAAAATACTTTCCCCTTTTGCATATGGACCTGAGTAGATTTGTCCCGGCGGAACAACCAACAAATGGTTTGGCTGATAACCTTTGTACAATTCAGAAGTCTTTTCTGGGCCAATTCCGTTAACTAGTAGTGCCCTAGTTAACTTCGATTCAAACCCACCCATCATGACATGTCTTATTTTGTAAACAGCCAAGCAGTCCCAGGGCTCCCATTGTTCTGGCTTAGAATCAATTAATTCATACTCTAACGGTAAATCTGATGAAGATTGAATAAATGCATTAACTCCTGACGCGTAGGCATCTAACATCTCAATTGTAGTTTCATCTAGTTCTGAGTAGTCTCGGATGACAGATGAATATATCTGCAATGGCCTTACAAACAAATCATTCACCAACCCGTGCTCACCGGCATATTCTGCCCATCTTCCATATGCACGCATCCGATCATAATCCATATGCCATAGACGGTCTTGGGCAGTCACAAATCCTTGACCAAAAAAAACATCTTTCACATTTTTCGCTCTTACATGAGGGATCCCATATGTATCTCTATTGATTTCAACCGTCGATATCAAACCCGTCAAATTGAGATTGGAATCTGTATCAGGTAATCCTGTTTGTAAGCTATGTTCTGAGAATTTCATTTTAAATCCGTTATTTAAAGGTTAATGAACGAGCTGGATTATCATATATTATTTTTTTGACTTGTTTTCTTGAAATTCCATGCGCAAGCATCCTTGGAACGATAGAGTTCAATATATGTCCATAGTTTTTGCCACCGAAACGTTTGTATCTCCATTGATCACACACATCATGTGCTATCAAAATTTGGTCTTCATAACCGTTATCGATTAGAAACTTAACCATCTCAACACGTTGGAGATCACTAGGTATATCGCTCGCCATATGACTACCACCAAACTCAGTGTCTTCAATGCCAAAGGTGTCTAATTCTAAAAACACTCCAGTGTTACCTAACTCTGGCAAGATTGAATAATCGACAATCCTGGCATCTAGATGGCCAATGATTATATTGCCACTTTCTGCACCACGTTTAAGTAAAATATCTGCTATCTCAATGGGAGCATAAGGGCTATGGCCAGGATGAATTAAAATAGGAGCTCCTGTAGCTTTTTGTGCTTCAACCGCAGCTGATAAAACCTTTTTAATGTTTTTAGTTAAAGGAAAGTCACACCCGATTTCTCCTATAATTCCACTCTTTATTCCTGTGTCACCTACTCCAGTTATCAAATCATTTACAATCTGATTCTCAATATCTTTTTGTGTTACTAAGTCCATGTTTACAGCATAGCTTGAGGGCAGGTAATAACCGCATCCCATGATTATATTGAGTTCAGTAGCTCTTGCAATTCTAGCCAAGCCGCCTGGGTCTCTTCCTATGCCAATCGATGTTGCATCAACAACTGCACCACCACCTTCTAGTTTCCAATCCATAACCTCTTCAATTGCAATTGATATATCTGACAAGTTCATGGATTCAGGATGATGAAGCCATTTACCGGGTATTTTGCCAATATTGTTGAATGAAAGCTTTTGACTAGCTAACAGACGTTGTGATGATTCCTCTGGAGTTTGAAAGTAACAGTCCAGGCTAGTTAACAGGTGTTCATGAGTTAATGTTGCTCCCAAATCTTTGGGAGATATCGGGCCCAATACAGTATTAATCTGTCCTTTAAATTCTTTTGTATTCATTTCATAATTTCAATCATTAAATCATTAAATCATTACAAGAATAAATCATGAGTTTATTTTGGTTAATAAAAAGCGTCAATCAGCCTCAAGTTCAGTTACGACCTTACACCAATGCTTGGTTAAAACGCATTATTATGGAAAAATAAGCATAATTGTTATGAAAATTAACTTAAACAGAGTAACTAACAACTCTATAAAGCTCTTTGATTCCTTGATTTTGATTTTCGGACTGGTTGCAACTGGATTTGCTGCAGCATCTATATTCTTTTGGTTTTCATCATTTGCCAACAATCATGATTCGTCAGCTGGATCAGCATTTCCTTACGTTTTACCAATTATTACCATCTTAGTCTCTGGCCTTGCAATAAAACTGTCCAGTCGAAACAATTCAAATGACCAGACATACGATATTGCTGCCATTCTGGCGCTGATTGCCACTGCAGGGTTTCTAATCATCTCAGGGTTGGTACCAGAATTTCGAGATCAAAAAACAGGCACTGATTGGCTTATTTTTAAATGGGTTATTCTTGTTGGACTTTATGGCGGCCTTATCACTTTTTGGTTATCGATATCACTAATTATATTTAAGCTCTCATACATAGGTAAAATGGTTAGTAAACCAAGCTCCAACACACCTGTAATTGATGAAGCTGACCATAAAAAATAAAGCGAATTAAGGCTATAAAAATATGACTTTAAGTAATCACTTACCACTTAACTACAAATTATTGTATTTGGCGATAGCAGTTATTCTGACTTTAACGCTAATATCCTGTGGGTCTGAAGAAACGCCAGAATCGCAGGATATTTCAAACGAATCACATGCTGTGGCACAAACAGACACCAATACCAAGTCTTTGTCATTTGAAATAGGGCAAGAATTAGAGTCAAAGCGTGATCGTTTTGCACTATTAGTTTTAAGTAATGGAAACTTAATTGCTGCAGGTGGAAAAGAAGTAGGTATGCAAGCACAAAGCGGCAATTTCAATCGTACTGTAGAGATATTTGATCCCATTAAAAATCAGTGGACATTCACTGGTGAAATGAAAGAAGAGCGCATGTCACCCGTTCTTTTCGAGCTACCAGACGGAAACGTTATGGTTATAGGAGGATTAAGTGGTGCCAGAGATCCTTTAATCTCAACTGAGATATTGGATTCAAATACTGGAACTTTTAGCATGGGCCCTGAGATGATTAGACCTCATAATGAAATGGGTGCGGTAACTTTAAATGACGGTCGATTCATGGTTATAGGTGGTTCATCTTATGATGAAGATATCGGATTCCAAGTTGCATTAAGTAAAGAAACAGAGATATTTGACCCTGGGTCTGGAACATGGACAGAAGCCGCTCCTATGTCGGACAAAAGAGCTAACCACTCAGCATTGGTGCTTAACGATGGAAAAGTTTTAGTGTTAGGTGGAGGGAAAACAGATGGACCATATTTGAAGTCCATAGAGATCTACGATCCAAATACCGATACTTGGAAATTTGGTGCGGACATGACAAAAGGTCGAGTCGCCCATACGGCAACTGTTTTATCGGATGGGAAGGTATTAGTGGTTGGGGGTAAAGGTAAATTGACATTGGCTGAGATATACGATCCAGAGACAGACACATGGGCTCTTGCAGGCGAAACTAACACGTCCAGAGGAGACCATGCCGCGTTACTTTTAGCAGATGGATCGGTATTAGTTACTGGCGGAATTGGCTATCTTACAGATGCCGAGCTTTTTGACCCCAATACATTAAAATGGACTGTTGTTGGATCTCTGAACACCGGTCGAATTCGCCCAGCTGTCACTCGACTTTCAGACGGGAGAGTACTGATAATTGCAGGAGTTGGAAAAGATGGCATGCTTGCTTCTGTAGAAGTGTATCAGGACTAATTGAACCGTAAGGGGTTAGTTAGTTTGATTTAAGAAACTCAAAACTAAGAATATCTAAGTAAACCTATAATCATAAATACGAGCGCTACTGCTGTTATCAAATACTGAGACCTTTTAAGTACAATTTTACTGAACTGTGGTCGCTCCATCAATTCCATTGCTCGCACAATGAAAACCCCTGACAGAACAACCCAAAAGACTCCAAAAATTAGCTTATCCATCCAATTGGTATATATAAAACCAACAGATATCAATAAAGCAATTAAAATGACATTAAATAATTGATCCCGTTTCACTAGTTACACTTTTTAGAATAATAGACTTACTCGCACATAAAATATTAGCTAAAGCAATTATAACTCCCTTAAAGAACGTTTTTTATGTCACACAATAGTTACATATTATTTTGTATAAACCATAGTATGATTAGCTCGCAGATTTGAGAAATACTCGTAATGCAGGATAACTATGTTATTTCTAAAACAAATTCAAGATTTATTTTCACAAAATTATTTTCTAATAAGACTGTTCAATTCAATACACATTCTATTATTTCGGACAACAAATGGAATGCTACTTGGTTCACTTGCCGGACTACCAAGTTTACTGCTGACCACAACAGGCAGGCTTACGGGTAAATCCAGGACATCGGCCTTAATATATCTTGAATGGGAAAATAAGTATTTAATCGTTGCGTCATTTGGAGGCAACCCTAAACCACCCGCTTGGCTACTTAACATAAAAGAAAATGAAAACGTAACGGTTCATATTCCGGGCATGAAATTAAATGCAAAAGCTAGAGTGGCGGATCGTAAAATACGAGATGTAGTTTGGCCAAAACTTTTAAATTTTTACCCCAGTTTTGGCAAATATGAAGAGCTCTCAGGTAGAACTATACCGGTTGTAATCCTCGACCCCTTAAATCAAAAGGCACGGATTTGATTCCAACTATTTATAATGCCGCAATCGCCTAAAAACAATGGGAACCAATATCATGCTCATTGCGATTATTGAGGCATCAACTCCCTGATTTTGCGTTGAAGAACAAGAGCCGCTAGTAGCACCGTTAACTTCTGAATCAGATACTAGTGATGAGCTCGCTTCCTTATCTTTACTCTGGGTGTTTGTATTTGCATCAATACTAGACTCGTGCCCTATTTCAGCCGTATCCACATCTGATAGTTCATCCGGTTCTATATTTTGAGTGGCTTCTTTTTCAACATCAGTATCTGTGTCAATAGAACTGGAGTCTACGCCTGAATCTTTGCTGGAACCAGAAGAAACTTTTATTTTACGACCAGAATCGTTTATTGTTTCTTCGCTAGGTTCTTGTTGGCTTGTGGAAGATTCAATGTTTGTTTTATCAGCCTCCTCTAATCCATTTAAATCTGTTGATTCAAGAGAATTGTTTTCCACAGATTTATCTTCCAATATAACTGGTGTCTCGACTACAAAGGGCTCACCAGAAACTTCAACATCCATTTCATCAACCAAGTTAATCGACTCTGTTTCTGTATCATTTTCCGAGATTAAAGTGTCATTAACATGAATTTCCTCTTTTAAGGAATCCCTCTCATAATTTTTAGTATCACCTACAGAGATCTTTTCATTGATATTAATCTCTATATCTGGTTCCTGGGCAAAAACAACACCAGTAACAAAAAGCAATGGCAAGCCAAATATAATCAACGAAACCAAAAATCTAATCATGACTTTATTCGAAGGAAATGTTCATGTTGACCGCTACTTTTTGGCCGGCCAGAACAGTTATGGGGTCTACTCTCTTGTATGTAAGATACTTTTTATATTTAAAATCCTCAATTGGACTTGAAACATAATATTCGAAATATGTTGAAAAATATCCTATGTTTGCATCTTGATTAAAGTTGCATGAGATTGACAGCATAATTGTTGTTTCTCCAGCAGGTGCTGTGGAAGTTGTATTATCACATTCAGCACCAGTATCATCTCCAGACATGAAAACAGTTTCGATATCAGAAGCTGCAAGATCGTTAACAGAATAAATAAGTAACTCATCTAGATTTTCTGAACTCCATGGTTGGTATGGAACCCCATTTCTCTCAAACCCATATCCAAATAGATCCCATTTCGTAACTCCATGGGTTTCAGGCCATGATGCCCTTAGAAAATCTATCAAAATAGGTTTTGCTTCTGTCGTCAATTTATTCTGAAAAACATGAGTTTGTAGTAACAGGCCATTCAAATCATATATTTCAACTTCCCAGTTACCATGAACCTGTATTCCGTCTCCAGAACTTTGTCGAGCCAAAGCTATTTGCTCTTCAACATTATTTCCTGACTCGTTTACTGAAGAAACTATTAAGAATAAAGAGACTCCTACAAAACCAGCTAAAACAACTGAAAACCAGACTAGGATTGATCGCCGCATTAAATTACCTCCTTAGCAGGTAAACCTATAGCTATGATCGAATTATCCAACTATTCGGTAATTTATAATCCTTCTTTTTGTACAATTTAAATTGATTTTTGCTGCGTTAAGAGGATTCGATTACTGATTTTCCTTCAAAATCTTGTGGGTCTATATCTGGCCAAGCATTCTACTTCGATATTTTCAACAATCTCCATTGAAGCTAATTCACCTACTAGTGGTGCTAGTGTCACTCCGCTGTGCATTAGCAAGACATAGATATTAGGCGTTTCAGAAGTGAATCCTATAACAGGAAGTTCATCGATTGGCATTGGACGAAACCCTACAGGCACTCTAATTGCAGTGGCACCTTGTAATCCGGGTATATACCTAGCAGCTTCCTTTACTAAATTATCTGCATGTTTCTGAGAATCATCTGAGGTTTCATGTTCTTGGCTGCCCGTACCAATCATAACCACGCCGTGGGCATCTTGCCTCACATGTATTTGATCTATTTGGCCCGTTCCATTAACAATCTGTAGCACCGATAATGATCGTAAAATTTGATTGATTGGATTAGTCTTAACAACCACTCCCGGACTAACTCTTTGAGGCAGTTTTAAACCATACGTTTCAGATAGCTGACTCGTATTAACACCTCCAGCAACCACAACCATATCAAATGCATAACTTTTCCCTTCAACTACGACAGAGGCACCTGAACTGTCTTGGCTAACTGAGTCTACTCTACTGTTCAGTATTACTTTTCCCCCATTTTCAACAATGCTGTTCATGCAAGCATGTATAACCTTGTCAGTCATCACGTGTCCTTCAGACCATGTGTAAGCCGCAAGGTGAAATTTAGATATTTCTAATGATGGTTCAAGTTCAAGCAGTTCTCTTTTCGTTATCAGCCTAGAAGGATAACCCCATTTTTGTAATCGATTGATATCTTGAGCAAGCCCGGTTCCACTTAATTCATCTGTTGCAAAAGTAACATTCCCTCCCCATTTCAAACCAACATCTTGATTTAACAACCTCTCAAAACGGCTCCATCGCTCCATGGAATCATGATTGAAGTCATGGTACGGTTTAGGAAATTTATTGAACGAGTTAATCCATGCAAAAGAATGTCCACTTGCCCCAGATGCAAGTTGGTCTTTCTCAAAAATCGTCACTCTTGAGCCCAACTGAGAAAGATAAAATGCTGTGGAAGCTCCAATGATGCCTCCACCAATTACTGCTACATTAACAGACGACTTCAACTATTTTTACTCCCCATCAGAAATGATCCGCATATTTAACATAGAATATTTTCCGACTCACTATCAATATGCTAAATTTAACATAACCTGCTAAATCATAGCTTTAGAATCAATTCTTAGTTAGTAAAACAAAAAGGGCAAATCATGGAATTGTCAAACATTCCAACACATGCGGATACATTAGTAGTTGGTGCTGGAACTGCCGGTTCAATAATTGCCGGTCGTCTTGCTAGTAAAGAAAATCAACATGTTGTTCTATTAGAAGCAGGGCCAGATTTCGGTCCACTCGATAATAAAAAATGGCCAGCTGATCTGATTAATGGGACAGTCATTGGAGAAACACATGACTGGGGATACAAAAGCTCAAGCCAGAATGGTGAACCTAATCATAGCCTTGAACGAGCTAAGGTGATCGGAGGATGTTCTTCACATAATGGCTGTATTGCCATATGGGGAAGTTATGTTGATTATGACACTTGGGAATCTTATGGAAATCAAGGTTGGTCCTCTAAGGAAGTATTGCCATTTTTTAATAAAGCAAATAAAACCCTTGGTGTTAGAGATTTCAAAAAGTCGGAAGTTACACCTTTTCACAGCGTGTGTGTAACCTCGATAGAAAAAATCGGCATCCCCCGCACCAATAATTTAAATGACTTGTACGAAGATAATGGAGTAGATATATCTCCTGTCAATAATTTACATGGACAGAGGTTTAACGCAGCATTCGGTTATCTGGATCCAGTAAGAGAAAATGGTTATTTAACAATTGTTGGAGATGCGTTAGTCGACAAAATAAATTTACGTGGCAATAAAGCATGCTCAGTAGACGCCATTATTAATAAAAAGCGTATTAATATTACTGCTGACCGAATAATTATTTCTGGTGGTGCTTATGAGTCTCCTTGTATTCTCATGCGTTCTGGAATTGGCAACTCATCGAATTTGCCTGATGTAGGAATTAAGCCTCAAATCAACCTAATTGGTGTTGGCGAAAATCTACATGATCACCCGTCTATAAATATCAAATTCCAAGGAACTACTCTACTATCAAATTTGATGAGAGAGTTTAGACAAAATGGAAATATCGTTTATAGCGAGCAGACTATAGCTAAAACCAAAAGTAAGAATTGCAAAGAAGGCTTTGATTTACACGTATACCCAGTCACTGGGGTTACTGAGAACAGTAATGGCAAATGGGATTGTGCAATTTATTCAGCAAATATGGCGCCTATATCGCGCGGCCATTTAACTCTTAACAGCGCTAACCCACTTGAACAGCCAATAATTGATCAAGGGTATTTAAACGACTCCGAGGATAAAGATATTGAAATTTTAATGGAAGGGTTAGTACTTAGCAGGGAAATATCACATCAAAAGGATATTTCCGAATTAATAGGTAACGAACTAATCGAAACAAGCAGGATAGTCTCACTCGACGATATACGTAAATTAGCACTGCACTATTATCATCCTGTGGGTACATGCAAGATGGGACCTGAATCCGACTCATATGCAGTAGTAGACAACATGGGTAAAGTTCATGGAGTGGATAATCTATATGTAATTGATGCATCCATAATGCCTAATGTTCCAAGAGGCAACACGAATATACCCGTGGCCATGGTTGCCGAGCGACTAGTAAGCACCTTAACGAAATAACTACTGCAATCAGTTATATCGCACACTAAAAATAAGCGACTTTGGTCTAATATAAATTATTTATGGTCGGGGTGGCCGGACTTGAACCGGCGACCCCCTGCACCCCATGCAGGTGCGCTACCAAGCTGCGCCACACCCCGACTTATGTGAACTTAAATTACTATCATTTAAGAGCTTAATATTCAAATTGTCAGAAACCCGTCATAGTTTCAATTTGTGTATCTATTACCGCGAACCCATCTGATAGAAAATCAATAAAATCCAATACTCCATTAATCAATTTGAGGTTGTTTTGAGTGCTATTAGACACGCAACTTACACCTATAACACTAATTTTATAATCGTCGTTAAGACTGATTTCTGAAATAGATACGTTATGCTTGGATTTAACTTTTTCAATCACAGGCCGGATTATATTTCTTTTAGACTTTAAACTATGTGTATCTTCTAAAGATAAACTTAATTTGGCTACGGTTACATGCATGTTTGAAACCCTCCTGTGAACAAAATATTGGACCAAATAACCAAAGTTAGATATATAATTTTACATATGGAAGACCTACAAGATTGGATACGTGCTATTGAACAAACTTGGATAGTGCGATATCCAAAACAAAATTTAGCTACATTTGGTATAACAAACATCGCTTATTATGTTGTCACAGAGCCTATTTATAGAGAAATTGATCAAGGCGGTCAAGAAGGTGTTGTAAGGAAAGGGCGGGTATTAGCTGAAAAACCAACTATTATAACTCCTACTTACGCGTTAAATTTAGAAGGCTTCAGGCCTGAAGCTTACGAATACCTGAAACAGATTTCTTTGAACATAGGACCCCAAGCCCCAGGCATTTTATATAAATATAAAAATGAACCAGAAAACTTTGAGATTGTTAAAGGAGAACCATCTGAAATAGCTCACAAGATAGCAGATGATTTAGATAAAAAAGACCAGGATTTATCTGTGGTTATGGTAGGAGTGGATGAATGGTGGGACGTGGCTTTACTAAAATTTATATATGAGTTCACATCAAATTCAGCCACAACAAACCTTCAAGAGTTTTCATCAAGAGGTCTTTTAAACCCACAGAAGCGTTTCGAAGGAGCTCCTAAAGCCGCAATAGATAGAATCGAAAAACTATTCAATGAAGCATCATCTATGGAAGATCGAGATAATCTAAAATCTGAGCTAGATCGATGGGGTCTTTTCAAACACTATGAATCAAGATTTCTTTCCTTGTACAGACGAAGTTAAATTAACAAGAGTGGCTTTTACTTCGTAGACAGGGTAACGTTTTCAACCAAAAGCATAGAGGGGTTTTTATCAAATTCCCAATTAGGTAACATCTTCATAATCACCAACAATATGAAGGCATAATAGTCCATAAAATCTAGTATGAAAATGTAGGTTTAATAGTCAATGCGACGTTGTTTCAAATTATTTAAATTGGCCCTGACTGCAGCTCTGTTGGTAGGAATCTTACTTGTCACAGATATAAACAGACTCAATGTTCCGGAACAGATAGGCAAAAATCACCTTTTCAGCATATTAGATTGGGAGTTAAGCAAGTTACCAGAAAAGTGGTCTTACAAAATTAAGTCGTTACTTAAAAATGATGAACAGACTAAATCTAAACGATTCGTAAATATATATTCATACTTTAATAATGGCGGAAATAATTTATATGGAATATCTACTGAAGATGTAGAAGCAAGCATCGAAAATTTAATTAGCGAGGCGATCAAATTCGAGGGGTTAACATATTTAAGACGAATAATCTTTCCTCCTGTATTAATTACTCTTGATTCAGCACCCAACATTTTAATCACGTCACCGAGAGAAAAAATTTTAAGGGGTGATGAGGCCTTATTAGATCCGGATTTATCATTACAACAAGCTGTTGATATGGAAAATAAACTTTTCGAACAAGAAAACTTATCATCTCTAGTTATTCCAATCGGTGGTATTGCAACGTATCCGGTCATCGTTAATAAAAACGATGACATTTTATGGAATCTACAAACTGCAAGTCATGAATGGCTGCATACCTTTATGTTTTTTAGACCTTTAGGTTTCAATATGTTCAAAAGCCTAGAAATGCAGATACTAAACGAAACAGTGGCAAATATAGTCGGAAATGAGATTGGGCACACTGCATTTAATTTACTCTACGAAGATAGTGGCCCAGAACTTGATTTATGCGAGATGATAAAACAACCCACACCCGAAACAAATAACCAATTTATTTTTTCGAATGAAATGAATGAGACTCGATTAAATACGGAAAGATTGCTCGCAGAAGGCAAAGTACCTGAAGCAGAACTTTACATGGACAACCGGAGACTACTTTTTAATTCTAACGGGTACCCCATCCGGAAATTAAATCAAGCTTACTTTGCCTTTTATGGCACGTATGCGGACTCCCCAAGTTCAATCAGCATTATTGGACCACAGGTGAACGAATATCGTCTTTACTTCGATAATTTAAGTGAATTTGTAAACCACATTTCCGAAATAGACAGTTATCAAGAGTTTGAAAGGTCTTTACAACATCTCAAGCAAAAAAACCTGCCATCAAAAAGAACACATAGTAATTCAACTGTGATACCATTTATTTGTCAGTAGATATACGAGAATATGTTTACTAACTAAATATTTATTAACTAGCATTTTTGCTGGTTGTTTTATCAAATGAACCCTAATAGACAACGCGAACCAGAAATTAATATAGACGATATCGCAAATAGATTGCGTTCCATTTTTGGAAGTTCGGGCGGCCCATCTAAAAACAGCCTGCCTGGAATTATAATTTTTGGAATTTTCACAATATCTGCGCTCATATGGCTAGGCACTGGATTCTATACAGTGCAACCAGGAGAACAGGCGGCTATACGAAACTTCGGCAAATATAGAATTGCTACAGATAGCGGTGGTTTCGTTGGTGGAGTTGATCCAGGGCTCCATTGGTACTACCCAGCACCGATTGGAACATTAAACGTAGTTGCAGTAGACGAAATCAGGAGATTAGAACTTGGCTTTAGAGGCGAGACCCCTATTCCTGTTGAATCTCTAATGATCAGCGGTGACACAAATATTGTAGATGTGCAATTACTGATTCAATATAACATTAAAGATGTAGAGGCATTTCTTTTTAGATCCGTGAACCCAGACACGGTAATAATAAAAGGAGCAGCCGAATCATCTCTTAGGCAAGTAGTCGGCCAACGTAACATAGATGATGTGCTAACCACTGAAAAAGAAGTCGTGCAAGCAGAAACAAAATTACTCCTTCAGGATTTACTTGATCAATACGATACAGGAATAAACGTCACGGAGGTAAAACTCCAAAACGTCCGTCCTCCCTCTCAGGTTCAGGACGCATTTGATGATGTGGTCAGGGCGAGAGAAGATAAAGAAAGAACAATAAACTTAGCCCAAGCTTACGAAGCTGACATCATACCTAGAGCATTAGGTGAAGCGCAACGTGTGCTCCAGCTTGCTGAGGCATACAAACAAGAGAAGGTTGCGAACGCAGAGGGACAATCCGATAGATTTCTATCAGTTTTAGCTGAGTACAACAAGGCAAAGGATGTGACACGACAAAGGTTATATCTCGAAACAATGGAGATAATCATGCCTGGTGTGACAAAGTTCATTATTGATGGAGAAGTGGGAGGAAACTTACTACAATTTTTACCATTAACAAACAATGATGAAAATGGAACCCTTGATTCTCTGGAGCAATTGACGGAATAATTATGAGTATTAATAGATCAGCAATTATCTTCGTAATCCTAATTATTTTAGTAGGCATCCTAGGCCCTCAAAGTTTCTTCGTTGTCGATGAAACGCAACTAGCAATTGTCACTAGATTTGGAAGTGTGAAACAAACAATTGTTAGCCCTGGAATAAGGGCGAAAACTCCTTTTGTAGATTCCGTCACATATTTTGAAAAGCGCAATGTGCTTTTCGATACCAACCCGGATGCACTGTTGACTGCTGATAAAAAACGTCTAGTGATCGATACGTATGCGATAGCAAAAGTTACTAACCCTTTACTATTCAGGGAGACCTTACAAAATTCTCAAAGAGCACTCACAAGAGTAAATGACCTAGTAGCTTCTGAATTACGTAGAAAAATAGCTGATGACGATCAAGTTGACATTATCCGTGATAAACGAGAAGGGATAATGGCAGAAGTGAAATATGATGTCATACCCAAGTTAAATGAATTTGGAATGAAAACTGTTGATATACGAATTAAAAGAGCTGACTTCCCAAATGAAATTGCGACTGCAGTATATGCAAGGATGCAAGCTGAACGTAAACGTATAGCTGATGCAGAAAGAGCAGAAGGAGCAAAGGCAGATCTTGAAATAAGATCCAATGTTGACAAACAAGCACAAATCATAACTGCAGAAGCTGAGAGAGATGCCAATATCTTAAGAGGTGAAGGTGAGGCTGACGCCATTCGAATTTTCGCTGAAGCTCTAGAGCAGGATCCTGAATTTTATAGATTCCAAAGAAGCCTAGAAGCATACCAAAAGGTTTTTACAGAAAACACCACAGTAATTTTGCCATCTGACTCTGAATTATTCACATATTTGGAATCCCCGAAGCCAGATTCCGGTAATTAGATCTTAATTTAAATACTACCCTCATACTTAGATCATTGGATTTAAACCCAATAAATTATATTTAAAACAGATGTACTGTTGCACTATTTTAAGCCTGTTTTGCTGTATAAATGATAACCTTCCATTAAAACCAGTCGTCGACACAAAGGTTCCTTATTGCAAAGAAGAAATACTGCGGTTTTTATCGACCCAGACATTACTATTATTGACAAGTTAATAACTGAAGAATGGCTCTGCCAAATAACTGATGCCGCTCTGAATTGTCTAGGTGTAACTGACAATAAATCAATAGAGATTGCTATAACAGATGACCAGAAAATGACAGACTTAAATCTGAGACATTTGGGTATAGATAGCACCACAGACGTGTTATCCTTTTCGAACACACATTCACCAAATAAAAAAAATGCGGCCAGCGAAGAAGAAGAAGAGGGCATGCTGATGTCAGTATTTATTGGAGAAGTAGTAATTAGTAACGAACAAGCAGAGCGACAAGCTGATGAAAAAGGCATATCCTGTATGCAAGAAATAGCATTTCTGTTGGCTCACGGAATTTTACACCTATTAGGCTGGGACCATGAAACAGAAGATGAAAGAATTGAAATGGAAAATTTGCACAGAAAAACACTGTGTGCAATGTTAGGTGAATCAAGTATTCAAATAGACGTTAATTATTTAGCATGACTGAAGTTCTTTACCGAAAATGGAGACCAAAACAATTTTCCGATATTGTCGGCCAGCCTCACGTAGTTAAAACTTTGAGTCGAGCAGTCAACAGTGAGAGGCTTTCACATGCATATTTGTTTTGTGGTCCAAGAGGAACAGGCAAAACAAGCACAGCCCGTATCCTAGCTAAGTCGATTAACTGTGAATTAAAAGATTCATGCAAACCAACAGGGCCATGTAATATTTGTCTTTCAATAGATAAAGGTGCTGCTTTAGATCTAATAGAAATAGATGCAGCAAGTAACCGGGGTATAGACGATATAAGAGATCTTAGGGAAAAAGCTCGTTATGCGCCCAACGAAGCGAGCCATAAGGTATACATTATCGACGAAGCTCACATGTTGACCGACCAAGCATTTAATGCACTACTAAAAACGCTGGAAGAGCCTCCAGATAAAGTGATATTTATACTTGCCACAACCGAATCTCACAAGATTCCACCAACTATACTTTCTCGATGCCAGAGGTATGATTTCGCGAGAATTACTACTGACGTTATTTGTAACAGGTTGGATGAAATATGCAAAGTTGAAGAGTTTAACGTTGAAATAGATGCCTTAACCTTAATAGCTAAACTTTCAAATGGAGCGTTAAGAGATGCAATAAATATATTAGAACAGTCTGTTGTTTCAGACGATCCACCAATCTCCGAATCCAAGGTTAGAAATCTGCTCGATATAGGTGATGACACCATTTATATAGAGTTGGTGAAATACCTTCTCGAGAAAAACATTTCAAAAGCCTTGGAATCTGTAAATATGGCTACCAATTCGGGAACTGATTTGAGATATGTTCATATGGGTTTAATTAAATACCTTAGAGCCATCCTTTTAATAAAGTCGAATATAAAACTGCATTCAGATTTCAGCGAAGGTGTATATAGGCAAATTGAATTAATCGCACAAAATTGTGAGATCGATTCAATCTTGAGTTGCCTGAAAATCTTGACTGATCCAGATCTAAAGACAGATTCATCAAATCCCCTGAGCATTGAGTTGGCAGTTGTGGAAATCGGAATTCAATCCCGTAATCACAACTCTCAAACAATTAAAACGCATGCACCTAAAAGCATGGATAAGGTTGTCCCTCAACAAGGTCAAAATATTCAAGAAAAAAAAGAAAAGGGAACTTCAGTAAAAGTAATTAAGGATGAAAGTATTGAGTTAGAACCCGCCATAAAAGTTGATGAAATAAACGCGCCAAAAAATGAAGACTCTAGCCCACTCAATACTGATCAAAATGACGAAAAACTTGAAAATGGCTGGCAGGATATTTTGGAATCATTAAGGTACACCAAGGGACAGAAATTTAACTTAAAGGCATTACTAGTTACCTGCACTACACGTAAACTTGAAAATGATTCTATAATTCTAGGATTTTCACACCCTTCGCATCGAGAGAGAATGGAACATGAATTAACTATTCCCGAAAGCCGAAAAACCTTGAGTGATGCGTTTACAAAAATTATGAACAAACAATATGAATTAGCCGTAGAAAAAGATAATGTTAGTTTAAGAGAAAATAAAACAAATGGCGAATTACAAAGTCCATTAATTCGGGCGGCTCAGTCAATGGGCGCTCAAGTTATTGGACAAAGCGACAAAAGGGATCTAGATAATTGAACAAAAAGTTTTTACAACAAGCGCAACAATTACAAAAACAAATGATGACAATTCAGGCTGAGCTTGAAACCGCAAAAATTGAAGGATCCTCCGGAGGAGGAGCAGTCAAAGCAACTGTTACAGGTAAAATGCGGGTGGACTCTATCACCATAGACCCAGAGGTGGTTTCAGAAGATGTGGATTTATTACAAGACCTCATAACAGCAGCAATAAACGAGGCTCTGGATAAAGCACAAGAAATGGCTTCTACCAGAATGGGCGCCGTCACTGGCGGATTAAACATTCCAGGTATTACTTAAAACTGTGAACTCTAACAATATAAATAATGGTCCTGTTGAAAGGTTGGTTACGGAGTTACATAAGCTACCAGGCATAGGTCCAAAAACCGCTCAGAGATTAGCGTATTATCTCGTGAGAATACCAAAAGATGATGCGTCCAAATTGGCTGAATCAATTTATTCAGTCAAAGAAAAAATTGATTTCTGCTCTGAATGTTTTGATATAACGGAAAATAATCCATGTAATATATGCTCCGACACCACCAGAGATAAAGCGCGCATATGTGTAATTGAAGAACCGCTCGATGTTCGAGCTCTTGAAAAAACTAGGTCATACTCAGGAATATATCATGTTCTGCACGGGGCCATATCCCCGATGAATGATATAGGCCCAGACGATTTGCGCATTGATGGCCTCCTTAAGAGACTAAAATTACTTGAAGTCGAGGAAATAATCATAGCTACTAACCCCAATGTTGAAGGCGAAGCGACCGCTTTATACATACAACGACTTCTAGAACCTTTTGAAGTTAAAATCACCAGGCCCGCTAGAGGATTACCCGTAGGCGGAGATTTAGAATATGCGGACGAGATCACTTTGTCTAGGGCAATGGAAGGCAGACAACCGTTTTAAGTAATTTTTATTAACAGGTGGCCATATGGCCAAACCACGTATTTACACAACTACAGCTCTAGTACTTAAATACCGAAACTATGGTGAATCAGATCGGTTTGTGACTCTTTTGTCTCGAGATTTGGGTCAAATCCAAGGGTTTGCTAAAGGTATTCGTCGTTCTACGGGTAAACTCACAGGACATTTAGAACTTTTTTACAAGGTCAGAATTTCCCTTGCTATTGGGAAAAACACAGACGTGATAACCGAAGTTCAAATACTAAAAACACTGGATAAAATAAACACTAACCTAGCTACTGTATCCTGCGCATTGAACATTACTGAACTCGCTCTAAACGTGTCTACGGAAGGTCCTGGAAATGAGATTATTTATGACTTACTCGATCAAACACTAAATAAATTAAATACAACCAACGAAAGCAATGCTGACAAATTACTAGCTTATTATCAATTGAATTTACTATTTATTTCTGGTCTAGCTCCAGAATTTAAAGAGTGTGTTGAATGCGGAAATGAATTAACTAAACAAGACCATCTATACAGTGCACCTGCGGGAGGAATTATCTGTCCAAATTGTTCCCTAAAACAAATCGGCGCTTTGATAAATTTATCCATTAATGCAATTAAAGTATTGAGGTTTATCGAAAGCACTGATATCGATGGCATCGAAAAATTTGCGATCCCTCGAAACTTGGTGTCAGAAATAAATGATGTTCTTAACATGCATACCAACCATCATATCGACAGGAAAATTAGATCGCGAACTTTTTTTCAAGAAGTGAAATAATTACAGTCATGCTACATTGAAGTACGGCTTATCATCCCCTGATATAGGCGCTCCGGAAATATTTTTGAACCGAGCATCCCTGCTCTCGCCTCAAATCCAATAGGATATCTTAAGCGTGGTCTTTTAGACTCGATAATACTTTCAATTAATTTAGCAATCCGAATAGGATCATGTATTACTTTTCGCCACTTTTTGTGCTTGCGTCGATAGTTATCTATGAAATCCTTATAAGGTAGTTGTTCCGATTCAGCATCGCTCCCCTGCACCATATTGTTTTGGAAGTTCGTATCAAAAAGGCCAGGCTGTATTGAAGAAACGGTTATCCCAAATGGCCATAATTCCATTCTAAGAGCTTCAGTTTGGGCTTCTAGGGCGAATTTTGAAGAAGCATAAGCTCCATTAAACGGAGTTGCTACCCAACCTGCCACAGAGCTGACATTAACTATTCTTCCATAACCTCTTTTACGCATACTTGAAATTAACATTTTAGATAATCGAAATGGCGCAAACACGTTAGTCTTGAACTGATTTTCCATTTCAGCAACTGAAATTCCTTCTATTGGACCCCATAACCCGTAACCAGCATTATTGATTAAAACATCAATGGATTTATGTTGTGAAATCAACTCAGGCAAAACTTCTTCTATAGAACCTTTTGCTCCATCGCTTAGATTTATATCGAGTTCAAGCGGAAAAAAACATTCACCTGCTTCATTAGCTTTTTCGGTTATTGGAGCTAATTTACCTAAGTTTCTGCTAGATCCAATAACTTTATATCCCTTTTCGCAAAGATATAATGATGTAACTTTTCCAATACCTGATGAGGCTCCCGTTATCAAAACCGTTCTTCTAAAATTGTCAGACATACAAACACTTACCTTATTAAACTAGTAGACATACGAACATTAACAGTCGAGTATATTATAAAGAATTACATGATTATTTCAGTTATTGGCTCATCAGAAGCAAATGAAGAACTTGTCGAACTTGCAACCAAAGTTGGATACGAATTGGCTCAAAATGGAGTTATCATGGTATGTGGTGGCTTAGGTGGAGTGATGGAAGCAGCGTGTCAAGGAGCGAAACAAGCCGGAGGTATGACTATTGGTATACTTCCAGGCAATGACCCGAAATCTGCAAATCAATTCGTGGATATACCGATATGTACTGGTATGGGATACGCTAGGAATGTGATTGTTGTAAAAACTGGATTATCAGTTATTGCGGTAGGCGGGGCTTATGGCACATTATCCGAGATTGGACATGCTCTGGGAGACAATATTCCAGTTGTTGGGTTAAGAACATGGGATTTTAACCAAGAGAACTTGGAGAATGAGTTATTCACTATTGCTAAGACCCCATCAGAGGCAGTCAATATAGCCATAGAGGAAGCTAATAATAGAGATACATTAAATCGAGTCAAGTGAGATATAAAACAATTTTGAATAAGCCTAAGATCCATAATATAACCGCAAGAGAAATCTTGGACTCAAGAGGTAATCCAACGGTAGAAGCCGACGTCCAACTATCAGATGGATCCTTAGGAAGAGCTTCTATACCATCCGGAGCTAGTACTGGATCACTCGAGGCTCTTGAACTTAGAGACAGGGATGAAAACCGATACGGCGGCTACGGTGTTCTTAAGGCCGTGGGTAATATTAAATCAGAGATAAACCAGAAACTAGTTGGTATTGCATATAAAGATCAAAGAGAACTAGATGAGGCTATGATTGAATTAGATGGCACACAGGATAAAAGTAGGCTCGGGGCGAACTCAATACTTCCGGTTTCTATAGCTTTTGCACGGGCTTCTGCCTTTAGCCTAGAACAGAGTTTATATTCATATATAGGTGATCAGTACGGTGGATCAAAAGCTAATGAAGACTACATCATTCCAGTCCCTATGTTTAACATTATAAATGGTGGTAAGCATGCATATGAATCTACAGATTTCCAGGAATTTATGGTTATTCCTAGTGGATTCAAAACTTATGAGGAATCTCTAAGAGCTGGTGCCGAAATATATCATAATTTAAAACGAATTCTGCAAGAAAGAGGTAAAACTACGATT
>PAAV01000021.1 GCA_002699485.1 Chloroflexota bacterium | reverse complement strand
TGCCTAAATTGTTTTCTAACGCCATAGAAAGAGATTTAGGTCCAGCTAGACTGCCTAATGAGCCTTTAAAAGAGCACCATTATGATATCGCTTCCAGCCTGCAAACTAGATTGGAAGAAATAATAATTGGCATTGCTAATGAACTTTACGAGAAAACTGGATCCAACAGTTTATGCTATGCAGGTGGGGTAGCATTTAATTGTGTCGTCAATGGCAAAATACTAAGCCAAACTCCTTTCGAAAACATATATATTCAACCTGCTGCTGGCGACGCAGGATTAGCCATAGGAGGAGCGGCATATCTTTATCATCACAGCTTAGGTAATAAGCGAAGTAGTTTTGTCATGGATCATGCTTATTGGGGGCCCGAATACTCTGAAGATTTGATTAAAGGTTCACTCATTTCATCAGGACTCGATTATGTAGAAATGGATGACGATGTGTTGGCGAAATATGTAGCAGAAAGAATCTCGGAGGGAGATATTGTGGGGTGGTACCAAGGTAGGTCAGAGTGGGGTCCAAGAGCGCTTGGCAATAGAAGTATTGTAGCCGATCCACGTAGGGCTGAAATGAAAGATATCCTTAATTCACGTATAAAACACCGAGAGGACTTTAGGCCTTTTGCTCCTTCTATACTAGAAGAGTTTACTGCAGAGTGGTTTGAACAGGAGTATCAGTCTCCTTTTATGCAAATGACATACCAGGTTAACCCAAACAAAGTATCCGATATCCCTGCGCCAACCCATGTTGATGGATCTGGACGTCTGCAGACGGTGAATGCTTCAAACAACCAAAAATATTACAAACTTATAAAGGAGTTTCATGGAATAACGGGTATTCCTGTCGTATTGAATACCTCTTTTAATGATAATGAACCAATAGTTAATACTCCGGATGAAGCCATAGCTAGTTTTATACGAACAAAGATGGATACCCTGGCTATTGGTCCATATTTTGTGCGAAGAAAATAAAGATTACTCTAGAATTAACATGAATGTATTATTGGTGAATCAATATTATCCTCCTGACACAAGTGCTACAGCAGTTATCTTGAGAGACCTCGCACTGGCGCTTGGCAGAGTCTGCTCTCCAATTGTGCTTTCAGGAAGGCCTTCTTACAACCCTGAATTCAGACACGGATTCTATTTTTCGAAAACTGAGTTTATGGATCATGTTCGGGTGGATAGGGTAGGTTCTACAAGTTACGACAGAGGGTTTTTGTTGGGCCGCGTTTTAAATTATGTAACTTATTTGATATTAACCGTTATAAGAGGTGTGCTCATTAATCCTCGACCAGATGTCGTGATTTCTATGACCGACCCTCCAATTGCAGGATTTGCCGCTGCAATAATAAGTTTTTTTCGACGGTCGACTTTCATTTATTTTATACAGGATCTTCATCCAGACCTTGCTTATGCCGTTGGATTTCCCATACCAAAGTTGATTGCTCGAATATGGAACTTCTTCAATGTACTTTTGCTGAAGTACTGCGACTCTATAATTGTGATAGGCGAAGACATGAAGGATTTGCTCGTGTCTTCAAAGGGAATTGAAGCAAATAAAATTCATGTAATTAGATCAGGCTCTGTTGAGTTCCCATCACCTAAAACGGACGGAACAAACATAATTAGAGAAATTCGTAAAAACTATGATTTTGTTGCAATTCATGCTGGCAACTTGGGCTATGTTGGGAATTTTAAGTTGATTATTGACGCTTTCAAAGACTTAGGAGATCGATCAATAGGGTTAGTATTCGTTGGACAAGGTGCTATGAAAACTGAGTTAATGGATTACGCGAAAAATGTAGGCAGTATAAGGTTTATTGATTTTTATCCTTATGATGAATTGAGCCATGTTTATTCAGCAGCTGACCTGCACCTTATCTCCATTAAAACAGGCTTAGAAGGATTGGTATTGCCAAGTAAATTATACTCAGCGCTCAAGGCAGAAAAACCAATTTTTGCTAATGTGCCAGACACAAGTGACGTTGCTAAAATTATAAAGGAGTATCAATGTGGTGTGGTGGCGAGCACAAAAGATGCCTTGGAAATGTCGAAGCAGATAATTGCCTTAAAAGAGAGTAATACGCTTGATAAAATGTCAGTTGCAGCCAGCCAAGCATCAGAGGTTTTTGATCGGGCTAATGAAATCAGAAAGTTTACTGAAATAGTTGTTGAGTATGAAAAAAATTAGAATTCCATACAAACGAGCATTCGATTTAATAGTGTTACTTACCAGCCATTTATTACTGGCCCCGATGTGGATACTGCTGTGGACTAGCATTCCTTTATTAATAAAACTCGGAGATGGAGGATCAGTATTTTACTCTCAATATCGGGCAGGTAAAGATAATAAACCTTTTCTGTATAGAAAGTTTCGAACAATGGTTCAGGATGCTGAAAATATAGGATCGGTATGGACATCTTCAAACGATCCCAGGATTACCCCAGTCGGGAAATTTCTGAGAAAAACAGCTATGGATGAATTGCCTGGAGTATTATCTATATGGGTAGGGGATATGAGTTTAGTTGGACCCCGTGCGCTTCCATGTCGCGAGCAAGAACTTTTGGAGAAAGAAATTCAAGGTTTTGGTGATCGTCTGAAAGTAGCACCTGGTTTGACTGGATTGTCTCAAGTGTATAACAAAGAAGATGAAAACAATTTAAAGATTAAATTAGATACTGAGTATATAGAAACCATGAGTATTGCTTTAGATGTTAAGTTAATCTTGCTTTCTGTCAAAAATACTTTGTTTGCTAGATGGGACGGGCGTGAAGGGAAAACTACTGCTGATTAGTTAATCTTTTGAACAAATCAGTAGGTTCATTTACTGGAAGGTCACAGGTATAGTTTTTACATACATACGCCGTTGGTTTCCCGTCTAGCATATTTTTTGATGCTGCAAGAGGGAAATTATCATAAGCGGCATCTCCGTTAATGCCCAATATTACTTTATTCGGAACAAAGCTTCGGTAAACTTCTGATAAGAGACGCTTGGTGCCTTGATGATTGAAATCACCGTTTATAACAATTTCTTTTGAACCATCAATATGAAACTCAATGCAATTTAGCCATTCTCCAGCAGCAATTGGAGCTTTAGTTATTAAGGGCATGGCAGATTCGATCGATAGTCTGGCTATATCTCTCATTTTGTCATCATCAAGATAGACAGCGAGTTTCAATAGCACTTTACACGCAGTAGATGCACCGGAAGGAATCGCGTTGTCTGCAATGTCCCTAGGCCGTATTACTAGGTCTTCATGATCGATGCTAGTGTCATAAAATTGTTCTGTTTTAGTATCCCAAAATAAATTGATCATGGTTTTTGATAAATTTACAGCATGGTTTAACCAGGATGGGTTTAACGTAGTTTCATGAAGTTCTAACAAACCTTCAACAAAGAAAGCATAGTCTTCAAGATATCCGTTAAGTTTACATTTACCATCTTTAAATGTGCGTAATAACCTGTTTTTGTTCATTAAGTTATTTAATATGAATGCAGCAGATCTCTCAGCTGCATCAGCATAAACTTGGTTATTTAGAATGATTGATGCTTCCGCAAAGGCACTTATCATTAAACCATTCCATGCAGTGAGTATTTTATTGTCGGTTTCCGGGCAGACTCGTTTATTACGGGATTTTAATAACGGATCGCGAGCCTTTATTAAAGTATCTTTTATTAATTTGTATTTAGACTCGTTATATTCCTGGGAAACAAGATTAAGTATAGATTTACCTTCGAAATTACCTTTGGAGGATACATCATAATATTTAGTAATATCGTCTGCTAAATGCGGATCTAAAATTTCTTGTATTTCATCGACTGTCCAAACAAAGTATTGGCCTTCTATACCGTCACTGTCAGCATCTTGGGACGAGAAAAACGCACCTTCGACAGAAGTCATCTCTCTTATTACATATGCTAACGTCTCTTCAACTACATTTTTGTAGAGATCTTTACCTGTAACCTGATAAGCATGCAGATATAACCTTACTAGTAGAGCATTGTCATAAAGCATCTTTTCAAAGTGAGGCACCAGCCATACGGCATCTGTGGAATATCGATGAAAACCACCTCCTAAATGATCGTATATGCCGCCATACGCCATTTTATCGAGAGTTTTAGTAACTATGCTTAAAGATTCAGCATGATTTGTCCTGACGTGATGCTTAAGAAGGAATTCATAAATCATCGGTTGAGGGAATTTAGGTGCGCCCTTTAGGCCTCCATGAATCATATCCACCTGTGATTCGATGTCCTCATATGCCGTTTTAGAGATGTTGTCCGATATTTCTAACTCTGAGTCAGGGAACTTAGTAAATGCCTTAATGTGATCTACAAGACGATCGGATGCTGATTCAATTTGTTCTCTTTGATTTTTATATGCGTTTGATACTGCTTCTAATACTTTTGGAAAACCAGGCATTCCTTGCCTGTCAACAGGAGGGAAGTAAGTGCCACCATGGAATGGTTTACCTTCAGGAGTTAAAAAAACGGTTAATGGCCACCCTCCATGACCGGCGATACTTTGTACCGCGCTCATATAAATAGAATCTAAGTCAGGTCTTTCTTCTCGATCAACTTTTATGTTGATAAAGTTTTCATTCATTAAAACCGCAATACCTGCATTTTCGAAGGATTCTCTCTCCATCACGTGACACCAGTGACAAGCAGAATACCCGATACTTAACAATATTGGTTTATCCAGCACCTTTGCTGCAGTTAAAGCCTCTTCACTCCAAGGGAACCAGTCAACAGGATTGTTTTTATGTTGTAGAAGGTATGGGCTAGTCTCTAAAGACAACCGGTTTGGCATTAAATAGCTCCATGTTTCAATAATATCTCGATTAATACACTATATCACTGGCAAGGGTTATAAAAACCTATTGAGAATAGGAAAATCACTTAAACAAAAAGACTAATTCATACAAGTAATTAAGGTTAAAACTTGAAATTACGTTTTATCTAGCACAAAAAGCATTAAAGCGCGTGTAGGCTGGCTAACTTTACGTGTAAGTTTGGTGAAATGTCATAAATGACACGCGAATATATACTGGTTTATTCGGTTAAATAATAGATAGAAAGCTGGGTTGGCGCCCCAGGCAGGAATTGAACCCGCGACCCACTGCTTAGAAGGCAGTTGCTCTATCCGACTGAGCTACTGGGGCACTTTGTTGATTAAGTTTTAGGCAAAATTCTTTCTGACTGTAGCTCAAGCTACGAAAAAATGCATTTTAAGATGGATTTTCAGTTGTATGAACCTTGTGAAGGAACATTTTACCTAACTTATAGGTGTCAACACCTACAATTCTAACTTGCTTGACATCAGATAGGGTAGTGAAATACTGCTGTATTTTTAAGCCTAAAGGGTTGGAAATAGCTATTGAAGCTGCAGCAATAAGGATTCTAGGCCCTAAATCGGGTGACTTAGACTTAGTTATTCTTCTATATAGTTGAAATGCGAGATCTGTCATAATAACTGTCAAAGCAATATTTGTTCCGCAATTTTTAGAAACAGACAGGCTGTTTTCCCCTTTATACAGGCGTTCGAGGGCATTTACGGTAGCAATCTTTACTTCTGGGTTTGGTGCCTTGGAAAAGAGCCAGAACCCATTATTAGTGGCGTAGCCAGCTATAAAGCCTTGTAAGCCTTGTTCTGCCATTACAGCAACAGTTGCATGCTCTATAGCGTGATTTCGCCTTACTTTATTTATAAAGGCTAGATTCATACCAGATATTATATAGGATATCCAGGTAACAAGTTAATATATTTGACACATAAATTTAGCGTGTAAGAAATGTATATTAAGCTCAAAGCAATACTTGACAAATATTTAAACATTTATTACTTTTTGTTTCAAACAAGTCTTGTTGAAAAGTTTTGAAAGATATTAGAAAAAAATCAGAAAAGAGTTGAATAATACATTGACACTGTATTAAAGCATAGTTAGCATGTGTACATTACACCGATGAGGAGGAGTCAAAGGTGAATAGAAAAACAAAAAAAATGGTAGCGGTAGAGGAGAGATTCCAACGCCCGCTAGAGAAAATGTTACCTGAGCTGGTCACTGAGCAAGGCTTAACCGCTACAGCTGAACAGTTTGGCGTTAGTAAAGCTACTTTGGGATACTGGTTACTTAAATTAGGAATTAATGTACGAAGAGTTGCATTAGCTCCTGGTGAGTCAATCGAAGTAAAAAGAGTTAGCTAGACTAATTGTCTTAAAGTTTAGGAATAGATTTAAACTAGTAAGACATTGTGCTTGCTAGTTTAAATCTAAATCCTTCTGTTTTTTATAGCTCTATCTGCTTCGCGCTTTCGATCTCGTTCAATTATCGTTTGTCTCTTGTCATAACGTTTTTTACCTCTTGCAAGGGCAAGCTCAATTTTTGCTAAGCCGTTTTTCAAGTACAGCTTCAAAGGGACAACAGTTAGACCTCTCGCTCCTATATTATGAGTCAGTTCTATTATTTGACTGCGTCGTAATAGGAGTTTTCGTGTGCGGGTAGGGTGGTGATTTGAACTTGAAGCAGCATAGTGTGCTATGTGCAAATTACGTAACCACAATTCTCCGCCATCAGCATGAGCGTATGCATCTGCCATGTTGGCGTTACCTGATCGTATAGATTTAATCTCAGTTCCAGTTAAAACTAGCCCAGCCTCATAGGTTTCTAGTATTTCATAGTTATACCTGGCTTTTCGGTTTATCGATATGTTATGACTTTCCATATATCAATCTCGAACAGTTAAATCCTACTCAGGGTGCCAGCCGTCGCCTTTTCCTCTATCAGCTTTTGTATCTCTTTGAAAGCTGCCTCTAATTGTAATATGTCAGCATCAGTGGGGTCGGTTGCTGTTACCTCAATATCTGGCGAAATCCCAACACCCTGTATCATCTTCCCTGATGGAGTAAACCAACGTGAGGTAGTCACGAACATACCTCCACCATTACTTAAAGGCCTGAGCATATTCACACTTCCTTTACCAAATGATACATCTCCAATGACTTTAGCTCTATTATTATCTTGCAATGCTCCAATTAAGACTTCAGAAGCGCTCGCGCTGAACGAATTGCTCAATAGCACCATCGGTATGGTTGAATAATCTCCATCGCCTTTAACGGTCCAATCAGTTCTCTTTTGCGATGCATCAATCTGATATGCGATTAACATGTCTTTATTTAAAAACTTACTAGAGACATCTATAACTGACTGCAATGTTCCTCCAGGGTTATCTCTAACGTCAAGAATTAAGCCATCTGCTCCATTTGCAATTGCTTTATCTAGGGCACTCACGAGCTCGCCAGCTGTGTTGTCATGGAAGTTGGTTATTCGTAAATGCGCAACGGGATCTTCCGGAAGGCTGCGAACCAAAACGCTTACTAAAGGAATGGTCCCTCTTATAATCTCGACTTCTACAGGATCTAAGGCGCCTAAGTGTTTAACCAGAAGCTTTACGGTACTGCCCTTGGGGCCACGGATCAGGCTGACAGCTTGTAAAACAGTAAACCCCTCTAATGAAGCTCCATCTACTGCCAGAATTTGGTCTCCAGGACGGATACCAGCCTTCTCTGCGGGACTACCTTGAATAGGAGCTACAATTATTAGCACGCCATTGCGATTCATGGACACATGGGCTCCAATACCTTCAAACTCACCTTGAAAAATGTCATTTGAGTCAATAGCAAAAGCTTCGGGAGGCACATAGTTAGTATGTGGATCTCCCAACGCAATGAGCATACCGCGTATAGCTGCCTCAGACATAGTTCTAGGGTCAAGCTCAGCACGGTCAACATGGTCTTTTGTGAGGATTGCCCATGCCTCCCATATAATTCTCAGTTCTTTAGCCACATCTGACGGCGCATCCAAAGGTTCTCCTTGGAAAACAGATTCTGTGAATCCTAAATTGTCATCTCCAATTATGTCAGGGTTGTTCGTATCGACTCCGCTTTCAGGAGCGTCACGCTCTACTTCTATATCACAACTAATTAAAGCAAAAGCCATTAAAGTAATAACAAGAGACAATATAAGGATACGGTTCTTTTTATATGTTGTTGTGGCTAAAATCATAGAAAGTAACACCTCTATTTATTGAATCTGCTACCTCAAATTTTAGCATGATATAAACACTGTCATAGGTTCAGCCAAAACTTTCTTAATCAACTTTGTCACTAACACCTCTAATATGGATCAATGGAAAACTTTTCTTAACGCCAGAAAACTTTTCAAGAAAGCGGGGTTAAGACAGATAAACTATTGACTCAATGAATTGCTGCTAGATAAAGTGAGCGAACTGCATGAATTAACTGAGGTTGTAGTCGAGTATATTAATTGATGGAAAAGTTTTTAAAAAACAACAAAAAAGTGGCCAAACGCCGAAGCTATCCGTTCCATCAGCTGAAACAAGCTCAAATAGTAGGGGAAACAATACAGGAAGCTAACTCAGGTTTGCCAATGGACCGGTTTCTGCTCGCGAAGGCTCTGAATACCACTCCTAAAAGCAGTGGATTTATCATTAAATTGAACTCATCTGCCAGGTATGGAATCACTAATGGTGGCTATAACGATCCGACTATCTCCTTGACTGAGTTAGGGAAATCTATTGTGTCTTCAAAGAATCCAGATGAATATCAGCATGCTCTAGTTGAATGTTCTATCAAACCTGATGTATTCAGGGATTTTTATCAGCGCATGGATGGAAAGCAACTACCAGAAGAAGGATATGCGAAAAATATCCTGGAAAGAGATCATCAGATAGATCAAGACCTTTCAAGAGAGTGCTACGAAACCATTGTGGCAAACGGATTGCATGCCAATATAATCAGAAAAGTAAAGGGTGAGATGTATGTTAATCTCAGTGCGGCTTTACAGAATCAAACAGCCATTAAGGCTGACGAAATTGTAGATAATACAGAGTATGCAGATGACTCCAGTATAACTTCAGATAAAACAAACAGGGTATTCATTGGGCACTTTGGGGATCTGCATCTTTTAAAGGTGGTCGAGGATTTGCTGTACGAGTTTAACATTGCATTTCAAATAGTAGATCTAAGCAACCTAGAGAAGAACAGATTTATGGGTAAAGTAAATATTGATTTAAAAGCATGTCAATCCGCGGTAATTCTTCTCGGCATGGCTAATGAAACAGATCAAATCAATCAGGTGAAGCTACCCATTATTGTGGGTGCGGCCAGTGCTTTACATGATGGCAAGGTAGTCGTAATAGCTGACGATGCAACGGGTGAAAACATGGCTGAGTTGGGGTTAAATGTTGTTTGCGTAAAGAATGAAACCGCGATCAGTGAGATACAGATACTGAAAACTCTGAATAACACCAATGTTATTAACGTAACTGTGTAAATGGAAGCTTTAATGACTCGATGTGACTGGGCAGCAACAGACGCCCTGTATATGAAATATCATGATACAGAATGGGGTAGTCCTTTGCATGATGACATAAAATTGTTTGAATTTCTTATTTTGGAGGGGGTTCAGGCTGGGCTTAGTTGGATAACGGTACTGAAAAAGCGCGATAACTACCGCAAATCTATGTCACAGTTTAATCCTTATGCCATAGCCTCTTACGGAGCAAAAGAAGTTAACAGGCTTATGTCTGATAGCGGGATCATAAAAAATCGCTTAAAAATAGAGGCTTCAATCCAAAATGCAAGAGCGGTTTTAGAAGTTATAGATCAATACGGAAGCTTCGAAAATTTTCTTTGGGATCGTTTCGATGGACAGCCAATAGTAAACCAATACAAGTCCGTTGCTGAAATTCCTGCATATACCGTCGACTCAGAAAACCTTAGTAAAGAATTAAAAAAGAGAAACTTTTCATTTGTCGGGCCTACAATAGTGTATTCCTTTATGCAGGCAGCTGGATTCGTCAATGACCACATCACAACATGTTTCAGGCATAAGGAACTAAAATAAATATACACACAACTTTACATAATATATATAGTGCGAACCGATAAGTTAGACAAAAATGAGTACTGCCGAACAGCGAAATTTTATAGAGAAACTCCCCCACTTTACCCAAGACAGCTATTTTTTGGTGCATTTCCGGTCAACTATCGATAAATTAGACTATCAAAGCGAAAAAACTTCTCTACGGCGGACTTAAGCTTGGAGAATGTGTGTTCACTACACATTGACCCGATCTGTTATATGAGTATGAAAATCCTGAAGAGGTTAGAAATTGGACCTGTTAAATAAAGTAGCTATCGTTACTGGCGCCAGCAGAGGCATTGGCGCAGGCGTTGTCGATAAGTTTGTTATACACGGCGCAAAAGTCGTAATCGCGGACATATCACTAGGTGAAGCAGAAATATTTGCCGATAAGCTTATTAAAAATGGCCATGAAGTTTATGCCTCTCAAACAGACGTAACTAAACTCGAATCCGTCGAATCGATGCTTGCAGAAACTATCCAAAGGTTTAAAACTATCGATATCCTCGTTAACAATGCTGGTGTATGGGCCGCGCCAGGTTTCGTCGGTCGGAGTTTGTCAGAACCAGAAGACTGGGACATCACTTACGAAGTTAATCTAAAAGCGGTGGCAACTGTAACGAAAGCAGTTGTCCCCTACATGAAGAAAAACTCCTATGGAAAAATAATCAATGTAGCGTCAGTTGGTGGCAAGATAGGTTCTCCTTCAAATCCAGCATATATGGCCTCGAAAGCCGGAACGATTAGTCTGACTAAATCATCTGCTCTTGAATACGCCAAATTTAATATAAATGTTAATGCGATTTGCCCTGGATTTGTTTGGACACCCATGGCTATCTCCATTGAGGAGCAGGCAGGTAGTAATCAACCGGAATATACCAATATGACGCCACGGGAGATATATGATTCTCTGGTGGCTGAAACAATTCCTCTTGGACGAGATCAGACCCCGGAAGATATAGGTAATCTCGCTGTTTTTCTGGCTAGTGAATATTCAAAAAATATAACAGGTCAGGCGATAAATGTATGTGGTGGTTCAAACATGGATTGAGACTATTTTAGTCCTCTAAGATTGTTTGTATGGAATTCAACAATTCTGATATTCCTGTTCCGTTTTTAGCAGATACGATGTTCACGGGTGTACCATCATCATTATCAATTCTCGTTGGAGCCAGGATAGAAATATCTTCAATACTGGCTGATGATGAAAGCAGATCTACCTTATTTAGAATTATTATACTTTTACTCTGATTGACACCTAAGTTTTTTAGAACCTCTGTCACGACACTGACGTGCTGTGCTGCATTAGGGTGAGTAATATCCACAACGTGGAGAATCGCAGAGGTTTCACCTATCTCTTCTAGAGTTGCTCTGAATGCCGCCACAAGTGTTGTAGGCAGCTTTTGTATGAATCCGACTGTGTCAGTTATAAGAATTTGTTTTGAATTTGGTAATTGAAGTTTTCGGGTAACCGGATCAAGGGTCATGAAAAGTTTATCCTCTGCTGCGACTCCGGCTTTAGTCAGGGTATTTAATAAAGTACTTTTTCCCGCATTGGTGTAGCCAACCAGGCCAACTACGTCTACTCCACTTCTTCTTCTGCGCTCCCGATACAAATTTCTATGGGTACGTATTGATTTCAACTCTTTCTTAAGCTTTATAATCCTGTTACGAATTAATCTTCGATCGGTTTCGATCTGAGTCTCTCCGGGACCTCTTGTACCAATCCCTCCACCTAGGCGCTCAAGATGGCTCCACTGGCCAGCCAATCGTGGTAGTAAATATTCGTGTTGTGCTAATTCCACCTGTAACCGGCCTTCGCGCGTTTGGGCACGAGAAGCAAAAATGTCTAATATCAGTGCTGTTCGATCTATGACTTTTACTTTTTCTAAAACCTTCTCTAGGTTTTGTTGCTGGTTGGGATCTAACTCGTCATCGCAGATTACAGTACCGATAGAATTTTCAATAATTAATTCTTTTAGTTCTTCAAGTTTTCCTTGACCCAGATAGTAATGGCTGTAGCGCCTTAATTTTTGAGTTAAAGCTCCTATCACTTCTGCACCGGCGCTTAAGGCCAGTTCTCCCAACTCGTCGATTGAATCCTGGATAGACAGCTGGGTTTTGTTCCCGTAAAGATCAACTCCCACAAGTAAAACTCGTTCCGTATCCTGTTTCGTGTATACCAAACGATCTTTTCCGGGCTGTCTTCGGTTTCTAATTCGGGCTATGAGTTTAACTCCATTACTTCTTTGGAATCTCCAGTGATTTTAAACGATCAAGACCGCGTGCCATATCTACGTCGTTTATCGTCAGTGAAAGCCTGATATAACCTTCTCCGGAAGGACCATATCCATTTCCGGGAGTAACGACGATGTCTGCTTCATCAAGTAGTAGAGACGTAAAACTCGCTGAATCGTATCCAGCTGGCACAGGCGCCCACACGTATAAACTTGCTTTTGGCGGATCTAGTTCGATCCCAATAGAATTTAAGGTTTCTACAACTTTATTTCTTCTTGATTCGTAAACATCGTTACGTTCACGAACCTGATTGTCAGTCATATTCATTGCTTCAATCGCCATATACTGGATGGCCTGAGGTATACCGGAGTCAAGGTTGGATTTAACTGTCATCAAAGCCTGAATCATGTCAGGGTTCCCTACTGCCATACCTACTCTCCAGCCGGTCATATTGTAACTTTTGGATAATGAGTGAAATTCGATGCCGGCTTCCATTGCTCCTGAGCAGTTAAACATACTTATCGGTTTATATTCATCGAAATATGTTTCCGTATAGGCTGCATCATGCAGTAAAGCGATGTCATGTTTAAGAGCGAACTCGATTGCTTTATCAAAAAATGACTGATCAGCGATAGCTCCGGTTGGATTGTTTGGATAATTTATCCACATTACTTTGGCTTTGGAGGCTGTTTCATCTGAAATTGCTGACAGATCGGGCAGCCAGTTGTTGGCTGAAGTTAGCGGCATCCATTCACATTCTCCGCCTGCAAACCAGGTGCCAACAGAATAAACCGGGTATCCTGGGTCTGGAACCAGAGCAATATCACCAGGGTCAATGAAACACAAAGATGCATGCCCTATTCCCTCTTTGGCCCCTATTAAAGGTAATATTTCAGTATCAGGGTTAAGTTTTACTCCAAACCGGCGTTGATACCATTCTGCCATAGCAAGGCGTAATTCGGGTAATCCATCGGTCTCGGGGTAGCGATGGTTTGCTGAATCAAGAGATGTTTCAGATAGTTTGGCTATTATTGAATCGGGTGTAGGTAGGTCCGGGTCCCCAATACCGAAACTTATGACATCAGAACCCTCAGCCTTCTTTTTGGCTATTTTTCGACTGATCTCAACGAAGAGATATGGCGGAACCTTATTGATGCGCTGAGCAAACTTCATATAAATCCTCTTTTTGTGTTTAGTTTAGGTCGTATCTACCTTGGAAAACTGTTGCAATAGGGCCTTTCATATATACATCGGAGTTATTTTCCCAGTGTATTTCAAGATCCCCTCCAGGCAATTTAACAGTAACTTTGTTGTTAACAAGACCTTTTTTGATGGCGATTACAGCTGCTGCGCATGCTCCCGTGCCACACGCCAGAGTTTGGCCAGAACCTCGCTCCCAAACTCTTAAGGCAATTGAATCCCGATTCAATATATTGATAATTTCAAAATTCACTTGTTCAGGAAACATGGGATGGTTTTCAATCTTTGGTCCTATCTGAGCTAAATCAAAGCCGCTGATCGGGGTATCAAGGATTGTAACAGCGTGTGGATTTCCCATAGACAGGGCTGATACAGCAAAATGCTGACCGTCAATTTCTAAATCATGGTCCTCTACTGCATCGTAGCCTTCTAAAACAAATGGCACCTCTGAACTTAGAAATCCTGGCTGTCCCATATTTACTGATGCCGCTACCATCTGGTCATTTTGCCAAATGGGAGTAACCTCCAGAGTACCAGAGGCTGTTTCAACCGAATACGAAGCTGAATCCCTTTCAAGCAATCCGATATTAACGCCAAATGAAACGAAACAGCGTATCCCGTTTCCACAC
>PAAV01000020.1 GCA_002699485.1 Chloroflexota bacterium | reverse complement strand
TTAGTTCGCTTTTATGTGCTTCTGTTGCAACTAAATACATGCCTTTTGACAAATCTTTGATAGGTGCAGATACTCCAGGCAACAGTTTCTCTTGCTGAATGGGCTCATTATCTACACCCATTCGTGCTTCACAAAACTCTGCAAGTTTTTTCGCATCTTCTATGCGCGCTAATCGTATAGTAAATTTATTATCCATCGTATATACCAGTGTGTTCTAAAAAATTTATTGTGGGAGATTTTATATAATCAAAAAGAACACTATTCATTATTAACAAGTTAAACGCATGGTAACAAATAAAAGTATATTTATCATAGGCGCTGGACCAGGCGGACTAGCAACAAGCATTCTACTAGCCAAATCCGGAGCCAACATAACGATATTAGAGAAATCCGACAAGATTGGCGGAAGGACTTCATCTATAACTGAAAATGGGTTTAAATTTGATCTAGGTCCCACGTTTTTTCTTTACCCACAAGCTCTAGAAAAGATTTTTCAATCCGTTGGTCTTAATCTAATGGACGAAATAGAGATGGAGAGACTCGACCCGCAGTACAGAATAATTTTTAAATCGGGTGGGCACATTGATGCTACAAACGACATAAAAGTAATGAGCGATCAAATAAAGAATTTCGCGCCTGAAGATGCAATGGGTTTCAGTAAATTTATGGACGAAAACCGTGAAAAACTTAGAAAAATGGAACCTTGCCTAACTAATCCATTTTTAAATATTTTTTCATTACTGTCCCCCCGCTTACTCAAACTACTACCAATGGTTAAACCACACCAGAGCCTTGATACATACCTGAAACGATTCTTTAAAGATCCGCGTATACGGTTAGCTTTCAGTTTTCAGTCCAAATATTTAGGAATGTCTCCATTCGTATGTCCTAGTTTATTTTCTATACTTTCATTTATTGAATACGAGTATGGTATTTTTCACCCGAAAGGCGGTTGTAACGAGATCACAAAAGTACTGGCTCAAGTAGCTACCGATAACGGTGTTGAAATTAAATTAAACGAGCCAGTTGAAAAAATTCTTTTCAACGAAAATAAAGCAACTGGGGTAAGAACAAAAACGGGAGACTATAAAGCAGATGCGATTGTTATCAATGCAGATTTTGCAAGGGCTGCTAAGACACTAATACCAAACAAAGAAAGAAGCAGATGGAAAGATCATAAAATCGAAAATAAAAAGTTTTCCTGTTCAACATTTATGTTATATCTTGGGATAAAAGGCAGATATGATGTACCTCATCATAATGTATACATTGCTGAGGATTACAAGAGTAACCTAGAAGATATTGAACGCCGACATGTACTTAGTGAATTACCTTCATTCTATGTGCAAAATGCATGTGTTACTGATCCTTCATTAGCTCCTACAGGAAGTAGCACATTATATGTTTTAGTTCCTGTATCACACGAACATGAAAATATTGACTGGGCCGAAAGTAAAAATAACTACCGGAACCTCATAATAAAAGAATTGGAGAAAGTCGGTTTTGACGATTTGGAAGACAGAATAGTTTATGAAAAAGTAATCACACCTGCTGACTGGTCAAATCAGTACAACATTCATTTGGGTTCGACTTTTAATTTATCTCACAATTTAAAGCAAATGTTGTATCTAAGGCCAAGAAACAGATTTGAGGACTGCGAAGGCGTATACCTTGTGGGAGGGGGCACTCACCCAGGAAGTGGATTACCGGTAATATTCGAATCTGCTGGAATTACAAGTAAATTAATAGCTGAAGATATCAGCTCAAATTAGATTCCCCATCTAATTTTATGAACTCCTTTATAAATGGCCTTATATCCTGCATCAAATTAGCCCTAGGATGAGACCTCAAAACCATGCCATCTAAATACATCATGCTTTTAATGATCGGGTACATGCCTTTTGGAAAACTCATTCCGGCATTAACCGCTGCTTTTATAGTTTCCATCATCTTTTGTGTGAAACTTGCTTCTTCTGCAGTAGCAATTTCAAATCCAAAATAGATCTGTTCTAATCTGGTTTTTAATTCAATGGTATCAATTGTGATTGATGACATACCCGCTAGTGAATTAACTGCTTTTTCATAATCATATTGAGTAATCGAATCAAAGAACTTCAAGAGGCCATTACTTACAATTTTGTCTACTCTTCCAATAACACCTGTGTCTAGAAACCAAATCTTATTTTTACCCAGCATGATATTTCCACTGTGTGGATCACCGTGAAAAACTCCTGCTCCAAATATAAAAGACCCTACGGCCTGGAACACTCGAAGCATATCTTCATATTCTAATTTGTCAGATCTAATCAATTGCTCTATTGTCATACCTTCAATTTTCTCCGAAACCATAACTCTGGTATTAGAAAGATCCTGATATATGTGTGGAAATGCAACATGATCTAGATTTACTTGTTGATTCAAGGCTTTAGATTCAGCTATCAGGCTCGCCTGTCCATCTATTTCATTATTTAAATCCAGTTCGGCTAACGTGTTCAATTCTATTACTTTCAATGCACCTAATGGATCTGCTACTTGTTGCAATTGGGGTCTAATAAACAAAATACTTTTTAATATTCGTTCTGCCGCAATGATGTCTCTTCTGAAAGCCCTCTCCCAATCATCTCGTACTAACTTAATTACTACTTGCTCTCCTGTTTTAAGTGTTGCTTCATGAACTTGACCAATAGACGCCGATGCTAAAGACACATCACTAATGTGTTCAAAACTATTATGCCAACCTGAATTCACACTCTTTGCAAGCAGGTCTTTAAATGTTTCTTTATCCACTGGCTTGGTATTAGAAAATAATTCTGATAACTCTTGACATCGCTCCAATGAAAGGACATCAGGTCTTAATGCAAAGGTTTGAGCAATTTTCATCGACAAAAGACCTTGCCTCTGTATTCTTCCAACATCAACTGGCTGATTAAGAAAAATATTATATAAAGTTTTAATTAATTTTATTTCTTGAAACACGAGTGATTAGTTATTTATAAAGTCCCATAAAATGTTGTCGGCTAGAGTCAGTTTTTAATAAGTTTAGATCCAATCGAAACAGTACCGATCAGAGATTGGAAAGGCGCGGAATAACTTCTTTGGAAAGAACTTCATGAGAATTTTGCCAAAACTCCTTTGGGTTCCATTCATGTCCTATGGTAACTAAATATCCAAAACCACCCACTTCAGCGTAGAGTTGTCGGATTTTCTCTTCCACTTCATCAGCGCTACCAACCAGCCATATGTTGTCTGCTAAGTATTCTAAAGTGACGTCTCTGTCAGGCATTTCAGGGTCTATTTTAAGCTGCTGAATACGACCTGGAATTTTAGACAAAATACGCAGAAAATATTCCTCATATGCAACGCCAATTGAACCTTCTATCGCTTCTTTACGGGCTTCTTTTGTTGTGTCACCAATAAGAACGTCTCGAGCTATGCGCCAAGAGGACCTGCTAGGTGGCTCTTTTCCTGCATCCCTGGCACCCTTCTCAACAGATAACCACTGTGATTTAAGTGCAGCTGTTGGCAAAAAATTAATGGACATAGGAATCCATCCTCTTTTACCGGCCATTTCTAATGTTTTAGAATCTGGTCTAGAACCAGCAACAGCAATTGGAGGATGAGGATTTTGATATGGCTTTATATGAAATGACATCCCAATATCTTCCAATGGCTCCGTAATAGTAAAATCCCAAAATTCATTTTTGTACCGACCTGGATCAGGTTTATCCCAAAGTTTGAGCACTGTATCTATTGCTTCTGAAGTCATTTTTCGATGGTCCGTTGAGTCCAAATCAAACCCGGCAGCTTGAATATCTCCAGGAAATCCACCTGGACCCACTCCCCACATAAACCTGCCTTTTAACATCTGATCTAATTGAGCAATACGATGGGCAAGATGAAAGGGGTTGTGGTTAGGCATGCACGTAACTCCCGTACATAATTTCATCGTCCTTGTTTCCGGAATAAGTCTGGCAATAATTAAATCCGGTGCAGGGATATTTTCCCATCGAGAAGTGTAATGTTCCCCCAACCATGTTTCGCTGTAGCCCAGCTCGTCTAACATTGAGAGTCGCTCTATATCCATATCCAAAGTGTCACTCCACGCTGACATGCCTGGGCGGTGAAGAGGCATTGTGAAATCGCCTAACAAAATGGACATTATAAATTTACTTCCTTTATTATTCCCCCAGAGACTTATTTAATTGTATATCAATAGAGTCTCCGATGATGGTTAAATGAATCTTTTAATTCACGCACAGAATTAATTCTTTCTTTAAGATGGGAGTCTATAAATGAAACTGAAAGGGAAGGTTGCAATAATTACCGGTGGATCACGCGGACAAGGCGCCGCTGAAGCAAAGCTGTTTGCCAAAGAAGGAGCGTCAGTAATTATTGGAGATATATTAGACGATGAAGGGGAAGAGGTTGCAAATGAAATAGAAGATAGTGGAGGTTCGGCAAAATATGTTAGCTTGGACGTGCAAAATGAAGTTGACTGGAGAAACGCTGTAAAACTTGCTATTACAACATATGGCAAATTAGACATCTTGGTTAACAACGCGGCGATTCTTACATTAAGCACCATAGAGGAAACAACCAAAGAAGAGTGGGATAAGGTTATGGACATCAATATGTGGGGAATTGTCCTGGGAACTAAAGCGGTTTTACCCGAAATGCGTAAAGCTGGAGGTGGAGCTATCGTAAATATCTCTTCGTTATCTGCCATTATTGCCCAACCATGGGCAGCTGCCTATCACGCATCAAAAGGTGCAGTCAGAATTCACACAAAAGAAGCTGCTCTCGAATTTGCTAAAGACAATATCAGGGTCAACTCTATACACCCTGGAGCTATCGACACAGATATGATCAGAGACGCATATGGAGTTGAGAGAGTGTCAGAATATTTGGAACTTATTCCCCTGGGTCGTATGGGGAAGTCCGAAGATATTGCTAAAGGTGTTGTGTTTCTAGCATCTGATGACTCAAGTTATATTACTGGAGCCGAACTTACTATCGATGGCGGTATATTAATCAAATAAATCATCTTAGGAGTCAACAATTATGGTACAAGTATTTAAACCAGCCAACTTAAGAGTTGAGTATGACGTGAAAACAAACATGCGAGACCAAGTAAGCCTTTCATCGGATATATACTTTCCAATTGGCACTGGTCCGTGGCCCGTAATTCTTATAAGAACTCCATACAATAATCAAATGCCCGAACTAATTATTGAAAGCGCAACATATTTTGCACAAAACGGATATGTAGTGGTATCGCAAGATGTACGTGGCAGATTTGATTCTGACGGCATATTTGAGCCTTGGGTTAACGAGTTTAACGATGGTTATGACACTATAGAGTGGATAGGAAAGCAAACCTGGTGTAATGGCAATGTGGGAATGCATGGCCCATCGTACGTGGGTAATGTTCAGTGGCAAGCAGCCGCCATGAACAGTAAATATCTAAAAGCTATTGTTCCACGTGTAATCGGAGACAACTTACACGAAGCTCCTCATTACCAAGGGGGCGCCTTGCAGCTTGGTTGGACTGCGACCTGGTCGTTTCGAATGGGAGGAAGAACAGCACAAGATATAGATATATATGATTGGACTCAAGTTTTTCATACTCTTCCATTAGAAGATCTGCCAAAACTTGCTGGTAAGAAACTTCATTTTTACGACGACTGGATGAAGCACCCTAGTTATGATGAATATTGGAAAAAACTTGCAATAAAAGAAAGATATTCTGATATTAAAATACCCATATTGCAAATTGGGGGTTGGTATGATTTTTTCACTGCCGGGACGCTTAATAATTTCGTTGGCATGAAAGAGAAGGGTGGCTCAGAGCTAGCACGCAAATATCAAAGAGCAATAATTGGTCCTTGGACACATAGTTTTGTAGGAAAACTGACCTACGCTGGAAATACCGACTATAGTGCAACCGCTTCGATAGACATTTTAGAAATCGAATTGGCTTGGTTTGATCATTGGCTAAAAGGGGTGGAAAATAAATCCGAAGTTGAGCCACCCCTTAAACTATTTATTATGGGATCAAATAAATGGCGCGATGAGTACGAGTGGCCATTGAAACGCACTAATTACACAACTTGGTATTTTCATTCAGATGGCGATGCCAATTCGGCTGCAGGCTGCGGTAATTTATCTACGGTAAGGCCAAATAAAGAAACTCCTGATCAATTTACATATAACCCCATGTTTCCTGTACCTACAAAAGGAGGGTGCAACTGTTGCGACCCTCACATTATTCCGTGGGGTTCCTACGACCAGAGAGAGGTTGAAGCAAGGTCTGATGTGCTTGTGTATACCTCAGAAGAATTAGATAAACCCGTCGAGGTCACAGGGCCAATAACAGTTAAACTTTTTGCATCTACTGACTGCCTCGACACAGATTTTACTGCAAAACTTGTAGACGTTTATCCTGATGGGCGAGCCTTGAATTTATGCGATGGTATTGTAAGAGCAAGATATCGAAATAGCACGGCAAAATTGGAACTGCTTGAGCCGAATAAAATATACGAATTTAACATCGACCTATGGCCAACATCTAACGTATTTAAGGCTGGACACAAAATTAGAGTCGATATATCTTCTTCAAATTTCCCGAGATTTGACAGAAATACGAATACAGGAAACAACATAAATAGTGACAGTGATTTAAAAATTGCAAACCAGACGGTTTATCATGAACCTGAAATGTTGTCCCAAATCATTCTGCCGATAATACCTGATTAAAGATTTCTACTAATAAGCAAATTCTAAAACAAAATAGCGTAGATATTAAATTTTGTTGTAGAATTTGGATTCGAACACAATACTAAACCTTGAGGGATTTAATTTGATACGACCAATTTTGACTTTAACAATACTAATAATATCCATGATCGCCATCATAAACTGTGGTGGATCAAGTTCTACTAGTGATGGTAAATCAGATAGTAAAAGTGATTCGGCTGACACTTCTGCAGATCGTTTTAAAGATGAACCAACTGATGCAGCTGTAAGCATGTCACCTGGTGAATTCAGACGCGCAGAAGATATGGGAGCAAAGAGATCTGGATTAAACGCAGTTTTGCTTAATGATGGAACTGCTTTTATTTTTGGTGGTCGAACCGACGGATCTTCGGGTTTTTGGCTCAATTATAACTTCACATCTGAGATATTTGACGGCAATACTGACACCTGGACTATGTCTGGAGAAATGAATACTGCTCGTGCTGATGCTATAGGAATAGTTTTAAGCGATGGGAAAGTTCTAGCTGCTGGTGGCGAAGGTGAACAGAACAAAGCCATTAATTCAACAGAGATTTGGGATCCTGCAACAGGAGAATGGACTGAAATAAGTCCTCTTATTGAAGAGCGTGACTCAACGGATGCAGTCCTATTAAATGATGGCACTGTTTTAGTCGCAGGGGGAAGAAGCGAAGCCTATAGCCTTATGAACACTGTTGAGATATTCGATCCAAAAACTAACGAATGGACTTCGGCAGCACCTATGATCGACACTAGAATTGCCCATACCACTACTCTCCTGCAAGACGGTAGAGTCTTGGTGACTGGAGGAGGAAAAGTGGATCCTCCTTACCACAAATCAGCAGAAATATTTGATCCTGAAACAGGTGAATGGTCTCCTGCTGGAGAACTTAATCTTAGTCGCAGATCGCACACAGCTACTCTCCTGCAAGATGGCAGAGTGTTAATAGCTGGCGGCAATGGAAAAAGAATGATCGCTGAAGTTTGGGATCCTACTGATATGTCTTTCACTAAAACTGGTAGCTTAAATATACCAAGGGCGGATCATCAGGCCATTCTGCTTAACGATGGCAGAGTTTTGGTTATTGGTGGAATTGGCAATCGTGACTCAGGTGAATTATGGGATTCTGCAACAGGAGAGTGGATGATGTCAGGAGAAATGGAGGTTGGCAGATATGAGTTTGGTGCATCTATCTTATCCGATGGACGTGTGATAGTCGCAGGAGGCAATAGTGCCGCTGGAGTTAGTGGATCAGGAATGACGGCAACCACAGAAGTTTTTACGCCTTAAGTATCTAACCAAATAGGAATTTAATCTGGGGCTAAAATGAAAAAAATCAATATAGCCATAGTAGGTTGCGGAGCAATTTCATATGTTACTTTCCCGGGTTATCTGAAACATCCTTCAAGTGAGATTTACGCCCTTTGTGATCCTTTGCCGGAACGCGCCAGGGGGGCGGCTAAAAGTATTGGCATAGATCCAATTATTTATTCAAATTACGAAGACGTGTTAAATGACTCTAAAATAGATGCAGTTGAACTACTGACCCCCACACACCTACACCCTCAGCAAAGCATCGATGCATTGAACGCAGGAAAACATGTATCGACCCAAAAACCTATTGGACCTAAAGTCTCAGATGCTGATGCAGTCGGCAAGGTTGCAAATAATTCTGCAGCCATGTTCAGAGTCACAGAAAATTTCCTTTATTACCCACCTTTAATAAAGGCTAAAAAGCTAATTGAATCCGGGTCTATTGGCGAATTAAGTTCGATAAGAATGAGAACTTTTTTAGGTAAACTTGATCCGAACTCATTAATAACACCAACAGAAGATGCCATGAAATGGAGAGGAAACCCTAAAGACAATCCTGGTGGATTACTTTACGACAGTGGATGGCACAAGTTTGCAACTGCAATATGGATCGCTGGTGAGGCGGAATCCGTTAGCGCAATAATCTCTGAGACTGATGATTTCTATCTTGAAGCCCCTGCTGCGGTTATATGGAAACATAAAAACCAAAATTGCATTGGTATTTTAGAATCCGTTTATGCATCTGAAATGAAAATTAGAGGCAAGTATTACCCAGTCGATGATTTCTTTGAATTTCAAGGCTCTAAAGGTTCAATTTGGGTGACTCGCAGTACAGGGGAAATGTATGACCTGCCTCCGGTTATGCTGTTCAAAGGAAACGAGACTCACAGCTTTAACGTGCCTTCTGATTGGCTGGAAGGGTTTAATGGAGCAGCGGGTGCATTTATCGATTCAATCATTGAAGGAAAACAAGAACTTATGGATGCTGAAATGGCAAAACATACATTACAACTAACTTTAGCTCCTTACTTATCTTCAAATTCGAAAACACATGTAAATCCAAGCACAATATTAGACTAATTATTGCTTTTCGTTGACCCCCAACAAGATATGCTTACGATTCTTGGTAAAAGGCCTCACTTCAGTTGGCCAACTCCCTCTTTCAACAGCATTGCTCCATTCGCTACTAATCAAAACTTCTGGGCTTTCAATTTCATAAATTGCCGTATGTTTAGGTTGATCATCAATAACAATATTTTTGATCTCACCTCCAATCGCTATCCTCAAAGGTTCGGTTTGAAAACGAGCAATTGATATAACCCCTGGGACTGCAGATAAATAAGGAACATGTTCAGTGTCATAGACATCATCAAAAACCTGCTGTTTATTAGGTTCAACGTCCATGCTAGCCATAAATAAATATTTATTCTTCATAAATCATTCTCCATTGCTTTTTTTATTTTGAGATCAGCTTCACATTTTTATATACTCGGCCGAGTGGTGCGTTGAGTTTGTTTGGAAACCAAACTTGCATAAAGACCGCTTCCACTTAACAGAACATCATGAGTTCCTTGTTCTATCACCTTTCCGTCATCCAGAACAATTATGTTGTCAGCAGATTTAATAGTAGACAATCTATGAGCGATTATTATTGTTGACCTACCAGACATTAAGGTGTCAAGGGATTGATGAATTAACGATTCGCTTTCAGCGTCTAAGTGAGATGTCGCTTCATCCAATATTAATACTGGTGCATTTTTTAAAAACGCTCTAGCTATGGATATGCGTTGCCGCTGACCTCCGGACAGCTGAAACCCTCTTTCACCTGCAAGAGTATTGTATGTATCAGGTAGATCCATTATAAACTCATGAGCCGAAGCACTTTTTGCAGCCTGAATAATTTCACTCTCAGATGCATCCGGTCGAGCCATCATCAAATTTTCTTTTATCGACGTGTTGAACAAATATGTATCCTGAGATACTAGGGCTATTTGATCTCTTAAATCATTCAGCTTATAGCTACGTATATCTACATCATCTAGCGATATCGCACCAGTTTGCGGATCCCAGAAACGTAAAATCAGATGTGCAGCGGTAGTCTTGCCAGCACCAGAACGCCCTATTAATGCTAGATTCTCTCCAGGATTTAATACAAAATTGACATCCTGTAACACAGGATCCATTTCAGATATATATCTAAATGTGACATTTTTAAATTGCAACTCGCCTCGATTCAGCGATTTGGATGTTTTGTTTTCAGAACTAAGCGTCCTTGGTCCATCTAATATTGTTATAGGCTCATCATGTATTCTGAATATCCTGCGGGCGCTTCCAATTGTGTCTGACAATTGACGGCCTACTTGGGCAACCTCTGAAATCGGTATAAATGCAGTGTATGCAATTATCGATACCAGAGGTAAAAATGAAACTGACAAATCTCCGATTGTAACCAAATAAGCCCCCAACCCAAGAACCAAAATGCCACCTAGCCCCATAGCTGATTCAATTAACGATCTTTGAACAGTTAAGATATGAAAGAACTTTATCCTCAAAGATGCATATTTATTCTGATTCCGGTCCACTTCTTCCAGCCTTAGAGAAGATCGACCAAAAGAAACAATCTCTTTTATACCCTGTATACCGTCAACCATGTGTGCATTAACTTCGGCTAATTGCTCACGCGATTCGAATCCTAATACATCCAGCTTATCCCGAACTCGAAAAGGCATATAGGCTATCAATATAAGTAAAGGCATAAGGATCAATGCTAATAACCACTCGATTGAACCTATAATCAACAAAACAGATAAAGGAACCGCTAAAGCCACGAATGCTGGTGCTACAGTGTGGGCAAAGAACAATTCAACGGTTTCAACATCTGTTGTTACAGCGGATACTATGTCACCTGATCTATGTCTAACTAAATATGCAGGGGCAAGTTTGTCTAATTTTTTGTAAAGATCAATTCGCATCTCAGCCAGTAACCTGAAGGCTAAATCATGTGCAATCCAAGACTCAGCCCATTGAAATACTGGTGTCAGTACAGCAAGCACTCCCAGAGATACTAATAAAGCAAAAATTGCATTTCCATTTGCCACTTCAGCTACTAAATATGCACTTACAATACCTAGTCCAAGTAATACTGCTACTCTACCTATGCCCAATAAAAAAGTGAGTATAAGTTCTGTCCGCCATGGCTCTATTAATTTAAGCAACCGGACAAAAACCTCTTTCAACTTTATGTTTGACTTTTTAATTTTAGTGGGCGGTAAACCAGCTCCTCCAAAATTCTTATTCGGTGAACTAATTCTTTCCATTACCTCATTGCTATCGGTCTTCAAGTTGGATTCATTGGACTCTAGTTGATCCATCATAAGGTTAAAATATATGCCTTTTGTTGAAATTAATTCATCATGTGAGCCTTCCTGAACCACCTGGCCTTGATTAATCACTAAAATTCTGTCAGCTCCAATTACGCTTGAAAGCCTATGTGCAATGATTAGCGTAGTTCGATCAACCATTAATTCATCTAACGCAGATTGAATCAAAAATTCATTTTCTGCATCCACGCTTGATAACGCTTCATCTAATATCAATATTGGAGCATCTTTTAGAAGGGCTCTTGCAATAGCTATGCGCTGTTTCTGACCACCAGAGAGCTTAATTCCACGTTCACCTAATAAAGTATCAAATCCTTGTGGCAATGATTTTATGAAGTCCAACGCATTTGCAGCAGCAGCCGCTTCCTCGAGTTCTTCATCGGTGGCATCTAATTTTCCATACCTTAAATTTTCGGCTACCGTGCCAAAGAAAATATACGTATCCTGGGAGACAACGCTGATATGTTCTCTAGCAAAATCTAAAGGTATTGACCTCAAATCCTCGGAGCCAATCCAAACAGATCCAGAATCAGGGTCAAAAAATCGCAATACTAATGAAACAATAGTGGTCTTACCTGCACCGCTTGGCCCTACGATTGCAAGACGCTCACCAGTTGATATAGAAAAAGACATGTCATCTAATACAACATCTTCACGGCCAGGGTAAGAAAACGAGACATCCTGAAATGTTAGTGTTGAATCCAAAAACTGGTCAGGTCGTGATACATCTCTGCTATCAGTAACTAATGGCTCCGCATCTATTATCTCTAAAACGGACTTTGCAGATGCCATGCCCACCATACCATGATGGTACAACAAGGTAAGCTCTCTTAATGGTCTAAATACTTCTACGCCAAGCATTACGACAATTAATAGTGTCGATAAATCAAGTTCACTCGAGCTAACTCTCAAAGCTCCTAAGCCCAAAGCAAGTGCAGCTCCTCCAGATATACCCAGCCATGTCACACCGATAGTTGCTTGGTTAGTAGCTAAAATTGCCATTGTCGATCGAAATACCCTTCTGGCTTTTTCCGCTAGATCGTCTCCTTTAATATCGCTCTGACCAAAAGATTTTAGAGTTGCAAGGCCTTGTACAGAATCCAGGAACTCAGCACTTAGATCATGATAGGCATCCCTACGGAAAAGAGAACTTTTTTCATTCCACCTATGAAATGCCAAAGGAGCGATTAGGGTAATTAATGCAAAAATCAAATAAATTAACGCGGTGTATATATCTAGAAATGCCATAAACACAAATAAACCTATAGGTGTGATCAGGCCTACGAACATCTGCGGCAGATATTCACCAAAATAGCTCTCTAGAGCCTCTACGCCTTCGACCACCGACACTAATACATCACCAGTTCTTTTGCGAAGTAGTACAGCCGGTCCTAATTCAAGAGTTTTAGCAAACAAACGACGTCTCAAGTTTTGCTGTATTTTCAAGGCAGTTCTATGGCCAGTCATTTCTTTAAAGTACTGAAAAACAGCCCTGGATATGATTGCCAAAATCACACCCAAAATTGAAATTACAACCCTGTTGAAAGGCTCTCCTTGAAAAACAAGAGCGACAACATACCCGGACATAACCAGCCTACTTACGCCAGCAACTGCCGTTAATACTCCAAAGAAAGTACCAAGTAGAATTCTCATCCTAAACCCTGCGGTAAATTCCCAAAGTCTGATATTAAAATACATTTATAAAATTCAAATCGTAAATTTTAAAAAAATATTGCCACATGAAATTTTGTTATTAGTCTTTCCTTGCAATAATTATCATGCGTTTGGCTGATATTTCGAATGGGCTCTGATCATATCCACCGTAGGCACATTCAAAAGATAGACCGGCTCGTTTTAGCATGTTGTTAAATTCTGTGGCCACATATAAACGTATGTGATGGCCCGTTTCAGTTATTGAACCATTAAGTCCAAGAATTTTGAAATTAATATGGCTTCTTCCTTCGATAGGATCCCAGTTTCTTTCCTCAAGGTACATAATCCCTTTGTCATTTGTTCTCCACTCTCGTGGTATGTGATTAGCCACCACCCAGTCTCGATTAAGTAGGTCAAATAAAGCTAAACCACCTTTTTTAAGGCTTCTAGATACTGCATCAAGAACTTTTTGATCTTCAGTGTCTGATTCAAAATAACCTAAAGCGGTGAAAATATTTATAACAGCATCAAACTTACTGTCGAATGGTATATCTCTCATATCAGCTTCAACAGTATTGATTTCCACCCCTGATTCTGAAGCTTTTGATCGAGCTATAGACAACAACTCATTTGAATAATCTAAACCTGTCACTTTAATTCCATTTAGTGCCATAGGAATAGATATACGGCCTTGCCCGCAGCACAAATCTAGAACTTCATTGCCTTCTTTTAGCTTAAGGACTTTTTGCACAAATTCTGCCTGTTTTTGAGACTCTTCCTCACCAAAAACGTGTGCGTAAATATTTAAATATTCTGGTCCAAAAAAGGACTTGTACCACTCTGGGTCGTAATCTGACATTTTTAGTACCTCCAGAAAATTTTATCAGCAATTCGTCAGCAGATGTTTTTAAAATTCCTTTAACATATGGCTTTCAAAGCCATGTTACAATCGAACTATAGTAACCAGTCACTGAGAGTAAGTTTATTGATAAATCTACAAGGTAAAAGGGCGATAATCGTTGGAGCACGTCGGATCGGTGCGGTAGTGGCGCATCGAATGGCAGCTGAGGGCATTGACGTTGCCGTAGTGTATCGAAATTCAGAAGATGAAGCCAAAGCTTTAGTTAATGAGCTGTTGCTGAAGAAAATCAATGCCACAACAATTAAGTGTGACTTAACAGACGAAGATCAAGTTTTAAACATGCTTGATAATGCAAAAACAAAAATCGGTGACATCGATTTCGGAGTTAATTTAGCTTCTGGGTTCCCGAGAGACCCATTCATGGAACTAAACTCAGATTCTTGGGATAAAAGCATTGGCGATGCAAAAGGCACATTTCTATTCGGCGTTCATTTATCCCGGGTAATGATGTCTAACTCTGGACCTACCAAAGGTCATTTAGTGTTTTTTTCAGATTGGGCTGCAATTCATGCACCATATAAGAACTACCTACCTTATATGGCGTCAAAGGCATCAATAGATTTTATGACAAGAGCCTTTGCAGTTGAGCTCTCTAGTAACGGCATATTAGTTAATGCAATCGCACCTGGTCCCACTATGAGGCCACCAGATATATCCGAAGCTTCATGGAACCAAAACGTGGTTTCTAAAGCTCCATTACAACGAGAATCCTCCGCAAGCGATATAGGCGAGATGGTTGTTACTCTATTAAAGAGTGAAACCATAACTGGAGAAACTATTAGGATAGACTCAGGACGACATCTAGCAGGCCCAGGTAATAACTAAAATGCACAGTGTCACAAAAACCATAGATTTTTGTTACGGACATCGTTTGCTGAACTACGAAGGACAATGCAAGTACCTTCATGGACACAATGGAAAATTAGAAATAGATGTGGAGTCAAAGAGTTTAGATGACAAAGGGATGGTAATTGATTTCACCGTAATAAAGGAAACCGTAAAAACGTGGATTGACTCTAAAATGGATCACCGAATGATTTTATCGAGAGAAGACCCGTTAATATCTGTGCTAGAAGAAGCTGGCCAGCCGATTTACGTCATGGAAGAGAACCCAACAGCTGAAAACATAGCTAAACTTGTATTTAATCAAGTTAAATCTAAAGGTATTGACGTTAAGGAAATACGTTTATGGGAAACTCCAACAAGCTATGCGTCTTATTCTGAAATGAGCTAGGTAAAAACTTGAATGAAATTGCTGTATTAACTAGTGGAGGTCTAGATAGCGCTATATTGTTAGCTGACCTTGCCAAATCCAACAAAACCCGTCCGATATATGTTAGATCAGGGCTAAGATGGGAAAATGAAGAGATCAGCTCTCTACAAAGTTTTATTGAAACCATTAATAACCCACTTATATCTGAAATTGTGACTTTATCAATAGATGGTTCATCGCTATATGGTAAAAAGCACTGGAGTCTATGTGGAGAAGTGCCAGCCTATGATGAGCCTGATGAAAATGTTTATATACCCGGTAGAAATTTAATACTCGTCGGCTTAGCAGCAATATGGTGTAGTTCACATAACATATCTTCAATATTTCTGGGATCACTCAAGGGTAATCCTTTCACAGATGCAACTGATAACTTCATACAGGATTATTCTGAAATTCTAAAAATCGGTCTCAATAAAGATATTTCTGTTCAAGCCCCTTACAGGGGGAAAAATAAGATTGAATTAATCAAAGAATTTAAACATCTCCCATTAGACAAAACCATGACATGCATGCAACCTGTCGGCATGATTCACTGTAATGCTTGTAACAAGTGCAAAGAAAGGCGGGATGCTTTTGAAATGGCAGGGATACAAGACAAGACTAAATACAACAACGAGGAAAATTAATGAATAATAATAACTATCCTACTAGGTCTTCAGCAGAATACGAAAACCGAGTAAAAACAATTGTCCCTCTGTTAAAAAACGTTCTAGAAATGTTGGGAGAAGATGTTGAACGTGAAGGTCTTATAAAAACGCCTGAGCGCTGGGCAAAGGCGCTTCTAGACTATACTAAAGGTATGGAGCAGGATCCTAAGCAACACTTGCAAGTAATTTTTAAACTGGATGAGGAAAATTATCCAAATGATGCTCAAGACATGATCATCGTTCACAACATACAATTTACATCCACGTGTGAGCATCATTTGGCTCCTTTCAGAGGAACTGCTCATATAGCTTACATACCAAACCCTGAAAGTAAGAAAATCACGGGCCTTTCAAAGCTATCTAGGGTTGTTGAATTGTTTGCTAAACGTCTCCAAGTACAAGAACGAATGACACAACAAATCACAAAGGCAATCGATGATTATCTTAATCCTGCTGGCGTAATAGCAGTAACACAAGCTACTCATTATTGTATGGTCCAACGAGGTGTAGAGCAGACATCTACCTCAACCACTTCAACTTCTAGAAGAGGTGTATTTCTAACTAAAGCTGAACTTGAAAGTAAGTTTCAAGAGTATCTAAGGATCCAATTAGATAACGCTAAATTTTAGTTTACTTATAACTTAGAGTTGGGAAAGTTATTTCACATAATTAATTAGAGATCAGATAAGCTGGGAATTACTTCCTCTGCAAGGATCGTCATTGATTTAATCCACTGGTCACGTGGTTCCCATTCATGTGAATAAGCGAGTAGCGTTCCAAAGCCTCCGACATCACGATATAGTTGTCGTATCTTTTCAGTTACATCTTCACGACTTCCCACTATCCATATGTTATCAACCATATATTCCAAATCTATATCGTCGTCTGGCATTTCTGGGTCTGTCTTCATAAGGTCTAGAAAGCCAAGTTTATCCATTACCAACCTGAAATAAGTAACGAAATCGCGTGCCATTACACCGTTAAATGCAAAATCTCGAGCTTCTTCAGTAGTGTCAGCAATATAAACATTCCTGCAAATCCTCCAGTCATCTCGATTAGATGAACGCCCAGCAGCCTTGGCCGCTTCTTCGTATACATCCCATTGAGATTTGAGAGTGCTGGAAGGTACAAAATCAATACTTAATGGCCACCAGCCTTTTTGACCAGCTTTTATTAACGAATCAGAGCGGGCGCCAAGCCCAGCAACAGCAATAGGCGGGTGTGGTTTTTGATAAGGCTGCATATGAACGTAGAAGCCAAGTTCTTCCATAGGCTCAGGCATGGTAAATTTCCAAAATTTATTCTCATAAGTACCTGGTTCAAGACCATCCCATATCTTAAGGACCATTTCTAAGGTTTCCCAAGTCAATTCACGTTGTTCATTAGTAGCAGGATCGATACCAAATGCCTGAAAATCAAGAGGGGTGGCTCCACTCCCAACACCCCACATAAATCTGCCTTCGGCCTGATGATCAAGTTGCGCAATTCTATGAGCTATATGAAAAGGATTATGATTGGGAAGACAATGCACTCCAGTACCAAGCTTAATGTTTTTAGTCATAGCTATAGCTTGAGCTATGAAAATGTCAGGTGCAGGTATGTTTTCCCATGCTGCTGTGTAGTGCTCGGCAACCCATGCTTCGGAATAACCAAGTTCGTCGAGAACTTTGAGCTGGTCTAAATCATGATGGATAGTCTTAGTGAAATCGCTACCTGCAGGGTGCAGAGGGTCCACAAAATAACCTAAATCCATCAGTTGTTACACCTTTAAATTATGTAATAAAGATTGTTGCTATCCGCAATTAACACAACATGCATCGACCCAGTGATCCGGGCTAACTTCTATTAGATGCATCTGTTCTGTAGATTCTTGACAATCATCAGTAGGGCTAGGACACCTAGTTTTGAAAACACATCCCTCAGGAGGATTTGAAGGACTAGGAACATCTCCCTCTAACACTATTCTATCTCTCGTTGCTTCAAGTACTGGATCTGGAATAGGAATCGCTGACAATAGCGCCTTTGTATAAGGATGTTGTGGATTTTCATAAAGCTCTACTCTATCTGCTATCTCTACAATGTGACCTAGATACATTACTGCTATGCGATCTGATATATGACGCACAACAGACAAATCATGAGCGATAAACAGATAAGTAAGATCATATTGTTCTTGTAGATCTTCCATTAAGTTTATGACTTGGGCTTGAATAGAAACATCCAAAGCTGAAACTGGCTCGTCGCAAACAATGAAACTTGGATTCACAGCGATAGCCCGTGCTATCCCAATTCTTTGTCTCTGTCCACCACTAAATTCATGTGGATAACGGTCCGCCATAAAAGGGTTAAGCCCAACATTTTCAAGTAAATTAGCGACGCGTTCCCTATATTCATTTTTTGATCCCGTCAAACCATGGACAATTAACGGTTCTCCGATAATTGAACCACAAGTCATGCGAGGGTTAAGCGAGCTATAAGGGTCCTGAAATATCAGCTGCATCTGCCTTCTTAGTGGCCTCATCTGATTAACATTCCAATTAGCTATATTTTCACCATTAAATATCACTTCGCCTTCGGTCGGATCGTTTAATTGCAAAATAGATCTGCCAGTAGTTGATTTACCACAACCGGATTCACCAACTAATCCTAGCGTTTCTCCTCGACGAATAGTGAAACTTACTCCGTCAACGGCTTTCACGTCCGATACATGACGCTGTAACAATACTCCCGAAGTTATCGGGAAATACTGTTTAAGATTTTTAACTTCCAGGATATTGTCATGCCCATCGGACGATTTAATATCTTTTGCTTCTTCAGTTGTTTTAGTTTCTTGAACCATCTATTACCTCATCCACTGATTTTTAATCCAGCAGCTTCAATATTTCTGCTATTTTTTTGCCAACTCATGTAACTCTGAGGCTACATAGCATCGAGACACATGACCTGGAGTTATTTCTAATAGCTCCGGCATTTTCTCATTGCATTTATCTATAGCGAATTTACACCTAGGAGCGAATGCACATGCATCGGGTAGATCAATAACTAACGGTGGTAGTCCTTCAATCGCTTCAAGTTTCTCCGGTATTTTTTCATCTAATCTTGGTACCGACTTAAGTAACCCTAATGTATATGGATGCCTAGGATCTGTATAAACGTCATTTGCTGTGCCGCTTTCGATTATCTTGCCAGCGTACATAACTATAACTCGTTCAGCATATCGAGCAACAACGCCAAGGTTGTGAGTTATCATAACCAAAGCAGTTCCGTATTCTTTGGCCATATCACGCATTACTTCTAATACTTGGGCTTGTATAGTTACATCTAAAGCTGTTGTAGGTTCATCTGCTATTATCATTCTGGGATTACAGCTCACTGCGAGTGCAATCATTACTCTTTGTCTCATCCCACCACTAAACTGGTGAGGATAGTCTTTCAGTCTGCGATGAGCGTCTGGTATACCAACTTGTTCCAGAAGAGTTCCTGCTCTTTCAAGTGCTTCTTTATGATTTAATTCCATATGAAGCTTCAATGCTTCTGTCAATTGATAACCAATAGTCAAAACCGGATTAAGTGATGTCATCGGCTCCTGAAATACCATTGATATATCATTTCCGCGAACTTTTCTCATTTCAGGTTCTGTTAATTTCAGGATATCGTTACCTTCAAAGATAACTTCGCCATGAACAATCCTGCCAGGTGGGCTGGCTATTAGTCTCATTACAGATAAAGCGCTCACACTTTTACCGCAACCAGATTCTCCAACAATTGCTACTGACTCACCTTCATCTATATGATAGGTAATCCCATCAACCGCTTTTACTACACCATCTGCTGTAAAAAAGTAGGTTGCTAAATCGTTTACTTCAAGTAGTCTCTCAGCCATTAATACCACTCCTCCCGAGTGTTCTTAATTAATGTAAAACAACGATATTAAACCGTTATCCGTTTCATCAGAAAAGAGATAAATCTTTTACCTTTCGATGACTTTACATGTAGGCAGACATTATAGAGTGGCTTTACAGAAAAAACCACTCTATATGAAAATCTTTGGGCCAATCTTGGTAAAAACTGGGGAATATTCCTTATTTTATGTACAAAACAAATGTGAAATCGTTAACATGATGTTTGTTGAGAACATTTTGAAGACTTAGATGGTATATTCACAAACCATGGAACAGAGACGACTTGAAGGTAAGATAGCAATTATTACAGGCGGAGCTACTGGTGTGCCCGGTAAAGTAATGGGTATTGGAGGAGCTAGCGCATGGGCTTTTGTTAAGGAAGGCGCTAAAGTAATAATTGCAGACATCGACGAACAGCAGGGTTATTTAACTGCTTCTCAAATCAATAAAGAAACTAAAGCAAATGACACAGCGACCTTCATGAAATTGGATGTAAAAGTTGAGTCGGAATGGATGTCATTAATTAACCAAACAAAATCCCTATATGGAAAGATAGATATTCTGGTACATGCTGCAGGAAAGGCTTTAACAGGCGACATAGAAAAAACTGATGAATATCAATGGGACGAAATGATGGACATACACAGCAAAGGAGTTTTTCTAGGAACTAAATATGTGGTTCCAATATTGAGACAATCTAAAGGAGGATCGATAATAATTGTGTCATCTATAGATTCTCATATTGGTGGATCTGGAACAGCATACTCTGCTGCGAAAGGATCTGGTAGAACTTTTGCCAAGGTTGCTGCAGTGCAACTTGCAAAATATCAAATACGGGTGAATTCCATCCACCCGGGGTACACTGACACGCCTTTGTCTCGAAAGTTAGTGGACGAACTAATGGCTGATGGTTCTCCGGACCCTAGACTACCCAGAATTCCATTAGGTAGAGTAGCTAATTCAAAAGAAATTGCCAATTTGATTTTATTTTTGGCATCTGATGAATCATCATATGTTACGGGTACTGAAATAATTATTGATGGTGGAGTAACAAGCCAATAATCACTGTTTTACAATATGACGCCCTTATCCTGTAGATCAGCAATATCATCCCAAGAATAACCAGCTTCTATCAATATTTCCTCAGTATGTTCACCTATCTCAGGCGCTAATCTACGGATTGAGCTAGGAGTTTCACTATATTTAATAGGATGATTTGCTAACTTTACTTTACCTAAAGTGGGGTGATCAGTTTCTACTATATATTTGTTAGCCTGAACTTGAGGATCATCCCAAAGTTCCATGAGTTGCTGAACAGGTGCGTATATAAAATCCCCAGATGAAGACAGTATCTCATCCCATTCATCATATGTTTTGGTTTCAAACACTTCATCGAGTAACTTAATCAACTTCTGATTATTTTTTGCCCTTGATGCAGTATCAATGAATTTCTCATCTCTAGCCAATTCTTCAATTCCTAATGCAGCAGCAAATGTTGGCCAATATCTATCTGCTTCTAAGTTGGCCAACATTAACCATCGTCCATCCTTGCAGCGATAATAGTTCGAAATCGGATTATAGGCTTTGTCTCTAGATGGTTTTGCCGTTAAGTTTGTTTCCGAAGCTGGCTTGTGAGCAGTTAGCATGCTCATTGATACTCCTAGTCCTTGAAGCCAAATGGAGCTACCTAAGTGTGATGCATCAACACGTTGGCCTACACCTGTATCTTCACGTGCATAGAGAGCAGCTAATATACCCCAGCTAAGCATAATACCACCTATTTGATCAGCTACAACGCCCTGGATTGGATATGGGTCATCTCCATCGGGTCCGGTTGCATACATTAAGCCTGATCTTGCTTGACCAACGGTGTCTAAAGCAGGTTTGTGAGCATCAGGCCCTTCTGGGCCATATCCGCTACCAGAACCGTAAATTATTTTATTGTTAATAGCCTTCAGATCTTCGTAACCTAAACCGAGTCTCTCCGCCACACCTTTTCTATAATTTTGTAAGAAAATGTCGGCACCACCAACCAAATTACGTACAACATCGACTCCCTCAGGTTGCTTTAAATCTAAGGCTATCGATCTCTTATTACGTTGGTTAGCTTCAAAATATGAATTTCGACCGCCTGGCAAGCTTCTATCAATACCACTGAGAGTAAACATGGCTCTTCCTTGCTCACCACTTAATGCTTCAACCTTTATTACATCAGCTCCTAAATCACCGAGCATCATTGCTGCAACTGGCCCAAATTGCCAGAGTGTCCAATCAATGACTTTAATTCCGCTCAGCGGGCCCTGAGTCACTCTATTTTCTTTAGATTCAGCATTACTATCTTTATCCATAACAGCAGTTTAGCATTATGTGGTTGACAACGTGAAGATTGAAAATAAAAATGAAAAACACAGAATTGATTCATGATTTTCAGGGATTAATTTTATTAAATGCCAAATGTTAAGGACTAAAAATGCCTAGTGCTGAAATTATTTCAATAGGCTCAGAACTGTTACTAGGACAGATAGTGGACACCAACGCCACTTGGATGGCTCAACGGTTGACTGAAATAGGGGTTAATTTATATCGAAAATCAGTTGTTGGTGACAACAAGGCACGAATGTTTGATGTAATAAATCAGGCACTTGAGCGTTCTGATATTGTGATTTGTGGTGGAGGATTAGGTCCTACTCAAGACGATATAACACGAGAAGTTATAGCGGAGGTCACACATAGAAAGCTAATCCTAGACAAAGACTTGTTAAACACTATTGACACGATGTTCCGTAGTCGTGGGTTTCTGATGACAAAAAATAACGAAAGACAAGCATATATTCCTGAAGGTTCAGTTAAAATACATAATCCTAATGGCACTGCACCGTCTTTTGCGGTAGAAGATCCTAGAGGTGTTGTATTTGCTTTGCCAGGAGTTCCTTTCGAACTTAAATGGTTATTTTCAAATGAAGTAACTCCATATTTAAAAGAAAAATTTACGCTTTCTGATGTAATCAGTTACAAAATACTCAAAGTAGCGGAATTAGGAGAAAGTAACGTAGATCACTTAATTGGTGATTTGATTGCAGACTCAAGCAACCCAACCGTCGGCGTTTTAGCCCATCCTGGACAAGTAGATGTACGTATCACAGCAAAAGCAGGATCTGTAAAAGAAGCTGACATTTTGATCGAACCTGTTGAAAAAGAAGTTCGATCATTATTAGGCAAACATATTTTTGCTTCAAATGATCAAACTATGGAAACGGTTGTAGGAGAATTGTTAAGGAAAGCCAATATCACTATCTGTTCATACGAAGATGTTACCCAAGGCATGCTGTGCGATCGGCTGCAAAGGGCCTCGCTTGATCATTTTGTAGAAGGCATAGTTGGTAATGGAATTGAAACTATAGACCGTTTGTCTCAAGTAAAAAATGCGGACTCCAAAACTAAGTTTACAAATACTACGCAAAATTTGATTGAAAACTTGGCTTTAAAGATTTTAAAAAATTGTGGGACGGAATTAAGTGTGGTGTTACATGGAGCTCCAGACATATCAGATGATGCTGAAAACTTAGCGAGAGGCAAAACTTTTATTACTGTTACTGACGGTAAAAGTTTTAAAAGCAGGAATTTAAATGTTTCAGGTAGAGGAAACCCTGACCGAATTAGAACCAGCTTTGAAGCATTAAACTTAATTCGAGATGTAATTCAAAACGGTTTCGAAAAAGAAAAATAGGCCCCACTTTAAAGTGAGGCCTATTATGAGAGGTGTCCCTGTGAACACCTAACTGGAACACCTCCAACTACTGTTAATGTCCAATTCGCATAACCTCCTTATCTGGAGAATTCATCCTCCCACCTATACACAATAACCTGACACCACGCGTCTCCAGATTTGATTATAAACAGGTAATCAAAAATATTGTAGATATTGTTTTGCAAGAATCTGGTTTTTGTATCAAAATTTTGTACTTCAACAATTCTAAACACTTGGTTTACAGTCTAAAGATTTGGTCTAGTCTTATAAAAACAAGTTTCTCGTTCGTAAATATATGCCAGTTGCAATAACTCATGTTCCTTAAAAGCGTTTGCAGCCAATTGCAAACCTACAGGCAAACCTTCATCTGTAAATCCAGCTGGCACAGATATTGCAGGCAATCCAGTCAGATTATATGGGCCAGTGAAACTAGGCATCTGAGTTATTGCGCTAGGTGTCGGAACTAAATTAGTTGGCGCAACCGTAGCAAATGTAGGGGATGCAAAAAAATCATATGATTTGAACGCTTCTGCATACTGTTGAATCAAAATAGTGCGTATCCTCTGTGCAGAGATATATTCGGTATTAGAAAACAAACCTCCCACTCTCAATTCAAGTAAATTAAGCTCTCCGTATAATTCGGGATTTGTCAAAATATCCCTCTGGTGTACGGCATATCCTTCACTAAGTAGTATTACCAATGCAGCTGCATCTGCGTATTCCAACGCCGGAATGTTAATCTCTTCAATAATGGCCCCAAGCTGATCTAATTTTTCTAATGCCTCTTCAGCGATTTTTATAACTTGAGGATCAACTTCTGGGCGAGTTTTATCAAAAAAGTAATGTTTCGCTACAGCAATTTTTATGCCATCTAAACGACGCTTGGACGGTATCTCAAACTTTTTCAAACTTTGCTTAGAACTTGTGGGGTCATTCTTATCATATCCTGAAATCGCATCTAACATAATTGCAGCATCTTCAACTCTATATGTCATTGGCCCAACATGGTCCAAAGTCCAACTTAAAGGTAATACACCATGCCTAGAAACACGTCCATATGTTGGCTTTAACCCTACGACATTACAATATGAAGCAGGAGCCCGAATTGAACCTCTTGTACATGAGCCCATAGCGCCCATAGCCATCCCTGACGCAACTGCAACCGCTGAACCATTGCTTGATCCACCCGCTGTTCGTGAAATATCCCAGGGATTCTTTGGGTCCTTAAAACCTCTTCCTATTCCAGCAATGGCATTTTCACTCATGGCTAGCTTGCCTAAAAGAACAGCGCCGGATTCATTTAATCGAGCAGTGACTGTTGAGTCTTTTACTGGAATCCTGTTTTTAAATAGCATAGACCCAGAAGTCGTTTTGATACCTCCGGTATCAAATAAATCTTTTAAAGCAATTGGTATTCCATGTAAATGGCCTTTATAAAATCCTGCTTGGATCTCTTTTTCAGCCTTACGTGCCTGCCTTATCGCGATCTCTTGTGTCACAGTAATATAGGCATTTAAAGAACAGTTTTGGTCTCTTATACGATCTAAAAATGCTTGAGTCAGTTCAACAGGAGAAATGTCACGTCTTTTTATAAGTTTCGAGGCTTCTGCAATTGAACGGGTATATAAAAAGTTTGAGTTATCATCCATTAACTTTATTTATCAATCCCAATTGCTGGGTAAAACTTAAGAACCATTTCTGCCTCTCTAAGATCAATCTCGTAAAGCGGTTGAATTACCCTGTGGGCATCTTCAAATTCAGATTTCAGGCTTAGCCGCTCGCAATCACTTAAATCGTAACCTGCTTTGGCGCAGATTACCCTGAAATCTGATTGATTTATCGTATTCATTGTTAACACACCCTTATTCTTGATGATGGCCAAACAAGTGGGAGGTTAACACACTAAAAAGCAAAATAAAAAGGGCCCTCATCTAAAAGGGCCCTTTTTATTCTAAGCTAAGTAAAAATTTAGCGTTTTGTGTATTGTGGAGCCTTACGCGCCTTTTTCAAGCCGTATTTCTTGCTTTCCTTTACTCTGGAGTCTCTAGTCAAAAGGCCTGCCTTCTTTAGAGAAGCTCTAAAATCAGGATTTGCTACAATTAACGCCCTAGATATGCCATGACTCAATGCTCCAGCCTGTCCAGTTAGACCACCACCGGAAACTTTCGCCACAACTCTATATTCGTTACTGACTCCCGCAACCTTAAAAGGCGCATTAATAGCTCGTTGTAACTCATCTACATCATAAATTTCTTGTATAGGTTTCCCATTAACCACTATAGGTCCTCTTTCTTTGTATAACCGAACCCTGGCCACAGCCGATTTTCGTCGACCTGTACCATAATAATATTGCTGTTTTTCTACCATCCTGTTCTCCTCATTCGGTTCTTCATTTCACTATTCCGCCTTACTAATCATTTCAATGATGTCGGCTTTACGAGCTTTACTTGGAATAGTAAGCCCTCTACTAGTTGCTAACTCTTTTAACTTAGGAATTGTTAGGCCTGCCAAATTGATGTCTTCTGCCTTAGGTTTAGCCTCTGCCTCAGGTTTAGCCTCTGCCTTAGGTTTAGCCTCTGCCTTAGGTTTAGCCTCTGCTTTAGGTTTAACCTCTGCCACTTCTTGTACTAAATTGTTGCTTTCTTTAATTTGCGCTTCATGTGGATGTTGATCCCCTGCGTAGACTTTGAGTCGTAGCAACATCTTTCTTCCTAACTTATTTTTTGGAAGCATCCCTTTCACTGACTGGGTAATTACCCTCTCTGGGAATTTATCTAACATTTCTTCCATGGTTTGTTCAGTTAAACCACCTATATAGCCACTATGGCGATAGTATTTTTTTGATAGAAGCTTGTTACCTGTGACCTTAAATTTGTCACCATTAATTACTACAACAAAATCTCCAGTTAATAAATTATGTGCATAAGATGGCTTATGCTTTCCCTGAAGCAATGTAGCTATTTCACTTGAAAGCCGACCAAGTGTTTGACCATTTGCATCAATCACATGCCATTTTGGTCTTAGATCAGCTTTGGTTATATTGTAATTTTTTATATATGTAGGCATTTTTATTTTCCCGGCGGAGGAAATATTTTGTAAGCCACTTTGACAAGGCATAAACCCTGAGATGGCATACTTTTGGTCTTGGTTTTCATTTTTTTATTATCACCATCAAGTATCAATTTAATATAATCGACAGATATTTTTCCTAGACCAACATCAATTATTGCTCCAACCATTCTCCTTACTTGATGTGGAAGAAAAGCATTTCCTTCCACTTCAATTTCTATTTTGTCTCCAAGTATTAATATTTCTAATTTACTAATATTGCGTACCGTACTGTCAGTGCTTTTAGGTAATGTTCCAGCAAAAGCGCCAAAATCATGCGTTCCTAACATTAGTTCAGCAGCTAAACGCATTTCCACGATATTAAGATCCTCTCTTACTAAAGTAGAGTATCGCAACTGTAGAGGTGACCTGACTTTTCGATTTAGTATTGAATATTTATAAACCCGATTGACAGCCATCCGTCTCGGATCGAAATCTTTATCCACCTCATAGGCAGTTTTTACAACAATATCTCTGGGTAAATAATGATTAAGTCCTGTTAAAACCTGATTTGCCGTCAAATCAGACTTCAAATCGAACGCTATCACTTGACCCAAAGCGTGTACTCCAGCATCAGTTCTTCCGGCACCTCTAATCTTTATCTTTTGACTAGTTAATTTCTCTATTGCCGTTTCAATCTCTTCCTGAATGGAAGGATGGTTCTTCTGATACTGAAACCCTTTGTAACAACTACCGTCATATTCTATTATTAAGGCCAACCTTACTTCGGCGGCCATACATCCACCACTATTCCACTAATTCCAATACTGCCATTTCAGCTGCATCACCTTGACGCTGTCCGATTTTTGTTAAACGCGTATATCCTCCAGGACGGTCTGAGTATCGAGGTGCTATTTCATCAAACAACTTTTTTACCACAACTTCATCCAAAAGGAACGAAGATGCCTGTCTCCTTTGATGAAGAGTGCCTTTTTTACCACGCGATATTGTTTTCTCAGCCAAACGCCGAATTTCCTTAGCCTTAGCCTGAGTCGTTTTTATACTTCCATTACGAAACAGATCAGTGACTGCGCCTCTCAGCATTAACATTCTATGTGCTGTGGGACGACCTAATCCTGATCCTGCAATTTGATGCCTCATTTCGATTCATCCTCTTTCGGTTCTTCTTGATCAGCATCGTCTTCGTCTTCCGATTTTTCTCCCTTGATATCTTCAACAGGCAAACCCAACTCAGCAAACTTATCGTAAAGCTCGCGCATCGATTTCTCACCAAAATTACGTATCTTCAGCAAATCGGATTTTTCATACTGAAGAGCTTCTCCGACTTTATGGATATCTGCACGCTTCAAGCAATTAAGTGTCCTTGATGACAAATCAAGGCTTTCAACAGTCATATTGTATTGCTCTGGCGTTATATTTAAAGCTATCGATGATGCCTCAATACTATCAACATCGCCTTCTTGCACATTTGCAAACATGAAAAACTTGTTTACCAATATATCTCCGGCAACCTTTAAAGCGTCCAGAGGTGCAATAGAACCGTCAGTCCAAACTTCCATTGTCAATTTCTCAAAGTCGGTTCTACCGCCCACACGGGTAGGCTCTACTGTGTAATTAACCTTACGAACCGGCGTGAAAATTGCATCAACAGGTAGTACTCCTATAGGCATTTCATTATCATTAACGCCGGGTCTAAAACCAACTCCTCTCTCAACGTTGAATTCAACGTTTAATGTTGCTTGGTCAGAGTCTAATGTAGCTATATGAGATTCTGGATTAACAACATGAAAATCTGATGAGGCCATTATGTCACCAGCACAGACTTTGCCTTGTCCAGCAACTTCTAATCTCAATTTTCCTGGTCTATCAACTTCAGATTTAAGTCTAATGTTCTTTATATTTAAAAGAAATTCCGAAATTTCTTCCTTGACGTGCGGCAATGTTGTGTACTCATGCAAAGCACCATCTATCTTTACCCATGTAACAGCTGTACCTGTGAGTGATTCATATAAAACCCTACGAAGAGAGTTACCTAGAGTTGTGCCATAACCTCTCTCAAGCGGCTCTGCCACGAACTTACCATAGTTTCCTTCTTCTTCTAGAACCTTTACGGAAGCATCAGGTATAACTTCTTTTTCCTGTATTGGTAATTCTTCCGGAACCAATGTTTGGAATTCAAGTACCATGATTCTTTATCTCCTATACGTTATCTCGCGATTTCAAAAATGTTTACTTCGAATAGAACTCAACAATTAACCTAACATCAATATCATTTTCTATAGCATCCAATGTAGGTTCTCCTAAAACTTCAGCCTGACCTTTTTCAGGTTCAACTTTAAGCCAACCGGGGGTAGATAGCCTGCCTCCAGATTCCATTATAGTCTTTGCAAACTCTGGAACAGTTCCGTTTGCGCCCTTCCACTTAACAATATCCCCAGTCTCAACTAGATAGGAAGGTATATCCATTTTTTTATCATTAACCGTAAAATGGCCATGATTAACTAACTGCCTTCCCTGCTTACGTGAACCAGCAAACGCTAATCTATAAACAACATTATCCAGCCTTCTCTCCAGATATTGCAGTAAAATATCTCCGGTTACTCCAGGGCGCTCACGAGCCAAGTCAAAATATTTGCGGAATTGTCTTTCTAGAACTCCATAACTAAATCGAGCCTTTTGCTTTTCGCGCAATTGAAGTGACCAATCTGACGCCCTTCTTCGCTTTAAGCTTCGATCTCCAGGAGGGTTTTTCCGACGCTCCACAGCACACCTTGGCGTGTAGCATCTTTCCCCTTTAAGAAAAAGCTTTTCTCCTATTCGGCGACATTGCCGACAACTTGCATCTGTATACCTTGCCATTAGTAAATCAGCGTTTAAGCTTTTTAATTATCAGTAACTAATTTCATCTGATAATTGCTCAAAGCTGAAATCCTCCTTCCTGTATCTTAAATCGTAATAAAGAACTGTTAGAAATATATATATCGGTGGAATAGTCAATGTTCCTCCAATATACACACCGATTTGCTGAATTATTCCTCTTAACCCAGCCTCTTCGGGTAAAACCAAAGAAATTAAATAAAATGGGAGCCAAGACAAAACAAAAGTGCCAACAGCAGTGAGAAAGAATATAGCTGTGGCTCCAAATACACGCCACCAATTACCCCTCACTAGCTTAAGGCTTCTCTTAAATGCATCTATTGGCTTGAGCCGTTCAATCACTACTACCGGTTGAGTGACCACAAAATAAATCATATAAAGTAGAGCACCAGTGAAAGGAATTATCAAAAGTGGCAGAACTACTCCGAAAGTTAACAAGATTGCCAATATGATTTGCAGACCTAACGTAACAACAAGCAGCTTAAAATATACAGATTGGGAGGCTTTCAAAGAGGTTTGTAAATTAACTCTGCCATTAACATAGTAGTATGGAACCGAATATATAAAAGCTCCCGCTAAAGTTGTTACTATAAGTATCTCTATAAGCGAAAGGGCTAATAAGCCAGGCACGTTATTTCCAATAAAATAAGAAATTAAAAGTACTGGCAACATACCCGTTATTGTTAATATCAAAAATGGACCGATATTATTTCCATATATAGACCACACCTGCCCGGTTAACCCACGCAAGTCTTGATCCCTGAATATAGGAGATTTTCTGTCTTCCATAATCGTTTGCATAATACTCAATTTATTAAACTCTACGCCTTTTCTTAGGTCTACATCCATTGTGTGGGATTGGGGTAATATCTCTTATCGATGCTACCGTTATACCTTGTCCAGCCATGGCTCTTATTGCGGCTTCTCTACCCGCTCCTGAACCGGAAACTAATACATCGACTTCCCTCAGACCCTGTTCTTTACCTTTTCGAGTAGCATCCTCTGCAGCTCTCTGCGCCGCAAAAGCTGTCGATTTACGTGAACCTTTAAATCCGACGGTTCCAGAACTACCCCAACATATAACACCACCTTCTAAATCTGTGATAGTCACTATCGTATTATTAAAAGTGGATTGTATATAAACCCTACCTTTAGGTACGGATCGTCGGTCTTTTCTTCTTGTTCTTGATCTTTTAGCCATATTACTTGGTCTTTCCTTTTTGACCCCTACCTGCCACAGGCATTCTGGGTCCACGTTTTGCTCGTGCATTGGTGCGCGTACGCTGTCCTCTTGCAGGTAATCCACGTCTATGTCTTTGCCCTTTGTATGAGCCTATATCTATTAGTCTTCTTATATTTAAATTGACCTCTCTTCTTAGATCACCTTCGACTGTTTTTTCCTTTTCAATAATCTCTCGTATTTTTACCAGGTCTGTTTCTGTTAGATCCTTAACACGTGGGTTATCATCAACTCCGACACGAGACAGTACTTCTTTTGCCTGTTTTGGTCCGATTCCATAAATACGAGTGAGTGAGTATTCAACACGTTTGTTATCGGGAATATTTACGCCTGCTACAAGTGCCATATTAACCCTGCCTTTGTTTATGTCTTTGATTTTCGCAAATTATGTGCACGCGCCCTTTGCGTCGAATCACTCGACACTTTGCACACCGCTTTTTTACTGAAGCTGATACTTTCATCTTTTACCTTAGTTATTCTTATATCTATTGATCTTCAATTTAAAATACTTATTTAATCACCGATCTCATCTAAACCGGTATGTGATCCTACCTCTTGTAAGATCATATGGCGATAACTCAACTAATACCCTGTCTCCAGGAAGAACACGTATATAATTTTTTCTTATCTTGCCTGATATATACGCGTGAACCGCATGTCCATTTGCTAATTCTACCGTAAACGTCGCATTAGGAAGCGCTTCTTTAACCAAGCCCTCTACCTCTATAGACTCTTTTTTATTAGCCAATTACACCTCTATATCTGTTAAACCAAGTCACAACCGAGTAGTCACTTCTGGGCCGTTAGTTGTTATTAATACTGTATGTTCAAAATGAGCAGATAGCTCACCATCGTCAGTCGCCACTGTCCATCCATCGCTCAAAACTTTCGTCCTATAGGTTCCTATATTCAACATTGGTTCTATCGCAATCGCCATGCCTTCTTTTAATAATGGCCCCAAGCCTGGTTCCATCCCCCAATTCGGTACTTGCGGATCCTCGTGCATACTATAGCCAATTCCATGTCCAACATAGTGTCGCACTAGGGAATATCCCTCATTTTCGGCATATGTTTGTATTGCAAAACATATATCGCCAATCCGATTCCCTATTACCGCTTTCTCTATACCCTTTTCAAGAGACAATCTAGTAACGTCAATTAGCTTAGCTGCTTCTTCACTAATACTGCCGACACCAAGTGTAAAGGCACTATCTGCATGTAAGCCTTTCCAAATTGCACCAAAATCCACGCTAATTATGTCACCGGTATCTATAACTCTATTACTTGGTATACCATGAACGATTTCATCGTTAATTGATGCGCAAATAGAAGCTGGAAATGGGTTGTGAGGGTCTCCATACCCTTTGAAAGACGGTATTGCGCCCTCGGCCCTTATAATCCCCTCTGCAATTTCGTCGAGAGTCCTCGTAGTGACTCCAGGTTTTATCGCATTAGAAACCCCTAGCTTTGCTAATCCCACAATTCTTCCGGCCTCTCTCATTAAATCAAGTTCGCTTGAAGATTTTATTGTGATACCCATTGGTTTTTGGCTAGCTAAGCCTATATTCCGTTCGATTACTGTTCCCCCTACACATAATTATAGGTGAAATTCATGCAAGAACCTCTTGTATTGATGTTCTCACTTCATCAATTTCTCCCAGGCCATCAACCTCAGTCAATAGTCCTGAACCTAGGTAGTATTCGACCAAAGGAGCTGTCTGCTCCTCATACACTTCTAATCTTTTCGTGACTGCATCAGACCTATCATCATCTCTTTGGTAAATAGGAGCGTCGCAATCATCACACTGATTCTCAATTAATGGTGGAGAAGAAACTGAATGATATGGCTTCTGGCATTTTGTACAAATATACCTTCCACTTAAACGCTCAATTAGTTCACTTACTGGAACTACGATATGTATAACTCTGTCCAATCCACTAGTTCCGTTATTCAAAACATTATCTAAAGCCTTGGCCTGAGCAATAGTTCTAGGAAAACCATCTAAAACAAATCCTTTACTTTGCTCTCCTTTATTCAGCCATTGAGTTACCATGCCGATGGTTATTTTATCTGGAACAAGCTCTCCAATCGACATGTATGACTTAGCCTGTAATCCAAGTTCTGTTTCTCTAGATAGATGATCTCTAAAAAGATCTCCAGATGCCATGGAATTAACATCAAGATATTTAGCAACTTGAGATGCCTGAGTGCCCTTCCCGACACCGGGTGCTCCCAATAAAACTACTTTTTTCATAGGGTTAACCTAATATTGTTTGATTGTGTTTTATTTACAATCATTTTATGAATCCTTCGTAATTACGCATCAATAATTGAGATTCAAGTTGTCTCATAGTATCCAAGGCCACGCCGACCATTATCAAAAGACTTACGCTGCTTATAGTTAATGCTCGAATATCTGTAATTTGTGTTATTAAAAATGGCAAAACTGCTATTGCACCTAAGAATATTGCCCCACCCCAAGTGATTCTCATTATCACCCTATTTAAATACTCTTGTGTCGGGCTTCCTGGCCTTATACCCGGTATAAATCCGTTATTTCTCTGTAGGTTTTCAGCAAGGCGCTGCTGTTGAAAAATAACCAGGGTATAGAAAAAAGCAAATATGACAACTAAAAAGAAAACAACAAGCCAATAAGGCCAATTATCAGGGCTAAATGTATCGGAAATAAAACGAGCAGCGACTGCTACGAATCCGTCACTTAACGGGTCTCTGAAATAACTAGCAATCGTCGTAGGCAAAATTATGATAGAAAACGCAAAGATCAGAGGAATCATACCAGCCGAATTTACGCGTAATGGCAAGAAGGATGATCCTGTTTGCCTTTGCATTCTTCCTCCCCTGAAAACACTTCTTCCATACTGTACAGGCACTCTTCTCTGTGCTTCATTAAAAAGGACAATTAAATAAATTATTGCTAAACCAAACAAAGCCAACAATAAAATTCCACCGGCATCATCTTTTGCTAAAAATCCTTGTCCAATCATGTTGGGCAAATTGGCTACTATTCCTCCAAAGATAATCAATGAAATTCCATTACCAAGACCTTTTTCGGTAATTAACTCACCAAGCCACACAAGAAACATTGTGCCCGCAACCATGGAAATTATGATCGCTATAGTACCCAAATTTAGTCCAAAATCTACTCCAGGTAATACTCCAGATTGACGCAGTAACGTTAATTGACCCCAAGCCTGTAAAACAGCGATTGGTACGGTTAACCAATGAGTGATTTGATTGATTCTTTGCCTACCATAATCACCTTCTTGGGATAATGCTTTCAATGAAGGCACCACTGGGGTTAATATCTGCATCACTATGGAAGATGTAATGTAAGGATAAACACCAAGAGCTGCTACGCTTAAATTGGCTAAAGCACCACCGCTAAATAAATCTAGAAAACCCAATAGCGCATTCTGTTCAAATGCTCTACCAAGTGCCCCAACATCAACGCCGGGCACAGGAACATGAGCAACAAATCGAAATATTACCAGCATCGCTAAGGTAAATAAGATTTTAGCCCTAAGATCTGGAACCCGGAGCGCATCGATCATTGATTGGATCAATTGCGGCCTAGAGCTTTCTTGCTGTCTTGCAGCAGAACCTCGCTGAACCACTAAATTACCTCTCTAGCTGTGCCACCAGCATCCTCAATTTTTTTTCTGGCAGAATCAGAGAATCGATTAGCTTCAACAATAATCGGTTTATCACAATTCCCTCGTCCCAAAATCTTTACTAATTTTGATGCGTCTCTTATCAGCCCCACTTCTTCTAGAATAATCGGAGTGATTTCAGATCCTGATTCGAATAGCATTAGTTGATCCAAGTTTACAAGTTGGTAAGACTTATGGCTGCGAGCTGTAAAACCTCTAATCATCGGCAAGGATTTTATTAGAGCCAGCTGTCCACCTTGGAAACCAACTCTAACTCCACCACCGGAACGAGACTTCTGGCCTTTCATACCTCTGCCAGAAAAACTGCCATGGCCACTGCCATCCCCACGACCTAATCTTTTCCTTGCTCTTTTGGAACCTTTAGGAGCGCTTAATTTTTCTAATTTTAAAGATGATTTATCAGACAATTTGAAACCCTTATAAAAAACTAATCCGTTAACTCTTCAACAGTAACCAGATGCCTAACTTTATGAACCATTCCCCGAATTGATGGGTTGTCATCCTTGACAACTGTTTGGTGCAATTTACGCAGGCCAAGCACCCTAACAGTGTCTCGTTGGTCCTGCTTATTACCTATTACGCTATTAATTAATGTGATTGAAAGTTTGGACATTTTTAACTCGCAGAAACTTTTGAACTAACTTCATTGCTATCTATTCCAACTCCTGCATTTATTACTATCTGCCTTCTTGCTTTTTCGGCCTCAGGGTCTTTAAGCATGGATAGAGCTTTAAAAGTTGCTTTGACTAGGTTAATGGGGTTAGTACTGTGAGTCGCTTTAGTTAATATATCTTTGATTCCTGCTAACTCGACAACAGCCCGTACGGAGCCGCCTGCTATTACACCAGTACCTGGGGCGGCTGGCCTTAACATGACTTCAGCTCCACAGTATTTGACTTTAATTTCGTGCGTAATAGTGGTTTTTGAAAGAGGAACATTTACCATGTTTTTCCTGGCATAATACCCACCTTTTTTTACCGCATCCGGTACCGCATCAGCTTTGCCAAGTCCAACACCTACTTTCCCCTTAGAATCTCCAACTACCACCATAGCGCTAAAACTTAAATGCCTACCACCTTTAACTACCTTAGCTACCCTAGAAATTTTGACAACTCTCTCCTCCATCCCGTCATCTGGCCCGCGATCTCCATTTCTGTTTCTTCTTTCACGTCTTGGCTTTTCCGAAGTCAAATGACTAGACCTCCTTCTCTTACAGCATCAGCTAATGCTTTTACTCTTCCGTGATATCTGTTGCCACCTCTATCGAAAACGACATTTGATATACCATGGGTTTTTGCCCGTTTAGCTACAAGGGTTCCAACTAACCGAGATATTTCAGTTTTACTCTGGCTAGATATCCCCTTCTTTACATCGCCTTCTAAACTTGAAGCAGAAGCAATCGTTACTCCTAAATCATCATCTATAAGCTGCGCATATACATGATTCAAGCTCCGGTACACTGCAAGCCTTGGCCTGGCTGCAGTACCTCTTATTTTTTTTCTCAATCTAACATGCCTTAGGGTTGCACGTTGTTTTATTGTTTTACGGCCTGCCAATTTGATTTTCTCCCACTAACTTGATTGTATTTAATTAAACCCTACGAGCGGCTTTGCCCGGTTTTAACTTAACTTGTTCTCCCTGATAGCGAATTCCTTTC
>PAAV01000019.1 GCA_002699485.1 Chloroflexota bacterium | reverse complement strand
TTTTGATATTCCATATATCGTATTTGGTCGTTGCAAAGTATCGTTTGGAGCTACCGCAGGGGTGTCTAAACCAAAAGCTCCAATTGAACTAGGAATAATAACTTTGTCCACCCCATATTTCACTGAAGTTTCAAGGATAGTATAAAGAGCTTCAAAATTTACTTTATAGGCAAGTTGCCTGTCTTGTTCAGCTAATGCAGATAAAACAGATGCCAAATGAAATATAGTGTCAGGCTGAGTTGACGCAATAATGTCCTCAACTTGTTTCTGATCAGTAACATCGAGCGTGACCGAGGGGCCAGTTAGCTCAACGTCATCAATCAGATGGCTTTTATGCACACCCGCAATCACGTTATCTGAGCCATACTTATCTCTAAGCACTGGTATAAGCTCCGATCCTATCTGGCCAGATGCGCCAGTAACTAATATTTTATTCACTCAAATAACCCCTAAACTGTATCACTTTATCAGCTGTAAGTTTTCTACTGATGGTTCTATTTCTTTACGTGCGACTCTATGAGCAAGCTGCCTTATAGCATCGTTCACTGGTGTAGGTATGCCTAATTCTGAACCCTTTTTAGAAACATAGCCGTTGAGATAATCAACTTCTATTTTTCTACCCTTCAATAAATCTTGAGCAAGCGAGGGTCTACCAATACCTATTTCTTTTGCACCAGACATTAAAATACCTTCCACTTCTCCCATAATTGATTCATCTGAAACAGCATCCACAAACATCTGTGGAGGCACCCCAGAGATAGGCTGCACATCTACGCCATTCGCTAAAGCGACCTGAACAACTTCAGCGGCGATTCTAATTGATATATGTCTACTGGATTCTACTTCTCTAAGTTCTGCAGATTTCAACCCAGTAACACCAGCTATCGCGTTAGCCATCGAGTTCACACAAAGCTTTGACCAACGCTCTCCCCATAAATTAGAGGTGCTTTTTACTCCGCCACCGGACACGTTGTTTAATAGATCGACTGCTTCATTAATACGTGGTGTAATCAAACCATTTAACTCGCCTAAAGTCAATGGGGACCTTTCTCTTGGACTCGTATAATTAACATGTCCAGGCTCGTAAATACCCGCGCCGTAAGTCACTACTGCGCCGATCACTCTAGTCCATCCCAATATCGCCGCTATGCGGTCATCGTTTATGGAGTTTTGGGCACAGATAACATAGCTGCCCTGATTAAGATATGGCTTAATAAAATGAGTGCTCCATTCAGTGTCATAAGATTTAACAGACAAAATAACTATGTCGTAAGAATCACCTCGGGTAGAAACATCGGAAATATGCAAAATGCCAGGGTGAGAAACAAATTCGTCTTCCATTGTCGTAACTCTAAGACCATTTGACCTAACCTGCTGAACATTTTCTGGCCACATGTCTATTAGAGTACAATCGACTCCATTTTTTGCAAAAAACCCACCTATTGTTGAGCCGATTGCCCCAGCACCTAAAATTGCTATTTTCTTCTGTGTCATACTTACCTCCATAAAGGCATTAAATATATATATATATCAAGATTAGCCGGGAATCGGTGGTAACGGCTCATCTGAAGCGAATCGAGTAACAACGTTATCAGTAATCACTGAAATATCATTGTTATATTCGTCATATGATAATACACCACACCAATTAATCGATCCGGTGGAAAAAACTGCACCACCCTTTGGTGTTTCAAAAAATACTACATCCGATCTAACGAATTCGTTAACTTCGCCATGCTGCGAGGAATCGGTGGTGAACATCTCTTCGATAACATGATGATACGCTTTCGTATGTCGGCCAGCGGATGTGGCCAATAATAATGCGTGAGGAGGTGTTCCAAGGCCAAAATCTAATCGGTCTACTTCATCCCCAGCTGCTCCGTGGTTCAACATTAATGAAGGGTGATCTCCTATTAATTCGTCATCACGATTTACTCCTTTAAAAATGAAATCTACCCGAGAGTCATTAGAGTCTTCCTGCAACTCATAAGCTGTCCCAATATCAAAACCTTGGGCAGCAAAACCAACCCCAGCTATTTTTTGAGGTGGCCATCCTCTTTTTCTCCATATACCACCAAGTTCACCTGTAGTTGAATGGTAATATTCGCCTGGTTCAGCCTTCCATATTTCTGTACCACCCCAACGTCGGATTTCAACCACATGAGGTCGCTCAGGATCAAAGGATGTAACCCAATAAAGACCATTTCCTCCCAAGTACATCATCCTTCCACCATTAGCTAAATATGAACTCATTGCCTTCAGCATTTTTAGTGTCCAATATTCAGGATGGGTACCTAGAATTATCACATTGTACTGCTCTAGAAGTTTCTTCCCATCAAACTCCAGATCTTCTGATGTAAATACATCAAATTCGTGGCCTTTCTCTTCTAACCAGTCGGCAATTATTAAATCAGCAGTCAAACAATGAGGACCTCCGCGGCTAGGAGTTATAAAATCCGGCCGAATATTCAAAATGGGTATTTTCCTAGATTGATAAGCAACTCCGCTTCCATCGACTTTAAAGTCGTACATTGAATGCAAGTTGTTTTCCTTTAAGTAGTCCAACTCATCTCTATTAATGTCTTGGTTCCAATTGGGCACTAAATCTGTGGGCATAACTTCATTTGCATCTAGCACATGTTCATTGCCATAGGCTAAATAAGTGTTTGTTTCCAAAAGAAAACCTATTTTGGACTGAGGTTTACCTAAGAGAGGTCGAACGAAAACTGGAATATGATCATTTTTTTCACCTGAAATAGTCTTTAAAGCATATACACCACTTCTAAAATCTGTAGGTACATTCCATGTTATGCTCTCATCCCAACCAGCGTCATCTATGTCATCTTCATGAAAATGTATGGCTCCATATTCACCAGGACTCTTTTCAGCAACATAATTTTCACCAGTCCAGTTATGACCAATTGCCGCTCTTAGAGGCAAATTGACAACCTTACCATTTAACCCATTTGGACCTATATCGGTAGCTATTTGTGTAGACATTCCAATCGAAAAATCCCAGCTAGCTACAATATTCTCTTCACTAATTTGACCAGCATCCATGGATAGATTATCGATATCATCTATTGAAAGAACTTCTTTATAAATGGTTGGCTGTTCAATTTTGCCATTAAAGCCTTTTCTATATTTACCATTTGAATCGATAGAAGCGGCGATATAAAGAGGATCTTCTGTGAACTGAATCCGACTAAAATCGATGGATTTTTCTGATAATGTTCTTTCAGATCCCTGAGTCCAACCCATAGGTTTTTGATAGATTTTGACTGTCTGTGAGGGTTGATCAAATGATGCAGCTACAAAATACCAGTTTGATTTTCTAAGTTTTCTTCCCGAGGTAATGCAATCAGAAGTATTTCCGTCTCCAACCCATAGAGCTAATTCGCCTCGTTTATTTATAAAAAACCCATAACCCTTGGTTCCTTCTTTGGATAATTTTGTGACAATAGCTTGTGATTTGCCGCTATCTGGCATCGTGGGGTATATCCAGGAGGTAATGGTAAAACTATTTTCGATATTAAACGAAGCCGCATCATCGACAATTACGTGTGAACCGCCATATAAAACTTGCTCATAGCCAGTGTATTCGCCATCTATGTCAGTTGATACAGGTTCAGTTTTAAATCCTGGACCTTTAGGGTTGGGATCACCATGTATTACCCTGACCAGCTCGGCTTTATACTTTGGTTGTTTACTGGATACATAAAATTTTATGGTTTCTCCAGGCTTCACACTAAATTTGTCTGCATATCCTGTTAGCTGCATTAAGGCCCTCACTTTATATTTATTACCTATGTATCTTTTAACGTATTTGCTACAAGACGAATAGTGATTGATGAATTATAGATTTCAATTGCCATAGCCTCAAGAAAAATGGCATCTTGTGCTCTAATTGAGGCCGACTTTATTGACTCTATTTCGAAGCACTGTTAAATTTGCTTGGTTCCTAAGATTCGATTTCAATAAATTTAGTTTGGAGGCTAAAATGGCAGAAAAAGGCAGAGCAGCAGTACTAGTAGCGGATCGTAAATTTGAGATACGAGAATTTCCGACTCCAGAAGTAGATCCTGAAGGAATATTAGTTAGTGTAACGGGCGGAGGAGTTTGTGGATCTGACCTGCACATATGGCGTGGTGAAATAAACATGCATAATTTCATACTGGGTCATGAATTAGTAGGCCGTGTTCATTCTTTAGGGAAAAATGTTTCAACTGACTTTCTGCAAAAACCTCTGAAAGAAGGTGACAGAGTTATATTTTCATACTGGACACCTTGCCACCGTTGTTATCAGTGCATACGAGGTGAATACACTGATTGTCTCTATAATTTCCAGGGTTTTAAATCTGTTGAAGAATATCCGTATTGCCATGGCGGTTTTGCAGATTATTATTATCTTCAACCAGGCACGTTTGTATTCAAAGTAGAGTCAGATTTATCTGATGAGGTTCTTACCTCAGTTAACTGCGCGGCAGGCACTGTTATGGAGGGAATTGAAAGATCAAACATTCAAGGCGGCGACGCAGTTGTATTTCAAGGAGCTGGTGGCCTTGGAATGTATGGAATGACGTATGCCAGGGAAAGGGGTGCAGGAGTAATAATCGCAATTGATGGCCAACAGCCTAGGTTAGATTTAGCACTGCAATGTGGCGCAGACTACGCTATAAATATTAACGAATTTCCGAATCCGGAAGATAGGGTTGCAAAAGTAAAAGAATTAGTTGGTGGTGGCCGAACAGGTGCAGATACAGTTGTAGAGGTTGTAGGTTACCCAGGTGTGGTTCCGGAAGGACTCGATATGCTACGGCCTGGTGGTAAATATATAGAGATAGGATGTATCTGGCCGAATGCCATGGCTACAATAGACATGGAAAAAGTGCTTCATGGGATAAGGCATATTGTTCCAGTGTCCTTCTACAGGCCTCAATTACTGCCAACGGCAATAGAAATGTTAGAACGCACTAAAGATAAATATCCTTTAACTAAGCTAATGTCACATACTTTTAGTTTAGAAGATATAAATAAAGCATTCGAAGCATCAGAGTGGTCAGGTGAAGACCGCAAAACTGCTGTTACAAGAGCAGTCATCAAACCATAGAAAATTTTTGTTAATGCGGGTTATGCTGTCGCCTGTATAAAAACGGCAATGCATAACCTGTAGTCATGCACTGATATTAAAAAGCGAATGCGGTTTTGGGGTTATTAACGAGCAAGTTATTAATATCTGAATCACTAAATCCAGAACTTTTAAATCGATGAATGATATTGTCTAATATGTGGGCAAAGCCTTTGCCACCATATCTTTGATACTGCCATTTCTGGCATACATCTTGAGCAATTAAGATTTTATCGCCAAAGCCCATTTCTATAATTTGCCCAATGTTTTCTATTCTCTCTTGATCATTTCCAAACCTTGCTGAAGGCATGATTAACTCTAAGGACGTATCCTCCCACCCAAACACATCCAATTCAATATAGCAGCCGGCCTTTAATAAATTCAGTAAATCGTCTTTATCTGAGTAATGATCACAATGACCAAATATTACCTTGTTACAGTCAGCTCCGGCTTTTTGAATTACATTGAGTATTTGATCTTTTGCCTCACGGGGGCCCACCGGATGAAGAGTCATAGCGGCTCCAGTGTTTTTCTGAGCAATTGCAGCAGCTTCAAGAGATTTTAATTCATTCGGGTGCATAGGCCATGAACAGCCAATTTCACCTATAACTCCTGGCTTAATTCCCGTGTCTTTTACACCATTCTCGATCTCATTTATTATTTCTTCAGCAATCGATTCAACACTTTTATCATTCATGTCTTCTGGGTGAGATTGCCAGACATAATAACCTGATCCCATAACAATATTTATCCCGATTGCCCTTGATATTCGGGCCAGACCTAATGGATCTCTACCAATCAAACCTCCACTTGTTGTGTCTACAAAACTCTGTCCACCAGCCAGCTTAAACTTATATGCTTCTTCTATAGCTGCAGCTTCATCAAGTAATGTCATGTTTTCTAAACTGTATTGAAATCTCTCAGGCAAATTGCCTAAGTTATCCATTTTAATGAGTGTATTTCTATAGGTACGATCACTGGCTGCTTCTGCTTGTTGTACATAACAAGTTATATCCAGTAGCAAATGCTCATGAGCCATGGTTATACCCAAGTTTTCCGGGTTAACTGGCCCTAGCACAGTCTGTATTAAGCCAACTGGTGTTTTAGTCATAATCTTAAAAATTTATGGGGTTGTCCATTTAGATTTAATGAACAACCCCAATATTTAGCTTTTTGTAGTTTTAGTCAGTACATGCAATTGTCGGTTCAACAATAGTTGGACATACCAGATCGCCGCCTTGATCCTGCCCCCGATATGGTGTTCCTCGCATCTCTCTTACAACGCTTTGAACAGGATGCCTTATGCCGTCAAAAGGCTCGAATTCTCCACCTAACCACGTTCTCCAGTCAGTAGAGTCGTAGTCGAATTCCCAGTAGTAGAAAACTGCAGTCTTATAGTCCCTATTGGGGTTATATTTTTCTACAAACTCCATAAGAGTATCAAGTCTTTTGAGAGGAATATTCATTTTACGAAAAGCCTTTGCAAAACCCGGAGCTGTCTCTGCTAAATTATCGGCAGTGGTCTTATTAAATTCATTACCGTCAGCATCTGTATACAAAGTTCCATAATCAGTAATTCCTGTACCGGATATGGAGCCTGCGGTTATCGCGATGTGAACCTTGCCGGGCAAATCATTACCCTCAGCATCTTTCCCCACCGCCATTCCAGCCTTAGCGTCAGCAGCGCTCATCTTTTTTATCTCTACACCATGAGCATATCCATACTGGGCCAAGTATGCTGCTATTTGTGTGGTATATTTCTGAAGATCTGTTCCATCAGAAATCTCCGCAAAAACTATAGTGGCGCCTAGAGAATCATCATCTCCGCCGCATGCAACAGCCGAAAACAATAGTATCGCCATTAAAGGCAAAATAAATTTCATAACACCTGGAAAACTTCGTTTCATATAAATTTAGTCCCTCCTGTCCGGGATAGCTTGTATCATATCACTCCGTAGCCTTAAATCTGCAAATAAACTTAATTTTTAACCTAAAGACAACTTTGAATTAACGGAATTTTGTGAATATTCGCCTGTTTTTATGAACGACTTCGCAACATCAATAGCTTTAACAAAATTATTTTCCATATATTCAGTCAATCTTTTTTCTACAACGTGATATTTGTTTTTTTCAATCAGACTATAACTATCTTCAGCTAAATTATAAGCGGTTGAAAGGAATTCAGTCTGTAAATTATCAAATTCCTCCCTTAGATGAGCCAAATCTTGAGCATTACCGGTTTTCAAAGATTGATTCAGGTAATAAAAAATCCACCAAGCACTATTTTGAGATGATTTCTTTTCACCAAAAGTTACTGATTCATTCAAGCTGCCTTCCATGAAGTTAGGGAGAAAAATCCCTGTGCATGGCGAATACATACTGGTCCAATAAATTGGCAGGCGGGTATCATCAGCGCACAAATCAGCTATTACACTGGCAGCTGTATTAGACCCTTTGTCCACAGAATCAGAATGCATGCATATGCCATGCCCTGACTCAATTGCTTCAACTTTGTTTTTAGATTCAAGTCCTTGTCCAGAGTGATCTGACAAAATAGAAATTATCTTAGATATATTGATCTTACCCGCGTGATGATCGAGTAATGAGCACGACCTTAATTCTCTCTGATCAGCGCTATAACTGAACTTGGTGTCTTCTTTAAAAAAGTCTCTGAAATCTACCTTCCCATTTCCATTATAATCAGCCGATTTGGTAGCTAAACATAATGCGTTTTCCGAAATTAGATCCCAATTATTGCTAATCGAATATGTATTGCTAATTCCCTGTGATTTTTGAACTTTTCGAGCAGCCCACTCATGTCCCGCAGTCTCCAAAACATATGCTTCATTAGGATCTGCGACAATAAACCCGTTATCGTATGTACTATGGCCATCAGGATGTTCAAACTTGCCCTGTCCAAAACGTTCAACCGCTGATGTAATGGCGTCTAAGGCTTCACGAGCATTGCTCCCTCGTTCCAATCCTAGCCTCACTAAATCCATACCGGTCAAAGTAGGCTTATCGGGTCTTAATTTAGACTGCAGTGCCTCATTCCCTATAACCACTTGGTGCTCATTAAAACCATGCTCATATCCCCAGCACCAATATGGCCTCGATCCCACATGCTTGTAACTCACTTCGGTTTCAGGAACCGATATGAATTCCAATGTATTTATGGTGTTCGGACTGTGAGTCTTGCGGTCGTGCTTTACTAAAGGCTGAGTTTCTGTTGGAGGTCTATCGGAGTTTTTAGCAAAAATTGTGTTACCGGATGCAGTATCACCTGGAGTGGCAATTAATGTATCACAACCGTCCAAATTCATTTACTGATCTCACTTCTAATTTTTGATGCAGCACTTACCAATGCATTTAACTTAGGTATCGACATGTACCTAGGTGACCAACCAAATCCACAATCTGGATTAACGTAAAGCTTATCGGCTGGCACATATTTTAGAACTTCTCTAATTCTGTCTACAACGTCATCTGAAGATTCAGGATGAAAAGACTTCACATCAACCACACCTGCCCCAATTTCTCTTCCATCCCTCCATTCAGCAAACTTTTCTACTTCATACATTTCGCGAGCTGCAAACTCAACAACAAACTGGTCTGCTTTGGCCTCGAGTATTTCAGGAAAATAATCTGAATAATGTCTTTTGAATCTGGCTCTGCCATATCTGTTACCAAAGCAGATATGATAGGCCAATTTAGCATCTACACCGTCGGTAGCTAGATTAAACAGTCTGGCCATGTCCTTTCCACCTAAATTTCCTCGAGCTGGCTCGTCAATTTGGATATAATTCGCTCCAGCTTTAACTAAATCTTTTAACTCTGCATTAATAACTTCAGCAAATTGTTCTGCTACTGCTACGGGGCCATCATAAGCATCACCTGGTCCTATCCTGGACCCAAATGTTAAGGGGCCTGCGCATGTAACTTTGGTCATTAAATCAGTATTTTCTTTCAAATAGGTAAATTCACTGACTATTCCTAAACCGCCTGGAGCAGTTATCTCTCCAACCGCCTGATATCTCTGCTGTTGATCGTAACCCCATGGGCCACCAATTCTGCCGACAGGTAAAGGGACGATATTTTCTATCTTTGCGTAATAACTATCAACATACCCATCGAGTCTTCTAGATTCCCCATCAGTAATAATATCTAAGCCAGCTCTTGTCTGATCTAATATAGCTACATCTACTGCGTCTGTCAGTAATTCACTTAAATCAGTCTCTCCCCACTTACCTTCGGCATACAAATCTTTACAGTTGTGCCACCATGATGGTTTAGGATGAGAGCCTACAACAGTCGCAGGAATGAGTAGTTTATTTTCCATATTTAAGATTCCTTAAGTTTAAACCCCGACATGATTGATTAATCCACCAGCCAATAAAATTTCTATTTGCCGGTCAGTCACGTCTAATTTACAACTAATTTGCTGTCCATTAGTTATATTCATTACATTTATTTGTGTGTCATTATTTTTCAGCAATTGTGTGATATTGGCAATCTCAAGTTGATTACCAATAGTTAATCCATCATAATCCGATACGTCGGTAAACGTAATGGGCAGTACTCCATAATTTATGAGGTTGTCTTTATGTATTCTGGCGAACGATTTTGCTATCACTGCCTGAACGCCAAGATATGAAGGGCATAAAGCCGCGTGTTCTCTAGAACTTCCCTGTCCATAATTATGTCCAGCAACTATAAAACCCTTACCAGCTTTTTTTGCTCGACTCACGAATTCTGAGTCAATATACGAAAATACATGTTCAGATATAGCAGGTATATTCGATCGCAAAGCTAGTGTCACTGTGCCAGCAGGCAAAATATGATCGGTCGAAATATTATCCTTTAATGTAATCAATACCTCTCCTGATAAATCACTTTCTATCGGTCCCTTCTTTGGAATCGGCTTTATATTTGGACCTCTTCTTATATCAACGGATGAAGGATCGTCAGCGGGGGGTATGATTGCTAAATCATCAGTTATATATTTTTCTGGAGTTGCGATATACCTGTTACCTTCTCCTAAAAATTCTCTTGGATCAACGATTTCACCCTTCAAGGCTGTTACGGCACAAACTATAGGGGAAGTCAGATATACACCGTTATGTAGACCTCCAGATCTACCAGGAAAGTTTCTATTGAAAGAGCGAACAGAAACTGCGCCATGTCGAGGAACCTGACCTATGCCCGCACATGGGCCACAAGCTGACTCAAGCAACCTTACTCCAGCTGCGACAATATCTGCTAAAGCTCCGTTTGCAGAAATCATTTGCAGAACTTGTCGGGATCCTGGGCTCAAAGACATAGCCACATTTGGGTGAACTATTCGGCCTTTTAGTACATTCGCGACTTCCATTAAATCCGAGTAAGACGAATTGGTACAGCTACCTATGGCTACTTGGTCCACTTTAGTTCCTGCGACTTCTGAAACAGGTACGACTAGATCCGGACTATCCGGGCAAGATATCAATGGTTCAAGCTTTGATAAATCTATTGTCAGTTTTTCATCATAATGAGCATTTTTATCAGCAGAAAAGGGAGTGTATTTATCTCCACGACCCTGTTTTTCAAGATAGGCCTTGGTAATCTCGTCGCTGGGGAAAATAGTTGTTGTTGCACCTAATTCAGCTCCCATATTTGATATTGTTGACCGTTCTGGCACCGTCAATGTTTTTACGCCAGGCCCATAGTATTCAAATATCTTTCCGATACCCCCTCTCACGGTTAGCCTTCTAAGCATTTCCAATATCACATCTTTAGCCGTCACGCCGAAATTAAGTGATCCCGTTAGCTCTACGCCAACAATTCGTGGCATCCTGAAGAAATATGGCCCTCCAGCCATTGCTACAGCGACATCTAAACCTCCAGAACCTATAGCCAGCGCTCCTAAACCACCACAAGTTGGTGTATGGCTATCTGTACCTAATAAACTTGTACCGGGCGCTGCAAATCTTTCTAAGTGTACTTGGTGACAAATACCATTACCTGGCCTCGAAAAATAGATGCCATATTTAGCTGCAACATCTTGTAAATATGAATGATCGTCAGCATTACGGAAATCTGCTTGTAACATGTTATGGTCGATATAACTAACAGATAGGTCCGTCTTAACTCGGTCGACGCCAGTTGCTTCAAACTGCAAATAAGATAGAGTTCCCGTAGCATCCTGGGATAATGTTTGATCCACCTTTATTGAGATCTCCGAATTCTCTTGAAGATTCCCGGAAACTAAATGGTCATTAATTAGTTTTGTTGCTAAATTTAATTTCATTTTTTAATTCGTCTGAAGTTTTGAAGCTGAAACAATTACATTGCCTTCCATTATAGTTCTCGATGTTCGAAAAATTGTTGCGCTATCTACTATCCATCCATCTCCATCTGCAGTCACCTCAACCTCTACTTTCATTGCACCACCTGGATGGCCGATAGTTAATGCTCCTGCTTTAACATTTTCTGCTATGTCAGAAACTAAAGTTCCTTTAATATGTGCAGCCACTGCGGTTGCCATGGACACTGATACCGGATATGTACGATGGGCTTGACCCATTGAGATTGCTATCGCTCGTAAGTCTATATCGTCAGAATTTATTTCTTGTTTGTCTCTTGACATATAGTTGCTTTTAGAGTCGATTAAAACGATTTTAGGCAAAGCTTTCGACTCAATCTGTGCAGTTTCTATATCTTTCGATAAACCAAGGATAACCGCTACTTCGCATCTTATAGCTTCAAGAGCACTTTTTGTTTCTGAATCTCTATCTAAATCTTCAACGGTACAGCTCGTTTTATAACTGAAATCTTCAACTGAAACAAAAATTGTCGGAATTCCCACATCGATAATTGAAGCCTTAAAAATTCCATTTAAGGGTGTTTTAATATGATCAATTAAAGATTCGGTAGGTAGGACTCCTTTTCCTAATGAGCCTCCAGGATCATGGAATTTTAGAGTTATTTTTGACGCTTTACCGGGAACCCCATCAATCGCAAAATTACCATATGTTAGTGGTCCATCATCCGAGACTGGCACGCAGGATAAAAATGTTTTGCCTGTATTAACAGCCAGCACATTCACTTCTGTAACAGGTTTAGTTAAATCGACTAATCCTTCATTTATGGCAAATGGACCAACTGCAGATGAAATATTTCCACATGTGCCGCTCCAATCAACAAAGGATGTCTTAATATCGACTTGTGCAAAATTAAATTCCACGTCAATTCCAGGCCTTTTCGAACGAGATATGATTGCCGCTTTACTTAATGAGGAAAACCCACCGCCTAAACCATCTACTTGCCTTCCACTGTTATCTGGGCTACCTAAAACGGTCAGCAGTATAGAGTCGATTTGGGTTTTAGAAAAATGTTTTAAATCAGTCGAATGGAATAACACCGCTCTACTGGTGCCGCCTCTAACAAATACTGCTGGGATCTTCAAAAGTTCATCCATGTGTAATATGTTTCCCAATCATGGTTTGTGAATTTTCAATCCACTTTTTCCAGTATATTTGGCTCTTGGTCGAATTAATCTATTTTTGCCATACTGCTCGATAATATGAGCAGACCAACCAGCAATTCGCGCACTAGTAACAACATTAGTCATAAGGATCACGGGGAAGCCAATATGATGTAACAACGGTGCAGCATAATAATCTACATTCGGAATAATGCTTTTTAAACTAGCCATTTGTTTCTCAGCTTCTAAGGCAATATCAAACCACTGACTATCATTTCTTGAATTGGCTAACTCTAATGTCATACGTTTTAGTACATGAGCTCTAGGATCTCCCGCACGATAAACTCTATGACCAAAGCCAGGTAATTTACGTTTTTGTGCTAATGCATCTTTGACATAATTCTCAGCATTTGCAACAGAACCAATCTCTTTTAGCATATTCATTGACCCATCTATAGCGCCTCCATGTAACGGGCCTTTTATTGCACTTATCCCGGCAACTACAGAAGAGTAAATATCAGATTCAGTTCCCATAACAACTCGGCAAGCAAATGTAGAGGCATTTATTTCATGTTCAGCATAAATAACTAATACCGCGTCGAATGCATCGAGTGTTTTCTCATCAGCGATTTCACCAGTTACCATGTAATAATAATTAGCCGAATGACTTAATGATAAATCAGGTTCTATTAGGCTTTGACCTGCATTGATTCGTGCTTGTGCAGCAACGATAGTAGGGATCTGTGCAATTAACGCCTTTAGCTTTAACAACACCGAGTTTTGATCAGGTAAACCGGGTTCTGAATTCATGCATCCCAACATAGATACTGCTGTTCTTAAAACCGACATCGGATGAGAATTTTTAGGAACTCCAGACAAAAATTCTAAAACAGAGCTTGGAACATGTCTTAGAGATTTAAGTTCTGCGTCGAAACCCCCCAATTGATTATAGCTTGGTAATTCACCATAAAGGAGTAAATATGCCATCTGTTCAAAGTTCAGGTTGTTTACAATATCGTTAATATCGTACCCTCTGATAACTAACTCCGGAACAGTGCCATCAATATGAGAGACTGTGGATTCGAATGCCACAACGCCTTCTAATCCCTCACGCACTTCATTATCTTTTAGTGCCATTTAAATATTTTCCTTAAAAACCCAATAAACATTACTCATTGTACTTCTAATTTTTTTAATTAGAGTATGCTATCGCAGATTCCCCTCCATCTAACGCTATAACCTGTCCTGTCATCCAATCAGATGCTGAGCTTGCCAAGTATACCGCCAGCAAACCCAAATCTCTTGCATCAGTTAACCGTTTTAATGGAAGCGTATCAACTCTTGACTGGGTCATTTCCTCGGTTTTGAATATCCTGTTGGTCATTTCTGTTTTAAACCAACCAGGACTAATTGCATTAACATTTAAGCCGTATGGTGACCATTCCAATGCAAGGACTTTAGTTAGCATTTGTAGGGCTGCTTTACTGGGTGCATAAGCTGATTCATAAGCAAAAGCAAGGTTAGAGCTCGTTGAAGTAATGTTAATAATCTTCCCGTTTCCTCTATCTATCATTTGCGGTGCAACTGCTCTACACATATAAAGGCTACCATTTAAATTCGTGCTCATGACATTTTGAAGCACCTCATCGGCCATGCCACGATTCTGAGGCCAATGAAAAATGTCTTTATACTCTTGTTTTTGATCCGGTAACGGAGCTAGAGGGCCTACGGCGACTTGTCCTGCATTATTAACAAGGATATCGATACAGCCCAATTTATCTGTGGCTTCCTTAACTGCTTCTTCTACTTGCTCAGAGTCTGAAATATCACATGTGATCCCAATTGAATTCCCCTCCAGTAAATCAATTTCATCACAAACCTCATCGAGCTGGGATCTTGTTCTAGATAGGATGGCAACATCAGCACCTGCTTCTGCAAAGACTGTAGCAATTGCTCTGCCAATACCCCGACCTGCTCCAGTGACAACTGCTTTTTTGCCTTTTATAGAAAAATCTTTCAAAGACATATTTCACCCTCATATTAAAGATTATTTGAGATTAAAAACAGTATGGGGCCGTAGGGACTTTTACACAAGTTTTCTGGCGACCCCGACCGGATTTGAACCGGCGATCTCTGCCTTGACAGGGCAGTATGTTAAACCGCTACACCACGGGGCCATGAAAGGTTCTAATAATAACAGATTTCACGAAACAATTTAATGTCATACTTTGGGTTTTATAGGTATGACATTCTGCTAGAATCCATCTATGCCCAACAATCAACGCATTGATCCTGAAATTCGTCTTAGACATCTCACCGTAGAAGAGGCATTATATCGTTTAGATAAGCACCTAGACACCGCATTTATGCAAGAAATCGAAGAGGTACGGATAATCCATGGAAAGGGATCAGGAAAATTATCTAACGCAGTATGGCAATTGTTGGAAAATCATCCGTTGGTAAGTAACTTTCGTTTCGCTAATCGCGGCTATGGAGAACATGGTGTGACAATCGCAGAACTCGAGAAACGGCATCCATAATTACTATTAAATAAAATATGTTTTCAGGTGATTATCGAGCAACTTCATACTCACTTACTGCACATTCCCAGTCCTGATTTTCCTCCATATTTTCAGGCGAAATTGTAGATATATCATATGAAACGTACACACGTCCTCCATGAAGAATCACGGAAGGCCTGCCAGAGTGTGTAAATGATTCTTGTTCATACTGCGTTACTGCTATATCAGTTATTGAATTCCATTTGGCATCAAATACCGCGATGCGAATGTTGCGAAAGCCATTTTTATTAACTACATTTTCCATAGCTATATATGAGACAAAGAAAAGCTTTAGCTCTGGATCATATACAGTTCCCATAGGCCAGTTACCCCACTTGGCCAAAACCTTCGAACCTATATAACTCCAGTCTTGATCATATTGCATTACGATCAAGTCACCGAAGAATGCTGTTGAAGTAACCAGATTATATATCCCGTCTACAAAAACCATTGATGATGCGTTTATGTGAGGTGTATCCGATAAAACACGACTTTCCAAAAATTCTAATTCTTCAGTGAAAAACCGGTGGCTTGTTGCTTCGCCCTTGTAAGGGTCAGTATCTTTTTGGTTAATAGCAGATTCTGCATCAGCAATGTACAAACCGCTCGCATTGAGCATTTCATTAACGTATGCAAGCATAAAGTCATTACCAGGCTCTTTATTTGGATCACGTGACATGGATACTTCTTCGAGCAACGTCCATGTTATCGGATCATATTTCTTAAGAGCCCATATATCTTTTCCTCCATCAGTAAGAAAATAATATGTACTGTCGACCATCACCGAAGCAGTATCAGTACCTCGATCTTCAAAAAGGCCGACTTCACCAGTAAATTCCATATCTGTTGTGTACCATTTGTACCCATACCCTTGAGTTCTTTTTTCCTTAGAGGTGCCTCCGAATGTAACTAGGAACTTGTCGGCTGAAGGAACATAATTTATCCGACAAAAAGCTCCTATAATGTCGAGGTTTTCATCTGGAGTTACTTCCACAACTTTTGTCAGCTTGAGTACTTCAGGTTTGCGAGAAGTATTCGACTCAGGCATAGGAGTTGGATTGGCTTCCCGTGATTCGCTTACCCCAACCCTTGGAAGATCTGAAGTCGGCTTAATTGAATATATATTTTTGCCTCCATCATCATTTAAAAACAAACGTAATGAGCCGTCAGACAAAATTATTGAACCCGGGTCTTGTACATCTCTAAGAATCAGTTCTAGTCCATTAGAATCTTGAACAACAACTTGATAGTACTCATCTGACCAATTAATACCATCTTGAGAAATCGCCATTACGAGAAAATCATTTTCAGTATCTGGATTCCGTCCATAAACTAAATCCTCGGGCATTTTGGCAAACAGATAGTAAGTCTCATTAATCTTTACCATTGTAGAGTCATGGCCGGCGCTAATAGCTATCTCTTTTCTCTTCCAATTCAAGCCATCAGCTGAAGTGGCTCTAATGATATTGCGCTGGCCTGTGTAATAAATCACGTATTCACCATCGATAATATGAACATCTGCACTAGAGGCAAAATCATTAATATTTTCTGGGTCCTCATAAAATTTATCTAATTTAGTCCAGGAAAGTCCGTCATCTGACACAGCAAAAACTATTCTGTGCATCTTTTGCTCTGAGCCATTTTTATTTAAGCCCATAAATCGTCCTGTATACGCCATATAGTATTTACCGTTGATCGCCTGAAACACTTCTGGCTCTCCAGCCTCGTAATCAACATTAGACTCTGAGCCATGCATGATGCGAATCCCTGGCTCAACCTCCCATTTAATAGCATCGTTTGAGATAAGACTAATGATGTTTACTCCGTCTATATCTTTTGACTTACCATCAGCTCTGGCTTGGATATATAAGCGGTATCGTCCATCATCTAGCTGAATCAAACTAGGACCAACGATGCTAACTTGACCTAGGTTTTCTGCAGAAGCAACATCCGGTACATCTACTTGAAACTTAACCTTGCCTACGACCCTTGGTTTAGATATCTGCTTTTCAGGAGTAGGGGTGAATGTTGGTTTAATCACAGGAGTTGGCTTAGCCCTAGGAGTAGATGCCGGATTCGGATTAGCCGTAGGCGTATTAATTACTGTCAACGTTGGTTTAGGTTTTGGGGTTACATTATCTATAACCTCAACACCTTCTGACTCAAAAGAATTCTCCTCAGATTCCTTAGGTGGTTCTGAGGCACACGAAACAATAAAGAATATCAATACTAATGAAAATAACGCTAAGAAATATGGATGTTTAAGTGACATGGATTAGATTATAAGGCAGTTTAAAAAAAGATAGTATTGCAAATATGATTTGCAATAAATGCAATAATGAAAACGTCCAAGAATCGAAGTTCTGTCAAAATTGTGGAACAGAAATTGATTTAAATAATATAACTGATGCTTTTTCAACCAGAAGATACGATGTAGATTCGATACGGGTAATTGCCTTGATGTTATTGATTCTGTACCACACCGCAGTTTCATTTCAGCCATGGGCAACTGATATATTTTTCATCGAAAATAAACATTCTTTAGAACCTTTTTGGCATTTCGCAATGAATTTGATCAATATATGGCGAATACCTATATTGTTCCTTGTTTCAGGCATGGGTCTTAGATTTGCAATGGAACGACGCAACTGGTCAGCATTAATATCTGATCGCGCTCTACGAATTGTATTGCCCTTAGTTTTTGGAACCCTTTGTGTCGTTCCAATTTATATCTACATATTTAACCATTATTATGAAAAGGACCAATTCTATGGGGCACATCCGGGCCACTTATGGTTCTTAGCAAATATCTTCTTTTATGTTTTGATATTTATTTATGTATTTAATTTTTTAAAAAAACATCCAGAAAACAAACTCTACATATTCTTGAAAAAAGTAATATCAAAACCTGTTGGAATCATCCCATTATTTGCGTCACTGATAGTTATAGAATCAGTTGTAGTTAATCCTGAGATCTTCCCCGCATTTGCATTCTCGCTTCACGGCCTTTTTCTAGGCTTAGTGTGTTTCTTTAGTGGTTTTGTGCTGGTTTCTCTTAAAGAAGACTTCTGGAAAGCACTACAAGAGGTAAAGTGGGTAGCTTTAATTTTAGCCGTATGTCTATATGGATTTAGGATTTATAACTACGATTCCGAATTAATCTCATCAAGAGTAGTTGTTAACTTGTTAACTGGTTTTGAATCAGCAAATTGGATGTTAGCAGCCTTAAGTCTAGGAGCCGCATTCCTAAACAAGCCATCCAAATTATTAAGTTATATGAGCTCGGCTGTATATCCGGTTTATATCGTTCATATGCCAATACAATTTTTCTTTTGCAGCCTCATCTTCCCTTTATCTATTACGGCATCTTTGAAACTTATTATTGTATTGTCTTGTACATACGCTGGAAGTTTCCTTGTATACGAAATTGTTAAGAGAATTAAATGGATCAGATTGTTATTTGGTATGAAAAATGAATCGATCAAAAATATTAAGTCTGGGAGCTAAGGCCATGAAAAAAAATACGATACCAACCCGTGATGAAGTCCTATGTTATCTGAGAGATAGATCAAACTGGGGCCGTTGGGGCGACAATGGCGGGGCTGGCGCGATAAATCTAATAACAGCAGAAAAGCGCATGTTCGCAACAAAACTTGTTAGAAGTGGCAAAAGCGTTTCGTTAAGCCGGCCTTTTCCAGTCATACCTTCCGCTGAGAACGTTAAGCCTGCCCAGCACATAACATATAAAGTGGATGAGTTAGAAGGCGACTGGAAATCTGCTCATGACTATTATGGAATTTCTTATCACGGACCAGCGTCAACTCATATTGACGCACTGTGTCACATGTGGAATTCGGATGGAATGTGGGATGGACGCGATCCATCTGATGAAATCACATCAAGCGGTGCTAAGTATGGTTCTGTAGATGCATGGAAGGATGGGATTACTACCAGGGGTATCCTGCTGAATGTACCCAAATACAGAAAAAAACCTTACGTCGTATACGATGAGCCTGTACATGGTTGGGAGCTTGAGGCTATCGTGGCTGAATCAGGATTGAGCATTGAACCTGGAGATGCAGTTTTTGTTTACAGTGGAAGAGAAGCATTTGCAAAAGATAATGGAGGAACCTGGGCCGGCAAACCAGACTGGCCTGGTCAATGGGCTGGGCTTCATGCCTCTTGTCTGCCCTTCTTAAGAGAGAACGATGTAGCTGTTCTCGGATGGGATATGATGGACCAATACCCTAATGAATACGATATCTCTTTTTCTGTTCATGGGGCCTTGTTTTACTATGGCATAGCACTTATTGACAATGCACTACTAGAACCGTTAGCAATAGCTTGTGAAGAAGAAAATAGATACGAATTTATGGTAATGATTAACCCATTATTTGTAATCGGAGGAACCGGTTCTCCTGTAAATCCTATTGCTTTGTTTTAAAAGAGCTGTTCCATTGATGCTAAATATTACAACCAGTTTTGTAAATGTAGCTCGTTGGTAGTAAAGTTTTTGTGGCCTATCATTCATAAACGAATTATGTGGAGTATTTCATTTTGCTAAAAGGACAAATGTTAAGTACTGTTTTACTGGTATCTTTGTCCATGTTGGTATTTGCATGCGAAGATAGTTCCTCAACAAAAGATACAGTCGATTCAGACTCTTCCAGCAACATATCTGCGGCAAGTAGCAATGATTCAACTTTGCTAGATCAAATGATTGAAAAAAGACAGGATTTTGAGTTAGTGATACTGTCCGACGGAAGACTGCTTTCAATCGGTGGAAGAGGTGTGGCTACCGATACTTATATGAGTGCTCTCGGCACAACAGAAGTATATGACCCGGTTACAGACGAATGGACACAATCAGGCACTATGGACAACTGGAGATCGGTACCAAGTGCTGTAGAACTAAAAGACGGCAAAGTATTGGTTACGGGTGGTGGTGCTAGTAAAAGGAACGCTACTTCACTGACAGAAATTTGGGATCCATCCACAGGTGAGTGGACTATAGTGGCTGACATGAACCAACCCAGAGAAAAGTTTGGCTTGATTCGCCTTGAAGATGGCCGAACAATCGCGATAGGTGGGTCTGATGATGAAGGCCAACATACAGCTACAGTAGAAATCTATGATCCTGCAGCAGATATCTGGACACTAATTGATCCTATGGGTGATAAGCGAATATGGCATACCAGTACTGTATTAAATGATGGGCGCATTTTGGTAACCGGTGGTGGTAATCCTGATGGTCCATTCAAAAAGAGCGCTGAAATCTTCGATCCATCTACTGAAAAATGGCAATATGCAGGTGAAATGAGTGTCTCCAGATCTCAACATACCGCAACACTAATGGCCGATGGA
>PAAV01000018.1 GCA_002699485.1 Chloroflexota bacterium | reverse complement strand
GCGCATATATTGGGAAGCACACTCTTCTTCAAAAAGTCGGATTAGCTTCATTAATTCATACGTTTCTAAAGCTTTTTGTTTATCTAAAGTTATAGTCATATCTGCCAGATTCATAAAATTTAATTCGAATGCTTTACATATGAATAGCTAAATTTTCAGTTGCCAATCCTGCTTCTTTAAGACATTCAGAAATTGTTGGATGAGGATGAACTAATGAACCCAGTTCGCTTGTGGTTCCTTCTAGCATTTTGGTCATTCCAGCTTCTCCCAATAATTCTGTTACTTCAGCCCCTATCATATGTACGCCCAATATATCACCAATTTCCGCATCAGAGACCACTTTAATGAATCCTTCTGTCTCAGATAAAGCTAAAGCTTTACCGGATGCGGAAAGCGGAAATTTACCTACTTTAAGCTCCCTGCCTGTGTCTCTAGCCTGTGCTTCAGTTAGCCCAAAACTAGCCACTTGCGGCCTACAGTAAACTGCGCGCGGCATCAGAGAATAATCTATAGTGGAGTGATCCAAGCCAGCTATATTTTCTATAGCTATTACTGCTTGTTCAGAGGCAACATGTGCCAACAATAATTTACCTGTAATGTCACCTATGGCATAAATTCCACCAACATTTGTTTTCATGTGATCATCAATAACGATAAATCCATTTTCCGTTTCAACTTGTGTGTGATCTAGTCCAATCTGATCAGAATTTGGCTGGACTCCAACGGCTACCAATACTTTTTCACATTCAATATTTAATTCTTCTGACCCAGCCTTCACTGTAACAAGTGCCGTTCCATTATTAGAAGCTATGCTTTGCACTTGGGAAGATGTAATTATTGAAATGCCAGTTTTTTTAAACGAGCGAGTCAATTGCGTACTTACATCTTGGTCTTCCTGAGGAAGAATACGGTCCATCATTTCTATAATGGTTACTTCGACTCCGTAAGATCTATACAGGTAGGCAAATTCTGCTCCAGTAGCGCCACCACCAATAATCACAACGCTTTTAGGTAATGTAGTGAGCTCCAATGCATGTCTACTTGTAATCACAGTATCCCCATCGATATTTATTCCGGGTAAATCTCTTTGTCTGGCTCCAGTAGCAACCACGATGTTATCGGACTCTATCTTGGTTTGGTTCGGCCCAACAACTATAGTGTTTTCATCTTCAAAAGAGCCAGTACCTTCAAATATATCTACCTTATTTTTCTTTAGCAGATACCCAATTCCCTGGGTTAATTTCGAAACAACTTCTCTACTACGGCCTATAGCTTTAGAAAAATCTGCTTCTACGCCGGATACCTCAATGCCAAACCTGTCGGCTTCGTTTATTAAATTTAATACTTCAGCATTACGAAGTAATGCTTTGCTGGGAATACATCCCCAATTTAAACATACCCCACCCAATTCGGATTTCTCGACGAGGGCAGTTTTCATACCTAATTGGCCTGCTCTTATAGCCGCAACATAACCGCCAGGGCCACTACCCATAACTATCACATCGTATTTTGAAATCTGATTATCCAAAAGCTAACCTTTATTTAAATATATTCGAGGTAGATAATTGTAACACTTTGGTAAATCTAATCGGCGTTGTCAAATCCGTTTGGTAAAGAAATGTATCAAAGATACATAGTTAAGTGTTAAATTAATGAACACTTGACATTGTAAAAGGAAACTTTTTATTAATTGACCATTCCACATAATCAATCAAATCATTTATCAATCAACGACATACACGGGATAAAAACTGGTCATTACACTGATTTTGATTCAATTACAGGTTGTACTGCTGTGATATGCGAAGCAGGAGCAGTAGGTGGTGTTGATGTTCGTGGAGGCGCGCCTGGATCAAGAGAAACTGACTTGCTTGACCCAATGGCCAGTGTGCCTTTCATTCATGGTGTAGTTCTCAGTGGTGGTAGTGCATTTGGGCTACAAACAGTCGACGGGGCAATGCAATACTTTAAAAACCGAGGTATCGGACATAAGGCGGGAAATTCAAGAATACCTATAGTCGCTGGCTCAATTTTATTTGATTTAAGTATTGGGCTTGATGAAACACCTACTTCTGAATCAGGTTATCAAGCATGTATAGCAGCAAATAATAAACAAATCCAAGAAGGAACAATAGGTGCTGGAACGGGCGCCACAGTAGCTAAATTAATGGGAATGGACCGGGCAATCAAAGGCGGTATCGGCACATTTGGTATGACATTAGGTGACGGATCTATGGTTGCTGCTATAGTGGCTACAAATGCAATTGGAGGAGTATTTGATTATAAAACTGGTAAATTAATTGCAGGGCCACTGGATCAAAGTCGTACAGGAATGCTTAACCCTATGGAATGTATATTAGACACTAATTGGGCTCCTCCAAACCAAGTGGAAAATAACACTACAATTGGGGTAGTCGCCACAGATGTAGCACTGACCAAATCTCAATCACAAAAGCTATCAGCAGCGGCTCACGACGGTTTAGCATTATCAGTAAGACCATCACATACCAGTCATGATGGAGACACTTTTTTTTGCCTGTCTACAGGTAGCAGTAATGTAAGTGCTGATATGGACAGGTTAATTGCTGCAACATCTGTTTGTGTTGCCGAAGCAATTTTAAGGTCAGTGAAATTAGCTTCAGGGATCGGTAATGTAAATTCTGTCAGTGATTTGAGTAGAATTAACTAGTTCTGAGGAAATTAAATGTATTTAAACAAATCAACTAAAATTGCTTTCATCGGGTGTGGTGCTGTCGGTAAAACATTAGCTGTGGCTCTTTCTAAGGCAGGATATTCTGTAATCGCAGCTTCAAGCCGAACATATAGCTCGGCTGAAGATTTAGCGAGTCGTATCGCTGGCTGTGTATCTTACGAATCCATTCCGGAGGCGGCACTTCAGGCAGATTTAATCTTTATAACTACATTTGACAGTGCAATAGAACCTGTAGTCAACTCAATCAAATGGTCCGCTCGACAAGCGGCTGTACATTGTTCCGGTGCTAGTTCACTAGATGTTTTAAAAACTGCTGAATCACAAGGTGCATCAATTGGGAGCTTTCATCCCCTTCAGGCTTTTGCTGGAGTTGACGATGCGTTAGCAGCGTTGCCTGGATCAACTTTTGGCATTGAGGGAGAAGGTCAACTAAAAGATTACCTCACACAATTGGCATTGGATGTGGGAGGGAAGCCAATATTCCTACAATCATCTGACAAACCACTCTATCACGCGTCTGCGGTAACCCTTGGCGGTGTACTAATGGGACAAATCGCAGTAATTGCTCAAATCTGGCAAGACAGACTAGGGGTAGAAAGAAATGAGGCACTTAAAACTTTAATCCCAATGGTAAGAGGAGTCGCAGATGCACTAGAGGCAAACGGTATTCCTAATGGAATTGCGGGTCCATATGTTAGAGGTGATATAGAAACCGTCAAAAAACACCTCGAAGCGATGAGAAGTGTGGGCATAAAAGAAATGCAAATGTATGCTACTACTGCACTAGCGGGTATTAAATTTGCTGCGGAGAAAGGCGTTTGTAGCGCTGAAGATGTTAAAGTAATGAAGGATTTACTAAACACATATATAAATAACAACCCAATTTAATCGAATATAATTAGTTAAAGCATCGGCCCTCACTCGGGCATATTGAGGAGGTACCAAATGCAAAATAGCATTCATAAACTTTCTGAAATGAAGGCACATGGTGAGCCAATAGTTATGGTTACAGCATATGATTATACTTCTGCCAGAATAATCGATGACTTAGGATTTGATGCAATTCTTGTCGGAGATTCCCTAAGCCAGGTCATGTTAGGAAATGATACAACTATCCCGCTAACTATGGATGAGGCTGTCCATCACACAAAATCAGTAGTTAGAGGAGCTGCTAATACTCATGTTGTTTCAGACATGCCATTTCTTAGTTACAACTCGAACATAGATACAACACTTATAAACGCTGGGAGATTTTTAAAAGAAGCCGGGGCGCAAAGTGTAAAGCTTGAAGGCGGCCATCACATATGTGAAACCGTTACGAGTTTAGTATCTTGCGGAATTCCAGTAATGGGGCATATTGGCCTTACCCCGCAATCGATTAATCAAATTGGCGGTTATAAGGTGCAGGGCAAATCGAAAAAACAAGCAGACAGGTTAATTGATGAAGCATTAGCTTTAGAGAAAGCTGGAGCATACGCAATCGTATTAGAACTAATTCCTGCAGAGGTTTCAAAACAAATAACATCAAAATTAAAAATTCCAACGATAGGAATTGGAGCAGGAATTTACTGTGACGGCCAGATACAGGTTATGCACGACATTTTGGGATTATTCGAACTATTCACACCAAAACACACCAAACAATACGTTAACCTTGCCAAACAAATGCGTGAAGGTTTGACAGAATATTTATGTGAAGTAAAGGAAAAGAAGTTTCCAAATAACTCTCATAGTTTCTCTATCCAGCAAGACAGTTAATTCAGTGTGTTTATATCTGAAGTTTTATAACTACTTGAAAAAATGAAAACAACAAAAACAGTTACCGAATTAAGAACTCTTCTGTCTCGTGTCAAAGGACCGATAGGGCTGGTTCCGACTATGGGCGCAATACATGAAGGTCACGTTGCTTTGTTAAAAAAAGCAAGGACAGATTGCAGCACCGTTGTTGCTTCTATATTCATTAATCCAAATCAATTCAACATAAAAGAAGATTATTTTAATTATCCTCAAAATCTTTCCCAAGACGTAAAGATTATGTCAGAGGAAAGTGTTGATATCATTTTTAATCCCCAATTAAAGGAAATATATCCTAGTTCATATGCAACTACTGTAAATGTCAAAAATTTAAGCGACCGCTTAGAGGGCGATTCTAGACCAGGGCATTTGGATAGTGTTGCTACTATAGTGATTAAATTGCTTAACATCTGCCAACCAGACTTTGTATATTTCGGAAAAAAGGATATTCAGCAGTTGTTAATGATTAAGCGCATGATAACAGACCTTAATATACAAACTACTCTCGTATCAGTGGATACAGTTAGAGAGGCAGATGGCCTAGCCTTATCCAGCAGAAACACGCACTTAAATCAATTACAGAGAAAATCTGCCCTTGGTTTATATTCTGCTTTGAAATCAGCCTCTGAATTAAGACTTAATGGAGAACACTCAGCAAAAGTAATTAAAGCTAAAATTGACAAGGTCCTTACACATAACAAACTTAAAATAGATTATGTCTCTATCTGTGACCCCGAAACCCTAGATGAAATAGCTTATATTGAAAAAACTGCAATCGTAGTTATAGCTGCATATTGTGGAAACATACGGTTAATAGATAACACACTGATCTAGACTAATTCAGATATAGACTCCACCACTAAATCTGGTGTAACCCCATTGTGCGATTCAAGCCCGATTCGATGTATGTCGACCCAAATGCCATATATACCTAATTTCATGGGTGCAATAACATCAAACTCCAAATTGTCTCCAGCCATCCAAGTTTCTTCAGGTCTGGCATTAAGCTGCTTTAAAGCATTAAAATAAGCTTCTGGGTCAGGCTTACCCAAGCCGAATTCGCCTTCGATCTGTATATGATCCATCAGACTTTCCAATCCCAGTATTTGCACTTTTTTAGCCTGTATTCGAGCATTTCCGTTGGTAATTAATGCTAACTTTACGCCAGCAACTTTAAATTTTTTTAGTGTATCAATTGCTTTTGGCAGTGGCTTCAGCATCGACCATCGCATATCATCCCATTTTTGAGACATCGACTCAGTTATCTCCAAGTCGGCGATTCCTAGTGTCTCTAATCCACCTTTGATGGTTTCTAGCAGGGCTTGTTCAGGATTTAGCCTTCCATCACGATTACGATTCGCATCTGACCAGAACCATAAACGAAAATCATTGATTGATTTCACTATGTCTTTGGGGCTTATATTTAAATGGCCTTGTTGTCGAAATATAGGTGCGTATTCCTCTGAAAGTAATTTCCAACATTCATTTGAGCACACAGTTGTTCCTAAAATTGTGTCATCAAGATCAAAAAATACTGCGGATGGAAAAATGTTTTTCATTTTAGATGTTAACTTTATCGTTGAAGTTGTTATGGGAAGAACTTATTTTTAACTTCGCATATTTATGAGGCATCTTTTTCCTCAGAGGGAAAAAGTTTTCTAATCACGTCAAATGGATAAATGCCCGTGTAATGTGCATCACTCCATAGGAATTGAATGGCATAGTTACCGACCAGAATATAATCTTCCGCTCTTATATCAATAGGTACCGATGCTGGATCTAGGATTTGCCTCTGACTCCATTCTTCAACACATTCCGCGCATCCGCAGTTAAGACGCATATCCCTTGCCTTATATTTAGAGGCCTTTCCATCACTCCACTCGATGTCTATTGTGGTTTCGGTTAAAACGACACTTTTTGCTTTAACGTCTTTATACATGACTTCATTCATAATATTATCTATTAATAAACATATAACTTCACCCTTCTACCTTGCGGTTTTAGGAAATTGTGACTTATTATCCGGCCTTAAGGACATTGTTCGATGAAAAATTTATTGTCTGTATCTGATTTAACTGAGAATCAGATCAAAAAGCTTATATTAGTCGCCAAGGAAATCAAAACAGAAAAAGAGATTTCCCATCAGGCCCTAAAAAATAAATCTTTGGCTTTACTATTTGAAAAGCCATCTCTCCGAACACGGGCCAGCTTTGAACTTGGAATAACACAATTAGGAGGTAATTGCGTATATCTTAGTAAAGACGAAATTGGCATGGGAAGTCGAGAGCCCGTTAAAGATATTGCAAATGTTTTAGATAGATGGTTTGATGGAATAATCGCCCGCGTGTTCGATCATGAAACACTCAAGCTACTTGCCGAAAGTTGTTCTGTGCCAATAATAAATGCTCTCTCAGATGTAGAGCATCCATGTCAGGCGTTATCTGACATGTTAACAATAGACGAAAAATTGGGACATGTTGAAAACAATAAGATTGTTTTCATAGGAGACGGTAATAATGTAGCAGCAAGTTTAGCATTGTGCGCTGCCGCCCTTGGGGCAGATTTTATAATGTGTAGTCCGGAAAAATATAAAATTAATGAAACAATCTGGCTTGCTGCACTCGATCACGCAAAGCTCACTGGCTCTAAGCTCGAATGGAATCAGAATCCACAAATTGCTGTCGAGGGGGCAGATGTAATTTATACAGATGTGTGGATAAGTATGGGTGATGAGGATAAATCGAATCAAAAAATACAGGACTTTGGAGCATATCAAGTTACTCCTGACCTAATCAAAATTGCAAATAATCAAGCCTTATTTATGCATGATATGCCAGCTCATGAGGGAGAAGAAATATCAGAGGGTTTACTATATCACCCACAATCAGTTGTATTTGATCAAGCAGAAAACAGACTTCATATGCAAAAAGCTATATTGTCAAGCTTATTGAAATAGGTAATAAGTCAATGAAAAATCATGCTATGCCCTTAGTGGCTATTGTAGGGCGACCAAATGTTGGTAAATCAACTATATTTAATAGGATTATTGGAGATAGGCAAGCAATAGTGTCAGATATTGCCGGCACTACACGAGATCGCTTAATTACTGAAACAGAGTGGGCGAACAAAAGATTCTTGTTAGTAGATACAGGTGGATTGGAATCCACTGACCCCACCACTTCTCCTACAGCTCAAATCTTAGATAAGGTCCAATCGCAAGTTGAAGTAGCTATTGAAGATGCAGATGTGATTATATTCGCCACCGACGCAGATACAGGAATTACTCCCGATGACGCAGAAGTTGCTCAAAAACTTAGAGTGTCTGGAAATAAAGTTGTGTTGGCAGTTAATAAAGCAGATAACATTCAACGAGAAGCTGATACTTCTGAATTTTATAAGCTTGGACTGGGAGATCCCATCCCAATTAGCGCATACCATAACCACGGAGTTGATGATTTAATGATGTCCGTAGTTGAACGCCTACCCAGTAATGATTTAAATAACCAAATTGAGTCAGATGTCCGTTTATCAATAGTTGGTAGAGCAAATGTTGGGAAATCACAGTTACTAAATGCATTAACAGGTGATAACCGGTCAATCGTTAGCGATATACCCGGTACAACTAGAGATGCTATAGATAGCTCAATCAGGCATAAAGATAAGTCTATATTACTGATTGATACTGCTGGAATCAGGCGCAGGGGACGCATAGAACCCGGTATAGAGAATTACAGCGTAATTAGGTCAATAAGGGCTGTAGAGCGCTCAGAAGTGTCCCTGTTGGTACTAGATGCTACAGAGTTAGCTACCAGCCAAGACTCACATGTCGCTAGTTATTTATTACAGGCATATAGAGGTATTGTAATAGTAGTTAACAAATGGGACCTTTCTAAAGATTTAGGAATCTCAAAAGATGATGCAAAAAAAATTATTAGGCAAAGAATGAAGTTTTTGCATTTTGTACCTATACAGTTTACCTCTGCCTTAAATAAAGCTGGCCTTGATTCAATGCTAAATACAGTTTTTAAGGTGCATTTACAATGGAATCAAGAGTTGCCAAGATATGATTTAAGAAGAACTATACTTAATGCTGTAGCCGATCATCCTCCTGCATCAAACCCAAGACATGGATTGAAACTGTATGGAGTAACTCAAGATAGGTTTGGGCCGCCAGGATTTACTTTTTATGTAAATAGGAGCGATTTAGTTCATTTCTCATACCGTAGATACCTAGAAAACACTTTAAGGAAAACGTACGGTTTTGATGGTACTCCTTTAAAAATGCGTTTTAAGGGAAGAGGAGAACACTAATGGACTATTTTATTTTTATAATAGTTGGGTATGTGCTTGGAGCTATTCCTTTCGGCCTTATAGCCACAAAATTGGTTACGAAAGTAGACGTTAGGGATAGCGGCAGTGGGAAAACAGGCATGACCAATGTCATAAGGGTTTCTGGTAAAAAAGTAGGAGTAACTGTACTTTTGCTAGATATGTCTAAAGCTATTATAGCAATAGCACTAGCCAGAATATTTACTGATACCCCAGGAGCTGAATCTGCCGCTGGACTGGCAGCATTAATAGGTCACATGTTTCCTGTGTTTGCTGGTTTTCGCGGTGGTAGGGCAATTTCAACTGGTTGGGGTGGACTATTTATCCTCAACCCGTGGGCCGGGTTAATAGCCACAGTAATTGGACTTAGTATAGTTTATGCATCTCGTTACATGTCTATTGGATCAATGATTGGCGCAAGTGTTGGATGTATAGCTTTAATTATTTTTGCAGCAACTAAACTTGATCTTCCCGGAGGAACTCCGCCGTTAGAATACATATGGTTTGGTGCAATCGGTGGGCCGCTTATAGTCTCCAGACACTTTGACAATATTCAACGGTTAATCAAAGGTGAGGAACGTAAGTTTAGAGAAGGATAGAAATTTTAAATTAAACATAAAAATCACTTGATATGAATATACATGAAACAAAGAATGCCGCTGTTGTAGGAACAACTGGCTGGGGAACTACTCTAGCCATATTACTTGCGAGAAAAGGTATCGCGGTTAACTTGCTGGCGAGAACGGAAGAAGAGGCTGAAAAGCTAATCAAAGATGGTGAAAACATCAGGTTTGCACCTGATATAGCCTTCCCAGACACATTAAAAGTAACATCGTCCCCTAAAACAGCAATCGGAGACGCAGATGTAATTGTAATAGCGGTGCCAAGTAATACTATCCGGACAAATATCAGCCGAATTGCAAGTTTCATTAAACCTGAATCTATTTTAGTAAGTGCTACAAAAGGGTTAGAAATAAAGACAGGTATGCGTGTGACTCAAATGATATCTGAAGAATTAAAAGCGGAGTGGAGTGGAACCTTATGTGTGCTGTCCGGACCAAATCTCGCAAACGAAATTTTGCGTGGTAAGCCATCAACGACCGTCATAGCATGTGATTCAGAGAACCAGGCTAAAAAAGTTCAGGAAATTTTCAGTTCCGAGTTGTTTCGCGTATATACCAATAATGACATCGTTGGCGTTGAATTAGGTGGTGCCCTCAAAAACGTGTTTGCGATTGGAGCGGGTATATGTGACGGAATGAAAGTTGGAGATAATGCAAAAGCCGCATTTGTGACCAGAGGTTTAGCTGAAATGGTTAGGTTATCATCGGCGGCTGGGGGCAATCCATTAACTATTGCTGGATTAGCAGGAATGGGAGACATGATAGCAACATGCTACAGTGAATTAAGTAGGAATCGCACAGTGGGCTTTCAATTAGCTTCAGGTATGAAATTAAATGATTTGTTGCAATCAATGAATCAGGTGGCTGAAGGTGTGGTAACTACAGCCGCAGTAGTAGAGTTATCTAATAGGCTAAAAGTAGACATGCCAATCACTAAATGCACCTACGAGATATTGTACGAAAACTTATCTCTAGAAGCTGCTATGTCAGGCCTTTTGGGGCGTGATCCTGCTTCTGAATGGAATTAAAATAAAACTCCTATGTTTGAGAATATTTAGACACTGAAAAGCACACCCATTCTTCACTGATTATGCTGTCTAGAATAATAAATCCATTATCTTTTATATGTTTCTCAATCTCTTTCTTTCTATCAAACACAATCCCGCATAAAATTGCCTTGCCGGTAGCATCTAAGTAAGTCTCGATTTTCGGCAAAATATCTATTATGATCTTTGAAGATATATTTGCAAAAATAATCTGGTATCTTTTTTCCGTCGAAATATCATTTATGGTACCAATAGATGTTGTAACTATATGGGATACGTCATTGTGTATGACATTTTGATCAGCTGCTTTAATAGCTTGTTTGTCAATGTCCAAAGCTACGACACTTTTGGCCCCTAATTTAGCTGCTGCAATAGAAAGTATGGCTGACCCACAACCCAAATCTAAAACGTTTGAATCAAGCGTTATTAAAGTTTCTGCTAATTCAAGACACATTTTTGTAGTTGGATGGTGTCCTGTGCCAAAAGCTAAACCAGGATCCAATTTAATCATAATTCTTGAACCTAGCTTATAATCTTTCACCCAACTCGGAACTATAGCAATTCTTTTACCTGTGTTAATGGGTCCAATATGCTTTTTGTACGACTCTCTCCACTCTGTTTCAAATAAATCCTTGCAATTTAAAGACTTTATTTCTCCAACTAATCTGAAAAGGTCTATCCCTGCTTGAATTGCTGCCTTTTTCTTTATATGTTCAGCATCTTTTGGAATATAAGTTTTAACTGTCACCCAATTTTGGTGACTAACCGTCTCACCCTCGTCAGGATTATGTCCACCGTTAATTTCAACTAACACATTGCCATCACCGTATGTAGTAAATAATTCAGATATAGGCTCTACAAATTCTGAACGAGTTTTAACACTAAGCTCCATCCATGTGGTATCAGAATTCATAATGATCCTTGGTTGAAATTTGTAACTAGATGTTTAAGACAAATATTGTTTATTTGTTGGTGGAAGCATCTCTTTTATCAAGAGTCGATGCAAACGATTCTAAAATCTCTCTTTGCTTCTTTGATAATTTGCGTGGAGTTTCAACTATTATCTCGACTAGCTGACTTCCTCGTTTTTTTGGATTTCTAAGGAAAGGAATACCTTTATCACGCAACCTGATTATTTGGCCTGATTGAATACCAGCAGGTATATCTAATTCTGCCTCGCCTTCTAATGTGCTAACGAGAATTTTACTGCCCAGACTGGCTTGAACAATATCAATAGTTTGATCATGCTTAATATCGTTTCCATCTCTTACAAATAATGGATGGTTTTTTACATTTACTAATAAGAACAAGTCGCCAGGTCGGCCACCATTCATACTAGCTTCACCTTCTCCGGTCAACTTAAGTTGAGTTCCATCCTCGATCCCTGGTGGTATAGTCACTGCTAATTTTCTTTTCTGCCGCTCAAGCCCTCTTCCTCTACATTGTTTACATGGGTTAGAGATAACCCGACCCTCACCTGCACAACCTTCACAAGTAACTACCTGAACAAATTGACCAAACATACCTTGAGAGGCACGCCTTACTCTACCCTGACCATTGCAACTAGAACATGATTTCAAATCTGAGCCAGGCTCACTTTTAGAACCTTTACATTTGCTACAACTTTCAGCTCTTGCGACTTCAATTTTGCGTTCAATTCCAGTAACGATATCTTGAAAGTCTACTGTTACAGAAGTTTGCAGGCTCGCTCCACGAGTGGTTCTCCGACCGGATTCCTGCCCTCCAAACCCACCAAAGAATGTATCAAAGATATCTCCAAATCCTGCAAAGTTTTCAAACCCATCAAAACCAGCTCCAGCTTGTGAAGATACACCTTGATGGCCGAATTGATCGTACTTGCTGCGTAGAGATGAGTCTGACAAAACCTGGTATGCCTCGTTTATCTCTTTGAACTTATCTTCAGCATCTTTTTCTTTATTTCGATCAGGGTGGTATTTCAGAGCTAATTTCCGAAAAGCTTTTTTAATCTCTTCTTCAGATGCTCCGCGAGGCACTCCTAGTACCTCATAATAATCTCTCTTTTTAGTTGTCATGTTAGTTTTTTATCATTCGAAAAAAGTAAAAATGAATTGGCCGAGCTTATATTATATTCCTCATTCGCATTAAAAGGGGAGTCAATAATATAAATTAATACGCTCACAAGTGTTATAAATCATAGGCTAGTTCAGTGAGGTTTTGACCTTTAGTCTTCACACAGAGAGCGAAAAACCTTAAACAAGCACATACAGGTGCCTGATACGTTTTAAATCTCTTGTAAATCAGCTTACTTTTTACGGTATCTGCGATAAGCCCAAAGCAGTCCTACTGGCGCCAAAATAAGCAACGCATTAACTACACTTTGAGAAACGGGCGCTGAATTTTGATCAGGTGCAGAACATGTGCCAAAAAACTCTTCTTCTGGAACCACCACTGGCTCTTCCTCAACAGCAATTTCACTGGATGCTACTACAGGAGTGACAGTAGGTGGCACTGGCGTTGGGGTTGGTTGAGGCACTGGCGTTGCAGTTGGCTCAGGCATAGGAGTTGGCGGAACTGCTGTATTTGTTGCCTCAGGCTCAGCCTCTTCCATAGCAGGTACAGCTGTAGGAGTAGGTAAACCACTAAAGATTACTTCGAGTTCCTTGTTTCTGGCTCCGCTTTCAAAAGTTACTGTCACGCTAGACGGAGTTCCATTAAGTAAAAATATTATTTCTAAACCAATATATCTTGGATCAACCGGATCTATCACCAAGTTTTTAAACTCATCTCCGATAATGAATGCAGGTGCTGAAGTATAGTCACCAATTACAGCAATCAATTCTGCCCCTTCCGGGACATCAGAGCCAGCCACAATTATAGTTCCAGAAAATATCCCGGGTTGTGCTGCTAACGGAGTGGCAGTAGGAACTGGTGTAGGAGTAGCGGTTGGAGGAATCGGAGTAGGAGTGGGTGGAATAGTTGGCAATCGATCAAATATTAAGTTTAAACCGTTCTCAATATTAAACCCTGTATACGCCCGCACTTGAGATGCTTGAACACTATCAATTATTACCTCGCCAGAG
>PAAV01000017.1 GCA_002699485.1 Chloroflexota bacterium | reverse complement strand
GGTTCTTCCTCTACCTCAGCAGCAGGTTCTTCTTCTACCTCAGCGGCAGGTTCTTCCTCTACCTCAGGAGCATTTTTTTGAGCTTTCTGAACATCTTCTGCTAATTGAATATCCTCAGGAGTTACTTCTGCTAAGTCAACCTTCTCTATGATATCCAGAAGCCTCCATCTCTTCGTACGAGATATTGGACGCGTTTCTATTAAGCTAATTAAATCCCCTACGCTCGCTTCGTTTTGGGCATCATGTACAACATATTTCTTGCGTACATTGAGCGACTTTTTATAAAGACGATGAGAACGCCTTCTATCTACAGTCACAACAACAGTTTTATCCATGCTGTCCTTAACAACTCTTCCTATCTTTGTTTTACGTGATTCGAAACTCATTCACTTACCTTGGATAATTCTCTTTCTCTAATAATAGTTTTTATTCGCGAGATTTTTCGTTTCGTCCGATTAATTTCATTAACGTCCGACAATTGCATTGCAACTGTTTTAAACCTAAGATTCATTAAAGCACTTTCGCTGTCCTTCAATTCATTAGACAGTTCCTCTACATTTAATGCCCTTATTTCATTAATATTCAAAACTATGACCTCATCAACCTTTACAATTAACTCTACAATCCTTGCTTTTTCACAATCTTAGTAGCGATCGGTAATTTTGCTGCCGCCAATCTCATTGCTTCCCGAGCAACTTCTTCAGGAACACCAGCCATTTCAAACATAATCCTTCCAGCTTTGACAACTGCTACCCAGTGATCTACTGATCCTTTACCCTTACCCATTCTAGTTTCAGCAGCCCTTGCTGTTACAGATTTGTCCGGAAAAACTCTAATCCATATTTTTCCACCGCGCTTGGCATATCTTGTCATTGCTCTACGAGCGGCTTCAATTTGTCTGGCGGTTATCCAGTGAGACTCCATGGCTTTCAAACCATAGTCACCAAGATTTATCGTACTACCTGCATTTGCTACACCTTTTAAGCGTCCTCTATGGTGATTACGAAACTTAACTCTTTTTGGTTGAAGCACCGTCATCCTCCTTAGCCTTAGATGTTATCTTTGTTTTTTTGGCTGGCTTTTTGGCTGGCTTTTTGGCTGCTTTGGCTTTAGTAGCAGCTTTAGGCTTTTTAGCTTTTGTTGCTGTAGCACGCTTTGTTTTGGCCTTTGGAACAACAACCGGAGCTTCTTCCACCTCAGCTGCAGGTTCTTCTTTTACCTCAGCTACCGGAGCTTCTTCCACCTCGACTGCAGGTTCTTCTTTTACCTCAGCTACTGGAGCTTCTTCCACCTCAGCTGCAGGCTCTTCTTTTACCTCAGCTACTGGAGCTTCTTCCACCTCGACTGCAGGTTCGTCAGGACTCAATGTAACTTCAATTGTACCCATCTCTTCCAACTCTGCAGCTATCTCAGCCTCACCTACTGCATCACCATGATAGATCCAGACTTTGACGCCAATCCGACCAAAATCTGTAGCTGCTTCAGCTATAGCAAAGTCAACATCTGCTTTTAGAGTGTGCAATGGCACCCGTCCTTCACGAGCTTTTTCAGTGCGAGCTATATCTGCGCCTCCTAATCGACCAGAGACCATGACCCTCACACCCTTTGCTCCGCTTTGCATTGTTCTGGACACTGCTTGACGTATAGCTCTACGAAACGCTATCCGCCTCTCAAGTTGATCAGCCACACCTCTTGCCACCAAATATGCATCAAGCTCTGGTTGACGTATCTCTTGCACATTTAGACGAGCTTTTTTACTAGTTAACTCTTCTAGCATTTTTCGGAGTTCTTCGACTCTTTGTCCGCCACGACCGATTACAATACCCGGTCGTGCAGTATATATAGTCGCAATAAGATCGCTGGAGTTTCGTTCTATATCAATTTTTGAAATACTTGCATCTGGGTACTGTTCAAGAATACTGCTTCGAATTTGCAGGTCTTCCCAAACAAACTGTCTATACTCCTTGCCGGACGGCGCGAACCACCTTGAGTGCCAATCTTTGCTTACCCCAAGTCTAAATCCAATTGGATGTGTTTTATGTCCCAACTAATTCACCGCCTCTTCTTGATCAACAACTACGGTTATATGGCTATTCCTTCGAAAGATTCGAGCAGATCTACCTCTAGCACGAGCCCTGAACCGTTTTGTTGTTTTGCCTTCATTTGCATAAATTTCTAGTACTTTTAAATCATCCGTTCGAGTCAATACTTCATTTTCTGCATTTGAGTTAGCAGACTTAATAACTTTTGATACTATCTTCGCCGCAGGAGAAGATAAAAACCTTAAAGTTATTAATGCGTCAGAAACCTTCATTCCTCTAACTAAATCAGCTATAGGTTTGATCTTTTTGACCGAAATTCCGGTATCTTTTACTATTGCTTTGGATGACATTTCATAAACTACTTTTAAACATTGATTCTGTTACCGTATTGAACTCGCTTTATCTGATCTAGCTATGTGCCCTCTAAAAGTTCTGGTCGGTGCAAATTCTCCTAATCGATGACCAACCATGTTCTCACTTATAAATACAGGCACATGTCTTCTTCCATCATGAACAGCAATTGTTAATCCAATCATTTCAGGCATTATCATTGATGCTCTTGACCAGGTTTTAATTGCAGTCTTACCTGAACTATTTCGAGCTTTCTCAATTTTGGACGCTAGTTTCGGATGTACGAAAGGGCCTTTTTTAATTGATCTAGACATATGTTATTTCTGATACCGCCTTCTAACTATATTCTTAGTAGTGGATTTATTCCTGCGAGTTCTATATCCCAACGCAGGCTTTCCCCAAGGAGTCTTTGGGCTTGGCATTCCAATAGGTGACTTACCTTCTCCACCACCATGAGGATGATCTCTTGGTGACATTACTACACCTCTTACAGAAGGCCTCCATCCCATATTTCTTCTACGTCCAGCCTTGCCATGTTTAGTATTCTTATTATCAGTGGCTCCGATTTGTCCTATCGTTGCCATGCAATCGCTAACTACTTTTCTCACTTCACCAGATGGCATACGTATTAAAGTTTGATTCCCTTCCTTGGCGAGAACTTGAGCTGACCCTCCAGCGCTTCGGACCATCTGGCCTCCACGACCTGGATTTAGCTCAATATTATGTACTGCAGCGCCTGTCGGTATGGATTTTAAAGGTAAAGCATTCCCTACTTTTATTTCAGCTGATTCGCCTGAAATAATTTGCGATCCAACTTGGAGCCCAAGAGGAGCTATAATATATCTCCATTCTCCGTCCTTGTATTTGACTAACCCAATCCGGGCAGACCTATTCGGATCGTATTCTATAGAGACTATCTCTCCCGGTATATCGTGTTTGTCTCTTTTAAAATCTATCTCTCGATAACGACGTTTATGAGATCCACCTCGATGCCTAACTGAAATCCTACCTTTATTATCTCTACCGGAACCTCTTTTCATCCCTTTAGTCAACGACTTTTTAGGCTTGCGTGTGGTTATATCATCAGTAGTTTGTATAACTACCCCGCGTTGTCCAGGGCTATTTGGTTTTAGTTTTCTTAATGGCATTAGTTACACGCCCTCAAATATAGTTATGGTCTCACCAGGAGCCAATTGAACGATGGCCTTTTTTCTGGTTTTCAAAGCAGTCGGACGAGGTCCAAACCTTTTTGATTTACCTTTGGAATTCATAGTATTAACTTTAATTACATTCACATCAAACGCTTCTTCAACTGCCTTTTTAATTTCTATTTTTGTCGCCTGTCGATGCACTTCAAAAACATACCGCCTTTGCGATTCTTGAAGCATAGTGCTTTTCTCAGTAATTAATGGTTTTATGATAATTTCAGCAGAATTCACTTTACGTCCTCATCTACTAATCGTGCATCGTCGCCACTTTTTTCCCTGTTAAACGGTGCCCCCCAGATGCTTTCAGCATTTCGTACGGCATCTAAAGTCATTACGATTTTGCTTTTCGACAACACATCAAGAGAATTTAGCTTAAATGAAGGTATTAGTTTTAAGCCTTCTAGATTTCTTGCAGCTTTAAATATTGCTGGGTCAGAACCATCTGCAACTAACAATGCTGAGCCTTGAACTTTTAGAGATTTCATCACGTTAGCAATATTTTTTGTCTTTGCTTGTTCTAAATCAAGTTTATCTATTACTATGAGGTCCCCATCGCGAACTCTGCTAGATATCGAACACCTCAAAGCAGCATTTTTCATCCTCTTCGGAGTATTTTGCCTATAGCTTCTAGGGGAAGGGCCGAACGCGACTCCTCCACCTTTCCATATAGGTGATCTTATTGATCCATGTCTAGCTCTACCGGTACCTTTTTGGCGCCAAGGCTTTCTTCCGCCTCCAGCCACTGCAGATCTGTTTTTTGTACCGACAGTACCTTGCCGGGCATTTGCTTGCTGAGCAACAACAACCTGATGAACTAATGCCTCATTGGAATTAGCACCAAATAGATGATCCTCAACATCAATATGTCCCAAAGATTTACCTTCTATGTCTAAAAGTCTAATTTTCACTGTTTATTAATCGCTTAACTTTTTGGCTCTTCTTCTACCTCAGCTGCAGACTCTTCTTCTGCCTCAGCTGCAGGCTCTTCTTCTGCCTCAGCTGCAGGCTCTTCTTTTACCTCAGCTGCAGGAACTTCTTCTGCCTCAACCACTGGAACTTCTTCTACTATCTCTTCTTCGATTTCTGGCTCTTGTAACTCGATGATCAATCCATGGTTATTAGGGTCTTTAATGCTTCTTCGCAAATATATTATTGAATTTCTGGCGCCAGGAATAGCGCCCTTTACAAATATAAGATTACGGTTGTTGTCAGTTCGCACCACCTCAAGATTTTGAACAGTTACTTTTTCAGCACCATAATGACCAGACATTTTCATGCCTTTGATCACTTTACCTGGAGTGCTGCCTGCTCCAATGGATCCCGGCGCTCTATGCCTATCAGATTGTCCGTGTGTTTTAGGCCCGCCATGAAAACCATGTCTTTTAATGGTACCTGCAAAACCTCTTCCTTTTGAGTATCCGGTTACATCAATTCGATCACCTACACTAAAGCTATTTACATCTATAACTTGACCTATATTCAATTGATTCTCAGTTTCTGGTTCAATTGATTCAGAATTCGGGACTCGTACTTCAGCTAGGTGTTTAAACTTATTCCCGCTTGCCGAAAGATGGCCAGACATTGGCTTATTGACACTCTTTGCTTCTTCAAAACCAATCTGAACAGCGGAATAACCATCATTGTCCTTAGTTTTGAGCTGAGTAATTGTACATGGCCCAGCAACTATAGCCGTAACACAGTCAATATCGCCAGTCTGTCGTACCACTTCTGTGGTTCCTAGTTTACGACCTAAAATGGCCTGTATGGTCATCTGATTACTCATATCGTTTTACAACTTTATTGATATATCGACACCAGCAGGAACATTTAGGCTTGTCAGAGTGTCTATTGTTTTATTTGTCGGTTCTAATATGTCAATTAAACGGTTGTGTGTTCGTAATTCGAAATGTTCTCTTGATTTCTTGAAAACATGAGGAGATCGTATTACACAAAATCTTTTTATTGAGGTTGGTAATGGAATAGGACCTGCAACCTGAGCGCCTGTTCTTTCTGCAGCCTCAACTATTTGACCAGCAGATAAATCCAAGATTTTATGATCAAAAGCTTTTAGCACAATCCTCATTTTTTGTTTCGTTACCATTGTTTATATTGCCTGCTGCATTTCGACGACAGATTTTGGTGCTTCTTCAAAGGCAGAAAACTCTAAAGAAAAACTAGCTCGTCCCTGTGTAAGCGATCTCAGTGTGTTTGCGTAACCGAAAGTTTCTGCAAGTGGAATAGAGGCGAAAATAAGTTGAGTGTCTTCAATTGCATCAATATTTTTAACCTGGGCCCTCCGTCGGCCTAAATCTCCGACAACTTCTCCCAAAAAGTCACTAGGTGAAGTTACCTCAAGGTTCATCACTGGCTCAAGTAGATATCCTTTAGCACGATTAAGAGCCTCTTTCATAGCCATTGATCCTGCAACTGTAAACGCTACTTCAGATGAATCAACATCATGATAAGAGCCATCAACCAATATTGCCTTAACTCCCACCACGGGGTAGCCCGCCACTGGGCCTACGCCTAGGGCCTGCTGGAGCCCTTTTCGAACAGCACCTATATATTGCTTCGGCACATTGCCACCTTTAATTTTGTCCTCAAATTCAAATGGTTTATCTGAATCTAGGGGCTCAACTTCAATCTTTACATGACCATACTGACCATGTCCTCCACTCTGCCTAACGAATTTACCTTCGGCTTTCGATGCGATTCTAATAGCTTCACGATATGCGACTTTAGGTTGACCAACATTGCCTTCAACATTAAATTCACGTCGCATCCTGTCAACAATAATGTCTAAGTGCAACTCTCCCATCCCAGACAGAACTGTTTGACCTATTTCTTCTTCATACGAAACTCTTAAAGTAGGGTCTTCATCTGACAACTTTATTAACGCCTCAGACATCTTGTCTTGATCACTTCTTGTTTTCGGTTCAATTGCGACGGAAACCACTGGCTCTGGAAAACTAATGGATTCCAATAGCACAGGGGCTGAGTCATCGCATAGAGTGTCTCCTGTGGAGGTTCCCTTAAGCCCTACAGCCGCGGCTATATCTCCGGCTTCTACCATATCGACATCCGCCTTAGTATTAGCGTGCATTTTTACTATACGACCAATGCGTTCTTTCTTGCCTGTTGAAGAATTGATAACCATGGCTCCAGATTTCACTGTCCCTGAGTAAGACCTGAAGTAAATTAGTCGACCTATAAATGGGTCTGTCACAGCTTTGAATGCCAATGCAGAGAATGCATCATCAGGACTAGGTTTTCTTTCTACTTCATTACCTGTTTTAATTTCCCTGCCGGTAATTGCAGGAACATCTAATGGCGATGGAAGGTATTCATTGATTGCATCAATCAATGGTTGTATAGCTTTGGTTTTTAAAGCAGTGCCTACCAATACGGGCACAATTTTATTTTTTATCGTAGCCTTCCGTAGGGCAGTCTTTATCTCTTGGCTTGTAATCTCAGCATCCTCAAGATATTTAAGCATTAAATCATCATCGAGCTCTGAAATTTTTTCCACTAATGTGGATCGGTATTTCTCTACTTCTTCTTTCATCTCATCCGGAACAGGGTGCTCTGTAGGAATTTGTTCTCCTTCTACAGGGTACAAATAAGCTTTACGCTCAATTAGGTCTACCACTCCTTTAAAGTCAGCTTCTGCACCCACAGGGAGTTGTATCGCTACAGGATTTGCACGCAATCGACGTACTATGCTTTGCATTACACGATCTATGTCAGATCCTACTTTATCCATTTTGTTTACAAAACAGATCCTAGGCACTTGGTATTTATCTGCCTGCCGCCATACTGTTTCACTTTGTGATTGCACTCCAGCTACCGCGTCTAATACAACTACGCCTCCATCTAAAACCCTCAAACTTCTTTCAACCTCGGCGGTGAAATCAACGTGTCCTGGAGTATCAATAACGTTAATGTTATACCCATCCCAACTACAGTTAGTTGCCGCAGCCGTTATGGTAATGCCTCTCTCTTTTTCCTGCTCCATCCAATCCATAGCAGTGGTTCCCTGATCCACGCCACCAATTTTATGAATTCGACCCGCAAAGTACAGAACCCTTTCGGTCACTGTAGTTTTTCCCGCATCGATATGAGCTATAAAGCCAATATTACGAGTTTTGTTTAATTTGTTTGTCGAGTTCATTGGTTAATTACCTGTAAAACCTGCTTGATATCTTCAGTATTTCTACCAGCGATAATGAGCGAATGCCTTGTTTGCCTCTGCCATCCTGTGTAAATCTTCCTTACGTTTTACTGCAGTACCTTCTCCCCGAGATGCGTCGAGTAATTCCTGAGACAACCTCTCCGCCATTGGTCTTCCAGATCTGGATCTTGCTGCAGCTATAATCCATCGCATTGCTAAAGTAGTACGTCTCTCGGGTCTTACTTCATTAGGTACTTGGTAAGTTGACCCTCCAACCCTTCGAGACTTAACCTCTAGCATTGGCACAGTGTTCCTAATAGCTTGATCAAAGACCTCTAAACCAGGACGCTTAGCTTTTTCTTCGGCGATCTCAATCGCCGAGTAAACCACTTTACGTGCTACCGTTTTTTTTCCGCCGATCATTACACGATTAATGAATTTGGCAACATCAGTGCTCCCAAATTTTGGGTCTGCATCTATTTCTCGTTTCTCTGCCCGATGTCTTCTAGCCATTTCTCTATTTTCTATTCAGCTGCTGCTGCTGATAATTGTGGATTCTTCTTGCTTCCATACTTACTACGACCCCGCTTACGTTGATCAACTCCGGATGTATCGAGAGATCCTCTTATAATGTGGTACCTAACTCCAGGTAAGTCTTTAACCCTGCCACCTCGTAACAGCACGACTGAGTGCTCTTGCAAGTTATGACCTTCTCCAGGAATATAAGCCGTTACTTCCATGCCATTGGTAAGCCTGACACGAGCGACTTTTCTCAAAGCCGAATTAGGTTTTTTAGGCGTCATAGTTCTAACCTGTACACATACGCCTCTTTTTTGAGGGGAGCCTGATCCCTTGTCAGTCCTGTTTTTAAGTGAGTTATATGTAACCCTCAGCGCAGGAGCAGTTTCTTTTTTACTCTTAGATTTTCGCCCTTTTCTTACCAACTGGTTTACTGTCGGCATATTAAACCTATAATCCTTTAAATACCCTTACTATTTTTCGCGAACACAAAATGAAACGCTTATCGATTTTCGTCATGGGATATCACCAAGAGTACTAAGCCTTTCATTTGGATGTTAAATTTGCACAATTCAACACCTCCACCTAAACAGGCGGCAAACATAAATCTTACTGCTGTGGGATTGCTAATGTCAACAGCGGAGGTAGCAATGTTTCTCAATTTTTTGCGCGAGTGATCTTAGAGGAGTTTTTTCGTTGAGCTAATAGTCGTAAGTTACCATCTGGGTGTAACCAAAACAAACTAAAATCAGAAAGTTCGTATAAAATCAGATGATCATTTATATTCAAAATAAAAAATATGGCAATTTCAAAACCAACCAATACGACTCACTTCGCCCGCCTTTCTATGGCTGCCGAAAATTATCTGGTTTCAATTTTTCAACTCGATGAACTTGGTATCAGAGTTACCAATACTCAGTTAGCAGAGCAATTGAAACGCTTACCTGAAAAAGAGGAGTTAGGAACTACGTTGCCCTCAATCGGCGGAATGATTAGACGTTTAGTTAGAGAGCAGCTTGTAGAAATGCTTCCAGAAAAAGATGTCGTATTGACGGAGCGAGGTAAAGAAGCTGCAGAAAAGCTTGTTAGGAGGCAAAGGCTAGCAAAAAGGATGGTGGTAGACCTGCTCGGTCTTGAACCTCACAAAGCCCATGAAGAAGCCCATCGACTTGAACACGCAATATCCGATGAACTAGCAACAAAAATCTCCGAGCGTTTGGGCAATCCAACTACATGCCCATTTGGTCATCCAATTCCTGGAAGCGGGTTTGTCCGGGATAGGCTTACCGTCCCTTTAGATAAAGTTAAAACAGGTAATACTGTCAACATAGATCGAATCCCAGAGGATGATCCTGAGTTGTTAAAGTATTTTGTTGAAAACTCAATAATGCCTGAGAATGTTGCAGTAATCAAAGATGCTTCCCCTTATCGCGGTGTTATAACTTTGAAATCAAATCAAAATGATGTTGTTATAAGTTATGAGATATCTAAGCGAATTTGGGTTACTCCTATTGGAGTCCTTAAAAAAGATTAACTCCCAAATTTATGATCAATATTAATAGTCATAAGTGACGTGAATTTAGATGCTAGAATCGCACGATGACTTATAAGATCTGGCTTCAAGCCTACCTAAAACATCCGCTCAGACTAGGAGCTATATTGCCAAGTAGTGCAGCACTTGGATCTCTTATGGTAAAGCATATCAACTCAGACACTAATGGGCCTATCCTTGAACTAGGTCCCGGAACAGGTACTTTCACCAGAGCGCTACTTAGGCAAGGAATTAGCGAAAAAAACCTAGTTCTAGTAGAGCAATCTCAAGAGTTCGTTCAGCTTCTAAAAACTTTCTTCCCCAAAGCAACGATCGTTTGTAAGGATGCAAGACAGGTGACTAAACTGTCTGATGAATTAGGTATTAAGGAATTTGATGAAATAGTCTCAGGGTTACCCCTAAATGCCATAAACCATGAACAGCGACGATTTATATGCAACGAAAGTTTCAAGCTGCTTAAACCGGGAGGGTCATTCGTACAGGTATCCTATTTACCTAGATGCTCAATACCAAACGATGTAATTAGTAAGAATTCAGCTGAGAAAATGTATTGCGGGGTAACATTCGCGAACATTCCACCTGCCTTTGTATGGCGTGCCCAAAAACGGTAATCCATTCCGAGTTGTGAATAGTATCTAATTAATCTGCCGTAACCCACAGATCTCTAGCTAATTTAATTTCGGATTCTAACAGGTTATGAAGGTTATTTTATTTGAGTTTATTGGAAGATGATTATCTATTTTGCTTTGCCATAATATATTTAACTAAGTGCCATCTTTCTTCTTCTGTAAGCAATTTGTTAAATGTTGGCATGACGGTAGGGTTAGGTTGACCGGCCATCTCTAAAGCGAATCCTGTTCGGCTACCATAGGATATCCAAGCGAAGATTTCACCTTCGGTAGCATCTGCTGATGACCCTCCTATTAAGTTTGCGGGGGCCGCTCCACGAGTAAGGTATTTTGCAACCGACCCATCACCTTGTAAGGATTCTCCATGACAAACAGAGCAATTAATTCTGTAAATATCTGCCGCTTTACTTTGTTCGTAACTGTTTGTACTTTTTCCAGACATTCGCAACAATGTATATTCTTCAGCTGTATATTGAATTTCACGACCGGTAACAGGCACTGAATCACTTGGCGGTCCAATTGTTGGTCCTTCTTGGTCATCATATGCCGGTGAGTAGTGCATTTCAGAGAAAATCACTACAGCATGACTGCCAGTTTCTGGAAAAGCTGGAAATTTAAGGTCTGCAATTCCCAAAATACCTGTTTCTCCAGTGTTGTTGTTGTAACAACCTGTAACTAATGCAGCAAAAACAACTGACACTATGGCCAGAGATAGCATTGTAGCTTTTCGTCGATTTTTATACTTTATAAAATTCATATTCACGCATGAAGACCCTAAACTATTAAAAGTCTTTCTGCTCCCACCCTCTTTTTAAATCTTCTGGCTTTGTTTTTTTAAGTATTTCTTCTGCTTTTGATATTTTTTCTTCTGAAGTCGTAACTGTAAGGCCGATATATCCTTCAGTAACACGAGTATCATATGCTCCCATGAAAACGCGCGGAAGTCGCGATTCAATAATCACACCAATAACCGTAAAAATTATGGAGCCCAACATTGTGCCTTCATACATAATGACAGACATTGGTGGCACAGATAATATTGGCTTACCTCCTGTAACAAGTGGATAAGCGAGCTGAGTGCCTGCAGTTATTATCAGGCCTATAATGAAGCCACAGGCTGCGCCAATCAATGGATACCTGTATAGACCATGTTTTGGTTCATCCTCTCCAAAGGCACCTTCGGGATATGGAGTTCCAGTTAAGATCTCATATTCATGGCTTTCAAAGCCTCCAGCTCGAACGGCATCAAGTGCGTCGGCAGCCGAATCTACATCTTTAAAGAGAGCTATAACGCTTCGACTAGATATCATAATATTCCCCTTGACTCGTTTATCTTTTGTTCTAATATTTTTTCTTTATATAGCATCTTATTTATTTTCTAATTATCTTTGTAATAACTACTCTCGTATTGTTGCTGGCACAGTTTTACGTCCAACTTTAATTTCATCTCTCAATCGAACGCCCTCTTTCATATCGAAGATAGGAATTAATGGAAATACCTTGGCAAACAGAAGTATACCCATGCCAACAAATGCAAATGTTGAAGTAACAAGAAGAATCTCTACAATGCTTGGAGCATAACTACCCCAATCAAACTCTAGTGGAGACCTCCGTTGCAAGCCGGGGACTATGATTAGGAAACGCTCCAACCACATACCAATATTCACTAGTATAGTTGTTATGAACATGCCCATAGGGCTTCTTCTTACCTTTTTAAACAGCCATGCCGGCACAGGTATAAAATAAGCTGTAAGCATAAATACAAGGAACATTGGACCCATAGGATTCCTAAATATCTGCCATTCTCGCAAAGCAATTTCAGCTGACTCTAAAGTATACAGAGCGAATATCCACTCCAGTGCGAAGAAGAAGAACCATGTGGTAGCTACAATTATCAGCAACCTACCAATCGCATCAAAATGGTCAGGAGTGATGTATTTATCCCATTTCCACAACCAAACCATAATTGCCATTAGCATTGCCACAGCAGAAACTCCAGAATGAATCGCACCAATAATGAAATATGGTGCGAAAATCGTTGAATGCCAACCTTCAACACCAATTGAAACCGCAAAATCCCATGACACGATACTATGGACTGAGACGAAAACTGGTAAAACAAGAGCCGATAACAAAATACCTGCCACTGCTTGGAGCTTCCATTGTCTAGGAGTACCCCTAAAACCTAAACTCAGCATAGCATAAATTTTTCTTGGCAAACCCGTGGATCTGTCCCTCGCTGCAGCTAAATCTGGAATTAAAGCAACAAACACGAACAGAGAGCTTCCTATTAAATACGTTCCTACAGCACTAGGATCCCAAACGAACGGGGACCTTATATTAGGCCATATACCTCTTGAGAAATCATATGGCCCTATCCAATATAAGCGCCAAGGCCTGCCAACGTGGAAGGCAATATTTGTAAGGGCGGCAATTAGAGAAAATAGGGTAAGCACTTCAGCTGCCCTCGTTACTGGCCTTCTCCATTCAGCTTGAGTTAACCTCAATATGGCTGAAACCATGATGCCAGCGTGGCTAATTCCAATCCAAAAAACAAAGTTTGTTATGTAAAAACCCCAATATACTGGCCTGTTAACCCCAGTCACCCCCATGCCTTGATTAAGCTCCCAGCCATATGCTCCCATACCCGTAAGCCAAACTAATAACAAGGATCCAAAAGCTGCAAGCCACCACTTAGGCATTCCCAGTACATCCTTGAGAAGGCTTTTATTTAATTCTTTATCTGACGAGTATGAATATTCTTGCATTTCGTATTATTCCGGTTTACCTAAAACCATTACTGTGGCTCTATGATATTTTTTGTGAAGTTTATAAAGCAAAAGTTCTTTTTGCTCCCAGATGTTTATAATCGGTATAACTCGTGAAATCAGCATGTACACAAGTATCGGCCCCGCAATGGCACCAATCACAATGAAAACGTCAGCAACGTCTGGATATACAGTAGGTGGTATGGTTTTTATGCCATGAAATTCTGCACTTTGATCACTGACCGAGTAAGCAGCTACATATACACGAATCCTATCCAAGAAAATACCTATTATGACGGAAACTGAGATAAGAGCCGGGCCCCATATACTTCTTCTTAAGAAATTCCATATCATCGTGAATAAAGGCACAACAAAAACCAATATAAAGTTTGCATAAAATAGAGGCAAGTAAGGGCCTTTAATAAAAAGCTCTAAAACTTGTATTTCATTAGGTCTTTTACCATACCAAAACACCATAAAACTTGACATCCAGAACCAAAACCACATTAATGACAAAGCAAACATTAATTTGCCTAGACCCCAAAATTGATCGTGTCCTATCTCTTTATATCCGCAGAATTTTCTCAGAATAAACATAGTAAGTAACATGGTGGCAGTCCCAGCTTGCAATGCATGAACAGCATGAGTAGCTGGGTATAGTGAATCTATCCAAGCAGGAACCAAAGTCATCAAAAAGTCTACTGAGAAAAGAAAATGAACCGTTATCAACATAAGGAAATATAATGCTCCGACAATTCCTAACCTATGTTTTTGCCAAATCCAGTCTCCTGTAGCCCCAGTCCAGTTTCTTGCCAGCCATGTATACCTCTTTTTCTCTTTACTGCCATCGGATGCCCGGTCTCTTAACAGAGCAAAATCAGGAAGGGCAGAAAGCCAGAGTAATACGAAACCTAAAACCACAAGTCCTAATATAGAAAGCGTCATCCACAAATGAGGTGAGTATGCAAAAACCTCACCAGGATGATAAAACCACAATGATCTTCTACCATCTTCTAGAGAAGGCAGCACCCACAACATTGGTATAAACAATAAAAGGCTGATTAATCCTGCTGCAGACCACATTTCAGCAGGTCTGGATATGATACGACGCCAATGTCCTTTTGCTATTCTTGGTGCGATTGCCACCATGGGTGCAGCTGAAGCAGTGGTTAATAAGAAGGCCAATACCGCCGCAGTATATCCCCATTTAGATGTGTCAGATACTCCATCAACTAATCGGAGTATTAAGCCTATAACACCTAATATCACCCCAACTCCTAAGGCAAGGACGATGGGTTTAAAATATTTGCTCTTTGACTCGTGCCTCGCAACCAAGTCGTCGTTTATAGCAGCCGGACTAGTCCAATCCGGGTTATCTGCATAAAAGCCTAATGGTTGATTATTGTGATCGCTCATATTAAACCTAGTGTGCTTCCTCAACTACAGCATTTTCATCTACTTTTTTTAGATATATGACACTTGGATTTGTGCCATAGTCCTCCATCAAATGATAACCTCGACCATGGTCACCATGTAATTCGGACTCAGCAAGTTTAGACACTTGGCTTCCAGAGTCATTCAAATCCCCAAAGACCAGCGTGCCTGTTGGGCATGCATTCACACATGCTGGATTCAATGCCCTATCACCATCTTCAACTGAAGTTCCATTCTTTTTAGCATCTCGTGATGTGCGCCGTATTCTTTGCACACAAAAAGTGCATTTCTCCATAATTCCCCTGCTACGAACAGTAACATCAGGGTTCAGTTGATTATGGAATGATTCAGGCCATTCAGGTTCCCAGAAATTAAAGAATCTAACCTGATATGGACAGTTGTTTGCACAAAATCTTGTTCCTACACACCTGTTGTAAACCTGAACATTTAAGCCTTCACTGTTGTGATATGTCGCATAAACTGGACATACTGGCTCACATGGAGCATCGTCACACTGTTGGCAAAAAACTGGTATAAATCGTGCTTTTATATTAGGGAATTCACCTTCCCAATATCGTTCGACTCTAATCCACTCGATAGCTCTTCGTTGATTAAATAGAGGCTCATCGTTAATTGGAATGTTATTTTCAGACTGGCATGCAACCACACAAGCCTGACACCCTGTGCATTTATCAAGGTCGACTACCATACCCCATTTTTTACCGTCCATAACTATTTTCCTTTTCTATTACTATCATTTCTTTCAATGCGTCTCGTTTAGCGGTGTAATTTTTATTATTCTATGATCGCTATCTCTAGCAAGGTCAGGTTTGGAATTTTCGAATTTAGGCAAACGTTTCCATTCATCTACTTTTTCTAACTTCACCTTTGTTGATGCCCAAGCCAAGGAGCCCGTTTCTTGGTCAAGTTTGGAAGATAGAATAGACATAACATTAGCGCCTCTGTCCTTTGAATACCTTCCCCCTTGAGTATGTCCTTGGCCTATTGGAATAGATACTACCCCTGGCGGTATGGCTGGATGAGGATATGCTAAAACATTTATTCCTTCTCTAGAAGTTTTACCAGTACCTTGAGCAGATAAAACTTTAACGACGTCACCCTCTGTTATTTGAAGCTCTTCAGCAGTTTTAATGTTAATTTCTATCCATGTTTGCCAAGTTACTGAAGTAACCGGATCAGGCATTGATTGCATCCACGGTAAATGAGCATTTTCACCTTCCCCAAGCGAGGATGACGAGAATGGGATTAAGTTAAATGTATCCAAACCATCAGGACCTGCGAATTCCGGATCAGCAATCTGTTCAGATAATTGTTTCACAGCAGGTTTTAATGACGAAACCGTCGACGTTGTATCCCACCATCCACCTCGCTGTAATACCCCTGTCCAAAAAGCTCTGAAATCCCCAGCTTTGACAGAGCCACGTCCCAATTCAAATAATTGTCTCGCTCCATTCTCAACGACATCTTTAAACGTTGAACCTTCCAAGCCAAGATCAATACCCAGGTTTGATGCAATACCCATTAGTGCATCTGGCACACTCTTTGTACCTAATTCCTCTCCCCGGTCTTCGAAGAAAGGCCTCACTACAGGCTGTTGAAAGCCAACTACCTGGTATCCGGGACCTGCCATAGGTACATCGGTTCCCCAATCCTCTAGTGAACAGTTAGCTGGCAATATCAGATCAGCCATGGCAGAAGTTTCGTTAATTGTATTGGCAAATGAAAATATCAGAGGGACGTTGTAGGATGCTTCTTTAAATCCAATAGCCTCAGGCAATCCATATGCCAAGTCAGGACCGTCTATCAGTAATGCCTGAACTTTACCGTCTTCCATATCTCGCACTAGATCTCGCCAGTCTGACATTGAACCAATATTTAAGTTATTTTCTACTTCCTGTAACTCAGGGGTCGGAGGAGCTGGGTTAAAGATTAATCCCCCTGGATTGTTTACTGAACCAACTAAGTAATTGAGGGAAAATATGGCAGTAAGGTTGGCTTTACCATTCGTGTGGGCTCCTGCAAGCCCGCCTCCAAATGCTACTGGATGATCTTTTGAAGCAAATTCTCTTGCCACATGTTTGATAGTCTCAGCACTGACTCCTACAATTTCTGCTACTTTATCTGGAGCCCATTGATTGATATCTATTTGACCTTCACCAGTTAAACTTGCAGCGGCTTTAGAATCTCCCAATCCTTCATCAATAATTACTTGAGCAATACTAAGAGCCAGTAACCCCTCTCTTCCAGGTTGAATATAAATAAGTTCATCAGCATTTGCTCCAGTCATAGAAAAACGAGAATCAACATGTACAAGCTTACCTCTATGATGACCTCCCTGCCTGAATTCACCATAACCTCTAGAATAACGTACTGGGGATATCCAAGTGTCCAAAAAATCTGCTCCAAAAGACAACACATAATCGCTATTATCGATGTCAATATCAGGCAACCTGTCTTGTTCAAAAAGATTTTTGATAACGCTTCTAAGGTTCGTATTCTCTAAGGTCTCATATGCGATTTTTGTACCTCTGTATTCGGACATGAATCTTTCTGAAACTAAACCTGCATGGGAAACAGAAGGGCTAGTGACCATAACCACTTCGCGATTTTTTCGAGCAGCTTTAATTTGTTCAAGTTGATGTGCTACACGAGACATCGCATCACTCCACCCTATTTCTTCCCAATTACCTTCACCACGTTCACCAACCCGAGCCATAGGAGCTTTGAGACGATCAGGGTGATATAGATCTTGCAATAAAGCTTCGCTTCGAGCGCTGTGTGTCCCTCGATTGACAGGGTAATCCACGTTACCCTCTATCTTCTTTGCTCTACCTTCCATAACGCGAACCACCAAACCTTCTCCAGTAGCATAGGAATTCCCCATAGTTGCATACCAATTGTCCAAACCGGTTACAACATCTTCAGGCATTCCAACTTTCGATTGCATCAGTAGTTCGTCTTCAGGAACTCCACAAGCAGCTGCTAGCACTGCACCTAAAGTGCCTCCTCCCACGCCAGTAATGAATTGTCTTCTAGTTAATTTCATTAATAATTTCTATTTTCCTCAAATTATCCTTATGCTTTCGAAACTTTAATAGTGACACGTTGAGCAATCTGTGGAAGCACTATTATCCCTATGACAATCTACGCAGTTCCCCATTTTTAACGGTTCTACCTGCCTGACCTTCTTCATGTTTCCAACGTCGCCGTGGCAAGTAGCACAAACCGCTGCCGGTAGAATGTTATTTTGCTCAGAAAAATATTGAATGTGAGCCTGGTGGTTAAACCTAACATGATCTGGCAAGCGATGTACTCTTACCCAGTCAATGGGTTCACCTTGTGCATGATAATCTCTTAGTTTTTCAATCTCTGCAGATTCATCTCCAACCACCGTATGACAAGTCATGCAAAGGCCAACCGACGGAACTGTAGCTGATGCCCCTTTTGTTACATTACGATGACAAAAAGTGCAGTCCAGCCCAACATCTTGCACGTGCTTAGTGTGGGGAAAAACTATAGGCTGATCAGGTCCCTCGTCATACCCAAACATACTGAGAGGACGGCCTAACCATGCAGATATGACAAATAACAGCATAATGACTACTAGAGCTAAGCCAGCAAGGCCAGTTATTCCTAAAATGCCGAACCTAACCATATCTTTACGGTCAGGTTTGGTAGGTATAATTGAGGGAAAATCGCCTGGTAACACTTAATTCATTCCGTACCTTATATCCAGTATATTGGCCAAAAGTCTCTAAGTACTCCAGCGTGATCGACTACACGCGACAAAAAGTACATTGCACAGCCAAAAGACGCAATGGAAACAGTATAAAATCCGGGACGCAATTTGGCTAGAGAAGGCGGTATATGCCTTGTTGACGTAAGCGATGGAAGCCAATTATTTGCAATCAGCATATTAAAGGCAAAAAACACAATAAATACAACAACTATCCATATGTTAGTGAGAAGGCTTCCCAACTCACTCCACTGAGCGTTTAACAAAGGTTCCGGATCCACAGCACACCTTTCAAAAAATCTTATTGAGGATACTCAACGAACCCGTCCATAGGCGCACGTATCCGTCAAAAAGGGATTAGTGAAAAGTATCACGCTTTGAGCACGAGTGTCAAGATGCTTTTGACTAATCCTTACTATTATCTTTGATGAAATTAATTACGATATCTTTTTATTAAATTTACAAAATATATTCAAGGGAATGTCGGTAGTATTCTAGTGTAAATACGGACGCATTAAACTCTTTAACTGGTTTTTGTTTAATCGGAACCCATTTGAACTAATGAGAGACATTATTTAAGTTGCACAGTTGCAGAGTTATTCCTCTGACTTATATCATGTGATATAGAGGCGGTCCTTTTACTCCTGAAAGTTTACTCCACTGTTCAGTATTATATGTTCAAATATCGCCGAAAAAACTACGAGGTGAGAAGATAATATGGCTAATACAAAAATCGAGCAGAGATATATTGATGAGCACCCAGAATCATTATCTCGCTATCAAACTTCCAAAGACCTATTCCCGAATGGAGTAACCCACGACGCGAGACGGCTTGCTCCTTTTCCCATGTATGTTACTCATGCTAAGGGAGCTTATAAATGGGATGCTGAAGGAAATAAAATAATCGACTTCAAAACTGGACATGGAGCGATGATATTAGGCCACTCACATCCTAATGTCGTAAAAGCAGTTCAGGACGCTGTAGCTGAAGGAACTCAAATGGGCTGCTCAACAGATAAAGAGATAAAATGGGGCCAATTAGTCAAAGAACTTGTGCCTTGTGCTGAGAAAGTTCGATTTCAAAGCTCAGGAACTGAAGCAGTCATGATGGCTATGAGGCTAGCGCGTGCTTATACCGGAAAAACAAAAATAATCAAATTTGACGATCATTTCCATGGATGGAGCGACTATGCTACCGCAGGTGGCTCCGGATTGGGAGGTATACCACAGGAAACTTTAGACACAATGATTGTTTTGCCGCCTAACGACATTGGTCTAGTTGAAAAAGCAATTAAAGAAACCAACGACGTGGCTGCAGTGATGATTGAACCAACTGGTTCTCATATGGGAGTACATCCTATTCCACCTAGTTTTCTCCATGAACTTCGAGAGCTAACAGAAAGAACTGGAACTATCTTTCATATGGATGAAGTTGTAACTGGTTTTCGACTATCTAAAGGCGGAGCTTCTAGAAAATTTGAGGTCACACCAGATATTACAACCTTAGCAAAAATCCTCGGTGGAGGATTGCCTGGCGGTGCTGTTGCCGGTAAATCAGATATCATTAATCTGATCGAATTTAAGGACGATGCATCTTACAACCACAATCAAAGAGTAGGCCACCCAGGAACATTTAATGCGAATCCAATTTCAGCTGCAGCTGGAGCTGCTGCATTAGAGTTGGTTAGGGATACTGATGTAAATGAAAAAACTGATGCCGCAGGTAATAAGCTTAAAGCTGGACTCAATGAACTTTTAGGAAAAATGGAAATCCCCGGACAAGTAACGGGGCATGGACCTTTATTGTTTGTTCGACTAGGAGTTGATTTTGAGGTTGAAGATGATGGTGCTACTTTTGAACTAACTGAGTCAGAATGGGCAACAGTAAATGATGGCCATAGAAACTCACAATTACACCTGGCTCTACTAAATGAAGGCGTAGATCCTATGAGCAATGGTACAAGACTGATCATTGGACAAGATCATTCTGATCAGGACATTGAAAACACCATTTCCGCTTATGAAAAAGCCTTAGGCTCAGTCAGGGAGTCAGGCTTACTTTAAACTACCCTGCGTAAATATATGTACTGTTAAGCGTCTGATCTAGTAAATTAAATCGGGCGCTTTAAATTTTAATGAGCCTGAGTTGTCAGTGTTCCTGCATGATGCCCTGCTAATTTTCCAAAGACAGATCCATGCATCAAACCTGCAGCTCTGAGGCTATTATGATAGAAAATCCCTCCAACTATTTCTCCAGAAGCATATAGTCCGGTTATGGGATTATCCTCTGTATCTAACACCCTCGCATTTTCATCAATTTTAAGGCCTCCATATGTATATGTAATACTGCCTGTGACAGCATATGCAAGAAAAGGAGGCCGGTCTATTTTTATCGCCCAATTACTTTTAGAAGGATAAATATTTGCTGTTGATTTGCCGTCTAGGGTTCTCGGAGTGTATTCAGCATCTTCTGCTTCCGAATTAAATTGATCCACGGTGGACATTAACACAGTCGAATTAATTCCAATTAGGTCGGCTAATTCGCTAATCGATTTGGCACTTACTAAGGTTGATGAACCATATCTTTCCTCAATAAAATTTACTGCACGTTGATCAAATATTTGAAAAGCTCGGTTTCGTTTTTGTGACAATATATCAGATCCGATTTGTACGAAAGTCTGTTCTGCAAACCCTATTCCCTCATCCGTAAATCTATTGCCATCCAAGTTAACCATAATCCCAAGATTATAAGATCTTCTTGGCATAGCATCGGTCAATGCTAAATCACCCATTTTGGGAGCATCTAGATCTATAGGAGTACCATGACATCCTGTCCATTGCCCGTTGGTACATGCACCTATAGCCAAAGCTGCTCGATGCCCATCACCGGTGTTATATCGTGAGCCTCTAACCTTTGCAGTTTCCCATTTTGTGCCCAAATATTTGATCCGCATTTCAGGATTTGCTTCAAATCCCCCACACGCCAACACTACTGATCGGCAATGTATAGTGTTTACCCCATCACGATCCTGTATCTCTATCGATTCAATTTGACCAAGATCTCCTTTATTTAAGGAAACCATTTTAGTTTCATAAAGAATAGATATTGATTCGGACGAAACTGCCTTGGTCAACATACGCACTAAACCTGGGCCCGATTCATGAGCCGATAAACCAACTTGGTTTGGGATAATTGAAGGTGCATTTTCGAGATTTATGTTTACCGGTAACTCCCAACGGACGCCCTTAGAGCGCATCCATTCAATAGTTTCACGGGATTTTGATATGACGACATTGGCTAGTTCCTCATCAGTATCCCCATAGGTGGCTTCCAAAAAATGATCTCGAAAATCCTGAGCTGTATACGGAGACATCTGAAAGTCGCCAATATCGGTATTCTCCGGTAATAAAGATTTAATATCTTCAATACCATTATGGGTAAATCGAAATCCTGCTCCAGTGTAAGGGCAATTTCCTCCCTGAGCGTGTTTTGGTGATTTCTCTAACACGACAACGCTTGCACCAGCTTCAGCTGCAGCCAATGCCGCACACAAGGCTGCGTTTCCCGCACCTACAATTACTACATCAAAATAAACACTTTTTACCATAGAAAAGACTCTTCGCCAGCCAGTATAAACTAATTTTCAATTAAATTACGAATCTTGAATTTTTCGATCTGGCATATTTATTGAATGCAATGCCGATATTAGACTATAGTAATAGAATGGTGATGGGTTTATGATTATCTCCATAATAAGTTGAGTTAAGGTTTTGGGTCTACGACATAGGAGGAGGTGGCTACTATGTCCTATAAAAATAAGATTCGAACTGGAATTATTTTGTTTACAATGGCAACATTAGCTTATTCAGTTGCCACTAAAAAACGTCATGGACGCTTTTTAGGCATTCCTTATGATTGGAGGATTCCTTCTCTAACAGATATCAAAAAGATTCTCTGGAATAAAGATGACCCCAAACTTTTTAATGAAACAGTATTTGGAGTCGGTTGGGCTCCCAACGCTTATCAATTTTTGAAAAAGTTGCAATCGTCTGAAGCGTCCTCTTCTGAAAAATTGAGGAATGAAAAGGATTCCTAGAATCTTCCCGATGCCCGGTGGTGTAGTGGTAGCACAAAGGCCTTTGGAGCCTTTGACCCAGGTTCGAATCCTGGCCGGGCAGCACATTTGAAAATATGCTAACCGGCCAAGACAAACTAGATCAATTATTAAAATCAACGTCCCGGGCATTCTATTTATCTCTTAGAATATTACCTAGACATGTACGTAAACCAATAAGCCTCGCTTATCTATTAGCCAGATCAGCAGATAACGTCACTGACACTACTAATGTTTCCACAGCAGTAAAACTCAAATCTCTTGACATTATCAAGTCCGCCTTGAGTGATGATAATGAAAAAGAAAACTTAGCTAACTTATATAAAAATGATCAACAAAATAATTTATCTGAATTAGAAAATGATCTTATCGAAATAATTCCCCTGATTATAGCTTGTATCAAATCTTTAAACTCAGCAGATTATATTCAAGTGAAGAATGTTGTATTAACGCTGATCCAAGGAATGGAAATGGATCTAAATTATTTTGGCAAACCGTTAAATGATTCTGGCATATTGAGTCTTACTAGCGCTGATGAATTAGATCAGTATACATATTTGGTGGCTGGTTGTGTTGGCCCGTTTTGGACCGAGATAAGTTTTGCAAAAGAATCCAAAATAAGTGAGATTAACATGCCTCTTATGTCATCTCTGGGAATCGACTTTGGCAAGGCCCTACAAATGACTAATATTTTGCGTGATCTTCCCTCAGATATCCGTGAAGGAAGATGTTATATACCTGATGAGGAATTAAAAAAACTAAATTTAACTGTAAATGATCTCTTAAATAGTAATTCAGAAAAACAAATTAGGGAGTTGCTAGCTACTCAAATACATAAAACTTTGGATTTATACCAGTCAGCACTAAAATATTTTTTGTATACCCATAAAAGAAAAGTGAGATTAAGATTGGCAGTATTATGGCCTCTAATAATTGGATTAGGAACTTTAAACTCTCTAGTTATGAAAAACAACTGGCTGCTATCAGACTCTGTTGCTAAAGTTTCGAGGCTTTGGATATATAAGATGATGCTGAAATCAGTTTTTATGGTCTCATCAGACTACCTAATTAAACACTGGGTAAAACAATTACGGTCTTCTATAACTCATAATTTAAACACTTAAACTTTGCAAAGCGCAGGTTTTACTAAATAATTAAAGACTTTAGTTTAAGGACTAAATAAATTTTGGAGGAGGCAAAATTTGTCGAAATCAGAGCTTTCAGGACAAATTCAAACTGTACTAGGTCCAATTCATCCTAGAGACCTGGGCATAACTCTAATGCATGAGCATTTGCTCATTGATACAACTTGTTACTACTCTGAATCAGAATACGCTAGCACCCGATCATTCAGGGACATGCCATTCAGGCCAGAACTAATATCTAAATCACATGATTTATATGTCCACCACCTTGATGGGGCTCGAATGTATGATGAGTCTGAAGCCATTAAAGAAGTGTCTGCATACAAAAATTCCGGCGGTAGTTCTCTAGTTGATACCACTAGCGTTGGTATTGGAAGAGATCCTCTGGCACTGACGAGAATATCTAGAGCATCAAAGCTAAACGTAATTATGGGTTCATCATATTACGTTACCCATTCACACCCACCAGATATGAATGAAAAAACTCAGACCCAAATCACTAATGAAATAGTCCGCGATATCACTGTAGGGGTAAAAGATACTAATATCCGATCAGGAATAATCGGTGAAGTGGGCAATTTTTGGCCATTGACGCAAAACGAAATTAAGGTTTTACGCGCTTCAGGCGAAGCACAAAAGGAAACAGGGGCACCTATTACTATACATTCTGGGCTCGGCGATGAAGCGCCGTTAGGAATACTTAATCATTTGATTGCTGGTGGAGCAAAACCTACTAATTGCATACTAGGACATTTAGACACTGCCATTCAATCTGAGCCGCATTTTATTGAATTAGCAAAAACCGGATGCTATTTAGAATTTGACATCTTCGGATGGGAAAATACTGGCATGTTCATCGATGATGCTATCAATATGCCCAACGATATAGGAAGGTTAGGTCGGATTATATTTTTAATCGAAAATGGATTCGAAGATCAAATTGTTATTGCACAGGATGTATGTCGAAAATGGCATTTGTCGAAAAATGGTGGGCAAGGTTATGATCATATTCTGAACAACATAGTTCCAAGAATGAAGAATTTAGGTATTACCGAGAGTCAGATTCACAAGATTCTAGTGAAAAACCCTGCAAAAGCTTTAGTTTTTGAATAAAATGCTCAATGAGAGAATCAAAGGAGATTATTGATGGCGAAAAGCACCAAAACAATTGCTGATCTTGTAAGGGCATGGAAAGCAGATAATATTGCTCATGTTCAGTTTGAATTACCTGACATGCATGGGGTTAGCAGGTCTAAACTAGTGCCAATTTCCCATGTAGAATCTTATGCAGCAAAAGGTTTGAATATGTATGGAGGAACGGTGGTGCTAGACACAGCTTCATCGGTCGTAGGTAACACCTTGTACAATGAAGAGGTTAATTACGCTGACCAATACCTCAAGCCTGATCTGAATACCGCAATAATCGTTCCTTGGCTTGACCGAACCGCACGACTTATATGCGAGGGTTATTGGGAAGATGGTGCTCCTCAAAAAGCTGCACCGAGATGGGTTTTGCGACAACTTCTAAGCAAAGCTGATGCACTAGGATTTGATGTTAAATTGGGTCTCGAGTATGAATTTTACGTACTGTCTCCTGACACCTCAGAGCCTTATTTTGGTGGACTGCATATTTTTAACACACTGAGGAATCGATATATTCCTTTGATTGACCAAATAATGGATGAGATGCCAAAAGCTGGAATCGATTTGATTACTGCTAACAGTGAATATGCTCCATCTCAATTTGAAATTAACTTTGCTCCATCTATTGGCATAGAAGCTGCTGACCAAGCATTCACTTTTAAAAATGGCGTCAAAACAATTGCACACCAGATGGGCCAAAATGCAACTTTTATGACCAAGCCATTTAGTGATACTGCTGCCTCCGGATGCCATGTGCATATTGGCCTTATCAACAAAGAGACTGGAGAAAATATATTTTTGGATAATTCTGATTCAGATGGATTATCGTCACTGGCTCGCCAATTCATACAAGGTATGATGGATCATACTCCTGCCAGTATGGCGTTATTGGCCCCGACAATAAATTGTTATAGCCGATTTAAACCGCATACCTTTGCTCCATCAAACGTTAGTTGGGGGCCACAAGATCGTTCTGCAGCTGTGCGAGCGAAAAACTCTAGGGATGACAACACTCATTTAGAAAATCGTCTGGGTGCCGGCCTTGCAAATCCGTATCTAGCAATAGCAGCTGTGCTTGCTACTGGTCTACTAGGAATCGAAAAGGGGATGGAAGCGAAAACTCCGAAAGCTCAAAGCGGCCCAGCTGAGGAAAACTCCAACTATAAAAAACTGCCTGCAACTATTGAGGAATCTTTAGATGCATTAGAAAAAG
>PAAV01000016.1 GCA_002699485.1 Chloroflexota bacterium | reverse complement strand
TGCCTCCACAAATCAGGCTGACTGTTTACTAAGTTAGATCTGATGAATCAAATTATATTCTGCCAAGTTGATTTTTATAAACCTAAATATTTTTCTAGCGGGAGTATATTGTAGTAGTCGTTTGGCCTATTGATTGATTCTGCCACAGCGCGCGCCGTATCAATGGAAGTAAAGCAAGGCACGCCTTTTTCTGCAGAGACCCTTCTTATTGAAAAACCGTCCTGTAATACTTCTCGATCTCCTGTAACTGTGTTGATAACTCCGTCTACGGAACCGTCACTAATAATATCCACGACGTTTGGATGCCCTTCGCCTAATCGTTTTGTTATTGCTACGACTTCAAACCCAAGCTCAGCGATCATCTTAGCCGTACCTTCTGTTGCGTAAAAGCGGTAGCCGCTTTGGCTCAATTGCTTTATCAATGTTCTAGCATCAAGCTTATCTTTATCAGCTATGGATAATAGAATCGAGCCTTCTTTTGGCAGCATTAACCCAGCAGAGATTAACGCCTTGCTGACCGCACTTGAAAAGTCAAGATCGATCCCCATGACTTCGCCGGTCGATTTCATTTCAGGCCCAAGGTAAGTGTCTACTCCGGTCAGCTTTGCCATGGAAAAAACAGGTGCTTTTACAGCAACCACATCTTGCTTTTTGGCTAGGCCGGCTGAGTAACCTTGTTGCTCGAGAGTCACACCCATCATAGAGTTAATCGCAAGTTTTATCATAGGAACATCGGTGACTTTTGAGATGAAAGGTATGGTTCTGGATGATCTGGGGTTAACTTCAATGACGTACACTTCAGGCTTGGCTGGCTGTTTGGATTCATTGGGTGCCGCAGGGCTTCTGTAAGATGTTCCTCCTAACAACACATACTGAATGTTCATTAACCCTTTTATATTGAGGCCCTTGCCAATTCTGGTAGTGTAGTCGACGATCGTGTTTACCTCATCAGTGCTTAGGGTAAGGCCAGGATATATCGCCATAGAGTCGCCAGAGTGCACCCCGGCACGCTCAACGTGTTCCATAATCCCTGGTATCAAAACATTATTTCCATCACAAACAGCATCAACTTCTACTTCTCTGCCCTCAAAATATTTGTCTACTAGAACCCTACGCCCTATTCCAGCCTCAAAAGCAAAGGCCATGTACCTTTTTAATTCTTCGGGGTTTTGAACAATTTCCATTGCTCGGCCACCTAATACATAACTTGGCCTAACTAAGACAGGATAGCCAATCTCGTTTGCAACCTTAAGAGCTGCCTCAGTATCTGCAACTGCAGACCCCGGGGGATTGGGTATGCCGAGCCGCTTAAGAAACTCTTCGAAAAGGTGTCTGTCAGATGCTACGTCGATAGAGCGAGCAGTTGATCCTAAAATACCTAACCCAGCCGTTTCCAGAGATTGTGAAAGGTTAATGGCTGTTTGCCCTCCAAACTGCACAATGGTATTTGGCACATCAGGAGAAGAGCGAGAATCTAAAACAGTTTCGTTTTCTATGATATCCATTACACTTTCAGAGTCCAAGGGCTCAAAATACAAGCGATCTGACGAGTCAAAATCTGTGGAAACAGTTTCAGGGTTTGAATTTACCATAATGCTTTGTATGCCAGAGTTTCTAAGAGCCTGAGAGGCGTGTACCGAGCAATAATCAAACTCAATTCCCTGTCCTATCCTTATAGGGCCTGACCCAATTACAACAACCTTAGGGCCCTCCAACGGCAGTGCCTCATTTTCTTGTTCATAGGTTGAATAGAAGTAAGGTGTTTCAGCTTCAAATTCTCCGGCACACGTATCAACCATTTTGTATACAGGCCTTATCCCCTCTTTTAATCTGAATTGGCGGATTTGCTCTTCAGTACGATCGGTTAAGGTCGCAATTTGGGCGTCAGAGAACCCCATGCGCTTAGCAACTCGGATTAAATCATGAGTCATTACTTCATTTAGAAGCCTTGTTTCCATCGATGTAATCCGGTTTAAAGAATTAATAAACCAAGGATCTACGTATGTGACCTCAGATAAACTTGTAGGATTATGTTTGCGCCGCAAAGCGGATAGCAAAAACCATAACCGCTCATCATGAGGCCCAAGAGCCGCCTCTGATTCGTTTATTGATGTCAATCCAGGATCCCATAAGATGTCTCGACTTGTGATTTCTAAAGACCGCACCGCTTTTAAAAAAGCTGCCTCAAATGTTCGCTCAATTGCCATCACTTCCCCGGTGGCCTTCATCTGAGTTCCGAGCGACCGATCCCCTTTAGCAAATTTGTCAAAAGGCCAACGCGGGATTTTAACGACACAGTAGTCCAAGGCTGGCTCAAAAGCAGCATAAGTTTTGCCGGTAACTTGATTTGGTATTTCATCTAGTTTACGACCAATTGCAATTTTCGCTGCAACCCGAGCAATAGGGTATCCGGTAGCCTTGCTAGCCAAGGCTGAGCTTCTACTTACCCTAGGATTAACTTCGATCACATAATATTCTGGCCCCTTGTATTCTCCAAGGTCTAGCTTAGAAGAAATTAGGCTCCCAGGGCGCAAGGCAAGCTGAACGTTACAACCGCCTTCGACACCCAGAGCCCTGATTATATTAAGGCTCGCTGTCCGAAGAACATGATAATCTTTATCGTTTAAAGTCTGGCTCGGAGCAACGACTATTGAATCACCCGTGTGAACGCCCATTGGATCGAAGTTTTCCATATTACAAACGGTGATACAGTTGTCCGCACTATCTCTCATAACTTCATATTCCACCTCTTTCCACCCAACTAGGGATTTTTCTACCAGTACTTGAGAAATGGGACTTGCAGCTAGGCCGCTGATTATGAGGTTTCTATATTCGTCTATATCGTTAGCAATTCCTCCTCCAGTCCCACCTAGGGTGTATGCAGGCCTAATAACCGCAGGTAGTCCAATTGTTGTTAGGGCTTTCTCGCCCTGCTCTATTGATTCAACAATTTCGCTGTCGGGAGTAGGCTCTCCAATTCGATTTAGCAAAGAACGGAAAGCCTCTCGGTCTTCGGCAAGCCTGATCGTTTCTATAGGCGTTCCTAAAGGAGTCACATTATATTTTTCTAAGATTCCCGCATCGGATAGTTGAACTGCAAGGTTAAGACCCGTTTGCCCTCCTAAAGTGGGAAGGATCCCCTGAGGCTTTTCAGCAACAATTATTCGCTCAATTACTTCTATGGTTAGGGGTTCAATATAAACTTTGTCAGCAACTTCCCTGTCTGTCATAATAGTAGCTGGATTTGAGTTTACTAGTACGACTGATATCCCTTCTTCTCTAAGGGATTTACATGCTTGTGTTCCTGCATAATCAAACTCAGCGGCTTGTCCTATAATTATCGGACCGGAACCTATCACCAACACCTTTTTGATATCCATTACTTGTACGCTCTAATCATACTGATGAATTCGTCAAAAATGTACTCATTGTCTTTTGGCCCTGGGGACGCTTCAGAATGGTATTGAATTGCCATTACGGGCAATGATTTATGCCTTAAGCCTTCAACGGTGGAATCATTTAAGCTTTGGTGTGTTACAGCAACATCGCTGGGCAACGAATCACCGTCTACGGAATAGCCGTGATTTTGTGCCGTAATGTAAACCCGACCGGATCTCAGATCCTTAACAGGATGATTAGCACCCCTGTGTCCAAACTTGAGCTTATATGTTTTTGCGCCAAAGCAACGGGCCAAAATTTGATTTCCTAAACATATGCCAAACACAGGGACATTTCCAACTAAAATTTTTGCGTTACTAACTGCATAATCGAGCATTTCAGGGTCGCCTGGTCCGGGGGATAGGAGAATGCCGTCTGGCTTCAAGTCGATCAAGTCTTGTGCGGGAGTGTCAGCGGGAAAAAAAGTCACATCGCAGTTACGCTCAGCAAGTAAACGCAGTATATTGTATTTCACTCCATAATCCGAAACTAAAATGCGTAGTGGACTATCTTGTAATTCAGAATCCCATCTACCAGACGAGGGAGAGGTTACCTGTTTAACTAAATCAATTTGCCCATATCCAGCAGTAGATTCAATTAGTTTAACCCCTGATTCGATTGAAGATGCTATAGCACCCATCATCACGCCCTTGCTGCGCAAGCGCCTTGTAATTGCTCTGGTGTCTATGCCAGTAATACCTGGCACATGCTGTGATTTTAAGAAATCATCAACGGTGACTGTTTCATGGCTGTGACTCGGGAAATCACAGTTTTGTTTTACTGCGAATCCCGCAACCTGGATTTTCGACGATTCTGAATCAACTTTATTGATGCCATAATTCCCAATTAATGGATATGTTGGAACTACGATTTGTCCTGCGAAAGAAGGATCAGTCAGCATTTCTTGATATCCGGTCATAGATGTTGAGAAAACCACCTCACCGACAGCTTGGGTGTTTGAACCAATAGAATAACCTCGGAAGCTAGACCCATCTTCAAGAACAAGAAAACAATCCTTCATACAGATACTAAATCCTCGTTTAACTCGGAGTACACAATCTGACCCTTATATATGGTTGCAATCACTTTTCCCTTCAACTTTTGCCCGTGTAGCGGCGAATTTTTCCCCTTGGAGACAAACTGATCAGCATTTACAAGCCAGTCAGTATTTAAATCGAACAACGTTAAATCTGCGCTAAACCCCTTGGATAAGCGCCCTATTTTAAGGCTAGAGCTTTCAAGGATTAAAGCTGGAGACGACGTTATAGATTCAATCATTCGATTTAAGGACAGTTTTTTATTATGAACAAGAGACAACGCTGATGCAAGAGCAGTTTCAAGGTTTGAAATGCCGAATGATGCTTCTTGCATAGGACATAGCTTTTCCGTGGCTGCATGTGGCGCATGGTCAGTAGCAATAATGTCAATGGTTCCGTCCGACAGGCCATCAATAAGAGCTTCAACATCCACGTTCGTACGTAAGGGCGGATTGACCTTGGCCATGGTATCGTAAGCATCTTCAGTAAGCGGTTCGAACATTCCGCCCGATCCGGGCCCATGTAAAACGGCCTCTTCAGTCAAAGTGAGATGATGCGGTGTTGCTTCAGCAGTTATTTTTACGCCTGCCTTTTTCGCCTGCCTAATTGACTCCACACTTTCTTTGGTGCTTATATGTGCTAAATGCACCCATCCTCCTGTGAGTTTTGCCAAACCAATATTTCTGTTAACCATCTGCTCTTCCGCTGCTGCAGGTATTCCTTGGAGGCCTAAGCGAGATGCTACCCAGCCCTCATTTATTTGTCCGTTAGTAAACAAGCCTGGAACTTCGCAGTGATCTATAATCGGCACGGCTAAAACGGATGAATATTCTAAGGCATGTCGCATCAATAAGTCGCTTGCAATAGGATTTCCGTCATCTGAGAATCCTATGGCGCCCGCCTCTACCATTTCAGCCATTTCTGTCAACTCTTTGCCATCACTATTTTTTGTTGCTGATCCGATTGGCAGCACACGTGCCGGCTGCCCCTCAGCCTTATCAAGCAGAGACTGTATAGATGAGGCATTGTCCATCACTGGATTTGTGTTTGGCATGGCACAGATCGTTGTGAATCCTCCCTTAGCAGCAGCATTTGAGCCTGAAGCCACAGTTTCCTTATATTCAAACCCCGGCTCTCTTAGATGGCAATGAAGGTCTATAAACCCTGGAGTCAATATGAAGCCAGAAGCATTTATAGTGGTCATATCTTGAGAAACCTCTATATTTGCCTTGATATCCTTTATGATTTCCCCTTCGAGTAAGACGTCCATTTCGGCATCAACGCCGCTGCCAGGACACACCACTCGCGCTGCTTTTATAAGAACCTTGTCTTTCATTTATTTCCTCCATTTGCTGATGCTACGGCGTACAGCAACGCCATCCGTACAGCAACGCCATTTGTAACCTGTTCTTGTATAACAGAGTGAGGCCCGTGTGCGATTTCTGTATCGATCTCCACTCCCTCGTTCATAGGCCCAGGATGCATTATTAGCACATCTTTATTTGCTAGTTTTAAAGTTTTTGCGTTAATGCCATAAAGATTTGAATATTCTCTCAAGGAGGGTAGTCGGCCTCTGCCTTGGCGTTCGGCCTGTAACCTTAGAGCCATGATCACGTCAGCACCTTCTACAGCTTCAGATAGATTATGTGTAATAGAGACTGATGCAAAAGGGTGGTTTTTTGGAAAACCTTTAATAAAGTCTGGAGGAATTAGAGTTGGTGGTGAGCATAGAACGACCTTGGCCCCCATCTTGGTTAGCCCCCATAAATTTGATCTGGCAACCCTGCTGTACAATATGTCACCGACTATAACCACTTTGCGATTTTTGATGTTTCCAAAATGGGATTGAATCGTGTAGAGATCCAATAAAGCCTGTGAAGGATGTGCATGAGATCCATCGCCAGCATTGATAATGCTTGAACTAAGATGTCGAGCCAAGAAATTAGGTGATCCGGAATGAGGGTGTCGAACTACAATAATGTCAGCCTGCATAGCCTGAATCGTTAATGCTGTGTTGTAAAGAGACTCTCCCTTTTTTGCACTGCTAGCTGAATCGGATATGTTGATCACATCTGCGGAAAGAATTTTGCCTGCCTGCTCGAAAGACACTCTAGTTCTTGTTGAGGGCTCGTGGAAAAGAGTAACTATTGATCTCCCTCTAAGTGCCGGGACTTTTCGAACCGATCGGCTAATTACCTCCTGCATTGCAAGCGTATTATCTAGCACTAGTTGAATTTCATCAGGAGTAAAATCATCTAGATCTAGGACGTGTTTTCTGCCAGAAAACATGTCACCTGTTGCTGGTTTAATGGAAGGTATGCCTGCATGTGGATTCATGATTAACCCTTTGTTTCCTCGACAAAACTTCTAGCCTCGTTTATTTCAGGCACAATTTTTGGAGTTAAAGTTACGGCTTCGAAATTGTCAATCTCCTCGAGCTTAACAGACACGACTTCATCTCTAGAAGTGGGAATGTTTTTGCCTATATAATCTGGGCGAATGGGTACTTCTCTATGGCCTCTATCCACTAACACTGCCAACTGTATACTTCTAGCCCTGCCAAAATCGGTAAGAGCATCCATTGCAGCACGAATGCTTCGGCCTGTGTAAAGAACATCATCAACAAGCACAACAACCCGATCCTCTATTGGTACTGGAAGTTCCGTCGATTTGATTACCGGCTTTGCTCTTCCAACAAAGTCATCTCTGTATAAAGAGATATCTAGCTTTCCTACCGGAGGTCTTGTATCTTCCAGTGACTCTATAATGTTTGCTAGCCGGTCCGCTAACGGGACTCCCCGTGTGTGCAACCCAACAATTACCAAGCCTTCTGAACCTTTATTTTTCTCCAGAATTTCATGGGCAATACGAGTTATGGCTCGCCGAAGATCCTCGGAGGGAAGGATTAGCCTTTCATTTTGATTTAGCATTAAAAAACCCTTGTCGGTTAACTTGACAAGGGGTTTACTTCTCGGAAGAGGAGCCTGGTTGTTTGCCAGATTCCGTAACATGCCTTGCCAGTCTCACCGGACTGTCTATTAAAGGATGAACAATTTAATTTTGATCTATTGTAACCTGCCTTGAGCTCATACTCAACACGATATTTAACCGAATCATAAGCAAAACGGCTGATGAGTTTGAGTAATTATTTGAACTCCAGGCAACTTGACCCTCAGCCGCACAGATAAATACAATGATTAATGAAACTTTGTGGGACACGTTTGCACTATAAGTGTTGAGAAAGAATTTATACCTAAAGTTTTATTAATTATGTTGGGAGTAAATTAATTTACTATTGTTTAAAAAAGCTTACAACAGATTGAAAAATCAAACGGAACGACGACCTTCCATAGCAGGTATCAACCTTGTTGGGGAAAAGGTAGTATTGCGTGAAAAAAAACTCGATGATGCCGTGGAAGACTACGTCTGGCGTAGGGACTCTGAGCTATCTGAATTGGATGCTACAAGGCCTATTTCCATGTCTTTTTCTGATTACCATCGATATACCCAAGAAGAGCTAAGGTATGACAGTTATTATTCTGTGCGCTTAGCTGTTGATACTTTGGACGGCATACATATCGGGAATTGCATGTACTACGACATAAATGATAGACGCCAAGAGGCGGAACTCGGGATTATGATTGGTAATAGGGATTATTGGAGCCAGAACTATGGATCTGATGCAGTAAAAACATTAATAGATTACGTTTTTTCTTACACCCACCTTACCAAGATTTACTTACACACTTTAGAGGAAAATCGGAGGGCTCGCAGGTCTTTTGAAAAGTCGGGATTAGCCGAAGTGCGGAAAGTCAAACGAAGTGGTAGAGATTTTGTGCGAATGGAAATAATAAAAGAAGAGTGGCTAAATTCGGTAAAGGAAAAAGATAGCCAGCCAGAAGAGTCGATAGCTAGAAAACCGCTATAAAACAGTTGCCAGCTGAATTCACATATAACGAAGCAGTCGAAAAAGTGATGTCCTTAGCTGACTTCGAGAGAAGTCGAACTGCCCCTAAACACTCATCATTCCATTTAGAGCGCATGTCGTTGCTTTTTGACGAATACGACAAGATACACTTAAAAACTCCATCTATTCATATCGCCGGAACTAATGGGAAGGGAAGTGTTGCTACAATGATTTCCTCGGCCTTGTCAGAGGCCGGATACCTTACAGGTCTTTATACGTCGCCTCATCTACACAGAGTTACAGAGAGAATCAGATTGAACGGGAAGCCGGTATCAGAAACAGATTTTGCACAATTGGTTTCAAAAACGTGGCATAAGGTTTGTAGCGTTTCTAATTCTCGCAAGTATGGGGGCGTGACTACTTTTGAAATGATGACGCTGCTGGCAATTATTTATTTTGCAGAAAAACAAGTTGATCTCCAAGTTATCGAGGTTGGATTGGGTGGAAGGCTGGATGCCACTAACTTGGTTAACACAGAAATTAGTGTTATTACTCCCATAGGCCTTGACCATGTAGAAACTTTGGGCCCCACTATATCAAAAATAGCGCGCGAAAAGGCAGGAATTATCAAGAGTAACATTCCGGTTGTGATGGCCCCTCAAGTCGCTGAGGCTAAACAGGTAATTGTAGACGTGGCGAACAATCAAGGTGCCGATTTAATAGACGTAGCACAAAGCTGTAAGTGGAAAAGAAGCCCGAAAGAATTTAACCAACAAAAAGTAAACGTAAAAACTGAACAACAAGAATATGAATATGAATTGGCCCTAGGGGGGGCATATCAAGCAGAAAACTCAGTCACCTCAATCATGGCTTTAGAACAACTATCAAAAAAGGGATATGAAGTATTTAGTTCGCCAAATATTTTGTCCAATGCCTTTATGAAATTAAATTGGCCAGGAAGAATGGAAGAAATTGAGTTCGAAGATATACATATTCTTTTGGACGGAGCTCATAACGAGCCTGCGATTAAACAACTAGTGAATTCTATAGCTGTGACCGATTATGCAAAAACAACCATAATATTTGGAGCATTGCTGGGACATCGCTTGGATCCAATGATGAATTTGTTACATAAATTAGGCGCTAATTTAGTAGCGGTAAAGTCTAGGCATCCAAAATCAGTTAGACCTCAAGAAATTAAAAAAGCAGCAGAGAAAGCAAACATAAATGTTTTAGCGATTGCAGAAAGTGTTTCTTTGGGGATAAAAATTTGCATGAAGGCTGGTAATGTGAACCAAAAATTATTGGTTACTGGCTCATTATCAGTTGTTGCTGAGGCACGCGAATGTCTTCTCGACATTGATCCCGAGTTGTATAGCAATATTCGGATAGTAGAAACGCCAAGCATTTAATACAATATAACCTGAGGCGTTTGAGGAAAATGACTATAAAAAATAAATCTAATCGACCGAGAGTGGTCATTACTGGCCTAGGAGCAATGTCTCCGCTAGGTGAAAGCCCAGAAACTTTCTGGGATGGACTGGTCACTGGCAGGTCTGGTATCGATAAGATGGTTATAACTGACTCCACGGAATTTCCATGTAAGTTTTCTGGTGAGGTTTTAGGTTTTGATCCGACTGACTACATAGATCGAAAGGAAGCTCGCAGAATGGGGAGATTCTCGCAATTTGCGGTCGCTGCTGCACAACAGGCTTTAAATCACTCTGGCTTAGATTTAGACAAAGAAGATAGAGAGAGAATAGGAGTTGTGCTTGGCAATGGCTCAGGAGGCTACCCCGAAACTGAACAAGCAGTTCGAACGCTAGTGAGTCGCGGCGGCATGAAAATAAACCCGTTTTATTTACCGACAATGCTTTGCAATATGGCAGCAGCGAACGTCAGTAGGCTCAACGGACTTTATGGGTATACCAATACGATAGTAACGGCTTGTGCTGCGGGCACTCAAGGCATTGGAGAGGCGGCCGAAGCTATAAGACGAGGCGCAGCAGATGTAATTATAAGCGGAGGAACTGAAGCTGGGTTGTGTCAGCTAGGACAGGGAGGCTTTAATGTAATAAATGCACTTACAAGAAGGACTGATGATCCAACAAAAGTAAGCAGGCCGTTTGACGCAGATAGAGACGGATTTGTTCCAGCTGAAGGCGCAGGTGTTTTAATACTGGAAAGCTTAGAGCATGCAATAAGTCGTGGGGCAAATATATTGGCTGAAATCCTAGGGCAAGCAAGTTCATCTGATGCTTTTCATCTGGTCCAGCCAGATGAAAAGGGTGCTGGAGCAGCGAGGGCGATAATATGGGCGCTAGAAGATGCTGGAATATCAGGTAGCGATGTCGACTACATAAATGCCCATGGAACTTCAACCCCTCTTAACGATTTAGCGGAGACCAAAGCCATCAAGAAAGCTTTTGGCAGCCATGCTTATAAGATACCAATCAGTTCTACTAAATCGATGATTGGCCATGCTTTGGGAGGGGCAGGCGCGCTTGAAGCAATTGCTTGTATCAAATCGATAGAAAACAACATCATTCACCCAACAGTCAATTATGAAACTAAAGATAAGGAATGTGACCTTGATTACGTGCCCAACAAAGCTCGAAAGACTAGAGTTGATATAACACTTTCAAACAGCTTTGGTTTTGGAGGTCAAAATGCATGTTTGATTATTGGGAAATTTGATGAATAGAATGACTAATTCAAGGTTATTCTAAATCAGAAAGTTGAGGAAGAACCTCATTTGCTAGCAGCTCCATCGAGTTTTCCCAACGATCCTTGGGATTCCATTCATGCCCCATAGCAAGTAATACCCCGAATCCGCCAACCTCATCATACAAAGCTCTAATTTTAGCCGTCACATCGTCTGGGCTTCCAACGATCCAAATGTTGTCTACTAAATACTCTAAGGTAATTTCCGAATCTGCCATATTAGGATCTGACTTAAATATTTTCATTAGATCAAATTTCGCTAAAGACCTAAAAAAGTAATCAGTAAAGTCCCTCGCCATTGTGCCCTCTAGGGCTTCTTTGCGTGCTTGTTCTGTGGTGTCAGCTATGTAAACCTCTCTGGCGATCCTCCATGAGGAGTGATTTGCAGTGCGGCCAGCTTTGCTCGCACCTTCTTCTACTGCCTCCCAGTGTGACCGTAACATATTTCCGGGGGTGAAATTAATGCTCATTGGTATATAGCCTTTTTCGCCAGCTAAAAAAAGAGTTTCCGATTTTGGAGACACTCCAGCAACACCAATCGGAGGATGAGGTTTTTGATAGGGGGGAATATGGTACTTAACTCCAATCCAATCGTCTGTCTCAGGTATATTAAAATCCCACCATTCCGAACTATAGTTTCCTGGCTTTGGGTCATCCCAAATGCCAAGAACGCAATCCAAGGCTTCTCTGGTCATGGCTTTGTTTTTCCCGCTTTCTAAATCAAATCCAAAAACCTCGAAATCCCCAGGAAATCCTCCTGAACCTACGCCCCAATGCAGCCTGCCTTTAGCCATATGGTCTAATTGTGCAATTCGGTTAGCAAGTACGAACGGATTATGGTTGGGCATGCATGTTACCCCGGTGCCTAAAATAATGTTATCTGTTAAACCCAAGGCTTGAGCTATAAATAAATCTGGGGCTGGTATGTTCTCCCATACTGAAGTGAAATGTTCACCAATCCAAGCCTCTTTAAAGCCAAGCTTGTCTAAAAGAACAATCTGTTCTAGATCATCTTGCAGTGTTTCGTGATGCAGAGACCCCGGGGGATGCAGGGGCATTGTGAAATAACCTAATTTCATTACAAACTCCTAATCGAATATTAATTTATTAGCCTCAAGACGTCTAGCTCCGCTTAGCGAACGTCATAAATATGCAAGAAAGTTGTAACGAATTCAATTTACTGCTGGAGCAGGTGCAGGCATTCTGATAACCTGTTTGCACATGCTTTGACGGAGACGAGTAAAATTTATCCATTGAACTCAGCGAGTCCGAGATAGTGAGAGCGGATGTTAATGGGGTTTTTGAAAATCACTCCCGAGCTGCGAAAAGAAAAACTGATCATAAATCATTTAGTCAAGTAAACTTCGCCGGAATCACGTAACGTAATAAAGCGTCCAAAAGTGCTGGTTTGAATAATCCAGAATTAGGGTGGTACCGCGGGATATAAAGCCCGTCCCTTGTAGGGGCGGGCTTTATCTATGAAATAGCCCAAAAGTTATAGAAAATTATGTCTGTAAAAAAGTTGATAACTCAGCAAAATAATACGTATTAAGGATAAAAACAACCGTTGAATATAAAGTTTATCAATCAAACAAACCTGCTTAATGTGTGGACTTGTTATGTTTAAGTCTGTGAATCCTAAAGTGGATTTTATTCAATTAGAAACCAGTATAAAAAACTGGTGGGCTGAAAATAATATTGTTGAGAAATATCTGAGCAAGAATGATGAGTCTTCCAAAAGATTCTCATTTATTGATGGCCCGATAACTGCAAACAACCGTATGGGCGTTCATCATGCTTGGGGGCGTACTTACAAAGACTTATACCAACGGTTCAAAACTATGCAAGGTTATAAACAGAGATATCAAAACGGATTTGATGGTCAGGGACTTTGGATTGAAGTTGAAGTCGAAAAGGAACTTGGATTTAAATCTAAAAGAGATATAGAAGCATTTGGAATAGATAAATTTGTAGAAATGTGTAAGCAGAGAGTTATCAAATTTAGCAATATTCAAACGGAACAAAGCAAGCAACTCGCCTATTGGATGGATTGGAACAATTCGTACCATACTATGTCAGATGAAAATAATTACACCATTTGGCACTTTCTGAAACTCTGCCACGAGAAAGGATGGCTTTATGAGGGCACTGACGTAATGCCATGGTGTCCCCGATGCGGCACGGGATTATCTGAACACGAAATAGTTACAGAGGGATATCAAGAAATAGTACACCCCGGCCTTTTTATTAGGTTTCCCTTATCTGGGTCAAATAATGAAACTACGGTAGAAAAAGAACGATCCCTGCTGATTTGGACCACTACTCCATGGACGCTTAGTTCAAATATTGCCGCTGCAGTTAATCCTGAACTCACATATGTAGAAGTGCTCGTGTCTAAACATAAAGAATCTGATGATAAAGAAATTTTGTATTTGGCAAAAGGGAGAATAAAACAGTCCTTAAAGGGCGAATTCAAGATACTAAATGAATTAAAAGGCGCGGAGCTTGTCGGGCGCGAATACAAGGCGCCGTTTGAAGAATTGCCAGTTCAAAAAGGTATTAAACACAGAGTCATAGCATGGGATGATGTTAGCGAGGACGAGGGAACGGGAATTGTACACATCGCGCCGGGTGCCGGCAAGGAAGATTTTGCTCTATCCAAGTCTGAAAAATTGCCCGTCATAGCACCTCTTGATGAAAGTGGCGTTTTCATTGATGGATTTGATTGGTTAACGGGTAAAAATGTCTATGATGTCAACGAAGAAATATTCGAAAGCCTTAAATCTAAAGGCGTTTTTTATCGTCTCGAAAAATATAAACATCGGTATCCAGTATGCTGGAGGTGTAATTCAGAACTCGTTTTTAGGCTGGTGAATGAATGGTTTATATCAATGAAAGATTTAAGGCATAAAATTGCAGCGGTTACTAAAAACATTCGATGGATTCCGGCATTTGGATTGCAGCGCGAGCTTGACTGGCTAAAGAATATGGATGATTGGATGGTGTCAAAAAAAAGATACTGGGGCTTGGCTCTGCCAATTTACAAGTGTGAATGCGGAAATTTTGATGTGATAGGTTCCGAAAAAGAATTAAAAGAAAGAGCAGTGTCCGGATGGTCTAAATTCGATGGCCAAACTCCACACAGACCTTGGATTGACTACGTTAAGATTGAATGCTCTTCTTGCGGAAAACAAATTGATCGTATTAAGGATGTTGGCAACCCTTGGCTTGACGCTGGGATCGTGCCGTTTTCTACTCTGGGCTATAGAAATGACAGAGACAATTGGCAGAAATGGTTTCCTGCGGACTGGATCTCAGAGTCTTTTCCTGGGCAATTTAGAAACTGGTTCTACTCCTTGTTAACCATGAGCACAGTGCTTGAAAACATAGAACCAACTAAAGCCATATTTTCATATGCATTGATGCGCGATGAAAAAGGCGCCGAAATGCATAAATCCAAAGGGAATGCTATATGGTTTGAAGATGCGGCGGAAAAAATGGGCGTTGACGCAATGCGATGGTTGTATTCTAGACAACAACCTGCAACAAATCTAAATTTTGGGTATCAATCAACAGATGAAGTCAGGCGCCAATTTATGATTCCATTGTGGAATATTTATTCATTTTTTGTTACATATGCCAAAATTGACGGGTATAACCCACATCATCACATTTCTCCAGAAGTTGCCGCAAGGCCCGAACTTGATCAGTGGATAATATCGGAATTAAACCAATTAAGTGCCGAGGCCACGCTGGCTTTGGAGAGCTATGATTCTGAGAAAGCTGCATTACTGATAGAAACCTTTGTTGACTATTTATCGAACTGGTACGTACGTAGAAGCAGGCGTAGATTTTGGAAATCTGGCGAACTGGATAGCTCCAACAAAGTTAACAATCTCGATAAACTCTGTGCCTATACAACTCTTTATGAATGCTTACTTACAATTTGTAAGTTGGTTGCGCCAATAATGCCACATCTATCTGAAGCTATTTATCAGAATCTTATATATGGCGAAGATAGCGACAAGAAATCGGAAAAAAGTTTATCGCAGCCGATAAGCGTACATTTGAGTGAGTTCCCTCACTCGACGCCAGCACTTATTGACGAAAAACTATCTGCATCTGTGCGGTTGGCCATGAAACTATCTAGCCTAGGCAGAGCTGCAAGGAGCAAAGTGGGATTAAAAGTTAGACAGCCGGCCGAAATAGCCTTGATAACGCTCAAGTCGACAGGTGAAAACAGCTTGCTGCCATCAATCGAAGAGCAAATCAAAGACGAATTGAATGTAAAAAAAGTTGAAATCTCTTCGGATGATAAAGGAGTGCTTGACATTAGCTTGATGCCAAACTTACCTGTTCTTGGTAAAAAGTATGGAGCAGCCGTCAAAGATATCAGGGCAAATTTAGCCTTACTAGACCCTTTTGAGGTGTATGGGCAAATTAAAAGTGGCGATAAAGTTTCGGTTGGAGACTTTTTGCTTGAGCCTGAAGAAATTATAGTAAATGTTGGAGAAAGGCAAGGATATTCTGTGTCTTCAGATTCTGGTTACGCTGTGGCAATAAAAACTGACCTGACAAAAAAATTGATCGATGAAGGCGTTTCGCGAGAGGTGGTCCATCAAATCCAGAACATGAGGAAATCGGCCGGATTTGATATTTCAGACCACATCATTCTCAAGTATTCAGGCGATACTGCTATTCAAGAAATCATACAAAATCATTTAGATTATGTGTCTAGTGAAACTTTAGCTGATGATGTGGAGCCTGCTCTACCTTCAGATGAGTTTTATGTTGAAAAGCTTAATATCGAAAACAAAGAAGTCATTATAGGTATTAGAGTGAGCGCATAGCTGCAACTATTCCTAAACTGACCCGTTAAACTGATTTTGCACTATACTTACTCTAATACATTTTGTTCCCTATAACTAACACTTGAGCGGCTAGTATTGCTGCACGATTTAAGTTTTATATGATGTTAAATAACGAGCACAAAAGCTTACCCCCAACTGGCGAAGATGGTGAACTTGTTTTGGTTCTGCTAAATAAAGGACCGGTATTAGCTCGCTATGTTAGAGAACATGAAGGTGCGTATGAAATAGAGCTTGCTAATAAAAGCCGTGCTCAACTACCTCCTAATAGAGTATTGCTGTCAATAGTAATGGATGTTCAACCAGCCCAAGGAATCAAAGCCTTAAACAAGGAGTTAAGAGGCCTGGCTAACAAAATGAACCTGCACGAAATATGGTATGAATTCAAAGATTCACAGCAACAATTTTCGAACGAACAAATAGCAAACATATATTTCGGCCATCTGCCAACCCCGCAAGAATTAATTGCGTTAGTTATGCATTTAGAGACCAGCTGCATTTATTTTTATAGGAAAGATTCAGTTTATTGTTCTGCAGATGAGATTGAAGTAGAAAAAAAATTAGCAGACATAACATCTCGAGTAGAAAAAAAACAGCTAGTAGAGTCTCTGGCAAAATCACTTCAGGCAGGCACACTCCCAGACCCGTTGCCAGCTGCACAAAAAGCCCTGCTAAATCACCTCAGAAGCTTTGCAATACATGGCAATAACTATTCTGGTTATAAGCCTGCATTAGAAGTAATCCAATTGATTCAAACCGGGCCAAAAAACAAACAACAAAAAGCTTGGGAACTGTTGAAAGCAGCTAAATTTGTATCTGAGAAAGAGCCCATTGAGCTAGAAAGAGAGGATATACCGATAGATTTCCCCCAAAGGGTGTCAGACCAGGTTAAATTAATTCAAGACCTAAGTTCACGTAAAGAAGATCGCCGTGATTTAACTAACATGTTTACCATCACTGTTGATAATAAAGCAACCAGAGATCGGGATGATGCGATATCAGTAGAACTTCAAGGCAAGGATGCAGTTTTACTGGGAATACATATTACCGATGTCGGGGCAATTATAGAGAAAGACAGCGCTATAGACATAGAAGCCAGGTTAAGAGACACATCAATTTATTTGCCTGATCTAACCATTAACATGCTGCCAAACCCTTTATCTGAAGGCATATTAAGTTTGCGCCATAACTCGGCCTCCCCAGCACTTAGCGTTATGGCTAAATTCTCTTCAAGCAAGCTTGAAGAATGGGAGATATTCACTTCATACATAAAGCCCAATCAAATCATGAGTTATGAAGATCTAGACACTGCTTTAATAGATTCTCAATCAGAACATCACGCGGAATTAGCAGCGTTTGAAGAGATAGCCAGATCATTACGTTCTTTGCGTGGAGATAGAGGGGCTATTTTATTAAACAGACCCACTTTAGATATTACTGTTGAACCAGATAATTCCGTATCTTTAGAGCTTGTGCCAACGGATACCCGTGGGCGATTAGCCATTGCGGAGGCAATGGTGCTAGCCAACTCACTTTTGGCTGAATTATGTACCCAGACAGGATTGCCCATTATTTATAGGGCGCAAGACAAGATAGATGCAGAGCCTTATGAAACCCTTTCTCCTAACAATTCAGACCCTGTGGGCCAATATGAACTTATGAGGAAGATGCCTCCCGCTTATATGACCACTGTTGGGAACAAACATAGTGGCCTAGGCCTAGACCATTATGTACAAGCAACAGCTCCAATAAGACGATTTTGTGATTTGGTAATACAGCGCCAAATTTCACACTCTTTAGAGCATCAGACAAGCTTATATTCAGCTTTAGAGTTGGAAAACATCGTACAATGTAGCGCAACCAAGTTGAAACGTATATCGTCTGCTACAAGTGAAAGAAAGCGCTATTGGCTTCTAAAATGGATGGAAAGCCGGATGGATGATGGCCTAGACGAGTATCAAGCCGTCGTTCTAGCATCTAATGTCCATGGATTAGGAACTTTAGAGATGGCTGAATTTCCTTTTAGGTTCAAAGCTCAATTGTCCGATTTTGATAAGCCTGGAGACATTGTTAATGTAAGGCTAGGCATGATAAATATGTGGAGCAAGGTTCCAAAATTTAACGTTATCTAATAACAAGCTGCATTCCGAATGTAACTGGAATGACGAAGGAGTTGTTTTGTCAAAGAAGGCCTATCTATTAATTGAATCAGAACCAGGATCGACATCTCAATTGATCAGCGACCTAACAAGTGTAAAAGAGGTGGTGGCTGTGGAGTTTGTAAGTGGACCTTATGACTTTATAGCAGAGATAGAAGTAGAAGATGTGGACGAGTTAGGAAATCTGATAACCAAAGTTGTGCACCCTATAAAAGGTATTGATAGAACTGTAACCTGTATATCCATCGAATAAATAAGAGCTTGTCATTAAAGCAACAAATTTTCCATAACAAGTAGAGAAATCTGCCTCGAAACCCTCCAAAAACAAAGAATTCGGAATAATTAAAACAATATTAAGTGGACATTACCGCTTAGTTTTTGATAAAGTTCAGGCAAATTCCACTTATGTTGGGGCGGTTTGCCGTGTTGCTCAATACGAAAAACACTTAGAACCTACCTGTTAGTCCACCAAATTCAAATATAAAAAGGTGGGTTTAATTAGTCGTAAGTGAGCTGGTTAATTAAGGAGGCAGTATATGAGACGGTTTTTAATACCAGTAGTCCTTCTTTCGGCGCTAATCGCCCTCTTCGCCGCTGCGTGTTCAGCTGAACCCGAAGTAATCGTTGAGGAGAAGATCGTTGAAGTGGAGAAGGAAGTGGTCAAAGAAGTTGAGGTAGAGGTGGAGAAGGTTGTTGAGAAGGAAGTGGTTGTAGAGGTTGAAAAGCTAGTTGAGGTAGAGGTAGAGACCGAGAAGATTCTCGTTGCTACACCAACACCTGACGTAGGAACTAGTGGCCCACAATCAGGTGGCGATCTAAAGATCGTTTCCCAGGGATCAATTAGTACAATTGACCCAGTTTTCTCACTCTTCTATGTCGTGAACGCTGTTGCTTCACAGATGTATGAAGGTTTGTACGGTTGGGATGGTAATCTGGAAGCCCAGCCACGTACAGCAGAGTCGTTCACAACGAACGCAGATGGAACCGAATATACTTTCACAATTCGTGATGGCATCAAGTTCCATGACGGTTCCGATTTTGATTCGGCCGATGCAATCGCTTCTATTAAGAGGTGGAGAGATGCAGGAACACCTGCAGCTGGTATCGTACGCCGATTCACTGATGACGAAGCCCTACAAGTGGTAGATGATCTTACCTTTACGTGGACATTTGATGAGCCACTAGGTGCTGTTATCTTCATAATGGGTATACCGCACGGCTTAATGCCAATGTGGCCTGAAGAGGTTGCAAATACACCTTTCACCGAGCCTGTTGCCCAGAACATAGGTACCGGTGCATATAAATTCGTTGAATGGCTACAGGGTGACAGAGTTGTCCTAGAGCGATATGACGGATATTCATCCAGGTCAGAATCTTCTACACCTGGAGCATATGCAGGAGCTAACACTGCATATTTAGACACCTTAACGTTCCTTGAGATTCCTGATGAGGAAACCAAGATTGCTGGTCTAGAGACTGGTGAGTGGGACGTTGTTGACGGTGCAGCATTCGACTTTTACTCACGCTTAGTAGACAACCCAGATACTGACGTTGCTCTATACAAGCCAGGTAACCGATCTAATGTTTACCTAAACCCACAGATTCCACCGTTCAGCTACCTGAAGGGCCGACAAGCTCTTATGACAGGTATCGACGTAGAG
>PAAV01000015.1 GCA_002699485.1 Chloroflexota bacterium | reverse complement strand
TTTTGATATTCCATATATCGTATTTGGTCGTTGCAAAGTATCGTTTGGAGCTACCGCAGGGGTGTCTAAACCAAAAGCTCCAATTGAACTAGGAATAATGACTTTGTCCACCCCATATTTCACTGAAGTTTCAAAGATAGTATAAAGAGCTTCGAAATTTACTTTATAGGCAAGTTTCCTATCTTGTTCAGCTAATGCAGATAAAACAGATGCCAAATGAAATATCGTGTCAGGCTGAGTTGACGCAATAATGTCCTCGACTTGTTTTTGATCAGTAACATCGAGGGTGACCGAGGGGCCAGTTAGCTCAACTTCATCAAGCAGATGGCTTTCATGAACACCCGCAATCACGTTATCTGAGCCATACTTATCTCTAAGCACGGGTATAAGCTCAGACCCTATCTGGCCAGATGCACCAGTAACCAATATTTTATTCACTAAAATAACCTCTAAAAAGCTAAATCGATAGATTTAACAATCAATAGTATATATATATCAAAAACATCTAAGCAGTAGTTTGAGAAGCTTCGGTGCCTGTAATATCCAGCATACGATTTAGCGCATGCATATAAGCTTTGGCGCTGGCAACTATAATGTCTGTGTCCGACCCTCTTCCAACGTAGGTCTCGCCATCCTGTTCAATTCGAATTGTTACGCTTCCCTGAGCATCTATACCCTCTGTAATCGCGTTAACTCGATATTCTGTTAGTTTGTTTGGAACCTTTACTATACGGTTAATTGCTTGATAGACCGCGTCAACGGGACCTGTGCCTGTGGCAGCATCTGTGATTTTTGTGCCATCCTGCATAGTTAAAGAAACTGTCGCGGTTGGGACGTCATGGTTTCCTGAGCTAACTTGCACATGTTCTAAAATATAACTTTGTAGCTCTGTGTCCATTCGTCGCTGACCAGCCATTAAAGACTCCAAATCCTTATCTGTCACTTCACGTTTTCGATCAGCCAAGTCCTTGAATTGTTCAAAAACACCGTCAAGTTCTGGTTTAGTTAAATGATATCCAAGATCTTCTAATCTTGACCTCAATCCAGCTCGTCCACTTAATTTACCTAAAACTAATTCATTGGATGGCCATCCAACTAATTTTGGGTCCATTATTTCAAATGTACTTCTTTCTTTTAGCACTCCATCTTGGTGTATTCCAGATGCATGCCGAAAAGCATTTGCTCCAACAACCGCTTTGTTTGCTTGTACTGGAAAGCCTGTAATATCTGACACCATTCGAGATGTCCTATAGATATGCTCAGTAGTGATATTTGTCGATACATTCAACAGGTCTTTACGGGTCTCAATTGCCATTATGACCTCTTCTAAAGAGGCATTGCCCGCTCTTTCACCGAGGCCATTGATACAGCCTTCTACTTGACGCGCACCAGCCTGTATAGCAGCAACGCTGTTTGCAGCAGCAAGGCCTAGATCATTATGGCAGTGCACTGATATGACAGCTTTCCCAATATTAGGAACTGATTGAATTAGATCTTTGATCCGTGATCCAAATTCAGATGGAATTGAATAGCCAACAGTATCAGGTATATTAACGGTTGTAGCTCCAGCGGCAATTACTGCTTCTAGTAACTGATAAAGGTATTCCGGGTCAGTCCTAGATGCGTCCATAGGAGAAAACTCGACATCATCACAGTAATTCTTTGCTCTTTCAACTGATGCAACAGCCAAGTCTAAAACTTCTTCTGGGTTTTTCCTCAGCTGATGCATTATTTGAAGATCTGAACTAGAAATAAATGTATGAATCCTTGGGTTTTCTGCGTTCTTTATTGCCCCCCATGCCGCATCAATATCCCCAAAATTACACCTGGATAGTGAGGCAATTACCGGTGTCCGAACTTCTCGTGAAATAGCTTCAACTGCCTCAAAATCTCCGGGAGAGCTTGCTGCGAAACCAGCTTCTATAATATCCACACCTAATAATTCTAGTTGCTTTGCGATCTGTAGTTTTTCAGCTGTAGTTAACCCCGCTCCGGCAGATTGCTCGCCATCCCTAAGGGTAGTATCAAATATTTTTACCGTTTCCATATTCTTTTTAGATGCCATTTATACATCTCCAAAATTTATAGCTTGTTTTTCCCTTTAATCAGAGTCATCTAAAAATGACATCATGCCTCTCAGCTCTTTTCCTACTTTTTCGATTGGATGACCTGCATTTTCTTTACGCAAACGATTGAACGTTGGTCTTCCTTCATCATTTTCGGCTATCCACTCCCTAGCAAAAGTCCCATCTTTGATTTGGGCAAGAACTTCGCGCATATTAGATTTCACGTTTTCATCGATTACCTTTGGCCCTCTGGTGTAATCGCCAAATTCAGCTGTATCACTTACCGAGTAGCGCATATACTCCATACCGCCTTTATAAAACAGGTCTACAATAAGCTTAAGCTCGTGCATTACTTCGAAGTATGCTGATTCGGGAGCATATCCCCCATCTTCAGTTAAAACTTCAAAAGCCGCTTTTACCAAGGCAGAAACTCCCCCACACAGTACCGCCTGTTCTCCAAATAAATCCGTTTCCGTTTCTTCTTCAAATGTTGTTGCTAATACTCCTGCCCTACTGCAACCAATGCCTTTTGCATATGCAAGCCCCAGTTCATGAGCTCTACCAGAAGCATCTTGGTGAATAGCCAATAACCCTGGAACCCCAGATCCTTTTGTAAACACTTCTCGCATTCTATGACCCGGCGCTTTTGGGGCAACCATTGAGACGTCAACAGTATTAGGTGGAATGATTGTTTTGTAATGAATATTAAATCCATGGGCAAACATTAAAGTTTTACCTGGAAGTAAGTTGGGTTCTATTGAATTTTTATAAACGTCGGGTTGTGTAGTATCAGGGCACAAAACCATAATGACATCAGACTGCTTTGCCGCTTCGTCCACCGAAGCAACCTCTAATCCATCCTCTTTGACTTTCGTCCTGCTATTACTACCCTCGTGTAATCCTACGATGACATTTACGCCTGAATCGTGCAGATTTAACGCGTGTGCATGCCCTTGGCTTCCATAGCCCACTATTGCGATTGTTTTGCCGTCAAATAGCGTGCTGTCTGCATCGCTATCATAGTACATCTTTGCCATTATATTTTGATTCTCCTTTTATTTCTGTAAGCCTCTATTCATTGCAATCGTACCAGTTCGCATAACTTCTAAAATGCCAAATGGTTCTAAGAGCGTTTGTAGGGAATTTACCTTATGTTCATTGCCTGTAACCTCGACGATCGTTACATCGTTTGCCACATCGACTATATGGGCTCTAAAAATATCCACAATCTGCATAATTTCACTTCGAGTCTGTGGATTTGTTTTAACTCTAATTAAAGCCAATTCCCGTTCTACAATATTTTGTTCAGATATGTCATTAACCTTTATTACCTCTAAGAGCTTATAAAGATGTTTTGTGACTTGTTCAACAGTTTTATCATCACCCTCAACTACAAAAGTCATTCTAGATTTGTTTGGCAACTCACATTGGCCGACAACTAGAGAGGCAATATTAAAACCACGCCGTCGAAACATCCCGGATATTCGAGCTAATACCCCTGGTTTATCTTCAACAAGTGCAGTGACGATTCTATGTGATGTATTGACGGTTAAGGTCATCTTCTTACCTTTTCATGCCGAGGGCCTTCCATAATATCGGCAACACTCTTACCTGAAGGTATAAACGGATAAACATTTTCTTCTTGCTCTACAATGAAATCTATTAGTGCCGGTCCATCAAAATCCATTGCTTTGGCTATTCCGGCTGCAACTTCATTTCTTTCAGAAACCCTAACTCCTAATAGCCCAAAAGCTTCTGCTAATTTAACAAAGTCTGGGTTGGCTGAATATTCAGTAGCCACATAACTTTTTTGGTAGAAAGATTCCTGCCATTGTCGAACCATACCTAGGAACCCATTATTGATTATAGCCAATTTAACCGGTAGTTTATTTTCCGCCAGCGTTGCCAATTCACACATAGTCATTTGGAACCCTCCATCACCGCAAATAGACCAAACCATTTTGTCAGGCCTGCCTACTTGTGCGCCTAGAGCAGCAGGAACTTCGAATCCCATAGCTCCAGATCCTCCAGAAGATACTAGGGTCCGGGGCTCTTTAAACCGATAGTATTGAGCCGCCCACATCTGATGTTGACCAACCCCTGTAACAACTATAGCCTCTCCATTTGTTGCTTTGTAAAGCTCATTAATAACAAACTGAGGTATCAATTTATCGGTATCATTAACTCCAATTAAAGGGTGTTCAGATTTTAGTGTTTCTACGCGTTTTATCCAATCAACACGTGAAGTTTCTTCGATCAAAGGAATAAGTTGACGCAAAACATGTTTCGCGTCGCCAACTATAGGCACGTCTGCTTCTATAGTTTTACCGATTTCCGAAGGGTCAATATCTATGTGCACTACCTTAGCATTTGGGGCAAATTTACTAATGTCTCCAGTGATGCGGTCATCAAACCGCATTCCAATAGCTATTAATAAGTCAGATTCATCGATTGCCAGGCTTGAATATGCCATTCCATGCATACCCGGCCATCCCGCATAAAGAAAATGGTCTTCCGGAAATGAGCTTATTCCCAACAATGTAGCTATTACTGGGGTTTGGGCTTTTTCTGCCAAACTTATAAGTTCATCATAGGCATGAGATAAGATCACCCCGTGTCCCGCCAGAACCACCGGGCGTTTTGCTCCATTGATTAACTTCGCTGCTTTGCGAACCATACTGGCATTGCCTTCATTAGTTGGCTTATATCCCTGTAAGGTTAGTTCAGTGGGGTATTCAAATTCGGCCATTTCTTCCTGTACATCTTTAGGTATATCTACCAAAACAGGCCCAGGTCTACCCGTTGTGGCAACGTGGAAGGCCTCTTTAATGGTCGCAGCCACATCAGCCGCATCCATTACAAGATAATTGTGTTTGGTTACATGTAAAGTGATGCCAGTTATATCTGTTTCCTGAAACGCATCCGATCCTATTGCGGATCTCTTCACCTGCCCCGTAATCACAACCATAGGAATTGAATCCATAGCAGCAGTTGTTATGCCGGTTACTAGATTCGTTGCTCCTGGGCCTGATGTGGCCCAACATATTCCAGGCTTTCCTGTCGCTCTCGAATAGCCATCTGCAGCATGCGCTGCACCTTGCTCGTGCCTAACCAATATATGCTTCAAGCCAGGATATTCCGGCAACGTTTGATACAAGGGAAGGATTGCGCCACCAGGTATTCCGAATATGGTATCGACTCCCTCTTGCAATAAACTCTCACAAACTATTTGAGCTCCTGTCAGTTGCATTTTCTATCCTCTATGTTTTTTAATCGGTCAGATTCTTTATTTGATGGCAAAAAAATAAATCTCGCCCTTCATAAGGGACGAGATTTTAACATTCCCGCGGTACCACCCTACTTGTATGGCCAAAAGACCGTACCACTTATTAGTTATTACGACGCGCGCAATAAACTTTTACATATTTTGACATTTCTATGTCTATTAACTAAGAGGCGAGTTCACGATGCATTACGGACCAAGATTTCACCAGCCTTGGATCTCTATTCCGGCCACATTCGCTACTACTCCCCTTCGCCGTATAAATCCGCTATCTCATTTATACAGGAATTTAGGTTAGCATTTGTCAAATACAAGTGTCAATAGACTGGCCGACAGCTTTTTCCATTAAAAAACTGACTGCTTTCGTCCAGTTTACGTTGGTTGTAATTGTCGCAACCCTTTAAATTTAAAGTTGTTTCGTTTTTAATTAGCAGTCAAATAAGATAAAGTTATTACAGCACGTATTTGATTCTATGAAAGTATTTTATTTAATCAAATCCCCTTCAAAATGAAACATTCCTCAAGCAATTTAAGTGGAGCCGATAAGCTTACCTTAGATAACAACACTAATGATCTGCAATCGGGCTGGGACACCTGGGAACCTCTTCCTCGGAGACAGTCTGTAATCATTATGGCAGGAGGGATGTTAGCAATATTTTTAGCTTCTCTTGATCAAACGATTGTTGCAACCGCTATTCCAAAAATCGTTGCCTCTCTTGGCGGCTTTGATCGTTTTTCGTGGGTAACTACGTCATATTTGGTTGCATCCACGGCCATTATTCCAATTGTTGGAAAGCTATCTGATATATACGGACGCAGGGCATTTTTTCTTTTCGGTATAGTTGTATTTATACTGGGTTCAATATTAGCAGGATTATCGGCAGACATGAGTCAACTAATTGCATTTCGCGCTATACAAGGAGTTGGAGGTGGGACCTTAATGTCATGCGCGTTTATCGCGGTAGGCGACCTGTTCCCTCCGGCCGAACGTGGCAAATACATGGGTTTTCTTGCCGGTATTTTTGCCCTTTCATCAATAATTGGGCCAGTAACCGGCGGAGCTCTTACAGACTCATTTACATGGAGGTGGGCCTTTTTTATAAATGTTCCTTTAGGTATACCCATCGGCTTAATTTTTCTTTTCTTATTTCCTAAGCATAAGGGGTCGGCACAGTCTAAAGAAATTGATTACATAGGCATAATTTTACTTTTGCTAGCGGTAGTCCCTGCGATGTTAGGTCTATCATGGGGAGGGTCTGAGCATGGATGGAGTTCTATCCGAGTTTTGGGTTCATTAGGGCTCGCTGCAGGAGCAACAATCTTGTTTATCATCAACGAACTTCGAGCTCCTAATCCAGTGATGCCGTTATCTTTATATCGCAACCCTATAATGGCAGTTGGCTTAGCAATAACGCTGCTTTTAGGTGTAACCATGTTCACAGGATCTGTTTTTATGCCCTTGTTCTTTCAGGGATCCCTGGGCAAATCAGCTACTGATAGCGGCCTTCTGTCCACAGCTATGATGTTAGGCACAGTTTTTGGTGCGACAATATTTGGACAATTGTTATCAAGGTTTGGAGGCCGTTATCGGAGCCTTGGGCTCATTGGGATAATCATTATGGCTGTTGGCCTATTCTTGCTAACGCAGATCGATAAAGATGTTTCTTTAGGTTTTGTTATAACCAGCATGGTCATTATGAGTTTTGGGATGGGAACAACCTTTCCGTGCTTTAACATTGCTATCCAAAATTCGGTCCACCATAAAGATATCGGCATAGCTACTGCTTCAGCTCAATTCATACGTTCAATAGGAGCGTCAGCTGGGCTAGCTTTACTTGGTTCATTATTGACAACCAGATTTGCCTCTAAGCTAGAATTTAATCTTCCTGAAACAGCATTGAAGGAAATCCCTTCTAGCCTTCTAGAGGACATAAAAACCAATCCAAATGCCTTAATGGACAGCTCTCAAATAGGCGCCTTAGAATCACAAATTGATCCGATGTTTAGTAATAAGTCAGATTTAGTTGACACTATCATTTCGGTGATGCGACAGTCTCTTGCAGAGTCCATATCTGAGATGTTTATTGCTGTTTTGGTTATTACTGGCATCGCTTTTATAGTCACATTTTGGCTGAAAGAAATACCACTGCAAAAGCGTGCACAAAAAGATGTGAAGATTAAATGACAAAATATCTGTGTGGATTTACTGTATGGCGCGAAGATGCCGGGTTTAAATCCAGCCTGCCAAATAAAAATCTTGGCGATATTGTATTAACCGTTTATACTAATTGCTCTTACATTTCTAAAAACATTGGGGAGCTAAAGTGATTTGGCTGAGAGGGTATATAAAATATATGCCGACCCGCTTATAACCTGATCTGGATAATGCCAGCGTAGGGAATCTCTTACAAAGCCATCTCACAACATTAAAAGGAGATGGTTTTTTGAGTCTAAACGCTTCGATAATTCTAGTAACAATAATTACGGCAGTGGTCTTCGCTAGTATTGGGCTACTATACACCCTCAAAAGCAAAACAACTGCCGGAAATTATATTGTTGCCAGAAATAAAGTGGGAGGCTTGCTTGCCACCGCAACACTTGTAGCATCGGGCTTGGGTGCCTGGATACTATTTGCCCCAGCGGAAACTGGCACATGGGCAGGCATTGTAGGCTTGATTGGATACAGTATTGGGTCAGCCGCCCCTCTACTCGCTTTTATTTTCCTCGGCTCTCGCTTGCGACGCTTAATGCCAGACGGACACAGTCTTACTGAATTCGTTAAGCTTCGGTATGGGACAGCGCCTCAGATACTGGCTTTACTGGTAATGGTGTTTTATATGTTTATCTTCCTCACTGCTGAACTCACAGGGATATCGCTAGCCGTGAATTTACTCGGAGGCACCCCGCTAGTAATCACGGCATCAATAGTAGGTGTTTTCACTGTGATTTATACAGCATTTGGCGGTATAAGAGTTTCTATATTCACAGATTCAATCCAATTTGCAGTCATTATTCCCATGATAGCGGCGGTAGTTTTAATACTAGTTGTGACACTTGGTGGATTTGGTACAGCTTTCGACGCTGTTAATTTGGAAAACAAGGAGCTTCTTTCGTTAACACACTGGCCTGGTATTGAGTTCGGCCTGACGTTAATTATAGCGATTTGGGCAGCAGAGATGTTCAATGGAGCCTATTGGCAACGAGTGTATTCTTGTAAGGACGAAAGGTCTTTAAAAACTGGCTTTTTGGCCGCGGGGGTGATAGTAATTCCAGTGATTTTCTTGCTGGGTATTTTAGGAATAGTGGCAGTAGGTAATGGTAACTTATCAGAGCCATCAAGCGCTTTATTTGAGTTGGTAAAAGATGTGGTACCCACATGGGCATTTGGTGTTGTCTTGGTTTTAGCGGTCATACTCGTCATGAGCAGTATGGACAGCCTGCTAAACGGAATCTCCTCTGTGTTTACGGCAGATCTCGCTCAATTGTTCCCTAGGCTATCTGGCGGCAAATTACTTTTGTTTTGCAGGTTAGGCACCGCTGTGCTAGTTATCCCAGTGATAGTGATAGCGTCCAACGGGTACAGCGTATTGTATCTATTTCTTATAGCTGATCTAGTATGCGCCGCGACAGTATTTCCAGTTTTCTATGGCTTGTTTTCAGCTCGAATCGGACAAAAAACCATATTCATTAGCTGTATCGCAGGAATAATAGTTGGTTCTCTCTTTTTTCCAAACCCAGGCTATGAGGGATGGAATACAATCCCGTACGCAGGTAGGTTTCTTGTGAGTTTTGGTGCTGCGGTTGGTATATCTGCTGTAGTGTGCTTGATATCAGATATTTATATGAAAATCGTATTAAAGAACTCCAACACGTTTTCAACATTCTCAGTTAAGCAAATTGACTAAGATTCTGCGCCCTATTAATTAATTGGAGTCGGTGTAGCGAGCGGCGTGGCAGTTGCAAATGGTGTTGCTGTACCTGCTGGAGTGGGCTCTTCATAGGGTGTTGGAGTAGCAAATGGTGTTGCTGTACCAAAAGGAGTAGGGGTTGCGGTCGCTTGCACCACTTCCGTTGGAGTTGGAAATGGAGTCGGCGTGCCTTCTCCAACAATAGTAGGTGTTGCAAAAGCTGTGGCTGTAGCTACTGGAATTGGTGTTGACGTCGCTGTTCCAATAGCAGTTGGAGTTGCTAGTGGGGTCGCTGTAGCAAATTCTTCGGGAGCGGCGGTTGGTGTTCCAGCACCGGGCGTTGGTGTTCCAGGCGCAACAGTTGGAGTTCCCAAAGTTTCTATTGAATCCATCTCCATAACATCCATGTTTGATACCTCGTCAGTTACATCTGCTTCGGAAATAGTTTGTGCCGACTCAGAATCTTGCAAAGTGCCTTGCTCACTGTCAATCTCTAGTTGAATTTGATCGTCAGAGATCTCTGCAGATGCCGTGACAGTTGGAATAACATCACTGTCTATCGTTTGCTGGTCGCTCGAATTACCACCACATGCTGACAATGTAATGACACAAACCAGCAGGCATATATAGAACAATGCGCCAATCAAAACTTTTTTATCCATCCTGTGGATTAGGGCCTTCATACTATTTGACAAGTTTTCGATCCATAATTGTTTAATTTTTCATTATTATTGATCGTTCTTATTATAGGGAGTCGGAGTTTTGTAAGGAGTTGGGTATGGGGTTGGGTATGGGGTCGGAACATAAGTTATACCTGAACGCCGATCCAAAACGCCTTTTGATATTACGAAATTTGGATCTTCAGATCTCCTTACAGCACCCATAAACTGTGCCAATTCAGCATCGCTAAAATATACAAAATAAGGAGATACAGCCACCCGTGATGATTCCTCTTTATCTGTATAGTATCCATACTTATCTATCCTGTCTTCCAGTGATGGTATTGCTCTCACAAGATATTCGGAGATGTTTGTTTCATCAACATAATTGTCCGCAAGCTGATCAAATGGCCCGTCATAGTAATTGTTAACCGTGGCATTGGCTCCCCTAATAGCTACTAGAACTTTTCTATCATCGTTAGCTTCGTCCAGCATAAATGCAAAACCACTCCTGCGACCAACATAAAGATCCTCCTGGACCTGTTGTAGTGCATCTGGAAGTTGAACTTCTTCATTTAAAACCCAAAATAAATACCGGAGTTCGTTGTTGTAAATAAGGAAGAATTGATATCCAGATTCATCGTAAGTTCTCATTACAAATTCTTCATTAGGCGCAAGGTCAAAAAGCTTTGGAGGGTCTTGTGGCAATTTATTTAAGTTAAATGTAACAGTCCGCTGGTTATAGCGGACATCAAAAGTAAAGGTGTCAATTTCATCAATTATTACCCCGTCTGCATCGGTAAAGTATTTACTTTTTCTTACTCGTGGTTCATATACATACGGTGATTCTCTATATTCAAAATAAGCAAAAGAGAGAACGCCATTTTCTCTTCTGCCGGCTGCTAGCCTAATATTGCCCCATATTTGTTTACCATCTACAAAGAGCTTGAAATAAAAGTAGTTTTCGCTCGGATAGACTATGACGTCTTCTGGCAATCGAGAGAACACGTGCCAAAACACTTCGTCAACGTTATCTAAGTCCAGTGAGTATGACGCTTGGCCTTCAATCCAGTCTTGATTGAGAACGAGCAGAGTATCTGCCTCTGCTGGAGGCTCAGGCATATTGGCTGACTGGTCACTGTCTTTAGGCCGATCTATGCAGGCGCTGGTTATTGCATATAAGACAATGCCACAAATGACGGCAAAAATGATGATCGAAGCTTTTCTATGTGTAGTTTGTATTTGGTTGTTCATATTATCCAATAATTTTTTGTTTTTTTATAAAAATTCACCGGTTTGTGTTGGGCGTTTCGGCTCAAGTATTAGTTACGGAGTTCCTAAATAGTTATCAATCTGACTGTAAATGTCTATATGAGACATGTCATCGGTGTGATTGGAGAAGTCTGGACTGTGTGATTGATCATCACTGTGGTTGCTCCAAACATCTACATGCGATGCTTCTTCGGTATGTGCGCTGATAGTAGCGTCGTGCGATTCATCATCGCTATGATCACTCCATAAGTCGAGATGTGATCCTGAGTCCCAGTGTTCGCTAAAACTAACTGAATGTGAGCCCTGTTCATCATGTTCACTGTATACATCTGCATGTGAGCCCAAGTCAAAATGCGAGCTGAACTTGTCTGCGTGTGAGCCTGTTTCCTCATGGCTGCTCCATACGTCTATATGTGAGCCTGCATCGTAATGTTCACTAAACTTATCGTCATGTGACCCACTATCTTCATGGTTGCTATACACGTCCAAATGAGAGCCTTGATCCCAATGCTCGCTAAACTTGTCTGAATGTGATCCGCTTTCATCATGTTGGCTGTATACATCTACGTGTGAACCAAAGTCGTAATGTGAGCTGAACTTATCTGCGTGTGATCCGCTTTCATCATGCTGGCTGTATACATCTATATGTGAGCCCGAGTCCCAGTGCTCACTAAATTTATCTGAATGTGATCCGCTTTCATCATGTTGGCTGTATACATCTACGTGTGAACCAAAGTCGTAATGCTCGCTAAACTTATCGCCATGTGATCCGCTGTCTTCGTGCTGGCTATATACATCTACGTGTGAACCAAAGTCGTAATGCTCGCTAAACTTATCTGCGTGTGATCCACTGTCTTCGTGCTGGCTATATACATCTACGTGTGAACCAAAGTCGTAATGCTCGCTAAACTTATCTGTATGTGATCCGCTTTCATCATGCTGGCTATATACATCTACGTGTGAACCAAAGTCGTAATGCTCGCTAAACTTATCGCCATGTGATCCGCTGTCTTCATGCTGGCTATATACATCTACGTGTGAGCCAAAGTCGTAATGTGAGCTGAACTTGTCTGAGTGCGACCCACTGTCTTCGTGCTGGCTGTACACATCAACGTGTGAGCCAAAGTCGTAATGTGAGCTGAACTTGTCTGAGTGCGATCCACTG
>PAAV01000014.1 GCA_002699485.1 Chloroflexota bacterium | reverse complement strand
TCAAATGTCGCCTCACGAATTTTCTGCCGCGCAAGCTGCCAACTACATCAGAGAAGGCCAGATCAGCTGCGAAGATCTAATCAAAAGTTTACTTGATCGCTCTGAAAGACTTAATCCTCAATTAAATTTATGGGCTGAATTGGACACCACAAGGGCAATTAAAGATGCCCGGCAAAAAGATAGGGAGCTTGCAACCAGTGGGCCTATGGGTCCTCTACACGGTGTACCCATAGGTATAAAAGACATATTTAATACTAAGGGGATTAGGACGTCTCACGGATCGCCGATATATGAAGATCATATCCCTAATTTCGATGCTACTTCTGTTGCTCTTCTTAAATCAGCAGGATCTATAATTATGGGAAAGACTGTTACAACTGAATTTGCTTGCGGCGACCCACCTTCTACATTAAACCCTTGGAACAAACATCGAACTCCTGGTGGTTCAAGTACTGGGTCTGCCGTCGGAGTTGCTACTAACATATTTCCGGTTGCTATGGGCTCTCAAACAGCTGGATCGGTGCTTAGGCCTGCAGCGTACAATGGAATTGTTGGGACGAAACCTACAATGGGCAGAATTAGCAGATATGGCGTCCATCCAGTTTCTTGGTCTGTGGATACTATGGGGTTTTTCTCTAGAACTATAGAAGATGCGGCTTTGATGTTATCGGTATTGGCCAGATGGGATTCAAAAGACCAGTATTCTTCTCATGTTTCTCATAAAGAACTTGATTTTGACCAGCACCGTGACCGCAAACCACAATCAATCGGAATATTACAATCTTTTTTCTTGGAAGAATGTGATCCTGAAGTTAAGTCCCACATATTAAATTTAACCAAACTCATATCGAATGAGGGTGTAAAAATAGACGAAATCAATTTACCTTTTGACATGGATCTTATTCATGCTGCTCATAGAATGGTGATGAATGTAAATGGAGCATCAATTCATAGCGATGGATTCAATCAAAGCCCAAATAAATATGCTGAGGACGTGCGAAGGATGATCGAAATTGGCATTCTCACTCCAGCAACAGCCTATATAAAAGCGGAAAAGATTCGACAAGTGTATAGACGGGAATTGTTAAAACAGATTGCACCATATGAAGTAATAATCACAAGTACTACGAAAGAGGCAGGTCCGCCAGATATCGCAACTACTGGTGATCCTAGATGGCAAGCTGCTATTACGACAGCTGGTTTGCCGGCTATCAGCTTGCCTTATGGCGTTACAGCTAAAGGTTTACCTTTAGGCATCCAGATAATTGGCAAGCCATTTGATGAAAAGAAACTTCTATCTGCAGCTTCATGGATTGAGAAAATTGTTGGATTTGATAATAAACCTGACATAATGTAGCTACCCAATATCGCACTTATGGGAAAACGTACTTCCTATTAGTACAATTTGTACCGCCTTGCATGATATAATTAAGTTGCTCAGGTCGTAAAAAATAAAAGATCTGATGCATGGACAATTCGTCCTGAGAAACCCCTATTGAATATCACACAACAAGAGGAACTTGCACGTCAAACTAAACTCGAAATCGAGTTAGATGATAATGACATTGAACCCTATTTGAATAAGGGTTACCAAAAGGTGGTCCAGCGCGTTAACATACCCGGTTTTAGAAAAGGCAAGGCTCCTCGTTCGATAGTGGAAAAACAATTCGGTAAACTTTATTTAATAAACGAAATCGCCGAACATATGGTTTCTGATGTAACCTCAAAAATCATAGAGGAAAAAGAATTGGATCTTGGAGGGCTCCCAAGAATAAGTCTTATAAGCTTAGATCCAGTTAAATTCGAAGCGACTATTCCCTTAAAACCCCTTGTGGAGCTTGGTGACTATAAAACGATAACTGTAGATTTACCCGTAAACAAAGTAAAAGCTAGTGACGTTAACAGCCAGATTGAGCGAGTAAGAGAAAGCCAATCAACATGGGAGCCAGTTAGTCGAAAAGCCAAACTCGAAGATATTCTTACAATTGACTTTACAGCCAAAGTAGAAGGAACCGTGTTTATCGAAAAAAACGATGCGATCATAATTTTAGATAATCAGCGCGATACTATAGTGCCAGGATTTTGCAATAATCTAGTTGGGGTGTCAAAAGGGAAAAGCAAGAAATTTCAAATCATTCTCCCAGAAGATTATAGAGCTGAGTCTAGTGAAAATGACATTGGCGGCAAAGAAGCGTCATTCGAGGTTACAGTCACTGAAATTAAGGAACGTTTGTTACCAGAAACAGATGATGAATTCGCAAAGTCAGTTGGAAGTGGTCATACAAGCCTGAAGGAACTAAAAAAATCAATAAAACAAGAATTGCAGCAGGAATTTGATCGAGAACATGACGTGCAATTTGAAAATGCAGCTGTAACTCAATTAGTAGAAAAATCAGAAATAACGGTACCTGAATTATTAATTGAACATGAATTAGATCACATAATGGAAGAGCGCCAACAGTCCCTTAGCAGAATGAATGTCGAGTTAAAAGACTTCCTGAGCTATTCAGGCAAAACAGAAGAGGAGTTCAAAGACGAACTCCGTCAATCTTCGATAGAACGGTTACATCGTACATATATTTTACAAAGCTTTATGGAGCAAGAGAAACTAGAAGTTGATGAACAACAAGTAAAGTTAAGATTAGATCAGTTGAAAGCATCAATAAATCCTGCCGAGGTTAAAAAATCAGGCATAAAGCCGAAAGAACTCCAACAAAGAATTCAAGAGGCAGAAGACAGGATAAGAGGCGATATCCAATTTGAGAGTGCAGTTAAAAAACTATCTGATATAGCAAAAAGTAACATTAAATCAAGTAAAACAGATAAGAAAAAAACTCCTGGAAAAACAATTAAAAGTTCAAAGAAAGGCAATAAAAAATGAGTGAAGGATTAGCTTACCCAGAATCTATGATACCAATGGTAATTGAAACCGGAGCAAGAGGAGAAAGGGCATTTGATATTTATTCATTACTGCTCAAAGAAAGAATTATTTTCTTAGGAACTCCAATAAATGATCAGGTCGCGAATACTATAACCGCACAATTACTTTACTTAGACAGAGAAGATCCTGAGCGAGATATTAGTTTATATATCAATTCACCAGGCGGAGTTATTCATGCTGGACTAGCTATATATGACACAATGCATTTAATCAGGCCTGATGTATCAACTATATGCGTAGGGTTGGCAGCAAGCATGGCAACCGTTTTGCTTACAGCAGGTACCCCTGGTAAAAGATATGCTCTTCCTAATTCAACAATACATATGCATCAACCATTATCTGGCGCTCAGGGACAAGCTTCAGACATCGATATAGCGGCACGAGAGATCCTCAGGCTGCAAGATAAAATGCGACAAATAATATCTCATCATTCTGGACAACCATATGACAAAGTAGCAAGAGACACAGATAGAGACTATTATTTAACATCTGAAAAAGCCCAAGAGTATGGATTGATAGACAAGGTATTATCGTCTTCAGACGAAAAAGACAAAAACAAAAAAGATAAAAAATAAAGTAAGTAACCACTCACATGTTGAATATTTACTAAAACTTCAAAGAGACGTATACATGACAACTCCAAATTATCAATGCTCATTTTGTGGAAAAGCTCAAGCTCAGGTTAAAAGGCTTATAGCAGGTCCAGACCGAGTATTCATTTGTGATGAATGCGTCACTCTGTGTGAGCAAATCATCACAGAAGAAGGGCCAGCAAAAGCAAAGGAATCCTCTGCGGTTATTCCAAAAAGCCTTAATCCAAAGCAGATATTTGAACGGCTGGAAGAATATGTAATTGGTCAAAATACTGCTAAAAAGGTTTTGAGTGTTGCCGTTTACAATCACTATAAACGTATAACTTCTAACCAGCAACAGGAAGGTGTAGAAGTACAAAAGTCTAATGTTCTGCTACTTGGTCCTGCAGGATCAGGTAAAACATTGCTCGCGCAAACTTTGGCAAAAATACTTGATGTACCATTTGCTATAGCTGATGCAACTTCACTAACTGAAGCAGGTTATGTTGGAGAAGACGTTGAGAATATATTATTGAGATTAATTCAGTCAGCTGATTTCGATATAAATAAAGCGGAACATGGAATAATATACATCGACGAAATTGATAAAATCGCGCGAAAAAGCCCAAATCCTTCCATAACACGAGATGTGTCAGGAGAGGGTGTACAACAGGCGCTTTTAAAAATCATTGAAGGCACGATCGCTAATGTGCCTCCGCAGGGTGGTAGAAAGCATCCCCATCAAGACTTTTTGCAAATAAAGACTGATGATATTTTATTTATCTGCGGCGGTGCGTTTGAAGGTTTAAATGAAATTATTAATCGAAGAGTTGCAAAAGGAAATATCACAATCGGATTCCGAGATGCTGAAAAAATCGATGCTGCATCCGACGAATCATTAATTGTAGACAATGTGAACTCAGAAGATCTTTTAGAATATGGCTTTATCCCCGAGTTTGTTGGAAGGCTACCAGTAGTAGTTGGATTAGAGGCACTGGATATTGATTCTTTAGTAAGAGTCTTAACCGAGCCAAAAAATGCTTTTGTTAAACAATATCAATGTCTTTTTTCTATGGATAATGTGGATCTCGAGTTTACCGAAGAAGCACTTACTACCGCAGCAGAAATTGCGATTGAAAACAAAACTGGTGCCCGTGGATTAAGAACAATACTAGAAAAAACCCTACTCGACACCATGTATCACATTCCTGGTATATCTGGGATAACTAAGTGTGTAGTTGGCGCAGATGCAATCAAAGGTGTCTCTTCTGTATCAATGACTAATGCCGATGGCAAACTCTTTCGACACAGTCTAAATAATGAAATTGAGCTTATTGAAGAACAAAAATCAGCTTGATAATAGATAAGTCAAAACCCTCTATTATTTTAATTGTTGAGTTCGGTCAGCAACTCTATTGATTTGCTTCTTGTTTCCGAATCTGCAATTAAAAGCGCAGATCCTAGATCACTCTTAGCTTCCTCCAAATTACCATATTCCACCATAATCAACGCTCTTAGGAAATATGCTCTACCCACAAAATTCTTTTCTTCTAAAGTACCTAACTCTATAGCTTTTTCAATGTTTTTTATGGCTGCAGTATAGTTACGATCTTTTAGAAATTTTTCTGCTTTTAATACTTCTGTAGTAGTGCTTGTTGGCAAGGTTACATTTCCTAACCATATTCCCCCTAAAATAGCAAAGACAACAATGAATATAGCCGCATATCTGGTAAAGCTATTCTTAAATTTATTTATCACATAAAATCCCTCGAAACCTGGGTGTAAAAACCCACTTACAGGAGTTAAAAAATAGCCAAGAAAAAATCCCGTGACAAGTCCGCCTATATGTGCCCAATTGTCTATCCCTGGTGCTAATCCAAACAAAAGATTGATTGCAACTAGAAATAAAAGCCCATAAAGATTTTTTCGCGCGTTAGGATCTTTGTACATAGTTAAGAAAAAGCCCGATAACGCGCCTACCAGTCCTAAGAGAGCTCCACTGGCTCCAGCAGCAACACTAATAGGACTAAAAATGTAAGAAGCCACAGCGCCAAACAACCCAGCGAGAACATAGATTAATATAAACTTATACGGCCCAAATAAAGTTTCGGATATCCTTCCAAATATAAAGATTCCAATACTATTAAGAACTAAATGGTACCACCCGACATGGATAAAAATCGCTGTAAATAATCGCCAGTACTGTCCAGCTTCTATATAAGGGCCGAACATTGCTCCAAAATTTATCAAGACCTGAGAGCTAGTGGAGCCTCCAGCAAATTCCATTGCAATAAAAACTAAACCGTTTACAGACAAAAGCAAGTATGTAACCCACGAACTAGGCATGCCTTTAGCGTAAGTTTTACTATACTGGTTTAGTAACCAAAATATTCTTCTAAACATTTATTCCCCAAACATAAAGCTTCCGCATCCTAATTATCTGTCAAGTTTAACAATGAACTAACAGGGTAAATAAACTACAAATGACCTAAATAGAATAATATCTCTAAAAATCCTGTTTCTACTTAATAAGCTTAGTCAATGTAGTTGCTATGTGGATCATTGGAGTAACTTTATTCTCATGTAAATGTGCATTACCTAATGATTCCAGTAGAGCATGCGGCGTAATATCTTTAGACAAGTCGATTGACAGTTCAGTGTAACACCTACCCAACTCATAAGATGTATGTGAGTCTGTAACTGATGTAATAGGTTTACTGTATTCTAAAGCCAAAGTCTTAGCTTTATTATTAGCAGAATTTAGTGTATTTCTAGCATTGAATCCCTCTATAATATCGACATCCATTATTATCTCTGAAAGCGCCGATTCAGAAATTACATTGCGTCGAAATGTATCAAATGGATGAGGGACTGATACTAAGCCACCCTGAGCTTTAATGATTTTTACAGTTTCTTGAGCTGTCAGGCCTCTGGGTACTAATTCCTTTAAAAAAAGTCCTGTTAACTCACCATCAGCAGTCGTAACTTCTTCTCCTACAATCACTGGAAACGGAGATATTTCTCTGGCCTCCAAAGCTCCTTGAATTGCGTTATGGTCGGTAATCGCAATAAGACCTAATCCCTTTCCAATACAACGTCTGATTAAAGAATCTATTGAAAGTAGTGAATCCGGCGAGTATTTAGAATGTATATGAAAGTCTGACTTGATCACATTAATTAAAACTTATTTATTCATCCTCACTGGTTGAATCATATTCTAACTCTAAAGGCTCTTGGTTTACCGAGCTAACATTTTGCCCGTATTCATTTCTTATTTTTGTTATTTTCAATTCTGCAGCCGAGATTTTTTCAGTGCACTCACGAGCCAGTTTCAAACCTTGTTCATACAAATCAGTAGATTGTTCTAAAGACAATCCACCAGCCTCAAGTTTCCTCACTGTCTCATCTAATTTGGTGAGTAACTGTTCAAAAGACTCATTTGACTTTTCGTTTTCAAGTTCATTATTCATTTTTGACCTCCGAAACAGAATTGACCGAAGCGATAAACGCACCTTGAGCTAGATTAATCCTCGTTTTATCATTTACCGATAATACTGATGAGTCGGTAATTAATTCGTTTGTTTCATGATTTTGTACAACGGCATACCCTCGTTGCATTGTTCCTGCTGGACTCAACGAACTCAATCTTTTTACAAGCCCTTCAACATTAATGTCAATATTTTTTCTTAAGGAATCTATTTCATTTGCAGATACCCTAAGCCAATCATCTATCCTCATTCTTAAGGACACAAAATCTGGCAACAAATCAATGATTCGTGAACCTTGTATTGAAACTAATTCTTTAGCTGATTTAGTTGTTCTTTCTATTTCTATATTGAGTCGTTGTAAATTTATATCTATAGACTCAAGAATTTCTAATAGATTTGGTGCAGCGATTTCTGCTGCTGCAGAGGGGGTTGGTGCTCTGACATCTGCAACCAAATCAACTATAGTTGTATCAGTTTCATGTCCAATAGCACTGATAACAGGATAATTTGAACTAAAAATAGCTCTTGCCAGATCTTCTTCATTAAAAACTGATAGATCTTCCTTCGAGCCTCCACCCCTCGCTAAAATCACTACATCAATGTCTTTATATAGGTTCAAATTATTAAACGAACCAACAATCTCTGTTAAAGCAGCATCTCCCTGTACAGAAGTAGGGAAAAGCACCAATTCTGCTAACGGATACCTCCGTTGAAAAACATCTACAATGTCATGCCACACGGCCCCACTAACTGACGTAACAACAGCTACTTTATTAGGAAACTTAGGTAATTCCCGTTTCCTTGAAGGATCAAATAGTCCCTCTTGTTCTAATTTTGCACGTAGTTGTTCAAACTTTAGCTTAAGTTCGCCTGTGCCTTCGGGCTGTACTAAATCTACGACCAATTGAAGGTCGCCTCTTTGAGGATAAATAGACACTTTGCCATGAACTATTATGCTGTCGCCTTCATTTAACAACTCTGCTCCCATGCCAGCGTATTTAAACATGGCACACCTCAAAGTAGAGTCTCCTTCTCTTAAACTGAAGTAGCTATGACCTGAGCCTGGTCGTGCCAAATTTGACACTTCACCTGTAACCCAAATGTCCACCAAATTGGAATCTTTTTCTAATAAATCACGAATATACGAGGTCAGATGTGATACCGGGAAAATTTTAGTTTCCATGAAACTCTACACCCTCGAGATATAGTCTGCAGACCTAGTATCTACTTTCACAGTATCATCAACATCTATAAATAAAGGAACATTAATAACTAGGCCTGTCTCTAATGTGGCTGGCTTAGTTCCACCTTGCGCGGTATCTCCTTTGAAAGATGGTCCCGTTTCTTTGATTTTCATATCAACAGTTATAGGCAATTCAACAGCAATTGGAACATCATCATGCAAAATGATTTCTAATTCAATTTGCTCTACCAAATATTTAATATCGTCTCCCAATTGAATAACACTAAGGGGAAATTGTTCAAAGGTTTTTTGATCCATAAAATAATATAACTCGTCTTCTCGATATATATATTGAGACGTTCTTCTTTCTACTGCTGCAGGACTAAATTTAACATTGAAACCAATAAAAGATCGGTCTACCACTCTTCCTGTTTTTATTGATCTAAATCGAACACGGGATGTTGGAGCACGTGCTTGCATTTTAGAACGCTCATATTCAACAACAACATGAGGTTCGCCTTCAAGATCTATTGCCATTCCTTTTTTTAGATCCCCATAACTAATCGTCATAAATTTGCTCCAATCAAATTGTCATCTTTTTAGCTTTATTTAATAACTCTACCCCAGTTTCTTGCATAACGACCACATCTTCAATCCTTACCCCTCCCCATCCGGGTATATAAATCCCTGGTTCAACTGTAAAAACCATTCCAGGGTTAACAATATTTTTTGAATTAGCAGATATCCACGGCTGTTCATGTACTTGCAAACCTACTCCGTGTCCAAGACTATGCCCGAAGTACTCCCCAAAGCCAGCCTCTCTAATAACAGACCTAGCTAGGTCATCGATGTCTGCACCTGACATTCCAGGACGCGCTTCTTTCTCTGCTTTTATCTGAGCATCTAGAACCGTTTTGTATATTTTTTTAAACTTGTCATCCGGTTCATCAACCACAATTGTTCTCGTTAAATCACTGCAATAATTTTGATATACACATCCCATGTCAATAACCACTGAATCACCGGACTTTAGCTTTGAAGAGTCGGGACGATGGTGTGGAAGCGCTCCATTTGGCCCTGCCGCCACAATGACGTCAAACGACATCTTTTCTCCTCCTAAATTCCGCATTGCTTGCTCCAATAGCCATGATAATTCTTTTTCAGTCATACCAGCCACAATATCAGGAGTTACAGTGTCCATAGCTTCGTCGGTTATCGAACATACCTTTTCCAAAATTTGGATTTCATCTGAAGTCTTTACCTGTCTTAGATTACTTACAAAATTTGACGTGCTAACCATTTCTACATGTTTCGTTTTATCAGAATTTGATTGATTGATTTTTGACAAAAGGGCTTGGTGCATATTAAAGCTAATATCATCCGCTTCAAACCCGATCTTTTTTGAACCTGAGCTTTCAACCAAACCAGCGAACCAATCCAATTTTGCTGATATAAGTTTTATATTGAAATTTGTTGCCTGTATCGAAGCTTGCTCAGTATAACGGGAGTCAGTAGCTAAAATGAGTTCAGAATCGGTAATAAACAAAAAACCAGCAGAGCCAGTGAATCCAGAAAGATAAAGTCGGTTTTCAAAGGTTGAAATTAATAGAGCATCAAGTCCGGCTTCCGCAAGATTATGACGCAGTTTTGTAATCCTCTGATTCAAGTTTGTCCTTGTTCTCGAAGGTGATCAACCAATCGTTCAAGACCCATAATATATCCATCGCCTCGATGGCCTTTAATTTGCGCCAAACATAAATCTGATATCATCGAGTGCCTTCGAAATTCTTCTCGTTCATGTATGTCAGATAAATGTATTTCAATGAACGGAATTTTTACATCTGAAAGGCAGTCACGAAGTGATATTCCGTAATGTGTTAATGCCCCAGGATTGATCAATATTCCAGAAGCATTTTCAAAATTAGACTGCAAAAAGTCTATTATAGATCCTTCATGATTTGATTGGAAAAACTCGACGTTGACATCTAGTTCAGCTGCTTTAGCAGAAATTCGATGTGAAATTTGATCCAGTGTTTCAACTCCATACTGGTCAGCATCACGTTTACCGAGCATATTTAAGTTTGGACCATTGATTACTAAAACTTTCATGATTTCGACTCATCTTTCATTGCTCTAGGATGCGCTGATAAATATATTTGTCTTGCCTCAGAACTACTAACATGCGTGTATAACTGCGTAGTTGATGGACTAGAATGGCCGAGTAACTCTTGCACTACTCTTAAATCCGCTCCTCCATCTAACAGATGAGTAGCAAATGAATGACGAAGAGTATGAGTATGCACATCTTTCAAACCAGCCAAATTACTGTAGTAATTAACTTTTTTTTGAATGGTGCGTTGAGTGAGTCGGCCACCAGTTTGGTTCAAAAACAAAGCTTTTGTTTTACCTTTACTGTCTAATTTTATCCTTCCGTGTTTAATATATTGCTCAATTGCATTTGTTGCAGGTTTGCCAATTAATGCAATTCTCTGCTTCGAGCCCTTACCTGTTACTACAAGCTCTTGATTGCCAAGATTAATATCGCTAATGTTTAACTTATGAACCTCGCTTACACGTAATCCTGCGGCATATATTAATTCAAGTAAAGCTAAATCCCTCATCCCTACTAAAGATTCACTATCTATAACCTCAAATATCTTGCTTATCTCTTCTTTAGATAAACATCTGGGTAGTCGTCGAGTTTTGTTTAAAACTCCTCTACGCGGCAATGGATCTGTTTTTATTATTCCATCACGGACAAGCCATTTTAAAAAACCCCTCAAAGTACTGAGTTTTCTAACAACACTGGAGCGTACATATCCGATGTCTACGAGCCAAGCCAGATATTCTCTCAAGTTTGTTCTATTAAGGTCATTTATAGAATCTAACCCTTGAATTTGCATGAAATCAAACAAGGGAGCTAGGTCATTTCGGTAGTTGCGAATTGTAAGTTCAGATAATCCTCGTTCAGTTTTTACGTGATGTTCGAATGAGTCTACCAAATCTCGCCACTTAGATTCGTCATTTCTGAAATAGATTGCTGTGTTAGTTACAGAAGTCATGAATTTATTTACCAGAGGCTTGTCGAACTATATTAGTTTAAACCACAACTTCGAGCTGTTCATTTGTTGTTTCATTTTGTTTTACCGTACCTTTGTATGGACATTTAACGCATCTTGCCCTGTTCTGTCCCCACATAACTAACAATCCGCTGCATTCGGGACATGGTTCCGATATAGGTTTACGATTAGACGCAAAAGTACATTCAGGGTAACCAGAACATCCATAAAAAGTTTTATTAGCTCTACCCTTCCTCTGCTTCTCTACCAATTTACTCTCACATTGCGGGCAGTTAACATCCAAAATTGTTACCAGAGGTCGTGCATTTTTACACTCAGGAAATCCACTGCAAGACAAGAATCTTCCATATCTGCCAAGTTTAATTACCATGGGTCTTTCACATGTTTCACAAACTTCATCAGATTCTTCGTCAATTTCACTTCTCGGTATTCTTTCCACATCGATTTCTGACTTTTTTATCAAATTATGAAACGGTATATAGAATTCTTTTATAACTGGAACCCATTCTCGTTCACCGCTTGCAATCTCATCCAAATATGTTTCTAATTTTGCAGTGAATCCTACATTCATAGTATCGGTAAAGTGCTGAGTCAAAAGTGAATTCACAACTTTACCAAGCTTGGTGGATACAAAACGACTGTTAATTTTCTGCACATAATATCGGTCTTGTATGGTTCCCATTACGGATGCGTAAGTGCTTGGGCGTCCAATGCCTTTTTCTTCCAAAAGCTTGATAAGGGTGGCTTCTGTGTAAAGAGGTGGTGCTTCGGTGAAGTGCTGCTTCTTGAAAATACTTAAACAGTTTAAATGGTCTCCTTTTATTAAATCAGGAAGTCTAGTTTTATCAGGCAAGACATCCTTTGTATCATCTTCGGATTCCATGTATACAGTTCTATACCCATCGAATTTAAGAATTGTTCCCACCGATGTAAATGAATACTGTTTATCACTATTTTTGTTTGCAGAGATTTCAACTTTTGTTTGGTCAAATAATGCATCCGGCATTTGACTACAAACCATTCTATTCCATATCAATTTATATAATCTAAATTGATCATTATTAAGATATTTTCTGATTTTTTCAGGAGTATGAAATACCGAAGTTGGCCTAATCGCTTCGTGTGCTTCTTGAGCTCCTTTGACTTTAGTTTTATAAAATCTGGGTTTTGCCAAATGGTATTTATCCCCATATTCATTTTTTATAAATTCTGTCGTTTCCATAATCGCAGATTTAGATACATTGGTTGAGTCAGTTCTCATATATGTGATTAAACCGACTGATCCTTCAGATCCCAGGTCAAGGCCTTCATAAAGTTGCTGAGCAACTCTCATAGTATTGGAAGCAGTAAATCTGAATCTACGTGAGGCATCTTGTTGTAATGTGCTGGTTATGAACGGCGGAGGTGGCCTACGAATAGTTTGTTTCTTAGTAACATTTTTTACTTTAAATTCAGCATTGCCCAAATCACTTAAAACAGACTGGGCGTTTTTCTCATTATCCAACCCTAGATCTTTTTTAGAATCGTCTATAGCAGTTAATTTTGCTTCGAACGAGGTCTTGGCCGATTTATCTTTGGATACAGTTGCTGAAATAGTCCAATACTCTTTTGGAACAAAGCTATTGTGTTCATCTTCTCTTTCGATAACCAACTTAACAGCCGATGATTGAACTCTGCCTGCTGACAATCCTGGACGAACTTTTTTCCATAAAACCGGACTTAATTCGTAGCCAACTAATCTGTCTAAGATACGCCTTGCCTGTTGAGCAGCGACTAAGTTGTAATCTACTTCTCTGGGATTATCAAAAGCATGTTGTACCGCATCTTTGGTTATTTCGTGAAAAACTACCCTTTTGATTTTTGTTGGTTCGATTTTTGCAGCCGCTATCAGATGCCAAGATATTGCTTCTCCCTCTCTATCTGGGTCGGTTGCCAAATAGACATTGTCAGCTTTCTTAACAGCCGTCCTTAAATCATCAATAATCTTACGCCGTTCGGGTATTAAAGCATATTTTGGGGTAAATGATAAATCATCGACTTTTACTCCCATGGTTTTTTTAGGCAAATCTCTAATATGGCCCATTGAGGCTTTAGCCACATAGCTCTTTCCTAGAAAACGGCCCACAGTACGAGCTTTAGCCGGCGATTCAACTATTACTAAATTCTTAGACATATCTTTTGTTTAGATTCCGTAAAAATATCCTTCCACTCGTTCATAGCACATAAATATCATGGCATGATTTGCAAAAGGAGATAATAAATATCAGTGTAGCACAAGTTTAGTTTATAACTGATCAAAATAAATTAAACCGAAAGATCGACCCTTTTTTTAAGTATTTCTAATATAAGATCAATTAATTTGATTCTCATTGATTCTGGCGGAGAGGGCGGGATTCGAACCCGCGGTACCTCTTACAAGGTACACACGCTTTCCAGGCGTGCCTATTAAACCACTCTAGCACCTCTCCCAAAAATTACGTTATATCTAATTATTACCGATCCAATTTAGTGGCGGAGAGGGCGGGATTCGAACCCGCGATACGATTACCTCGCATACTAGTTTTCGAGACTAGCGCCTTAAGCCGCTCGGCCACCTCTCCGAGCAATAAAGAAACCTCGAATAAAGTGTTTAAAGGGAAAATTATAGCATCAGGTCAGAATGCTAGCAGATTGAACTCATCTTTGTTTGATTACTTCTGAGTCAATTCTTCTAGTCTGTATCAATAATATTTAGCTTTAACTCAGCCAGATGAACATCTTCTACTGGGCCAGGTGACCCGAACAGAGGATCAACTGCACTCTGAGTCTTTGGGAAGGCTATAGTGTCTCTGATGCTTTCTAGACCTGCAAGCACCATTACTAACCTATCGATTCCTGGAGCTATTCCTCCATGAGGAGGAGCGCCATAATCAAATGATTCTAATAATTGTCCAAAACGTTCACTTATTTGATCAGTACTATATCCTAATACACCTAATATTCGTTCTTGTAGTTCTCTGTCATGCACTCTTATGCTTCCGCTAGCTATCTCTAAACCATTACATACCAAATCGTAAGAATCTGCTATGACCGACCCAGGATCTGTTTCCAATTTCGCAGCGTCACCATCTTTCGGCATAGTAAAAGCATGGTGGGCAGCTGTCCACTGTCCTTCATTTTCTCCGGGTTCAAATAGAGGAAAGTCGATTATGTAAGCAAATTCCAACTGATTTTTATTCGCCAACCCTAGAACGGAACCAAGAGAATTTCTCAGTTGCCCTAATACAGTTTGGGTCATTTTTATCTCGCCTGAAACAATTAATAATAAGTCGTTTGCTGATGCCTTAGTAGCCGAAGCTACATCATTAATCTCTTCGTCAGATATATATTTTGATATGGAAGATCTAATGTTATCGGAACCATTGTTTACACTGTTAAATTCTTCTGAGAATCCAACCCAAATCAATCCTTGAGCACCCAGATCACGAGCTTGCTCAACAAGTTTATCAAGTTTTTTCCTCGGCATATTGCCTTGTCCGGGAACAACTATTCCTTGAACAACACCATCATCCTTAATAACATTTTTGAAAACCTGAAAATCGCTATTAGAAAAACAATCTGTAATATTGGTAATTTCTAAACCAAATCGTAAATCCGGTTTGTCTGTGCCGTATTTGGCCATAGACTCATGGTAAGCAAGTCTAGGGAATGGATTTGTAAGCTGTTTATCGGGAACTACTGATTCAACTAATTGAATAATTAGTTCCTCTATCAAGCCTAAGATGTCTTCCCTATGTACAAAACTCATCTCTAAATCAAGTTGTGTATGCTCAGGTTGTCTATCGGCTCTTAGATCTTCATCACGAAAGCATCTTGCTATTTGAAAATATTTTTCGAATCCAGAAGCCATCAGCAATTGCTTTAATTGTTGAGGAGACTGAGGCAATGCGTAAAACATTCCTGGGTGCACTCGGCTTGGCACAATATAGTCTCTAGCACCTTCCGGAGTACTTTTAATTAAGATTGGAGTTTCTATTTCAACGAAGTTATGACTGTCAAGAAAATCTCGTATAAATTTAACTACCTTATGACGTAAAACCAAAATTTCTTGCATAAAAGGGCGCCGAAGGTCCATGTATCTATATCTTAATCGTATTGACTCATCAACATCAGACTCTTCATTGATATAAAACGGTGGGGTTTTAGATCTGGACATAATTTCTAGATCACTTGCCAAAACTTCAACATCACCAGTTGGCATATCAGAGTTTATCGTGCCCTCAGGCCTATTAGAAACCACGCCTTTTATTTTCAAAACCCATTCGTTTCTAACGGATTCAGCAGTAATATGTGCTTCGGGAGCAGATTTAGGATCAAAAACTACCTGAACTAACCCTTGCTGATCACGCAAATCCAAGAAAATTATATTCCCGTGGTCTCTACGACGATGTACCCATCCCGCAATGACCACCTCTTGTCCTAAATGTGTTTTGCGAACCGAGCCGCAATCAATACTTTTATGCAATGTCTTTACTCATATATCTAGTAGGGGAAAATGTATATTTATTTTCGATCAAGTTCAAGCAAAAACATATCTCAATACAGTCTATGTGTAACTTATTTTACGCCATTAAGTTTTTGACTATACCGCCCAAGCTTACAAAAGTCTCTGACCTTTGCAATCCGGCAATGCACCCTAACTTATCTCTCAAAAACTTACCGAGATCCTTGGGAGTGCTTAAAGCTACCCAGCAAAATACATCGTATTGTCCGGCAGTCTCCGTTATCCATTTAACTTCTTGAAATTCACTCAATGTCGCAACAATATGCTCAACTTTATCTGCATCCGCCTTTATTCCAACAATTGCTTGAGAATCCAGTCCTATTTTAGTTAGGTTCGCTACTGCATTCACATGCAGGTAATCACCAGAAAGTAGCTTTACAAGTCTTCGACGTATAGTGCCTTCACTCACTCCTATTTCCTTAGCGATAAAAGCATTAGATGTGCGTCCGTCTACCTCAAGTAGTTCAATTATTTTTTTGTCTATCTTATCTAATATCATTTAACTTCCAAATCATACAAATCATAAATTTTAAATTTCTCACATATATCCTTCCGAAAAATAACTACAGATACGGGACGATTTCTTCTTAAATATACGAATTCAGCCATTCTGTTTCGTTAAATTTACGATAACTTCCATAAATTTACGATAACTTCCATAAATTTACGATAACTTGCATAAATTTACGATAGGTTGCAAAAAAAACAGATAATAAACTCGAATTGTTTATATCCATAGTTATTAAAGGAATATTTAACCCTCATTATATATTATATTGTGAAACAAATAACAATTGCATCCCATATAACGCAATTAAGTGAACTTGTAAAAGCTGATTAACTTCCTAATTTCCTACGCATCCAGGTTTCCCTATCTGGGACATCTCTATCCCAAATTATGCGACAACATAGGATTAGTAGAAATGAAGAATTTTTTGTATCTATCTTTTCAAAATTGCCAGTCAACCTTTTCAGCAGCATAACACAGCTCATTGCCACAGACGCATATACATATTCAAGTGGTTGGTTGAAAATCCACGCCAATATCGGAAGTAGAATCATCGCACACAAAGTCCATGCACTCATATCTTTTGATAAAACTTTGCCCATCCCACCCATCACAACGGTAAGCAATAAGATCTCTTTCCACATGAATAGACCAAACACGACACCTATAGTAGTCGCAACACCTCTACCTCCAGTAAATTTAAGGAAAATACTCCAGTTGTGCCCAGCAACCAGTGCAATGCCTACCGCAAACATCATCCATGGCTCTGGATATAAATACCGAACTAAAATAATCGGGGTAGTTCCTTTAGCAAATGCATCAAAAATGCCGACTGATAACCCCAGTTTTTTTCCGGAAATTTGCATTATGTTCGAAGACCCAACATTGCCAGACCCAAATCTTCTCACATCAATACCGTGTAAAAGTCGACCAGCAATATACGATGTTGGGATAGAGCCTACTATGAAAGCACCAACGACCAGCGCTATTTCAACAATCAATTTGAACCTTGAGCATTGCTAATTTATTTCAACCTCTCTTGCAAACTATGAAAAGTTTTAATTGGCGGACCCACTGTACCTGGTTGTGGTTCACCAGGGTTACCTGAATTATGGAAATCGCTTCCTCCACATTCGATTAAATCGTTGTCCTTTGCAATCAAACTAAGTCTATTAATCTGACTATCTGTGTAATCACCATAATAAACCTCCATCCCCTGTAAGCCTCTAGGCCTGAGTTCTGATATCAACGTAGATAAGTTGACTATTGGGTTTCTTCCAGATTTCACCTTTGACCTGAATGGATGAGCTAAAACTGGCAAGGCATTTGACTCCACAAGCAAATCAATAGCCTCAACCGGCGATATTGTACTACTAGGATAATAAGATGAGTGCGATGATCCTAAATATAAATCAAATGCTTCTTTCGGGTATTTTACATAACCAGCATCTACTAGTGCTTTAGCGATATGAGGCCTGCCAATAACTGCATCTCCGGCTAACTCAATCACTTTTTCGAATTTAATTTCAACACCAATATGCTGCAGTCTTTCAACTATTTTCTTGCTGCGAGATAGTCTATTTTTTCTGGCCCTTCTGCAATATTCAGATAACCTGGTATCGTCTAAACGAGCAAATAGACCGAGTATATGCACTTCTGTTCCATTCCAACTGCAACTGACTTCAATTCCTGGAATAACCTCAATATTGCGAAGCGTGTTAGCTCGACCAATGGCCTCGTCAATGCCATCTAGTGTATCGTGATCAGTAAGGGCAACTACTTTAAGTCCGTTTTCAGCACATTTATTCACAAGCTCAGATGGACTTAATGTCCCGTCTGATGCGGTGCTGTGGAGATGTAAATCTAAATCGAACATTAACGTTCACACATGTCTAAGTAAATACATAACTACCATATAATTTGAAATTCAATATATTAAACCTTGTTTTAATGTATCAAACTCTTATTATCTTCGCAGCGTTACTGAGCCAACTCTATCGATCTGCTTTCGCGTATTACCGTCACCTTAATTTGACCTGGATAAACTAATGTTTCTTCAATCTTGTTAGCAATTTTCCTAGCTAACTCAGATGCCATTAAATCATCCACGTTATCTGGTTTTACTAATACTCTAATTTCCCTGCCAGCCTGGATGGCGTAACATTTTTCAACTCCCTCAAAACCAGTGGCTACATCTTCTAGTGCTTCTATCCGCTCTATGTAGTGTTCAAGAGTATCGCTTCTGGCGCCCGGCCGAGCAGCACTAATGGCATCGGCGGCGGCAACAACAAAGCCTTCCACAGAACGTGGTTCATCATCATGATGATCAGCAATACAATCACAAATTGCCTTAGAAACTTTATATTTAGCCGCAACATCAGCGCCAATTTTGGCATGGCCACCCTCAATTTCATGGCTAAGAGCTTTGCCTAGGTCATGTAGCAACCCACCAGTTTTTGCTGTCTTAACGTTAGCACCCAATTCGGACGCGATCATGGCAGCTAAATTACCAACTTCAATGCTATGAAGTAGTACATTTTCGCCATAGCTGTATCTATATTTTAATTTGCCAAGTAACTTAACTATCTCTGGATGTAAGCCACGAACGCCTGTTTCAAATACGGCATCCTCACCGCTCTTCCAAATATTAGCCGAAATCTCTTTCTCAGACTTAGATACGATATCTTCGATACGAGCGGGATGAATCCTGCCATCGGCAACTAATTTACTAACTGCCATTTTTGCAATTTCTCTCCGAACTGGATCAAAGCAAGATAGCGTCACCTGTTCTGGAGTGTCATCTATTATTAAATCTACTCCGGTAGCCTTCTCAATAGCTCTTATATTCCGTCCTTCTCGTCCAATCAGACGACCTTTCATGTCATCAGATGGCAATGAAACAGAAGCTATAGTCATTTCAGAAACAACATCCGAGGCAAGTCTATGGATAGCTTGGCCTATTATACTTTTAGCCTTATCCTCTGCCTCTTCTCTGATTCGTTCCTCATAATCTCTATATCTACGTGTAACTTCATGCTGAATTTCTTCTGAAGCTTTTTCCAGCAAAAGACTTTCAGCCTCCTGATTAGAAATACCAGCTAGATTTTCAAGTAATTCAAGTTGCTTTTTTAGAACTTCATCTACTTCATTCCTAACTAACTCCAAGTCCTTTTCTTTTGAATGCCATGTCTTTTCACGTATTTCTAAATTATGATTTCGACGATCAAGTTGTTCTTCTCTTTTACTTAATCTACGCTCTGAGTCCTTTATCTCAGATCGCTGTTCGCGCAATTCGGATTCAGTAGCTGTTCGAATCCTAAGACTCTCTTCTTTAGCCTCAATAATTATGGCTCTTTTACTCTCATGAGCTTCAGATTTTAAAAGCTCAGCGTCCTCGTGCGCTTCATGTAATCGCCTTCGATTAACAATTTTTTTCCAGTAAAATCCAACTAATGCTCCTGCTCCCAATCCAATCAAGACGGCGATGATAGTAATAACCGTGTTTAACACGCCCATCACCTCCTTATTAACTTTTTAAATCAACCTAAGAATTTTTAGATTGATGGAAGCTCAGAAACTTGAGTGGGATTCTATATTTAGCCATAAATCATGTCAATTTTGAGAAATGGTTCACGAACCGCGTAATAGACGGTTTAAAACGAAATCTACACTGATTTTAGTTAATAAAAAGCTAATTAACCGATCTTGTTTCATAAGTTATCTAATTAGTTCTAGCCAGAAATCTTCATTATCGGGCCTGTCTTTTTTATGATTGACCCTCTACAATTTGAGCCGTAGAATAGGATCAAATAAGCCCTTATAATCAATTACAGGTTTCCACCAATGAGGTATTGGCTCTAACACTGATGTACATAAGACATATTTCTTTCTTAAATGAGCCAATCTAATGACTTCTAGTAGAAATAAAAATCATATGACTTTTGATTCTGGTATTCATGAGGAATGCGGAATAGTAGGCGTATTTTCCGCTGATGAATCTGTAACTCGTATTGCGTTTTTTGGGTTATTTGCTTTACAACATAGAGGACAGGAAAGCGCAGGTTTTGCTTCATGGGACGGGACCGAACTAAGGATTAAAACTGCCATGGGTCTTGTTGCACAAGGCTTCACTGAAGATCAAATATCCTTGCTACCTGGACACTCGGCCATTGGTCATACCAGATACTCAACCACAGGAAGCAGTCATTCAAAAAATGCCCAACCTATCAGATCAAAAGGACCCAATGGAGAAATTGCTCTTGCACACAACGGTAATGTTGTTAATTCTGTAGAACTTCGTAGAGAACTTATTGATTGGGGCTGTAACTTTGAAACATCAAATGATTCTGAGATCATCGCCCATATGCTCACATATTTACCTGGTTCAGACTGGGGTCAAAGATGTTCTTCATTGATGAGACGACTTAGCGGAGCGTATTCTCTGACTGTGCTCACCAAAGAGGGAGTTATGGCTATACGTGATCCTTTAGGTGTCAGGCCGTTATGCATTGGCTCTCTTGGTAAAGGCTGGGTAATTGCATCAGAAACCTGTGCTCTCGATCATGTCGGGGCTAAATTCATTCGTGAAGTTATGCCAGGGGAAGCCATAATGGTAAATTCAGATGGCATAAAGACAATCTACCAAAAACCGAGTAATGGCCGAGCTGCTTCTTGTATCTTTGAAAACATTTATTTTGCTAGACCTGATAGCAGTTTGGATGGAAAACTTGTCTATACTCAAAGAATGGAAATGGGAGCTGAGTTGGCACGCAAATACCCCGTTGAAGCAGATCTAGTAATCGGGATACCAGATAGCGCTACCGCCGCCGCTGTGGGCTATTCCAAAGCTTCAGGAATACCATATGGGGAAGGCGTAATCAAAAATCGTTACGCAGGGCGTACTTTTATATTACCTGATCAAAGGCAGCGAGAATTAGGAGTTAGGCGAAAACTGAATCCACTGCCCGATATTATTAAAAACAAGAGACTTGTCGTTGTTGATGATTCAATTGTGAGAGGTACTACTACTCCACATGTTGTTAATCTGTTAAAAAGCGGTGGTGCCAAGGAAATCCATTTAAGGATATGTGCCCCTCCGATAAAATGGCCATGCCACCTAGGCGTTGACTTGGCATCAAAACGAGAGCTTATTGCTGCTAATAAATCCGTGGAGGAAATAAGAGAATTTATTGGCGCGGATTCCCTCGGATATCTTGACATAGAAAACTTATTGGATTCAGTTAATATTCCAAAAGACAAAGTATGCCTAGGTTGCTTTAGTGGCAATCACCCTATACCTGTCCAGCTTGAAATGGACAAACTTGCTCTCGAATTTTAAATCAAACTATGAATATAGGTTAAATTGAGTAAACACCCTGTAGATAAATATAAACTTGCTGGAGTAGATCGTAACTCCGCTGAACAAATAAAAATTTCTCTTGCTAATATAGCAAAATCGTCACATGGAAAGGAAGTTTTATCTGGGATAGGAGGTTTTGGCGGTTTATATAAACTAGCTAGTTATACAAATCCTGTCCTGGTATCAAGTACTGACGGTGTTGGTACAAAATTACTTCTAGGGAAATTAACTGGCAATTATAAGAATTTAGGAATTGACCTTGTAAATGCATGTCTTAATGATGTAATTGTCAGTGGTGCGACGCCGATATTCTTTTTAGACTATATTGCAATTGGAAAAATCGATCAGACCATCATCAACCAGCTGGTATCCGGAATGAATCTTGCATGTGAAGACGCCGGTTGCGCTCTAATCGGCGGTGAAACAGCTGAAATGCCTGGGATATACGATGATGATGATTTTGATATGGCGGGATTCGTCGTAGGGGTTGCAGAAGAAGATGAATTACTGAACCCAAATGCAATTAATGCTGGCGATTCTCTTGTTGGTATCCCATCAAGCGGTATACATACCAACGGTTTCTCATTAATTAGAAAGGTATTTGATATTGAAAATGATCATACAATACTAAGTAAATACTCTGATACTTTGGGGCGCACCTTGGCTGAGGAAATATCAGAGCCTCACCGTTCATATGTGAAAGAAACTGATCTTATAAGAGGTAAAGTAAAGTCTCTAGCTCATATAACCGGGGGCGGATTGATAGAAAACATGCCAAGAGCTTTACCTAAAGGAATCGGTGCCAAATTCGATCAACAGTCTTGGGATGTACCTGTCATCTTTGATTTGATTAAATCAGAGGGAAATGTATCTTTTATCGAAATGAATCGTGTTTTTAACATGGGTCTAGGAATGATTGCAATATGCGATTCGAGCAATGTAGATTACATTCTTGAATCAATCCCAAATTCAAAATTGGTGGGAGAAACTATAGCAAGTACAGAATCAGAGATATTAATTTAACTATATGAAAGCTATATTAAGTGTATATGACAAAACTGGAGTAATTGAGTTAGGCAAAAGCCTATCCGACTCCGGACTGGAGATTATAAGCACGGGCGGGACTTATAAACAATTATCAGACTCAAATATTAAAGTAACCGCTGTAAAAGAAGTAACTGACTTTCCAGAAATTCTTGACGGTCGGGTAAAAACTCTCCATCCAAAAATTTATGGAGGGATTCTAGCCAGGCGCAATGATGAAAATGATATAGCTCAATTATCCGATCACGCGATATCCACAATTGATTTGGTAGCCGTAAATTTATACCCGTTCTCACAGACAATATCTAACCCAAAATGCACACTAGACAACGCATTAGAAAATATTGATATAGGTGGTCCTTCGATGCTAAGAGCTGCTGCTAAAAACTTCAAGGATGTAATTGTGATTGTCGATCCAAAAGACTACGATAAAGTCGCAGGTACTATTGCAGAGAATGGCTTAAAAGGAATTGACTTCAATTATCGAAAATATCTAGCGCACAAAGCTTTCAAACACGTGTCAGAATATGATTCTATTATTAGCAATTACCTTAATGAAAATCATACTTTTTCATTAGAATCATTTGCCAATAACCTCGATAAGGTCTCTACTCTGAGATACGGTGAAAACCCTCATCAATCAGCATCATTGTATAGGTATCCTAAATCTTCCACAGGCATAGCAAACGCAAGCAAGCTACATGGTAAAGATCTTTCTTTTAATAACATATTAGATGCTGATGCTGCATGGAACATCGTATCTGACTTCGATGAAACCGCTGCAGTGGTAGTTAAGCATAACAACCCATGTGGATTGGCTGTAAATAAAGATCAGGCTGTAGCATACAAGCTTGCATTTGAGGGTGATCCCGTATCGGCATATGGAGGCATATTAGGTTTCAATCGAAAAGTTAATCTTGAAACAGCAAAAGCCTTTAAATCAGTGTTTTACGAAGTGATTGTTGCTCCTGGTTTCGATCAGGAAGCTTTAGATTTATTAGGTAAAAGAAAGAATTTGAGAATTTTAGAGGTTGGGAAAAATCCAAGTCCAACTGGCCAAGTAGAAATCAGAAACATATCGGGTGGGGCTTTAATACAAGACATTGACGTACAACGAGCCGATCGTAACTCATGGACCGTGGTGACTAAAAAACCTCCAACAAAAGACCAGATGGATGATCTTGCCTTTGCTTGGACCACCGTAAAACACGTAAAATCGAATGCCATTGTTTTGGCTAAAAATAATCAGTTGTTAGGAATGGGGTCAGGTCAGCCAAATCGCTTAAATTCTATTCACTTAGCAGTACGGGCTGCTGGTAATTCTTCACAAGGAAGTGTGTTGGCTTCGGATGCGTTTTTTCCCTTTGCGGATAATATTGAACTAGCTTCTAAGGCTGGAGTTTTGGCTTTTATCCAGCCTGGAGGATCTATTAGAGATGACGAAACAATTGAAACAGCTAATAAACTAGGTTTATCAATGGTGTTTACCCATATGCGCCATTTCAAACATTAAATTTACATAACTTTATTAATATTAAAACAATGAGCCACTCAGTCGAATTTATATTGCCCGTATTAAATGAAGAAAAAATTATTTCTGCATCTGTTTATGCAATTCATAATTTTCTTGAAGCACACTTTGAGGACTATGCTTGGCAAATAACGATAGCTGACAATGGTTCTACCGATAAAACCGCTGATATATCCAAAATTTTATCAACTAAGTTTGATCGAGTTAACTATGTGAGGATTGCTCAGAAAGGTCGTGGAAGGGCATTGAAGCAATGCTGGACATCTTCTCAATCCGATATAGTCGCATATATGGATATCGATTTATCAACTCAATTAGATGATATCAGACCCTTATTGGATTCCATTTCAAAAAACAGTTATGACTTAGCTATAGGTTCAAGATTAATTAAAGGGTCGATAGTGGAAGGCAGATCAAGAAAACGAGAAATCACATCTAGGGCATACAATAAAATCATCCAGTTGGTATTTTCTGTGAATTTTAATGACGCCCAATGTGGATTTAAGGCAATAAGCAGATCTGCAGCTGATCATATAGTGCCTTTGATCAAAGACTCTGGTTGGTTTTTCGATACTGAATTACTGGTCATTGCAGACAAATGTGACTATCGTATCAAAGAAGTACCTGTCAGATGGTCAGACGATCCAGATACCCGCGTAAAAGTCTTAAGCACCGCTCTCTATGACTTATGTGGTTTAGCTAGACTAAAATTTGGCGGTCTTAGATCAGCCAAATCTAAGTTAAGATTCAGTAGACAGTAAAAATGCCTTCAGTGGTGTGAATTCTGATAATTAACTCTGTGTACAGGATAAGTTATTAATTCAAAATACAGTAAGCTTAAGTTTATATCCCAAATAGAATAGAATATCCTATGGTAAAACAAATCTTTATTTTATTAGCAGAGATCCTCAGGTTTTAGGTTAGGAGTAAATATGGCTAATCCAGAATTTGATATTAAACGCCCAACGATGATCGGTGATACGTCCGATAACTCATTGCAAAAAACCACTCAGATTTTACGTGGTGAAGGAATTAATCCTGTAGTTGTGATGGAATTTTCTCCCTCATCTTTTGGGGTTTTATGTGGTTTGCGTGAGGTTAAAACCCTGCTTGAAAAGATTCTTCCCGAAGCTGGAAGTGAAGTTTGGGCAATTGAAGAGGGAAATTCAGTCGATGCAGGAGAAGTAGCTCTTAGAGTCAAATCGCCTTATGGATCTATTGGGCTTTATGAAACTGCTATCAGCGGTATTTTGTCGTCATCAACCGGGTGGGCTACTGCTGCTAAAGAGTGCGTCGATGCAGCAGATGGCACTCCGGTTTATTCAATCGGGGCTAAAAGCGTGCATCCTAATGTCTCCGCCATAATGGATTATGCATCAATAATAGGTGGATGTGTGTCGTGTTCCACTATTCTTGGCGCCAGACTTTCCGGAGTGACTCCTATTGCAATTATGTCTCACCCATTATCTTTGATTATGGGGGATACCGTGCGAGCTTTACAGGCTTTTGACAAACACACCCCACAAGATGTACCCAGAATAGCCTTAGTAGATACACATCGGGACGAAGGAGAAGAGGCAATTGCTACTGCAAGAGCCCTTAAAGATCGTTTGCGAGGGGTAAGAATAGATACAACACAGGAAAGAGGTGGAGTAAGCATTAACTTAGTGCAGGAGATTCGTGCTCGACTGGATCTTGCAGGATTTCAACACGTAGACATTTCAATTTCCGGAGGATTAACTCCTGCAAAAATTAAAGGTTTTGTTGATGCCAAAACGCCAATTCAAAGTTTTGGAGTTGGATCATATATTGCAAGCGCAAATTCAAACCCATTCAATGCAGATATACATGAAATTGATGGACGTCCTGTGGCAAGACGAGGAAAAATTCCTGGTATAACACAAAATACTCGACTCGATAGAATTATTTAATAGAAATTTCCGTTGCGGCTAATGTTAAAGCAGGACTATCGGTATCAATCACCTTAGCCCAATCTGATATTCCACATCCTGCCACCCAGATTATACCTTTGACCGAGCATATCACTGGCATTGATTGACGCTGAATCTTAGGAATCTTATGATCGACGAATATATCTTGCACTTTCTTTGTGCCTTCCATCCCTAGTGGTTGCATTCTATCTCCATTTTGCCAGCCTCGTACCCAAATAGGATTACCAGCTAATCGTTTATCCACCTTAACGGTTGTATGGTCTTTATTTGAAAAATTTGAATCTATAGTGTTTTCAAAAGATGAATTTATTCGCCAACCAGGAATATCTGTTATTCCTGGGATTTTCATCATATATTCGCCATCAATACTAATTACCGATTTATTTTTTTTAAACGACAGAATCGTCGCATCTTTTTCTGTATAAGCTTCGATTCCATTTGGTAGATTAATTAACTTGCCTGTGCCTCCAAGCATTAAATTCACTATTTCCCTAACATGTATCTGCCGTATGTTTTTTAATCCGTGATTTAGCTCTTCTAAGGCTTGTAAGATTAAACCACTTCTCAGAGCAGGATGAAGTTCGATTACATCATTATTTATTACAACTTTTTCTTTATAAAAAGTTACATGCTGGCCATAAATCTCTTTTGCACAAGATTGAATAAAATCATTCGCTTCTGATGCATTCGATGCAAGGCGAATTAGAGACTCTTCTACATTTTTGTTGAACTCTTTCAACGCAGGGATAAGTTGTTTCCGGATTCTATTTCGAGTAAAACTTTCCTGGTCATTAGATGAATCATGCCTGGGCTTCAAATCATTGTTTATGCAATATTCATAAGTCTGATCTCGAGTTACATTCAGAAATGGACGAAATATTGGGACGCTTACACCATGAGTTGACATAAATGACATCTCTTTCATTCCAGATATTCCTTTTAATCCAGATCCTCTTAGTGCATTGAAAAGAATGGTCTCTGACTGATCTGTGAATGTATGTCCTATTGCAACAGCATCTGCCGCGTTCTCAATTAGCTTATTTGACAGAAATTCATACCGCACCTCTCTTGCCGCCTCTTCCAATGACAACTTCTTGTTATCTTTTATTGATTGAACATCAGAACTTCCAAGTACACACGGAATTTGTAATTTACTGGCTAACTCTGACACAAATTCTGAATCCAATTTAGATTCCATTCCTCTGAGATTATGATTCAGATGAGCAACCACCAAATCTATGGACAATTCCTGTTGCAGAGAATAAAGCACATGAAGTAAGGCTAAAGAATCCTGGCCACCCGAAACTGCAACAAGTAAACAAGATCCCTCTAAATTTGCTTTTGAAATTGACTCTTTGACAGCAGATTTAATATCTAAAACATTTTTTGATTTCATTGCACTCGGTTACGTTTTATTATTTATTTTCAGCAAGCTTACTTTTTCCATTAAAAGGCTTGATTAATCGGATCGACTCTACCTTAAACTTCCTCATTTCCAATACTTCAACCTTTATTTGGTTAAACTCAAATTGTTCTCCTGCAACGGGTATATGGCCAAGATGGTCAAGCACGAACCCAGCTACAGTTTCAAAGTCTCCATTGGGTAAATCAATCTCGAATGCTTCTTTTGCTTCATCTATATCCATGCTCCCATCTACTTGGAAGGTGAATTCATTAATAGCCTCATATTCTTCCTCTGGAGCTTCACCGTCCTCTCCAACGGGGCCAGCTAATTCTGTTAACAACTTCTTTAATGTAACCAATCCTGCAATTCCACCAAACTCGTCAACAATTATAGCTATTTGACTACCAGACATACGCATATCTTGAAATAATTCGCTAATTCTCTTGGTTTCAGGGAAAAAATATGCTGGACGCAACTGTTTTGTAATTACCTTTCTCATTTCAATGCTATTGCCTGAAATAGACTTCAGAATATCCTTTGAAGAAATAATTCCAGTTACGTTTTCAGTTTCTCCTTGATATACAGGAAATCTGGTATGTGAGTTTTCAGCGTAGACATTTAGAAACTGTTCAACTGTTGAATCCTGCTCGACAAATACGATTTCAGTCCTAGGTGTCATCACTTCGCGAGCTTGTCTATCACCAAATCTAAATACGTTTTCTAATAGTTCTGCTTCTTCGGGTTCAAAAGCCCCCTCAGCCTCGCCTATATCAATTAATGTACGTATCTCGCCTTCGGTTATGGATGGCGACTCTGATTCGTGTTCAACTTGCCTCACTAATATAGTTCGGCTTACAAACTGAATGCCAACGATGACGGGATAGAAAGCGGTTTCCACGACTTTCAAAGGCCTAGCATAAACAAAAGCAACCTTTTCGGAGTTTCTGATCGCGAATGCTTTAGGTATTACCTCACCGAAAATAAGTAGTGCAGCAGTACCCAGCACCGTCGCCACGATCACACCAAATAATTCGTCCTCCATAAAATCCATTACCAACATAGTCACTAATGAGGCAAAAAGTATGTTGACTAAATTATTGCCCAATAGAATTGTTGCCAATAGCCGCTCGGGGCTATTTAGCATTTTTTGAACTCGTAGGGCCTTTAAATCGCCAGTGCTAACCAAATGTTGAAGCCTGGGTGTGTTTTGCAAAGCTAAAAACGCCGATTCCGCACTAGAGAAAAAAGCTGATAAAGCCAACGAAATTAATATTAGAATGATGTACCAATATGGCACGTCCAACAGAGGACCCCTAAAACTTTTAACTAATCACCTGTTTAATATACACGTTTTTGGTGATCAAACTATTTTACAACTTAATTCGCTTTATAGGCTAATTTCTTTACTTACATTAAGGGAATTCCAAACTTTATCAATTGAACCTAAAGCTACTCCCGACGAAAAGCCTCGGCGCAGAAGTTTGCCATACAGCTTCCGTTTAAATTGTTTAATATCCTTGGTTCCAATAGTACGGAACATCCGCTCGGCTAACTGATGGGCATTAAGGTTATCGTCCACATTCACTAAAGCTTTATTTACAATATTTGAAGAAATTCCCTTTTCAAATAATTCTTTACGAATCATTGATGAACCTAAAAATTTCTGTCTAACCCTGGATTCAGTCCACCAATTTGCAAATTTCTCATCATTTACCATCTCGTTTCTAATTAACCAATCCATAGTAATTCCAACAGTTTCATGGTCAAATTTGTCCGATAGTCGGTTTTGAATTTCAGCGGTGGATCGTGGCCTATAGCTCAATAACCTGAGCGCAGATATCTTTGCAGCCGTAGTTAATTTTTCACTCATTATAAATTGGCTCTGTATGTATCGAATGAACCCTGATTAACGTTTATTAACCTTTTATTCTTCTACTTTCCCATTTTTCCTAATCATGTTTTCGATACTAGTAGCTATTTCTGTATTATCTCGCAAGAAAGTTTTGGAGTTTTCCCTGCCTTGTCCTAATCGTGTGTCGCCAAAAGAATAAAAGGATCCATTTTTTTTCACTATTCCCATTTCATCGCCAAGTTCAAGGAGATCTCCTTCAAGGCTGACTCCCTGATTAAACATAATATCGAATTCCGCTACTTTGAATGGGGCTGCAACTTTATTTTTTACTACCCGAGCCCTAACCCTATTTCCTACCACATCGGTGCCTGACTTTATAGATTCTGCTCGACGCAAATCTATCCTAACTGAAGAATAGAACTTCAATGCTCTACCACCAGGTGTCACCTCTGGGCTTCCCCATATTACTCCAACTTTCTCTCTAATTTGATTAATAAATAATACTGCTGTGTTTGATTTGCTAATTGATCCGGTAAGTTTTCTTAAAGCCTGTGACATTATTCTTGCTTGAAGGCCCACATGAGTATCGCCCATATCGCCTTCTATTTCTGCTTTCGGAACTAGGGCTGCAACACTATCTATAACAACAATTTCAACAGCTCCACTCCTAACCAAATACTCACATATCTCTAGTGCCTGCTCAGCTGAATCAGGCTGCGAAACAAGTAAATCTTCTGTGTTTACTCCACATTTGCCGGCATATAGAGGGTCTAGAGCATGCTCTGCGTCTATGTAAGCTGCCGTACCTCCGTTCTTTTGAGCATTAGCCATAATATGATATGCAACGGTTGATTTTCCTGATGATTCTGCGCCGAATATTTCTGTGACTCGCCCATGTGGTATTCCACCAATACCTAATGCCATATCTAAAGCTATAGATCCCGTAGAAATACTTTCAACCTTACCTTGCCCTTCGGCATCTCCCAGCCTAATTACAGCGCCTTTGCCAAATTGTCTATCAATCTGGCCAATAGCTAAGTCCAGTGATTTGGTTTTGTCTTCACTCATTAAAGTATCCTTACATGAACCTCGACTCGAATGTCGGTATAAATGATCGTAACACGTAAGCCTTTAACTGTAAACACATTTGTTCTAATTTTGTATTAAACTCAAATTAATCTATTAACCTATTAAGGTAAATTAAGGTCAATATATTGTGATTAACTTGCGCTATTACACACTCCGTGGTATGAATGCACCCCAATATGAAGTATTTACTTAATTTTAAGTAATTTACAAGTATAAAACTTATAAGGAGTATTCATGAGTAACAAAGGAAAAGGCATATGCCTAATTTTAGGCCCAGTAGTTGCTTTTATCGGATGGATTCTTTACCAGGCTACGTTTATTGGTAGTACTGAGAATGATGACATTGCTGGTTTGTTAAGCAATGCTGAGGGCGGAACAGTGATGGCAACAGTTGTGATTATATTAATCATAGTTGGTTTACCAATATTCATTGCTGGCCTGAGAGGCATCAAAGGACAAGCTGGCGGAACATTCGAAACATTAGGTATCGGATTCGTTACCCTGGGAGTTATAGTTTTTGTGGCTACCATAGGACTATTAGGCACCCATGTTGAAATGGGAGATAAATTAGCTGAGTATACCGCTGGAATTGGAGCAGCTACAGCAGGTGGTGACGCAGCTGCCGCAGCCAAATACATGGATGCTGCATACGCAGCGCAAATATCCACTGGTGCTGTACAAGCATTTAATGTTGCAGCAAACAACATAGGATCTCTGCTTTGGGGCGCTGGTTTCTTTCTTATCGGAGTTGCGTATACTTTAAATTCGAGCTTTAAAAGCATAATTCCAATGATTCCACTAGGGCCGCTAGCAGCCATTATTGGAATATTGATAATAGTCTCTGTGCTTATTATCGACCCAACAGCAGGCAGCAATACAGCGGGTATAGTTGGAGGAGTAAGTTTCGCAATTTCAGTATTGTGGAGCGTTTTAGTTGGAGCAAAACTAGCTACTAGCTCTGACTAAACAATAAGAGTAAGAGAAGCGCAGAGAAAATAGTTTTCTATCTGCAATGTGCTTGGCTGGCGTACCAACAAACCAGCCAAGCACATTCTTTTTTAACCCTTTCTGAATCCAAGACTTTTTAGTACGTAATTAATCAGTTAAACTTATATTCACAAATTTGGAACTTTTTAAGAAGAAAATTTATATATGTCTAAACCATTAATAGGAATTACTGAAAGCGAACCTCAATACATGGCTCCTTTTATTGACGTTATAGAGAAAGCAGATGGAGAACCATTTCCGATATATCCTGAAGACAACATAGATGTTAAATCTACCCTTGATAAACTGGATGGTTTATTAATTGGTGGTGGCCCAGATATTCATCCCTCTGAATATGGAGAATCAATTGATCCAGATGCTAACGTATCGAGTCAAGTTGAGCGTGACGCAATGGAGCTCCCTCTGTTAAAAATGGGGATGGAACTTGATATGCCAATCTTATGTGTATGTCGAGGTATGCAAGCATTAAACGTTGTACTAGGCGGGAAATTGATTCAGGATCTTGGCGATGCATATCCTGGTCATGGATATAGTTTAAATGAAGGTGGAGACAAAACAACTTCAAAGCATCGTATTTTTATAGCCCCGGGCACAAAACTTGCTTCATCGGTCGGATCTGGAGGGATTGTCAGAGTCAACAGTTGGCACCATCAAGGAGTTAACTCTGCCAAGCAATCCAAGAAGCTACTTGCTTCTGCATATTCATTGGAAGATGGGCTGGTTGAGGCAATGGAAAGCCCTAATCATTCATGGGTACTAGGAGTACAATTTCATCCGGAATTGAGGGGTGAAATGCCGCCTCATTTTGACAGGCTATTTGCAGCACTTGTAGCTAAATCTCAGCAAAAATCGCAAGTTTAAATATGTTAGCACATATATTCTGGCCTATTTTAGAACTTTATCGAAAATAAGTTTTGCTTTTTCTTATGTTACTGTTATAATCGAGGTTGCAAATGTATAGTAATTAATGGGGTATAAAAACAGTTATATCGTTGCAAGAAAAAGCAACCAAAAGTTGTCTCCTCAAGCGACTGATATTAAGTCACCCACTTTACCAAACAAACTTAACACAAAGATCATCATCTTCATGCGATTCATAACCGGAGAAACGTATGGTTAGTAACCCACTTATAGGCAACGTAAAACCAACTCAATTAACTCATGAAATGCGCTCGTCTTATTTGGACTACGCAATGAGTGTAATAGTTTCGCGAGCATTACCGGACGTTAGAGACGGGTTGAAGCCAGTTCAGAGGCGTATTTTATATGCCATGAACGATCTAGGCATGCGCCCCGGCACTCCATACAAGAAAAGTGCTCGCTTAGTAGGTGAAGTTCTAGGTAAATACCATCCTCATGGCGACTCAGCTATCTACGATGCAATGGTAAGAATGGCTCAAAATTTCTCAATGAGAATGACGTTAGTTGATGGCCAAGGCAACTTTGGCTCAGTAGATGGAGATCCTCCAGCAGCCATGCGTTATACAGAAGCGCGTTTATCAAGAGTAGCAGAAGAAATGTTGGTAAACCTTGATGAGGAAACAGTTGATACAGCTGATAACTTTGATAACACCCTGCAAGAGCCCACTGTATTGCCGGCTCGATTGCCAAACTTACTAATAAATGGTGCATCCGGCATTGCTGTCGGCATGGCTACAAATATTCCTCCACATAACCCAGGTGAGGTATGTTCAGCAATAATTAGGTTAATTGATGATCCAGAGCTAACAGTGCCTGAATTAATGAGATCCGTTAGGGCTCCAGATTTTCCTACTTATGGAACAATTATGGGTAAGGAAGGAGCGCTAAGTGCATACACAACCGGCAAGGGTGGAGTTGTTGTTCGTGCTAAAGCAGAAATTGAGGCAGATAAACGTGGAAAACGACTTAGAATCGTTGTTACAGAGCTACCTTACCAAGTAAATAAAGCATCCTTGATAGAAAAAATAGCTGCTCTCAGTAAAACCAAAAGATTTGAAGCAATTACTGAAGTCAGAGACGAATCAGACCGAAAGGGAATGAGAATGGTCTTTGAGCTTCGTGGTGGAAGTCAGCCATTGGTTGTATTAAACAATTTATACAAATACACCTCAATGCAAAGTAGTTTCTCTGCAAACATGCTGGCTTTAGTAGACGGTCGACCGAAAGTATTAGACCTGAAAACCATTTTGGTAGAGTTTATAAAATTCCGTAGGCAAATTATTACCCGAAGATCTGAATTTGAACTTAGAAAAGCCAAGGCCAGGGCTCATATATTAGAAGGGTTAAACCTAGCACTTAATGACCTTGATGCAGTTATTGAATTAATAAGGCGCTCCGATAGTGCAGAAGCAGCAAAAAAGGGCCTTATAGAAAAATTTTCGTTATCTGATTTACAAGCTCAAGCCATTTTGGATATGCAGCTCAGGAGAATCGCCGCACTAGAACGGCAACGTATTGAAGATGAATATAAGCAAGTGCAGACGAGAATTGGCGAACTTGAAACATTACTGGGCGATCCCGCTAAAATCGATGCGGTTATAAAAGATGAAACCGAAGAACTCAAGAAAAAACACGGAGATAAGCGTCGAACCAAAATAGAGGGTGCTGCTGAAGATCTAAGCCGTGAAGATCTAGAACCTCACGAGTCTGTGGTCGTAACTCTAAGTCACAGTGGTTATATAAAACGTATACCCGCCACAACTTACCGAAACCAACATCGTGGAGGTAAAGGCGTTGTAAGTATGAAGACAAAAGAGGATGACCTGATTCGTGAACTACTGGTCTGTGATTCTCATGATATTTTGTTATTTTTTACCGAGAAAGGCAGAGTGCTCCCGCTAAAAACATACGAACTCAGACCCGATACTAGTCGAAACACAAGAGGCACGCCTCTGATTAATGTTATTCCGCTAAAGTCAGATGACAAAGTAAATGCTGTTGTTGCAGTAAGTAATTTAGACGCTGAAAATGCCTACCTTGTTATGGGCACAAGAGAAGGGGCAATAAAACGAGTTTCTCTTGCATCCATAAATAGTTTACACAGGCGTCGCTCTGGCCTAAATATAATGAACCTTAGAGGAACAGACGAGCTAGTTACAGCAAGACTAGCCAAGGATGATGATGATGTGGTTATGATAAGTCAACAGGGCATGTCTATACGATTTGCAATATCCGATGTCACTGCTAGGCAGCGAGCGGCAGGCGGAGTCCGTGGTATGGAAATACGACCTAAAAAAGTTAAGGGCAATAAAAAACCTGTAAAAGACTATATTGTAGGAATGAGCATCATAGACAGTGACAGTGATAGTAAATTGTTTGTGATTAGCAAAAAAGGGTTTGGGAAACTAACCTCATTGAAATACTATCGTAAGCAAGCCCGTGGAGGCAGAGGATTAAAAACCTTTAGAATAACTGCCAGAACAGGCGTAGTTGCGGCCGCTGAGGTAGTTACTGACGACCTTGAAGTCTACGTAATATCAAAACAGGCAAAAGTATTGCGGACAAACCTGTCGGAGATTTCCAGCATTGGGCGAATAACCCAGGGTGTAACTATATTTAAACTGCCAGCTGGTGATTCAGTTACTTCTATTTCGGTTTGTACAGATATTGAGCCTCAACAAGCATTTGATATAGAAGCCTTAAACTCACAAATTAGTGGTAACAATAAATCTCCTAAGAAATAAACTTCCTCATAGTGATTTAAATTTACCGATCCTCTTATTGTCGTAAGTAAAATGTGTTAGTCTCGTTGTGTTATGTTTGAAAACCTGTCTAATAAATTAACACAAACTTTAAAGACCCTCAGCAATAAAGGCCGAATAACAGAGAAAGATCTTGACGTTGCTATGCGGGAAATACGCTTAGCATTATTAGAGGCCGATGTAAACTTCAAAGTGGTTAAAAACCTGATAGTTCGCATTAAAGAACGAGCGGTCGGAAGTGATATTCTCGAAAGTTTAAACGCTCACAATCAAATCGTTAAGATAACAAATGATGAACTGACTTCGATATTAACTGGCACTTCTCATTCGCTGGATAAAAACTCAGATAAATCAACCATATTACTGGTCGGGTTAAACGGTGCAGGTAAAACTACAACTGCAGCTAAATTGGCAAAACATTTAAGCGATTCTGGTCAAAAACCTTTTTTGGTTCCGGCTGACTTAGCCCGTCCCGCTGCTGTGACTCAGTTGATCAGTCTTTCCGAAAATCTGAGGTTAGAAGCATATAAGCCTGACCTGAATTCAACACCAGTTGAGGTTTGTAAAAATGCTATTCGTCAGAGCAACAAAGTCGATGCTGCTTGGACAATTATAGATACAGCCGGTCGGCTTCAAGTCGATGACGAGCTTATGAATGAACTCAAAAATATCAAAGACCAAGTTAGACCAGATGAAGTTCTACTAGTAGTTGATGCAATGACAGGCCAAGAGTCAGTAAACGTTGCCCAGTCATTTAATGAATATGTTGGATTGACAGGTTTAATTCTTAGTAAATTAGACGGAGACGCTAGAGGAGGTGCTGCCCTATCGATCACTAGTGTTACAGGGGTACCTATAAAATTTATTGGAACAGGTGAGCGCCCTGATGCTTTAGAACAATTCCACCCTGACAGACTCGCATCACGTATATTAGGAATGGGAGATATAGTTACATTAGCTGAAAAAGCGCAGAAAAACTTTGACCAAACTAAAACTTTAGAACTTGAAAAGAAAATGCGCCAATCAACGTTTGATTTAGAGGACTTTTTAGGGCAACTAGATAGTTTAAAATCAATGGGACCACTGGGTGATGTTTTAGGAATGATACCTGGGATGAGTAAACTCAGTAGCAAGTTAGACGATGCTAGCGTAAATGAACGTCATATTTCTCAAATACAGGCAATCATTCTATCCATGACTGTCGATGAAAGACGCAATCCAAATCTAATTAACGGTAGTAGAAAGAAGCGTATTGCCAGAGGTAGCGGCACGTCCGCACAGCAAGTGAATCAATTGTTAAATCAATTCACTCAGACTCGTAAATTAATGAAACAGATGAATTCTGGGCAAGGATTCAAGGCAATGCAGCGCTTACTACGCTAAGACTTTCTAGCAATACCCTTTAACACACTAGCAACTATATCATTGTAAGTTAGATGATACTTTTTTAATAACTGTTCTGGCTTTCCTGACTCAGCATAGCCCCTTAAACCCACCATCTCTATAGGAGCTGGGGCGTTTTGAGCTAATAAAGTCGCAACCATACTACCGAGACCACCCTGAATTAGATGCTCTTCAGCAGTAACAATGAGACCAGTTTTACCAACCGAACTTAATATAGCTTCCTGATCTAATGGAGCTACAGTGGCCATATTGATCACCGTTGATGAAATACCTTGTTGTTCAAGTTCTTTAGCCGCTTTCAATGATTCATTCACCATTATTCCATAAGATACAATTGTTACGTCATCTCCCTCTCTCATGACTTCCGCAGTTCCAATTTTAAAATCATAATCCTTCGTATGAACTATAGGGGTTGCTGGCCTGGAAAGGCGAATGTAAACTGGTCCATTCATTTCAATGGACGCCTTTATTGCATGCTCTGTTTCTGGTCCGTCAGCAGGTACTATTACAGTGAATGAAGGTAATGCCGACATTATTGCGATATCTTCGATGGACTGTGCAGACACACCATCTTCAGCAGTAAGAAGCCCACTATGGGTAAGTATCAATTTAACATTCAGTTTTGACTGGGAAACTCCCACACGCAACTGATCAAATGGTCTGGCAGTTCCAAAAACGGCAAATGTACTTACAACTGGAATTTTTCCCGATGCAGCAAGACCTGCAGCTACACTCACCATATTTTGTTCAGCTGGTCCGAAATCAAAAAAACGATCCGGGAATTCCGCTTGGAATTTATTCGCGAATGTTGATTTATTTAGATCTCCTCCAACTACAACCAAGTCAGAATATTCATGTCCAAGCTTAACTAAAAGATCACCTGCTACTTCACGTGTAGACGCCGAATTTGCCATAATATCTTCTATTCCCCTAATTCTTCCAAGGCTTTAGACAACTCCTCTGGTGATGGAGCTTTACCATGGAAATCAACATTATTCTCCATAAAACTCACTCCTTTACCTTTCAAGGTATTGGCGATGATCACTGATGGCCTGCCCTTGGTTTGTTCAGCTGTATGAAACGCAGAAAGTAGCTCGTCAACACTGTGTCCATCGACCTCCATTGAATGCCATCCAAATGACTTCCATTTATCAGCAAATGGTTCGAGACTCATAACTTCATGCGTCCACCTATCATTTTGAATTCTATTTCGATCGACTATCGCAACGAGATTATCTAATCCATGGTGTGATGCTGACATAGCAGCTTCCCATATTTGCCCTTCATCACATTCGCCATCACCAAGAAGAACGAAGGTACGTGAGGGTAGTTCATTTAAGCGACTCGCCAACGATACCCCAACACCAAATGATAGCCCTTGGCCTAAAGACCCTCCTGACATCTCAACACCTGGAGTTTTTATATGAGCATGGCCTTGAATTCTAGAGTCGATTTGCCGAAAGGTGTCTAGTTCTTTTACCTCAAAATATCCTGTTTCTGCCAAGACTGCATATAAGCCAGGACATGCGTGAGCTTTACTAAGAATAAACCTGTCTCTGTCTATCAAATCAGGCTTTGCTGGGTCGTGTTTCATGACTTCGCAATATAAGACCGCGAGAATGTCAGTCTCAGATAACGATCCTCCGGGATGTCCGCTGTTAGCTTTTGCTACCATATTTAGAACATCAATACGGACTCTCCTAGCTAAATCTTTTATTTCGAGTAAGCTAGAACCGTCAACAGACATAAACATCCTCTCTGAAAATCGTTATTTGTAATTAACTAAAACGTATAGGAACTTGAGTATTATATGTACAGTCAAGACAACTCGCTACTTATAATTTTATAAAGATAGCCTGTTCTTGAGAAAAACTGATACTGTCCCAATGAATACCATTAATAGATGGTACTTTTGATGGTCAAGTCCTTTAGGGTATATCTCGTCTTTTAAACATAATTGTCGCTAGTGTCAAGCCTATGAAACCCACGATTATTAGAATAGACAAGTTAACCCACGAAAGTGATTCTGAATTAACAAGGATTGATGGTTCATAGTAATGAAAGACCGATACATATCCTATCCAGTCGATTGAAGGCAGACTGTCAGCCAAAAATTCAATGAAAAACATTAATACCGTCACACCAGACGATAGCGCTAAGGTTTTGCCTCCTTCACTTAACATTGAAGATATTAGGTATCCAATTCCAGCAACGGCTAGGGCCAGAAAAAATACATTGATTTGAATCTTAAATACAAGATCATAATCTATCCCATTTACACCAAAAACTATTGATCCTAACCATGTACCTAAAATTGCGAAGCAAAGTAGTAAAACTGTACCTATGAAAGTGGTAGCAAGCTTTGCAAGAAAAAAGTCCTCTCTTGAAACAGGCCTAGACAAGAGAAGAAATATCGTGCCTCTTTCAATTTCCTTTGCTATAGCACTAGATGATGAAGCTATAACAAAACTTAGTATTATTATTAAATAAATCGGTTCTCTAAAACCGACTGCTAAATACCCCATTTCTTCTGATGCGTATTCTCCGCTAGCTTTTATTAAAGCACGGAAACCCTGAGGCATCGTTTCAATCATTTCAAAAAACATATCACCGAATGCATCAAATGTAGCCAGAAAGACAAACGAAAATAATAAAGCCGCAAAACAAAGAACAGGGACTGAAACTTTGCTACCTCTTAAAGTTGCCCAAAACACAAATCTCATAAAGATAAGTCCTTGTGATTTGAATCCTTGTAATACTCCAAAAAGATATCCTCTAAACTTGGTTCTTCTATAGACAAATCTTCGACTTCATAATTACTTAGCATTTTTATCAACGGGTTTATGTCGTGATCAAGTGAAAGTAAAACTTCATTATTCTTATTAGAAATTATGGTTGCTCCTTTTAAATCAAACTTCAAAGGTGCTTCATTTTTAAACTTGATCTTTGCTACTCGTCTCTTACGAGACTTAAGTTTCTTTATTTTTTCTATAACAATTAATTTGCCTTCACGAATAATAGCTACTCTTTCACAAAGATTTTCAACTTCAGACAACACATGGGAGGAAAAGAATATAGTACCTCCATTGTTACTAAACGATTTTAAGATTCCAAAAAGTGATATTTGGGTAAGTGGATCTAATCCCTGGGTAGGTTCGTCCATTATTAATAAATCCGGTTGATGCTGCATTGCTTGTATAATCGCCAGCTTTCTTTTCATTCCATGAGAATACTGTTTGATTTTACGGTTTAAATCTTTATGACTTAACTTTAGAGCCTCACAAAGCTCATTCAAAACATTTCGATTAAGACCTCCGTGTAAAGATCCAAAGTAATCAAGCAGCTCGATACCAGTACTATTATCGTAAAGAGAGGATAAGTCTGGAACAAAGCCAATTTTTTTACTTATATCGACAGTATCCTTCCAACAATTCATCCCAAAAATAGACGCCATTCCGGAAGTCGGATTTAAAAATCCAGTAAGAATTCGAATGGCTGTGGTTTTACCGGCTCCATTCGGGCCTAGAAATCCAAAAATTTCACCAGTTTCAACAGTGAGGTCCATATTTTGGATAGCAACATGTGAACCATAAGTTTTAGTGACAGATTTAAATGAAATAGGTTTGGGTGAGGCCATTTAATATAATTCTATATGACTACTCTACGATTGGCATCGACAAAATCCAAAGACTTATTGCAGTGTATATCAACATCAAAAGCAACATGGGATACTGACTTCTAATAGCATTATCATGAGATTTGAACATCTTTAAAGCAAATACGTGAGATATGTAAACCGCAAGCACGTGACCGATGACAATAACTGATACCGAGAAAAACCATGCTGCTTTTGCATTTATAGCATTCAATTTAATCTGGTAATCTGCAGATCCGAACAAATTCCACCCTATCCCAAACGGATCAGATAATAAGGGGATTATAGCCTGGCCTGGTATCAATAATAATGATAAATAATGCGCGAAATGGTAAGCCAGTGCTATTGGTAGCAGAGAAAATGCAAAAGTTGCACCAATAGAAATTAAATTTGTGTTTTCTCGAGAGAAGTACCTTATAGACAAACAAAATAAAAAATATATGGAAACAAATATAGTTGGGACTACTATCAGGCCCAAAGTATCAATTTGGGTATAAGAGAGGTGTGACAAACTTGTGTATATATCATTCCAAAATGGCGTTTCTTTAATACCGTCAAATGTAACAGTAGAAAGTAAAATCAGCACAAAAATCATTATTGAAACATGAGGTTTACTAGAAGTAAAAAAGCCCCATCCAGGTGGTCTGATAAGAACTTTCCCGTGTGAGTCATCTATTTCAAAAACAGATAATTTAGAGAAAAACCTGAAGATAAGAGTAAAAGGGTCTGCATTTTTCAGCCAAATTTGCTTACCAAAACATAACATTCCACCCCACTGCACTAGGCTATAAATTATTACTAATATGGCTAAATGACGTGGTATTGCAGCACCCCAGTAAACATTCTCTATCCAAGCAAAAACTGCAAAAATAATAACAACAGGCCACCCATGCAAATCAGATGGATATCTTAGAAATGGTTTAACTTCTCTGCCTCTTCTAAAAAGTTTACTTACTGTTTCAGCTATTTCAAATGTGATTTTCCATGGATTTATAAGAGGCCATACGTTACCAAAAACAGCCGAAACGAACCCAATGCCTACCCACCAAATTATCCATATAAATGTAGGAGCGAAATTATAAATTGGCTTATTAGATCCAAATAAGGCAGTCAGAATAATCAATGCCAACAGGAATACTGAGAAGGATTTTACAAGCCAATTGGCAGAGCGAGTACCAATATATCCCATGGGCCATTTAGGCAATTTAACTTCATACCTAAAGTTTCCTGCGGAAGTTTCGCTTGTAACAAATACACCAACTAGTAAAAAGGATAACCCTACCGCGACGACGGCACCGATAATAAAGTACAAAAGAGGCATAGGAAGGTCATATCTTTCACCAAATCCATGTGCATGTGCCGTTGAAGTTATTGAAAAAAAGGCAACCAAACCCGCAGTTAAAATAAGTACTCTGGGTTTGTTGTTAAAAATCACCTATCTAATTCGGGAAGACCTCTATGGAGCCTAAAACTATCTCCATGTCTTCATGATCTTCATCTTTTGACATGTCTCCATGATCTTGATGGTCTCCATGATCTTGATGTTTCTCTCCCATAAATCTGTGGAACACCATATCATATTTGCCGGTCGCATTTGCTACAAAAGTGAAAGTGAGTGATTTATCTGCCTCAACCTCGTTTAAAATATCGTAACCATGTATGTGAAAACCTCCAGCAACTTCTGACGTTAAATTGATCGTGAATGTATCTCCCTGTCGAAGCTTAATAACACCACTATCATTTAAAGCATAATATTGATTATGGGATCCCATATCGTAGTCTTTATTTGGCTCATCAACACTAAGTAAGCTTAATTCATGAGAGTTCATGTCATATTTTATCGCCAAACTTATACTAGCTTCCGAAGGCTCAGAGCTACCGCTGCAACCCACTATTAAGCCAGTTAATAATATCAAGTTTAATATTAAAAATTTCATAACAAAGTTTTTCTGCCTTTTGATTTTCTATATGTGAATTTAATCACGCCATTAAATTGATTTCAATAATCAAGTAATGACTTTAGGCTTAAAATAAGTGCGAACAGCGAGAGCCAGTACAGTTAGAAATAATATTAAACCAATAACTGAAAACACTCCCACAATAGGACTGGATTCTTTTACTTTCGCATCAAAATCGGCTTCATAAAGTTCTCCTGAGTTTTCAATAATCACCTTAAATGACCAATCGCCTTCCTCAGAAATGATAATGTCGACATCCCAAAACACAGGATCATCCATAAATTGGTCAGCAAAAATCGGCTCGAGGTAGCTTGTCGAATTTCCATCGAATCCTGGCGTCTTTCCAGATAAGTGCACGGTTGCGCCATCAAGTGGAAGTCCGGTATCTATCGACACGATTCTTAAGGCAATATGGATTGGACCAGGTGAAGGAGACCTTGGACTGGTTCCAAACTGAATTTCATAAGGGCCAACAATCTGCTTTTTAAACACCGTTACTCCCCCATGAGCCTCAATATAATCATAATTCCAAAATATTAATAAAGCTGCAAGGATAATGCAGAAGAAAATATTCAAATTAGATCGCTCAAGTAACAAAAACAGGCTCCATTTAAACAAACTATAATAAGACCTTGAAACATACTCGAGTTGAATCAAGCGTAATATTTATATAATTTGTTTACGAATTCGGTTCAAATTGGGATACGGTATCTATATCTTTATCGCCCCTACCACTCAAACCAAATAAAACAATGGAATCACTTGAGAGCTTTGGTGCAAATTTTGAAAGATATGCTATGCCATGTGCTGGTTCGAGGGCAGGAATTATGCCTTCAGTTTTGGTTAGTAATTTAAATCCTTCAATTGCTTCGTGGTCTGTTACACTCACATAATTGGCCCGACCTGCATCTTTTAAATAACTATGCTCTGGTCCTACCCCGGGGTAATCCAGTCCAGCCGATATGCTGTGAGCTGGAGAAACTTGACCATCTTCGTCCTGCAGTAAATAAGACATACTACCGTGCAAAACACCTATTTCTCCATGAGTTAAAGTAGCAGCATGTTGCCCTTCTTCCTGGCCTAATCCACCTGCTTCAACTCCGATTAAATTGACTTCTTCATCTTTAATAAATTCATAGAATAGCCCGATGGCATTACTACCGCCACCTACACATGCAACTACATAGTCAGGTAATCTGCCAATCAACTGTATGATTTGTTCCTTCGATTCGATACCTATAACCTTTTGAAAATCTCTTACGATTTCAGGATAAGGATGAGGGCCAACAGCGCTACCAATCAAATAGTGAGTATTATCTACATTAGTCACCCAATCCCTTATTGCTTCATTTATTGCATCCTTAAGAGTTCGAGTTCCTGAAGTTACTGACCTCACTTCTGCGCCAAGAAGTTCCATTCTGAATACATTTAAGCGCTGTCGGTTGATATCTTCTTCGCCCATATACACTACGCACTCAAAACCGAGCATGGCGCATGCAGTCGCTGTAGCAACTCCATGTTGGCCGGCTCCAGTCTCAGCAATAATACGTGTTTTGCCCATTCGTTTTGCCAAAATAGCCTGCCCCAATGCGTTATTTATTTTATGAGCACCAGTATGAGCCAAATCTTCTCTTTTAATATAAATTTGAGCTCCGCCTAGATGGTCAGTCAAATTTTTAGCAAAATACATAGGAGTTGGGCGTCCGACATAATTCTTTGCCAGACTATCAATCTCAGCTTTAAATGCATCATCTGATTTAGCGCTTTCGTATTCTTGAGACAATTCATCTAAAGCTTGCATCAAGGTTTCTGGAACATACTGGCCGCCAAAAGATCCGTATCTACCTACAGGATCTTGATTATTAATTTCAGGTGTTTTGTTAGCCATAATTTACCTATCAATTAATTATATGATCCATTTAATTAGGTTTATAGCTAATATTTAAATCTTTAGCCTCAATTTTTTCATCCAGATCCAGCACTTATATAGACATAGAATACCTGCCTGAACAACGGTCGCACCCACAATCCACATAGTTGCATCAAAGAAAAATCCCTCCGGAAACATTATGAGTAACATGTCTCTTCGCGGGTCAAGCTGCCAAAGATTATTATCAAATGAGATGATATGGAATGCTAAGAACAATTTATCGAATCCAATTAAAGATAGTAAACCTACGAACACCACCAAAGCCAAAGTTAACATTCCACCCAACGCAATAAGTTCGCCTAAAATTCTTAGCCATTTGAGCCTATAGATTAAAAATCCTAAGCCAACAAAAGTCGCTAAAAATATACCCAAATATATTTGGGTATCAAAAACTCCTTGTACTAAATCTTTAACATCCACCATGTGAGCAATTTCTTTTGCGTTATATAAGTTCCTTAAAACTCCATTTTGTACTACTCTCACCTGCAGTAATTCTTGATCATTATTGAAATAATCCCTAAAAAGTTTCCCTGCCTTAATAAGCTCAGGGCGTTCAATGCCGGTCCTAGCAGCAGTATCATATTTATCGAATCCGTAGGAATATAAGAGAGGTGTATCAATTACCCAACGGACATTAGAAGTAACAAGAAATACCGGTATACATAGAATGAAAATTGATGTTAACAGTATTTTAAAAAATAACTTAAGGCGGTATGTCATATGAATATTTTAGAGACGAATCCCGAAAACGGATACCCTTCAACATTTAATGGGCTACTAAAACTTGTAGAAAAATTGAGAGGTCCTGAAGGATGTCCATGGGATCAAAAGCAAACTAGAGAATCATTTCGCAACCAGTTTCTTGAAGAGACGTATGAGTTAATTGACGCATTGGATGAAGGAAAAAGTGAATCTATTTGTGAAGAATCAGGTGACGTCCTCCTACATATCGCTTTTCAAATTCAGTTAGCAAAAGAATTGGATTTATTTTCAGCAACTCAGGTTTTTAAGGCCATAATAGATAAACTAATTACTAGGCATCCTCATGTTTTCGAGGGTGTCGAAATCAAAGACGAGAAACATTTGCTAAAAAACTGGGAGGAGATTAAAAGAACCGAAAAAAATCATTCTAATTACAAATCAATTTTAGATGGCATGCCAAAAGCCATGTCATCTTTATCGGTATCTCAGAAAATGCAAAAACGCGTAGAGCGAGTAAACTTTGATTGGGAAGATTTAGATGGAGTTTTAAACAAAATTTCGGAAGAGATTTCAGAGTTTAATAAAAGTGAGACAGACGCCGATAAAGAACATGAATTAGGAGATATTCTATTCTCTATTGTGAATCTATGCAGATGGAATAATATAGATGCTGAATCTGCTTTAAGAAAATCAAATAAAAGATTTGAAAAACGTTTCAAGTTCATAGAAGAGTCTTGTGAAAAACAGGGTAGGTCAGTTGATGGGCTTTCTTTATCAGAACAAAATGATCTATGGGAAAAGGCAAAATTAGAAAATAATTAATCTAATAATCAAATTGGGCTGTTGTGTTCAAAAATGAGATTGAAAGATTAATCGCCGTAAATCCTGCCTCTGACAAAACTTAATACTTCCTGTGATATTTCTATCGCTTTTAGTGATTCATCCTCAGAGTATGCATTTATCGAGGTGCCTCCAGGTAGATAAGATGGATATCTAGTCGAAAAATAGTACTTATCCAATAGAATAGCAACCGATTTTATCATTTCAAAACTGGGATCAAAATCTTTGGCATCCTCACATAAATCAGCTAATGAGTGGCCCCAGACTTCCTCTACATTATTAGAATATAAAAAGGCATTAACGGCTTTTTCACTAGACTGTTGGCACATAAAACACGCCCAGCTATATAAGCTATGCTCCGTTACAATGCGTGCCGATTCAATATCATGTTCAGCTTGCTCTAACCACCTATCTACCTCTGATTTGATATTAGAGTTCATATAAAACACCTTCAGGCTTTATTTTTTTAAACATCGTTAAATTACTTGATTCTAAATTAGAGAATTCGTTAGGGTTTAGTACGGATATTTCAACCCCGACGTTGGGCCTAAGATGTGAAACAAAAAAATCTATCCGGTCCAAATATAATGCTTCGGTATCCTGAACAATAATTAATTCAATAATACTTGATGGGGTTATATCTTCAGTTAAAAGGTCTCCAGTAATAATAACCTTCAAAGCGCCTAATGCCGGTAATTCTGCTACCAGTCTTTCAAGCTCCTGCCTTAAAAGCTGCAACCTATATTGGGTGAATCCAATCCTAACTGGCATTGTTAAATAGGTATTTCCATTTAATTAATGATCAACTTTGGAGACTTTAGGGGTGGTTCCAACTCATGAGGTTGTAACCTTTCAGCATCTTTTTTGTAAATTTGAATCCTATGAGAACCATAATCTGCGACCCATAACATACCATTGTTGTCAACAGTAACACCCACTGGAAACCTAAATAGTTTCTGATCATCCAGCTGGGACATTTCCCTAAGCCTTAATACAACTGGATTCGTTTTGACATATTGTCTTGCCATGCCTGTAAGTTGCGAATCGCCCAACAGTTTTTGAACATATCTCCCATTAGCATCAAATATTGCAATACGATTATTATCTCGATCCGCTACATATACGTCTCCATCTTGGTCAATTGTGATACCAGCTGGCCGATTCAGGCCTAGTTCATTCTTATTATCTTGTCCGAATTCTTTCACGAATGTTCCTTCTTCTGTGAAATGCTGAATCCGATTATTTTTCCAGTCAGATACAAAGATATGATTATCCCCCCTAACTGCCACACCCCATGGATAACTAAATTGACCAGGACCAGAACCTTGATGTCCCCATGATGAAATATAATCTCCATTTTTTGTAAACTTTTGAACTCGATGGTTAAAACTATCGACGATAATAAGATTATTATCTTTATCTAAGGCCATTCCAGAAGGCCGGTTCAATTGACCTTCTTTTTCCCCTGTTTGTCCCCACTTATATAAAAATGATCCGTCCTTGGCCATAACGGTAATACGATTTAGAGCCTCGTCCGAAACTATAAGGTTTTCATCTTGGTCAATTAATAGTTTAGTAGGCCAAGAAAACTGTCCGTCTCCACTACCTGTTTCGCCTATCGTGCCAAAATCTTCATCTTCCCAATTTAGTATGCGAATACAGCATCCGCCTATTGGGATCTCAGCTCTAACCAAAACATACACCCGTCCATCTGAACCGGGTATAACATCTACGGCCGCAGATGTAACTCTACGCATCCCAAGTGTTTTAACATAAGGAAAACCGCATCTAAATAAAGCGTCGGCTGCAGCCATGTTTACAATACCTCTGTCAATTAATAGTCTTTTTTAAATGGGCTTATTTGTTCATAAGTGCCATTAACAATCGGGCTTGCATCAAGCCCCAACCATTGATCTAACAAAGTCGAGTAGACTCCTCTAAAATCAATATTGAATCCCATGTCCTCACCATTGGCTAGATCAGAAAATTCAAGCGAAGGATATTGCCCATATAGTCCCCCTTTAACACGATCTCCAATTACAAAAGCTCCACCGCCGGAACCATGATCTGTTCCACTCCCGTTGTCTTTAATTCGCCTTCCAAACTCACTAAAAACTAACATGACCACTTCTTCGGAGGCATTATGGTTTCTTAGGTCTTCGAAAAAATCCATAATCGCACGCGTTAATTCTTTAAGTAGTTTTGGATGTACCGCTAATTGAGTTGCATGAGTGTCATAGCCACCATGTTGAGTATAAAAACCCCTTGTACCGATACCTGCAGTGTGCACCCGAGCCACATCACGTAAACTTTTGGAAATTGAATCATCCGCATATTCAACCGTAGAAGTATATTTACCGGGAACCGTTCCTAAAATCTCTGAACTTGCCAGAGCATTCGTTCCAGTGTTAGACAAATAATCCGCGACAACACCCGATCCCATTACCGGTGTATACATTCTTTTAAACACATTAAGGGCTTCTTCCTTTTGTTTTTTTTCATCGATAGCAGACATGACTCCAAAAGAATCTAAATCACTAACAGATGTAACCGGCACACCAGGTGAAACCATTGCTCTCGGTAACCCTTTACCGAAACTAACACCAGTTACTACGTTTTCCCCAGAGGGATCCAGTTCTCTAATTGTTTTGCCCAACCAGCCTTCAGTTACTATTTTCTCAGGTTCGCACGTATGCCATATATCCATACCACGAAAATGAGACCTGTTATGATTCTCGTAACCTATTCCTTGAATAATTGCGACATTACCCTGATCATAAAGTGATTTCAACGGAGCAGCTACTGGGTTCCAAGCAAGTTCATTGTTTAGCGGCAAAGCATCCTCTTCACTAACTCCTAGAATTGGGCGAGAATCATGATAAATGCCGTTTGAGATAGGAATGACAGTATTCATGAAGTCATTCCCTCCGCTAAGCTGTACAACAACTAGAACTGGGGGTGCAGTAACGGTAGTCATAATATTTTTCCTTTAATAAACCTCATGCAAATTGATATTCCGGGCTTGATACCGACATCTGCAGCATCTGTTTTATATTTTCTAAACTCTCCTGCTCTTGATCACTGGTTGTAAATTTCAGTCCGCCAACTTTCTCAGCAAATTCCATAAGGCCTTGTTTCGTTTTGTCATCAACCTCCATATGCCCCAGCAATTCTAAACAATTGTTAACAAAATCAGGCGGCGATATTTCATCACCTTTAGATTTAATTCGATTTATGAGATCTTTTATTCCAGCGCTCTCAATATCACCTATCTGTTCTACCGCAAAGTTAATCCTATCCGTTAAAGTTCCACTATCGATCCATTCTGGACCCGTATGCCAGCTTTCTACAGTTGGAGGGTCCATTAAAGTCTGACCCATTAACGAAGTTGCTGCTGCAAGATTAACTAAATCAGGTTCCGGAATGGTGTGCGTTCCCGTTAGTTTTACTGTACCTACTACGAAATCAACCGGACTTTTTATTTTCTTAAATCGAGCTTCTTTAAAAAAATCTGAGTTTAACAATACACGTAAAACTTCACGTATATTGCCACCTGTATCACGGAAGGTTTTAGAAAGTGTTTCAATAGCTTCAGGATTCCTCGGTTCTTGAATACTCCAAGCTGGAACCTGAGCTTCATCTTCAACAAAAAAATTGTATAAGTGGCGAGATATAAATTTAGCAGTTGCTGGCTGCCGAACTATAATATCCACAATATCATCACCATCAAAATCTCCAACCTCTCCTAAAAAGTGCTTCTCACCATAATCATGGTCATCTTGACGGAATTCAAATGCAGGTGAATATGAACCGAAAGGGTACAACGGTATATTTTGACTAAAGGTCCAACCAGTAAAAGCTCTTGCTGCATTTTTTATGTCTTCCTCGGTATAGTTGCCTATACCCATTGAGAACAACTCCATAATCTCACGGCCGTAATTTTCATTAGGAGAATCCTTATGATTTTCACTATTATCAAGCCAGAATGTCATATTAGGATCTTTCGATAGAGATATAAGAATCGTTTTCATATCAGACAAACAAATGGAACGAAACATGTCAATTTGCTTTGCACAGACAAGCGCATCTTCACTTTTAGTATAGCCAGTCGCAAAGATGTGATGCCAAAAGAGCGTCATGCGTTCTTCTAGTGGACGAGGAGTGTTAATCATTCTGTAAATCCAAGCAGCCTGAATTTGTGGATATGAATCACCAGTGACCGTGCCCATCAAATGTCGAGAAATTAAATCAGAGTCATATTCAGGGGCTTTCTCAGGGCTTAAAAGATCTTCAACAATTTCTTCATAAGGATTAGCTGCGTATGCTTCTATTTCTGTACGTCCGGCTCCGAATCCAGCACGCCGTAATAAATGAGCTACTGTCGCTAAGTGTGTTTCAGGCATTTGACACCTCATATCTAAATTTTGCTAAATGATTTGCGAAATCTTCCTTCCAAAACGATATTTTTACGAATTGGACAAATTAGACCTGGAAACACAGGATTGGCGCCAGCATACAGAACTAAATAAAAAAAGTCAATTGAGACATAAATGACGGACTAAAACACTCACATTCATCAGTATCTGACGTAATCAGACCATATCCTTGTTTCTAACTCATTTACAGTTGAATCGACCAGAGATGATGACAATGATCCAGTAATTTTTTGCATCAAGGATTTCTTTGGTCCTAATGTGACTACTTTCCTTTTGCAGTTGGCTAATTCAGCTGCTGTATCAATCGCTGTATCCAAAGTCCCTAATTTATCAACCAAACCATTTTCTAAAGCGGCAGCGCCCCAGAACACTTCACCATTTGCTAGGTTTTCAACTTCAGTCTTAGGGAGGCCTCGGGCATTCATAACCACCCCTAAGAATCGTTTATATGATTCATCAACAAAACTTTGAAGTTTAATTTCCTCTTCTTTTGTAGTAGGTCTCCAATATGCTCCCATGTCTTTGTAAAGTCCTGTCTTTGTTACATTGACATCTATACCAGCTTTTTTTAATAGCTCTTCTACCATAGGTCTAATAGATATAACTCCAATTGAACCGACAATAGCTCCTGGAGAGGCCACTATTGTGCGCCCTGCACAAGCTATTAGATATGCTCCTGAAGCTCCCAATCCTCTTACATTAGAAACTATTGGCTTATCCGATCCAAACCTGGATAAAACATGATATATGTATTCTGAGTCGGTAACGGTTCCTCCCGGAGAATCAATATCTAAAACTAATGCTTTACATGATTTGTCCTTCCGCAACCTCTCAATTAACTTTTCGTAAACAGGCGATTTTATTGATCCACCAATTTTTCCAAAAAGCTGTACCACTACTATTTTCCCTGGCCGTAGATTAAATTTAATACCCATATCAGTGATTTTATATTATGGTCAGCAGAAACAAGCAATTATGAAATACGTTGAACAGCGTAGTTTGTGAAATTTAAAATCTCTTTAAAGTAATGGTGTTGAAAATTGGCTTCTGAAGATAATTTACATTTATTAGAAATTGAAAGTGAATTGAAGTTGCTTGCTAAAGAAGCTGGGAAAACCCTACTTACTTATTTTGGCAAACCAATTCATATTGAATACAAAGATAGTGCCCAAACTGATCCAGTTACTGAAGCCGATAAAACTGTCCAGGATTTATTAAAAAAATCTATCCTTAAGTCTTTTCCAGATCACGCGGTAATAGGTGAAGAAGATCAAACAGGAACGAATAAAACAATACCTAAGTACGTTTGGGTTATCGACCCACTAGATGGCACGAGAAATTTTTCCAATGGACTTAGGGTATTTGCATGTTCTATTGGTGTTTTACGTGATGGGATTCCGATCGCTGGAGCAATATTTATTCCCAATGGGAACAAGGGAGGGGACATTGTTCATGCAGTTATTGGTAAAGGAGCTTATTTAAATAATAAACGTATAGAGATAAAAGATAGAGAGTCACCCGAGGCTGTAAGCTTAGTAGGTATACCAGGTTCTTTCCATAACTATTACCGATTTACAGACAGGATTAAAGGCGAACCTAGAATATTAGGTAGTATCGCATATGAACTAGCTATGGTTGCGACCGGTGTTCTTCAATATTCCGCACTACTTGGTTCGTTAGCAATATGGGATGTGGCGGCAGGGCTAATAATCATCAAAGAAGCTGGAGGAAACATAAAAGCCGGAAGCAAAGGTAAAACAAAGGTCATATGGTCCGACTTTCATTCATTCTACAACCAATCAGTAAAAGATGATGTTGACGTAGCCAAACTACGTAAATGGCATGCACCCTTGGTTTTTGGCTCAACTGGAATAGTGAACCTTATTTGCCAAAATCTTGAATACAAATTTAGCTGGAAAAGAACGCTGAAAAACTTATTTAAAATCTAATTTTTAAGTGTTTTTGTTGATTATCTAAACAATTGTTGCTCATTGCATTAAACAAGTGGCCAAGGAACATCAATATAAGGATCTAGTACCGGATGTTCAGGATTCTCAATAATAAATAGCAATCTACTAATTAAAGCATCGATTTCAACATCACTAATTTGGTCTGCCAATATTTTATGTTGAGTATCCTTACTTTCTAATTGAATTGCTAAGTTTTTTATATCATCAATAAGTTCTTTGGGAAATGAAGATCCACAATATTCGAACATAACGGTACGTAATTTGAAGTCCTTATGAAATGTGAGACCATGATCAATACTCCAAATCTTTCCAGTAATATCTTCTAGAAAGTGTCCGCCCTTCCTATCACCATTATTGACTACAAGGTCAAAAAGAGCTACGACCACCAGTTCTTCTAGCCGCTTTTCTCTTAAAGTGAAATAGTTTTTATTTGGGTCAAAGTTAATAAAAGACTGTAATGTTCCAACCCCCAAAGGGCCTTCTCTTACCACAGTTATGGGGATATTCGGCCAGCCTAAAAATCGAGACATCAAGTAAGTAGCGTATTCCCTTCTGTATAGAGTCTGCGTTGGGTAATCGTGTAGAGGTTTTTCACCTATCTTAGGCTTGTATATAGCCCGCATTATCTTTCCGTCGTCCGCGTCGAGATTTACTAAAAAGGTACTATTTGAGCCCAGAAGTAATTGGCCGCCAGAAATGATTTCAGCCGACTCCAGTATCTGTTTCGCAATCAAGCCAGGCGGATCAATTACATTTTCTGATTTTTGTTCAACCGACATTGATTTAAATTAATATATATCCAAACAAATTACGACTGAAATTACAAATTTTTAAATCTTTTGTATCTCATCTGCGGTATGGTTTCCATTTCTTCTTGGACATCTATGACCGCCTTCTTCAGGAGAGTCGACTGGCGCTCCACAAAGATTGCAAAGTGGCCTTCCTGCGGCACAAACGTGCATCGCTTGATCAGCAAATGAATCTGCTTGGTGTTTATTAACCCATAATCGCAAATCAGGAGTATCGTCCTTGTCCTCTACACTGTCAGCGTCATTAAACTCGATTAAAAACATGCCAGAGGCATCATCATGCCTTAATGAAAGGCTGCTTATTTTGAAATCTAATTTTGTAGTTTCTGGCGCTTCAAACTGAGTGGGAGCCATACCAGACACTGCAGCATCCTCGCCTTCAACAATGGAATCTAGCAATTGTTTTACAGACAAAGACAGCTGTAACAAGTGTTCTTTTTCAATCCATATTGACGCAACACTATTATTACTTTCAGTGATAATACGGAATGTACGATTTCCTGGCTTGCCTAAAGCTTCAACCTCAAGTCGCGATATTTGGGTAAATTCGAATTTAGAATAAGACATTTAAGACTATGATAACACTGGTTTAATAGATGTAACTCGGTCCCTTTTGGAAAGGATATTGTTTTTCTAACCCATCTCGAAGAGTGAACCCCAACCCGGGACGGTCAGCAGCGCACACGTATCCATCTTTTATTTCGAAAGGTTCAACAAATAGTTCCCAATTCAAAGGCGAATTGCTCTGAGAAACTTCAAAAATAAAACAGTTTGGAGCATGCATCGCCAAATGAATACTAGCGGCAAATGTAACTCCACTACCCCAGACATGTGGTGCATATCGAACGTTGTATGCACCCGCTAGAGCAGCAATTCTTCGATTTTCAGTTATCCCTCCAGACATCGCCACATCCGGTTGAACTATGTCAACCGACCTGTTTCTTAGCAAATCCAGCACTTCGAATCGAGTAGACTCACTTTCTCCAGAGGAAATTGGAACTGAGGTGCTTTTCCTGACTTCAGCCTGTCCGATATGATCATCATAGGACACCGGCTCCTCAAACCAATCTACATTGAACTCCTCTAGAATTTTGGCTACCCTTTTTGCTGTGGAAACATCAAAAGACCCATGTGCATCCACCATTAATTCAATATCAGGACCCAAAACTTTTCGCGCAGATCCAACTCTAGTTCTAAGCTTTGTTAATGAGAATCCATCTATGCCTTCAGCTCTCATTTTTACAGCACTAAAACCTTTAGCAGCATATTGCCCCATTTCTTCTCCGGCTTTATTGCCTGGAGCCCAACCTCCTGAAGCATATGCTCTTACTCTATTTCTTGACGCACCCAAAATTTGGTAAATAGGCTTTTCAAAAAATTTTCCAAGAATATCCCATAACGCAATATCAATACCTGCTATCGCACATAGTGTATCGCCACGCCGGCTAAAAGTCGGCTGTGAAACACCTCTATTTAAGCTCGGTATACCTCGTGAACCACTATACATTTTTTCCCACAGTCCTTCGATATATAAAGGGTTTTCTCCAATCAGTGAAGGTTTTAATTGAGTCTCAACAATCGATTTAACAACTTCAGGATTACCGTACCCAACTCCGACTCCTGATATTTCATTATCAGTTTCAATATGAATCAGACAATTGTCTGATTTAGTGGCAACTCCCAAGTCGGTACGCCATCTTTTTTCCTCTGGTATTGGAAAAGATAATAGGGTTGTTTTAATATCAGTTATCTTCATTGTTCATCCTTTTGACCAAATCATGAAGCAGGTTCAATTAATTCTAATTTCACCACTGGATTTGAATTAGGTTGAGGCCAACAAGAATAGATGTTCCCAACAGAATCACCCCAAATCCCATGGCCACGGTGCAGACCTCTGGCAATTAATTTTCCATCACCATCTAAAACAGATATTCGAGGAACTTGATCTGTAACGAATATCCTGTCTTTTTTATCAATATATATATCCATTGGCTTATAGTGGTCTGGCCAAATATCAATAATATTACCATCTGTATTAAAAACCTGAATCCTGTAATTTTCACGGTCACAAACAAATAATCTGTCTTTACTATCAAAAGCCAAAGCATGAGGAACTGTAAATTCCCCGGGTCCATTACCTGGCTTGCCCCAGCTTTTAATTAATTCCCCATCTGGAGAAAAATGATGGATTCTCGAATTCCCATAACCATCAGATATATAAATATCCCCATTTCTGTGAACAGCAACATCAGACGGGTGAGAAAATGGTTCTTGTAATTTAGGAACTTCATAATTTCCTAATTTCATTGTGATTTTACCCGATGTATTAAACCTTAGTGCCACATGACCATCTTTATCAGTTATCCAAATATCGTCCGTAGATGATATAGACATCCCATGACCCTCTATTACGTGTCCATTGCCGAAAGAATTCAAAAATTTGCCGTCCCTGTCAAAAACTATAACTGGAGGATCAGACCTTCGTAAGACATAAACTCTGTCTTCTGAATCAACACAACATGCGCTAACTCCCCCATACGACATACCTTCCGGTAAAAGACCAAATGGTTTTATGACTGAAAAGGCAAGTATCCCTGAGTTGCCAACTACTCTTTCTCTCATACTTTTTTTAATCCTCGATAGATTTATTGATCACAGCAGCCAGGTATCCTGCGCCAAATCCATTATCAATATTTACTACTGATACGCCTGGAGCACATGAATTTAACATGGTCAATAAAGGACCTATCCCTTCAAAACTTGCGCCATAGCCAATGCTGGTAGGCACGGCTATAACGGGAGCTTTAACAAGCCCTGCTAACACTGCAGGTAAAACACCATCCATTCCAGCGACAGCGACAATCACATTATGTTTTTTTATCTCTTCTAAATTGTCGAGCAATCTATGAAGCCCTGCCACTCCAACATCAATTAACATTTTGACTGTGCAATCCATTAGCTCGGCAATTATCTGTGCTTCTTTTGCAACATGTAAATCGGACGTGCCAGCGCTAACAATTAAAACTCCCTTTTGTTTCGAAACCGGGTGCCTTGTGTCAATCGTTATAGCTTTAGCAATATCATGATACTTTGCTTCCGAAGAAAGATTTTTTATTTGCGAATACATTTCATTAGATGCACGTGTAATCATTAACCGATCACTAAATTTAAGTATCTCTGTTGAAATTTTCACAACCTGCTCCGTCGTTTTACCCTGACCAAAAATAACCTCAGGGAAACCAGTCCGCAATTCCCTGTGGTGGTCGGCTTTCACGAACCCGAGGTCTTGATAGGGCATATAAGCCAATTTTGTTATGACTTCTTCTGAGCTTAGTTCGCCCTCGCTATATCTTTCTAAAAGTTTCTTAATGGATTCTTCGTTAATTTTCGTGCTCTCTTACATTTGTTTTTGGAATGAAATTCTGTGTTTTATGATATAGAGCTGATCGATATATCTAATAAAATTGCGAAAACAAAATTTTAAATGCTAACATTTCGTAAATCTATTAACTTTAATACTAATAAGGATTGAATCATGAAAGTCGTTGGATATGCAAACAAACTGAGCTTACACCCAGGCGAGAATATAGACTTTATGGTCAGTTGTCAAAACGACAATTATCATGCAGATATAGTTCGCCTGATTCACGGAGACACGAGTCAAGATGGGCCAGGCTTTAAAGAAGAATATGTTAAAACACACATAGATGGAGAGTACAAAGGCAAGTTTCAGGAAATAAGAAATGGATCTTATGTAACTGTACCCGATGCAGAAGAACTGAATATTACTGAAAGCCTGACTATTCAAGCTTGGATCTACCCAACGACGACCAAACTTAGAGAGCAAACTATACTTGGTAAATGGTCGGGGTCTGACTCTGTTGGATACCGCATGATTATTACCGAAAATGGTTGTTTAGGATTGACTTGTGCGAACTCAAAAACATCTTTACGAGTATCATCAAATGTGCCAATGAGAGACGGGGTCTGGTATTTTGCTGCAATTAGCTATGATGCTGATAAACAACAAGTCGCAATCTATCAAATTCCTCTTACGATTTGGCCTAATGAACCTTCTCTAGTAGAAACGAAGACGGATGTTGAATTTGTAAAAACCCCTAAAACTGACGTGCCTTTCATGATGGCCGCTCACTCTTACACAAATAAAAGTTCTGAGTTTTTAATTGACTCCAAATACAATGGCAAAATAGACAGTCCAAAAATTTACAGTTGTGCTTTAACAAAAGACGAGGTGTACAGGTTAAAAAATGAGGCTCCAGCTAATGAAGTTGGTGATGGGAATTTAGTTTCTGCCTGGACATTTACCACGAATTTTTCAAAATCAGAGGTGGACGACATATCAGGTAACGGCCACAATGGACGGGTGATCAATAGACCTTACAGAGGAATGACCGGACATCTTTGGAGAGGTCAAGAACAAAACTATAAAATAGCACCCGAATTATATGGAGCCATACATTTCCATGATGACCATTTGGACGACGCGGAATGGGAAGTAGGCTTTAAGCTAAAAGTGCCAGAAAATTTGCGTAGTGGAGTATATGCGGCACGACTCAAATCAAACGATGCAGAAGATTACATACCCTTCTTTGTGCGTCCACCAATCAAAACATCTACTGCACCCATTTTGTTTTTAGTGCCTACAAATAGTTACCTGGCATATGCTAATTTTCATTGGAATACACCAGGAATCGATTATGAGGGACTATTCGGGGAAGATACAGGAATAAAGTGGGATCATCCTGCCACGGATCCAGATAGATACATGGTCGATAACAAACTACGCAGCCTGTATGACCGACACACAGATGGCAGCGGAGTCGCTCACTCATCCAGACTGAGGCCTATTCTGAACATGAGGCCTAAATATATTTTTCCGTTGTTGGATAATATGAAGGGGGCTCCCCACCAATTCAATGCCGACCTACACTTAACTGATTGGCTCGAACAAATGGGGCATGAATTTGATGTAGCTACTGACGAAGACTTACACCTAGAGGGAGCAGATCTATTACGCAGATATCAAGTAGTCGTGAGTGGTTCTCACCCAGAATACTGGACTGGAGAAATGTTAGATTACCTAGAGGAATATCTTGTAGATGGAGGTAGGCATATGTACTTGGGAGGGAATGGATATTACTGGGTAACATCTTATGGAACAGACTCCACTCACTCAATAGAAGTAAGAAGACACCGAGGTACGGAAGCTTGGGAAGCTGCCCCGGGAGAATATTATCATCAAAGCACAGGGGAATTGGGTGGTCTATGGAGATTTAGGGGACGACCCCCACAACAGTTAGTAGGTGTAGGGTTTACATCTCAAGGATTTGATACATCTAACCCATACCGGAAATCAGAAGAAAGTAAAGACCCGAGAGTTTCATTCATTATGGAAGGAGTTGATGAAGGAGAGGAATTCGGAGACTATGGATTGGTTCAAGGAGGTGCAGGCGGTTTTGAAATAGATAGAGCTGACATAGAGCTCGGCACACCTCCACATGCTCTTGTTCTGGCCACAACAGACGGATTCTCTGATGTATACCAACATGTAATTGAAGAGGTGTTGCTAAATGATGGATTACAAGGTGGCACCGTAAATCCATTGGTTAGAGGTGATATGGTGTATTACGAAGGACCAAATAATGGAGCAGTGTTTTCAACTGGTTCTATATCATGGTGCGGCTCTTTATCGCACAATAATTATAATAATGATGTATCAAAAATAACTAATAATGTTCTTAAGCGTTTTGTTTCAGAGGAATAAGTCACAAATTTACGACCAGCGATACTAAAATCAACTAATGCAAGCTATTGAATCTACAAATTTAGAGAATAAATTGATTGCTTTAAAGGAGAGAGTTTCTTTGAGTGATTCGTTGATCGTCGCATACTCAGGTGGCGTTGATAGTGCTCTTTTAGCTTCCGTAGCGCATCAAGTATTAGGAAACAAATCATTAGCGGTAATCGCAAAATCCCCGAGCATTACTGATATTGAGATCAATAAAGCTATTTCTTTGTCTAAAACCGTTGGCTTCTCGTGTCATATTATAAAAACACAGGAGATAGAAAGACCAGAGTATAAGGCGAATCAGCCGAATAGATGTTATTTCTGCAAAGATACTCTTTACCAAGAGCTTTCAAAGTTGGCATCTAAATTAAATTATAAGACGGTTGCTAATGGAACAAACCATGATGATTTAGGTGATTATCGACCAGGCATAAAGGCTGCTAGCGATCATGGTGTAATAAGCCCATTAGCAGAGGTAGGACTAACGAAAACAGATATTCGAGCTCTTTCACGGGATATGAACCTGCCAACCTGGGACAAACCGGCTCAAGCGTGCCTTGCATCAAGAGTGCCTTACGGAACACAAATTTCAAGTAAATTATTAAACCGAATTGGAGCGGCTGAGCAAGTGCTGAGAGATCTAGGGTTTGATCAACTTAGGGTTCGGGATCATAACACTGTAGCTAGAATAGAACTGCCTATTAGCGAATTCGATAAATTATTAACGCCATCAATTAAACAAGAAATTACAAAACGATTGAAATCACTAGGATATAAATACATAACTATTGATATAGAAGGCTTTCGATCTGGCTCTATGAATGAGTGATTAAGCAGCTGATTTTACTGCCGCAATAGTTGGGTCTTGTACTATTGAACCACCCAAACTTGTTGATCTATTTTGCAGGGACATAATTATTGACTCATGCCCTTGCTTTTAGGATGACTCTGATTATACTTTAGCAATAAGTTTCAGCACTCGTTTTTAAAAAAGGATTTATCATTGGATAAGGAACACTTTGAGTCCATAGGTTTAATTGATGGCTTGCATTCCACTCCGTCCAGAAGATACCTATCTAACAAACCAATATCGGACGCAATTATATGGGATATTATTGATGCTGCCATACGAGGTCCTTCAGGTGGGAACAAACAAGGTTGGGTATGGATGGTGATTAGAGATAAAAACACTAAAACAAAAATTGCTCATTGGTATCTTGAAAACTGGAATAAGGAATATGGGGTTAGGCGAGAAGAAATATTATCTGGCACCGACGATGATGCGCTAGGGCCAAAAAACTTCCTGAGCGCAGATCATCTGGCAAATCATATACATGATGCACCAGTCTGGATTATTCCTGTTCTAAGGGATGTTGCTGGTTCTCAAGATCCAAGAACCGGATCATCTATTTATGGGGCAGTTCAAAACTTAATGTTAGCAGCAAGAGCATATGGAATAGGCTCAACACTAACAGCGCTTCATTCTACAAATGAAACTCAAATTAAAAGCCTCCTTAATCTTCCGGATGACACCTTAACAATGGCAATAATCCCTCTTGGGTACCCAGTTAAAGGTAGATGGTCTCAGCCGAAAAGGAAGCCGGTAGAAGAAGTTACTTATTGGGAATCTTGGAACGTAAAAAGAGATAGAGCCACGCACAAGTTATGAACTCTTCATTTGTGATGCCAAAGAAATACAGCAACTTAAAGGCTCTTATTAATTGGGAATGAGACTTGCTAATAAAATCGCAATAATAACGGGCGGAACAGGTAATTTAGGTTCTGCTCAAGTTCAAACATTTGCTTCCGAAGGAGCGGCAGTAGTAATTGCTGATATTGATTCAGTAAAAGGTAAACAAATTGAACGAGACACCCAAAAAAAGTTTGGCAACGCAATTTTCACATATCTTGACGTCACAAACGAATCAAGTTGGATAGAGCTAGTAAATAAAACCGTTAAGATCTTTGGTCTACCAACAATATTGGTGCAGAATGCTGGCATATATAGATCAGGAAAAATTTTGGAAACAGATGGTGCGAAATGGGACTCAATAATGAGTGTAAACGCAAAAGGTGTATTTCTAGGCACAAAAATCGTGCTACCTAAGATGATTTCCGCAGGAGGCGGATCTATAGTAAATATCTCGTCAACTGCCGGGATAATCGGAAGCAAAATTTCCACAGCTTATAATCCGTCAAAAGCAGCAGTACGTGTATTCACCAAGTCTACGGCTTTGCAACATGCTAAAGATAACGTGAGAGCAAATTCTATCCATCCAGGACCTGTGGAATCTGATATGTTAACTGAAGTATACCCAGAGATAAATTTAAAAAGACAGAGGGGGCTTGAAATACCGCTAGGTAGGTTTGCTAGACCAATTGACGTCTGTAATGCAGCATTATTTTTAGCCTCGGATGAATCTTCGTATATGACTGGATCTGAATTAGTAATTGATGGTGGATTAACAGCCCAGTAAACGGATATGATATAGGTTAAGATTAGCATAATAATTAAAAAACTATTAAGAGGAAAGCTATGTCGAACAAAATGGATCAAGAAATTAGAACATTCACTGCCAACCACCCAAAATCCAAAACTATGCAGGCAGAAGCTTCTAAATATATGCCAGGAGGTAGTTCACGAGCCACAGCATATTTTGACCCTTATCCTTTCTTTGTTGACAAAGCATCTGGGCATCACGTTTACGACGTGGACGGAAACAGTTACCTAGATTTTATGCTTAACGCCACCACTTATATCGTCGGCCATGCAAACCCAGCAGTAACCGAAGCAGTTAAGGCACAGGCTGATATAGGATTGAGTTATTCAGCCCCAACCGAAGTGCAGGTTGAGTTAGCAAAAACCATAGTGGATCGAGTTCCATCAGTTGACAAAGTAAGATTTACCAACTCAGGAACAGAAGGGACGCTCAACGCTATCAGAATGGCTCGGGCATTCACATCCAAACCAAAGTTTGCAAAATTCGAAGGCGGATACCATGGGAATCATGAGTATGTTTCAGTAAGCGTATACACTCCAATGAGTAAGTTGAATCCACACGAAACAACCCCTGTGCCAGAGTGGCCTGGGCAACCTCAAAGTGTAATTGACGATGTAATTGTGCTACCTTACAACGATCTGGACAAATGCACAGAAATTATTACAAAGAATGTGGACGATTTGGCAGCGGTAATAATGGAACCTGTTTCATCCAATTTCGGTTATGTACCTGCGACACCAGAGTTTCTTCAGGGAATCCGTGACCTCACTACTCAACTTGGTATTGTTCTGATTTTTGACGAAGTACAAAGTTTCCGCCTATCTAGTGGTGGAGCTCAAGAAATCTATGGAGTTACTCCTGACGTCACGACTTTCGGGAAAATTATAGGTGGCGGATTACCAATCGGAGCATGGGGAGGCAAGGAAGAGTTAATGGCTCTATACGATAATGAAAAAGGTCCAGTAATTTCACATGCAGGCACATTTAACGCTAATCCAGCTACAATGATCGCGGGATTAGAAACTCTTAAGCAGTTAACACCTGATGTTTTTAACCGATTAAATGGCCAGGGTGATGAGATCAGACAAAAGATAAACGCTGTATTCGGTGAACTTGAAATCCCAGGGCAGGCAACTGGAATGGGATCTCTATTCGCGATTCAATTCTCGGATGAAGACATTACTGACTACAGATCTATGCTGCGGGGAGATCAGGAGCTTAAAAAAGTACTGTACACCGGTTTAATGAATGAGGGAATTCTGATGTTTGCTAAAGTTCAAGGTGCCGTATGCAGCCTTACTACTGAAACAGAAATAGATACGTTGGTCGGATCAGTCAGAAACGTACTTCAGCGAATTAAAGGTTAGTTTTTATCCGAGACCACCGGTTTGTTTTAACCTGGCAATATCTGATTCTTTAAATCCCATGGACTCTAACACTTCTTGATTATGCTGTCCTAAATCTGGAGGGGGCATACGAACTGAAGCCGGAGTACCTGATAATTTAACTCCAAAACCAACATTCTTTATGTCTCCAAGACTTGGATGCTTGATATCCAGCATCATTTCTCGAGCTTGTACATGTTTGTCTTCGTACACTTGTTTCATATCATAAATTGGGCCTGAAGGAACATTAAATTTAATAAACTGATTCCACCAATGTTCAGTATCATGCCGCTGAAGAGTCTTTTCAATTTCCACCTTCAATATTGATAGATTTTCAACTCTTTTTGCATTTGTACTAAACCTCGGATCATCTTTCATTTCTGCTCTGTCCATGGCATCACACAATCTAATCCATGTACCTTGATTTGCAACTCCAATGTTAATATACCCATCAGATGTGCTATAAGCTTGATATGGTGCTGCCATACGATGACGGGAACCAACTGGAGTTGGAATTACGTCTTCATAAAATAAACTTGCGGATTCCCACATTGTATAAGCAATCCCAGCCTCTAACAGAGATGTGTCTAAATACTGACCTTCTCCAGTCTTTAGTCTATTTATGTACGCAGACAAAATGCCATATGCAGCAAACATACCGGCGTTTAAATCACTAATTGGCACACTCAATTTCACAGGTTCACTATCTGGGTGACCAGTGAAACTCATGTGCCCACTCATGCCTTGGGCTACTAAATCAAATCCTGACCTTTTTGAATAAGGTCCCGTTGCTCCAAAGCCTGAAATAGAACAATATACTATTTCGGGTTTAATTGATCGTATTTCACTATAAGAAAGTCCGAGTTTTTCCATTGTACCTGGGCGTAGATTTTCAACTAGTATGTCAGACTTTTTTGCCAGCTCTTTGAAAATATAAATACCATCTTCATTCTTTAAATCAACAGTGATACTTCGTTTATTACGATTTACCATTAGAAAAGCTGCTGCTGTATCATCCACGAAAGGAGGTCCCATTCGACGAGTATCGTCACCGCCCGCTGGTTTCTCTATTTTTATTACATCTGCACCCATATCAGCTAAAAGCATTGTGCAAAATGGACCGGCCAGTATTTGGGTGCAATCTAAGATTTGAACACCATCTAATGCGCGTTTTACACCCATTTAAATCCGTAACCTCAACTTAAAATTAGCTTGATTTGACACTTGACTATAACCCTTTAAACTTGGGTTTCCTCTTTTCCAAAAATGCTTTCCGACCTTCCATAAAATCAACAGAATCAAAATTTGTAAACGGTAAAAGGCTCTCCTCTTCCGTTAATTCATTTAGGCCTGGATTGGACAATACTTTTTGCATTATTTTTTTGTGCTTACTTTGTGATAAAGGTGCAAGAGGTACCATCGAAACAGCAAGATTAGTTACGAATTCATCTAGTTGATCAAGAGAATGCACTCCATTTATTAATCCTATTCTAAGTGCTTCAGCAGGCTTAATTGTTTTTCCACTAAGTAATATATATGATGCATTGCCCGCACCAACCAATCTAAGTAACCGAGTCATTTCCGAGTAACCTATTAGAATACCTAAATGAGCTACTGGAATACCAAAAGTAGCGTTGTCAGCTGCAAACCTCATATCCGTAGCCATAGACATTTCGCAACCACCGCCAATACAGTAGCCTTTGATTGAGCTTATAGTAGGTTTTGATATCGCCTCTATTGCATTCATTGCACCCTCAAAGGCTTTTGCATAGATAATCGCTTTTTCTGAATTACTACGATAATTATCAAAGTCCGCTATATCTGCACCAGATGAGAATGCATCTTGTCCTGACCCTTGAAGTATCACAACTTTTATATCTTTATCTTGATCCACTGCGTTAGCTAGGCGCTGTAATTCAAGCCATCCATCATAATTGATGGCATTGCGCTTTTGAGGCCTGTTGATTGTTATTGTGGCTACACCGCTAACTTTTTTTAATTCTATTTCTTCAATCATGGTTTAATTTATTTTTTTCTTGGCAAAAACCCCCAAGGATGCGGTCCGAAATCTGGAGTTATCACTTCTCCTGATTTTATTGTGATGTATGGAATTATAGCCCTGTTAGCGGGAAGGATGTTACCTTTAACATCACTTACTCGCCAATCTCCATCAACAATTGTTAAAACACTTACGTCTGCTTCATTACCTACCATCAACGTGCCAATTGAATCTAACATATCCAAAGCAATTGCTGAATTCTCAGTAGTCATCTTTATAACATCTTCTATGCTGAAACCCAAGGCTATAAATCGGGTTAACATTTCGGTCATGCTATGAGCAGATTGTTGTCTGCCAGGAATCGTCATGTCAGTACTAATAGTATTGGGAATTAACCCTTGGTCCATTGCCATTTTTGCGATCTCAAAACTAAAGTTATATCTACCAAAAGCTGTATCCAAAGTTACGCCCCTTTCCTGGGCATCAAAAACTTCCGTTAACACTTTCCCTTGGCTATCGACTATCTTCCCGGGGTTAGGAGTAAACGTGTGAGTTAAGATGTCTCCCTTAGTCAACAATGGTAATAACTCTTGAGTCAAAGTTTTACCTTGATGATATAGCTCCCCTATATGTACCATCAATCTGCTTTTCGAGTTGATTGCTGCCTGCTTGGCCAACTTAACTATCTCTACTCCAAGTGTTTCAGTTGTTGGGCCTATAGCTCTAATCTTAATACCTCGAGTTAAGGGGTGGTTTTCTAGCACAACACGAGCTGTTTGTTCTACATCAATATTTTCAATACCAGTCAATTCCGGCATCACTGACAACCCGGTACTCGATATATGCACCATGCATAATACTCGAGTTTTTGAGTTAGGAAGAATATAAGTTGGAAAGCCACCAAAATTAGAGTGGCCTGCACTACCTCCGTCTACGACCGTCGTTACACCTGATCCGACTCCCACCACATCTGGATGAACTCCAGAAGAATTAAATCCATGAAAAACATGACAATGTAAATCGATTAATCCTGGCGCAACAATTTTATCCGTGACATCAATGACTTCATCAAAGTCTTTCGGCTCAATATTCGCAGCGACTTCGACAATCTTTTTGTCTTGAACGGATACATCTAACCTCTGGCCTTTTATTCCCTGAGCAGAGTCATAAACAGTACCATTCTTTAAAAGAAGTGAAGTCATTAACCCTTCCCGTTTATCTATCCGATTGCGGGGCATCAGGATGTCCCGCGTTGCCCATTTCACCGTATCTTTTTGCTTGTCCAACAATATCTATTCCAACGCGTTCAGACCATGCGGCTAAAAGCTGATTTGTGATGGGTCCTGGCTTACCATCACCAACAGGCCTCTTATCGATAGTTGTTAATGGCAATACACATGGACCCGTAAAAGCCAGAAAGGCTTCATCCGCAGTATACAAATCATATGGCTGCAAATCTTCTTGCGCTGTTTCAATGCCTAATTGCGATGCCAAGTCCCGAATAGTCCAACGAGACTCGCTTTGCAAAATAGAGCTATCAGTTGGGCATTTCAGGACTCCATTCGAAACTAAAAATACTGAGTTAATAGTTCCCTCAGTCAAGTTTCCTGCCAAATCCATCATTACTGGATATGCCCCTTCGTCTATGTCCCATGCTTCCATCTCAGCGAGGTTCATATGCATTCGGCTTTGATGTTTTATTTTCGGATCCACTTGTTCGGCGGAGAGATTTCGCGTTTTAGGTATTGCACCTTTTACACCCTCATCAAACCATTCTGACCATCGTCCAAAATACACAGGATATGCTATGCATGCTACCGTGGGAGGACCAGATGCAGGAGCTGGCCACCCCATTCCTCTTGTGACAAAAGGATATATATAAAAATCCCCTGCTTCTTTTAAATTATGTTTGTTTCTTTCGACCGACTGATTAAATATATCAACCCACTCATCAGTTGTAAGGCCAGAGTCCAAGCGAGCATATTTTAGTGACCGTGTAAATCGCTCAGCATGACGACGGACGTTGTAAATCACCCCATCAAACGTTCGTGCGGTATCAAAAACACAATCACCAGTTCGGAATCCCCTATCTCTATGATCGATTTTTATTTCTTCAGAATCAATCCAATTACCATTTAAATAAGCAGTATAAGCACTCATATGGTCCTCCTCTTTTTCATAACCACATATTAAATTAAATGTAATTTAAAATACAGATTAAAAAATTAATCCCGAAATCTTTGGCCATAAGTGGCGTCTTGTTCTATATAACCTTCAGAAAGTCTCAATACCCGATCAGACATTTCTAAAAGATTTGAATCATGGGTTGCGGCTACTACAGCCATGTTATTTTCCTCAACCATTTGTTTAAATAATCCAAAAATAGCCCTTGAATTAACTGAGTCTAATTCTCCAGTTGGCTCATCCGCCAATATCAGTACCGGATTATGTACAATAGCTCTAGCTATAGCAACCCTTTGCTGTTCGCCTCCTGAAAGTTCGTAAGGACGATGACTGGACCTGCCTACTAGTCCCACTATATCTAATGCTTTCCTCGTTTGCTTTTCACGCTCACGACTACCTAAACCAGAAATACGTAAGGGCAGTTCAACATTTTCAAAAGCAGATAAAAGAGGTAATAACCCGAAACTCTGAAACACAAACCCTAACTTACTTCTCCGTAATTCAGTTAGTTTACCTTCATTTAGCTCAGCCATATTTTGATCTTCGAACAAAACCTTGCCACTAGTCGGAGAGTCGAGTCCAGATAACAAGTTGAGTAATGTAGTTTTCCCAGAACCAGAACGTCCTATTAAAGTAACAAATTCTCCAGGCTCAACATTTAGATCAATAGATTTGAGGACAGATACAGTTTCGCCGGCTAGCTCAAAGTTTCTGGCCGCCTTTTCTACGGATATAATAGACTTATCTACATTCATTTATTACCTCCTCCAGGTTCTAAAATAACACCTTTATCATCAATCCTTACTTTTGCTCTTCTTTCAATGTTTGTACGATCCAATAAAGTTTTAGGTACTTGTACTCTTCCACTACCATCAACAATTATGAATTCTTCCAATTCGTCTCCATTTTTTTCCGACTTTTGACGCATTATCTCCGTCGATAATTTCCCGTCTCTAATCAAAACGACCCTATCAACCTTATACGCTATATCTTGATCGTGACTGACAATCATTATGGTCGTGTTCAATTCCTGATTAATTGAATCAAAAACCTTCATAACTTCAGCTGCAGTCGCATCATCAAGTTCACCTGTAGGCTCATCAGCTAACAACAATGGAGGATTATTTGCCAGGGATATAGCAATGGCAACGCGCTGCTGTTCGCCGCCAGAAAGCCTGTCTTGTTTATGATTCATGCGATCACCCAACCCTACCAATTCAAGCAAATCCTCAGCTCTTTTACGCCTCTTGGTAGGAGTATCTCCAATTAACATCATGGGCAATTCAACATTTTCTATTGCGGTTAAATAAGGAAACATATTTCGACCAGTCTGCTGCCAGATAAAACCCACCTTAGTTCTGCGATATTCTTCTATTTCTGAAGAAGTCATACTTAATAGATCTCTGCCTAAAACTGACACTTTACCCGCTGAAGGCAAGTCGTAACCAGCCAATATATTCAATAAAGTGGATTTACCAGAACCACTAGCACCAACGATAGCAACTATCTCTCCGCTTTCAACGTCAAGATCAAGGCCACGTAATGCCACAACCTCTAAGTCGGCAATTTTATATATTTTGAATACGTCTTCGCATGAAATATGTTTTAAACTTTCTGCATTCATCACTAATTAATTCTCCCCTATTCTTAAGGTTGTTACCACCGATATGCGCCGAACAAACCATATCATCGAAAAAGTTATGGCTGTGAACACAAAAATCATTGCAGCATACGTGCCGATCAATGCTACCCAGCTTATCTCTGTTACAAAGGGCGGTAAAACTTGTGTGCCAATATCATCATTTGCAATAAATGGCATGATTATCGCACCCAGGTTTTGGCCCATCCATGCTCCTAAAGCCATCCCGGTTGCAATTACAAAAACTTGCTCTAAAAGTACAACTGTGCCTATTTGAAATTGTGTCAAACCAACAGTTCTTAATAATGCAAACTGGACCCTGCGTCCACTAAAGGAAACATAAGCGTGGACAACGAATCCTAAACAGCTCAAGATGAACACAGCTCCGAACGCTATAAACAGTATCGCCCTCCAGCCCGCTTTCGTCAGAGGATCTACACTACTTTCCTGCAGCAACGCGTCTCGTTCGAGTACGTTTGTAGCACCAAAAGGTTCATTTTTTAGAGATTCAACTAGATCCAGCTTCTCTTGTCCTTCCGCATTAAGATTAAGCCAGATTTCATTTGGTTTTAATTCACGCTGTGAAGTATCTAAATTAGCAAATGAAATCAAATTACTGATATCTGCTAAAAGATGGATTTCACTCGTAACATCAAGCGTGGGAAAATACGAGAAAATATCTACAAGCTTTACCGGAATCCTCTTGCTGGCAACATAAATATAGAATAAATCGCCGATTTCATGGCCAGATGATGAAACAAAAGATTCACTTCCAATGACGGGAACAAACGACATTTTAGTTCCATAATACATCCCTCTTGGAACTAAAGATGGGCCTGTAGACCAGTTAAATGAAACTGATTCGCCATCTAACCCTTCTATATCAACATCGGATACAGTTATAAAGTCTCCAATTGAGTCAGGATTCATGGATAGAGGGTTCCACATCATATTATCTATAGACTCATCAATGGCAAATCTTTCCCCTTCCGAATTTCTTACACTGATTTGCCCTATTGTTATTTGACCAGGAAATGTACTCCCCAAAGTATTTGTTTCCTCTATAGCTATAGAAACTAACCTCAAAGGGGCTGTCGGTTCAAGCTGTTGGCCTCTCGTTAACCGAGATGTTGACCGGCTAGTCCTAGTTAAAGACACTTCATACAACTGAACATTAGACGTGTCCAGAGTACCCATCTCATAAGTGAAATATCGATCATTTACATCAATGATTCGGGCTGCCAGTCTAACACTAGGTTGAGGGCGATTTGCCTTTGCAATTATGGCTAGAGTGCGAGCATCTTCCGGAATTGGAATGCCTTCAGCAACATCTCCAGATTGTAATGAAGCTAGGAAGTCCTTACTGTCTAAATCAAAGAAATCATTCCTAAACCATCCCACGTCTCCAAAAGTACTAGGATTAATGGCCAAAATTTGAATTTTGTCTGAGGTTAGATCCGTATAATCATATGCTGATCCTCGATATACTGATGAGGCCGCATCTACGCCTTCTATGTCTTCGTAACTTGATTGCAGTGGCTTAGTAAAACCACTGGCATCTGTGGAAATACCATCAATCCGAATCTCACTTCCGGTGGAATATAATACTCTTTCCTCAAAACTGCGATCAAGTGTACCGCCAAAGCTCGCCGCAAAAATGCCCAGACCTGCAGTGAGGATTAACAGTAGAGAAAGCCTTGCATAATAAGCTGGATTTCTCGCCATCTGCCACAAACCCAAAGTGGGTCCTACAGGAAGCACTTTCGACAAGACTCGACTCGCTAAATTTAATGCTATTGGGAATAATCGAAGTAGAACTAAAGCAAAGCCTAAAAGAGTAATGGCTGGAACAGCTAACAACAAATAATTCGCAGTTGTCTGGCCAAAAGTTTGTGTGGCAAATAGTGAACCCTGCTCACTTAATTGCCTGAAAAGAACCACAAGTAAAATTAATAACAAAACATCAATGTAGTATTTTTGAAAAAATGGTAATCCGCTTGGACGAGCACTCTCCCGTCTGTATGCTGTAACGGAAACTCTGGATGCTTGAATCGCAGGTATCATTAATGCACAAAAAGAAAATATACCGCCCACTGCTCCAAGCGCAAATGCTGTGCCAGATAACTTAACGTCTAATCCAGTTCCACCTAATAATTCAGCAAATATGGGAGTTGAGCCAGCAAGCTTTATCGCGCCCGCGGCCATCAAAGGTCCTAAAGCTATGGACATCGCTGATATTGTTAAACCTTCTACGGTAAATATAGATATAAGGTGCCAAAATCCAGCACCTCGACTCCTTAGCAATGCTATTTCACCCTTTTGCCGCTCTATTAAAAGCCCGGATAAAGTCACAATATAATAAAGAACTACGACTGCCACCAAAACCAACAAAACGAACATAGGTAGTTTTGAAAAAAATAACCTTTTATCGTAATCAACTAGTAACTCATCTAAAGATGTGAATTGCCTGTAACTAGATAATTTTCCTTGCAATCTAGATTCGAGCGCATCAATACTTATGATTCCTTCTTGCGCTCGATCGGCACTTATTAGGTCCTTGTTCACAGAGAACATCCATCCATAGTTACTATCCATATCAGGAAAAGATTTACCTAAAACTTCAAAATATGTTTGCTCGGATATGTAAAATGGAACTGTCCGGAAAGATGAACCAGTATTGGCAGAAAAAACCAATTCATTTAAACGCCAAAAGTCATCTTCTGGGTTTAATTGACGAAGCACACCGGTAACCAGTACATCAGCGCTGTCAATTTCATCACTCCAGAATGGAACCACGGTCAAGGTGTCACCAATTGTAATCCCTGACTCCCAGGCAGATTCTTCAGAGATAAGAGCTTGAATGACCAGTTTAGATCCTTCTTCCCTAGTGACTTTGGAATTATCGGGTATTGTTCCTCCATCAATAAGGCCTGCATATCTGTTCAAGTCGGGAGAAAATGCGAAATAGGCGCGTGCGTTGTCTTTACCCGCTGTTTGTTCTTTGCCTGGCTCAGTCAAAAAGAATGTGGAGGTGCTACCTCCGTAAATTAAGCTACGAGAAAACCATCCTATTGTCCTGGTAGCTTCGTTGATGATTAAACTAGTAACTTTTTCATACTCTTCAGTTGTTGTGGGCCCTCTGACGGCTTTAGCAACTAGGTCTAGATCGTTACTTGGCATCGCATCTAAGGTTTCATCAAGAGCTATTTCCTTGAGAGAATTAAAGTATATTACCGTTCCAGATAGTATCGCTGCAGCTAGTAATACCCCGATTACAACTGATATAAGTAAGCGGGCGTGAGATAAACTTCTCTTAATTACGAATTTCCATGTTGTAATAAAATCTGATAACACTTAATTAATTACCCTCCTGGACATTGAAGGTAAATCGACTCTTATTACCGCTCTATACATAAACATAACTGCAGTAATAAATATCATTGTCAAGATCCCATAAACAGGCCACATTATTTTCCAATTAGTGACAATCTGAAAAACTGGCATGACCTTATTTCCGGTTTCAGTTACGGCAACCGAATCAACCATCAATTCGCTCATCTGAAACCCTGCCCAAGTACCTAAACCGATACCCAGAGCAAATATAACAAGGTTTTCTAAATAAAGTAGACCAATCATTTGGGCTCGAGACAGGCCGAGAGTTCTAAGGGATGCCATCTGTATGTTTGACCTACCAGAAAACGATAACAAATAAGTTGAATACCCTAATGCACCAGTAAAAATAACTACAAAAATAGCGACTACTACCATTGATTTCCAGCCACCAGAAACAAGAGGATCCAGCTCACTGGCAGACAAGCTGGAACTTTTATCATAGATCCGTACTGGATCTGCCCTACCTAAAATGCTGTAAAGGTTATTTACCACGTCCTCACTAGACCCTTGCTCCACTGATACAAATAACTCATTCGCATTATCAATGGAATTATTCGCCTTTACCTTTAGAACACGAAGCATTAGGCCTAAATCACCGATTAGAAAACCTCTGTCGGATCGCAAAGTAGGAAAATTATTAATTACGTGAATGATTTTAATCGGTATTACTTGACCGTTTATTGTTACTAATACATTGTCTGCAAGTTCAATACCTGTACCTAAAGATAAGGACTCATTTATTATCACGGGCACCTGTCCACCAGCAGGAGCATAATAAAATCCTCGTATTCCTTCTGATGTGTCTTTTCCAAATTGAAATTCAGCGTTCCTTTCTCCAGAATTAGGTTCGGCATTATTTGTTGATAACTGGTGAGTGGCTAAAGGAGTGGAGACTAAGGAGCGCCAAAGTAATGGACCCTCGAAATCTTCAATTACTGTTTCAGAACCTGATTGATTTGTAACAAAAATGTCATCGAACTGCATTGATCCTATTGATCCATTGGCACCTAAAACCGGTTCGTAAATCTGTACAGATAGAATGCTTATAGGATCGATAAGGTTTTCAGGTATATCCGCTTTCATGGACTGCCATTGTGTGTTTTTAGTTCTACCCAGAGTAATCGTCCTTACAAAACCTCTACCATCTTCGACTATTAACCATACAAAGATATTTGGATAATTTTCCTCAGGCCTAACGTTTATTCCAATCTCTTTGGAATTTGCGGGTATTTGCAATTCATCTAGGGCACTCTTAGTTTTAAGATCATTCATAAGGGTTTCCAAATTAACATCGGCATAATCGTCTCTGAACCATGAAATTTCTTTAAATTCTTCTGGTTGCACTGCTAATACATCAAATTGAAAACCAGCTCCAGTTGAGCCAGGTGTGGCAACTCCCCTATATGCCAATGCAGTACCAGAGACACCTTCAATATTTTGAAAAGCTAGCCTAGTTTGATCTATACCTCTAGTCCGATCCAAAGGCAGGCCAGTAACACGCACATCGGAAGAAGTTTGATGTAATACTCGTTCAAGTTGACTTTTATCTAGTGTGCCACCCACAGTGGTGGACAACACAGCCATTCCTGTGATGAGCACTAATAATAAAACTAACCAACTATATTGAAACGGATTGCGGGCCATATGCCATAAGCTAATTGAAATCCATACAGGATAACTGTTAGAAATATATCGCAATATAATGAAAAGGATTTGAAGCGGCACTATAGATATAAGAAAAGAAATCATTATGCCATACAGTAAGTATGATGATTCAAGTGAGGTTTGCGATAAGTAAACATATATTGCAACGAAGGGAGCTTGAGCTGCCAATCCAGCTGCTATCAATAAATAACGACGCTGATGCGACTGAATTTGCCCTATAGTCCAACGATAACAAATCAATAATCCTATCCCTATCAAAAGTAAGTAAATCCAACTAAACCCTCTCTGATCAAAGAATAGTTGAACAGCATAAACAGGAATTATCATGATTGCTGTAATGGACATAATTAGATCAATCAGCGATATGGACTCGCCTGCAAAATAACGAATAACAAGAGGAAAAACTCTCATAAAAATAAGAGCAACACCGATTAGGAACAATACTGGAGCGAATAGCAGTCCTTCGTTTATTTGCTGCACATTGTCAGCATTATTGGACAAGAAGCTTCCCCTGCTTTGTAATTCCCAAAAAACAATTCCACCTATAACCAAGAATGCAAGATCGATGTAATACTTCTGGAAAAACGGGGTCAATTGTGGTCGAGAAGCCTTTAATCTTTGTGAAATAACTCCTGTTCTAGCAGCAATCAAACCAGCTGTTGTATATATGACCAAACATAGAACCCCAAGTCCTGCCGCTATTGCAAAGGGCTGCCATGCCAACTGGACGGGAATAAAATCACCTGAGGTGATCGAATCAAAATAAGCTAGCTTACCGGCTGCGGAAATTAAACCCATAGCAATGAAAGGACCAATCGCTACTGCTGAAATAATTATCACTAATATTTCAATAACATAAACCCTAAATAAATTAAAAGTGCTAATTCCTCGAGTCCTGAGTCGAACCACATCTTCTTCTCTACTCTGAACTAGATAAGAGACCATCATTGACATGTAATATAAAACCGTAACTATCATCAAAGTTAAAAGAAGTAGAAGCGGTATACTCGTATATAAGCTCCGTTTCTCATAGGTCTCTAATACTTTTGGAACAATCGATAAAATAAAAGAACCAGGTAATGATAAGGAGATGTCTTCTCTAAAGTTAGCGAATCTCAATTTACCGTCTTCAACGTCATATTCCTTCAAATTTTCACGATCCAAAAATAAAAGCCACGATGAGCTAATCAACGTACCTGGGAACGCACTAGATATGGACTCAATCAAGGTATTTTGAGTGGCGAAAAATGGTAAGGGGGGCTCTTCAGGATCAACCATAACTCCCTGCTCAACAGCATCTTCTAGAGGAGCAGGCTTAAGGAAAGTATCAGAGTTTTCTCTCCAAAAAGGTGACTTAGGGTCGATCGGATCAAAAATCCCGGTGATCTTTGCAGATATAGTTATTTCACTATCTATAAAAGTCGTAAGTTGTATTACATCATTTACTTCTACATCGTATATATCAAGCGAAGGAGTTCCTAGTATGACCTCTATCAATGGGCCGGATTCTAATTGTTTTATCTCATCGGTCGCCATTCTGCCTTCAGTAAAGACAATATTCTGGTCAATATTCTCCATGTACTGCAGGTATCCTCGTGAAACCATTCTGGTCTCCAGAGGTCTATAAGGTAATCCTGCTAAATAATTTTGACTTCTAATGAGACGTCTTTCGCTGACATATACTTCGTCGATGTGTGACTCAACTGCAGTGTTGACTTTTTGTTGACTGTCCTCAAGAGAATCTCGAGTTAGAACCAAATTGGGTGTATAGATTAAAGCATTTAAGGTTACGTCAGACGTGCGATCAAAGGCGGTATTAACGCTAATCCGTTCCAGAGAGTCAAGATATATTGGAGCGCCAGAAATAAGAGTCGTAGCTATCAATACACCAGAAAATATTGACAGCATCAACTTCCATTCGTTAATCAATCTCTGTTTAACAAGATTTATGGTATTTAATTGTTTTTCTGAAACGGAAGAGGTCATGAAATTAATATTAGTTAAAACTTAATTGTAATCTAAATTACTTCCGTTTTGTTGGCCCAACATAAATCTTTACCTAGATTTTCGGCGAGATATTTTGAAACAGTTTTGGCGAAATCAAATAATTCGACACTGACAGAGAGTTTTTCCATTGATGTCACCTCAATACCTGGCATTCCGCAAGGAACTATATTATCGAAGAAACTCAGATCTGGGGAAACATTCAATGCAAATCCATGTGTAGATAAACCTTTGCTTACTCTCAATCCAATCGCACCAATTTTCGCTTCTTGAACCCAAACACCTGTTGGTTTATTATCACAAATTGCCCGGATGCCAAATTCTGATAAAGAACTGATCATTGTGTTCTGCAACGCGCAAACCAGACGCAATGGTCCCCCCAACTTTCGCACATCTAATATTGGGTACCCAACTAGTTGGCCAGGGCCATGATAAGTAACTTCACCACCCCTATCTATTTGATGCAACTCTATTCCCATCGAGTTAAGTTCAGCTGCAGGTACCAGAACATCTTCGACCTTACCTCTCCTTCCAAGAGTGTAAACATTGTTGTGTTCTAATAGCAGAACTGTCTCTGGAACTTCACCTTTGGCAATTTGTTCAGATAAACGTTTTTGTAATTCCCAAGTTTTACTGAAATCGGAGTGACCCAACCATACAACCCTGATTTGATTAGTATTGTTACAAGTCGTCATTTACGATTTCTCATTCCAAAACAGTGTCTTGTGTAAAAGATTCTAGCGATTCTTTTACGCAATTTGTAAAGCCTGCCGCATCACTGCCATCCATAATTCTGTGGTCAAAACTTAGGGATAAATTCATTATCGATCTAATTTCAATGGCGTCTTGTTTATTAATCGGTAACTGTAGATCTGTTCTACTAGAGTCTACTGGCACCGCGACCGGCATCTTATTGATTTTCTCCGTAGTTAAAATTGCTGCCTGCCCTGGAACAATGATTGGTTTTGATAAATTAGATCCCAAAGATCCGGTATTATTTATAGTAAATGTGCCGGATATCACATCTGAATGTAATAAGTCGCCTGAATTAGCTGCACTAACTAATCGATGGATTTCAGCAGCAATAGACTTAATTGACTTATCATAAACGTCTTTAATAACGGGAACCACAAGGCCAGATGAACTCGCAACCGCGACACCCATATTTAGTACACTATGCTTAATAATTTCATCATTTTCTATAGATGAATTAAGAACAGGGTACTCTTTTATTCCTTTTGCGGTTGCCCATATGGCAAAAGCTAGAAAGGTGATTGGGTATCCGTTAGTTTCAAGAAATTCCTCCTTTATCGACTCCCTTAAAATAACTAAATTTGTTACGTCTGCTTCTATGCTTAACCATGCATCAGGAATATCGGTAGCACTTTGCACCATATTCTGAGCAATAATTTTTCTAATTGGGTCCATCGTTTGACGGACATTTTCAGGAACAACTGAATCTTTGGGAACGTACCTATCACTATTTAAAAAAGTTTCTAAATCCTTCCTTGTGATTCGACCGGATTTTCCTGTTCCAGACAATTCAGTTACATCTATATTGTATTTTTGTATTAGTTTTTTTACAGCTGGTGAGAATTTAGTCTCTGAATTTTCTAGCCCTCCCTCCTCTTGCAAGTTGTTTTGAGGCACGTTGGCCGCTCCAGTTGGTCCTACCGGAGGCATATCAGCAACAAAACCACCAATAGTATCGGCCTGAGATATTCCACGAATTTCATTATCGACTTGATCAGAGGTTTCGATTAAAGCAATGACCGATCCAACTAAAACTGTTTCACCTTCATTTGCCACAATTTTAGTTATTCTGCCTGAAACCGGAGCAGGCATCTCGACATTTACCTTATCCGTTATTACTTCCACTAATGGATGATATTTATCTATCTCCTCGCCCTCAACGATCAACCATTTACCGATTACACCTTCGGTGATAGATTCTCCTAGTTGTGGTAAAACAATGTCCATAATTAGTACTCTGACAGCTCTTTTAGTGCTTCTACAATATCGGATGTGTTAATCATAAACTGACTTTCCAAAGTTGGGCTGAAAGGCATCGCCGGAACTTCTGGGCCAGCCAGCCTTCTAATAGGAGCATCTAGTGAGTCAAAAACATGCTCGGCCAATATGGCCGATATCTCCGCTCCAATACCTAAAGCTAATGTGTCTTCATGGACTATTAAAGCTTTACCGGTTTTCATGACAGATCTGATAACAGTATCTTGGTCAATCGGCCTTAGGGTACGAAGATCAATTACTTCCACTTCAACATTCTCCGCTTTTAAACTTCTAGCAGCCTCAATGCAATGATGTAGCATCAGACCATAAGTGATTAAGGTTATATCCTTACCCTGTATTTTTACATCAGCTTTGCCAATTGGGACAGTATATTCTTCTTCTGGGATATTACCCTTCACGAGACGATATGTTTTTTTATGCTCTAAAAAAATTACCGGATCATCATCTCTAATTGCAGCCTTTAATAGGCCTTTTGCATCAAATGGAGTTGCTGGTGCCACAACTTTTAATCCTGGGGTATGGGCAAAATATGCTTCAGGACTTTGTGAATGATATAAGCCTCCTCTAATGCCACCACCGTAAGGTGCCCTTAAAACTAACGGTGCTCGTAATTTTCCTTCCGTGCCATATCGAAGTCTTGCCGCCTCTCCCAAAATCTGATTGAAAACAGGCCAAATAAAATCCGCAAACTCAATCTCAGCTATCGGTCGCATACCTCGCATAGCAGCTCCTAAAGCCACTCCTGCAATAGCGGATTCAGAAATCGGCGTATCTATTACTCTACTTGCTCCGAAAGCCTCAAGAAATCCATCCGTTGCTAAAAAAACTCCTCCTCTAACTCCTATATCCTCTCCCAAAATAAAGACACTCTGATCTCTATCCATTTCTTCATACATGGCTTGGCGAACAGCTTCAATTAGATTAATTTCTTGCATTAGAAAACCCTACGATTTGCTACGATTGTGAATACACATGATCATAAAATCTGTCTGGATCTGGATATGATGCTGATTCGCCATACTCAGTTGCGTCATCTATGCTTGTTTTTGCGAGTTCATTAATTTCAAGATCAATTGCATCAGTCAAAACACTTTCTTCTTTTAATAACAGTCTCAACATTTGCACTGGATCTTTTTCTTTTGCTTTCGCTAGCTCATCCTCAGACCTATACCTCTTGTCATCATCATCACCAGTATGAGGCAAGTATCGCTCTACTATACCTTCAATTAAAGTTGGTCCTTCCCCTTGACGAGCACGTTTGGCTGCATCAGAAACCATTTTAAATACTTCAGTTACACTGGTGCCGTCTACCGTAAAGCCAGGCATGTTATAACTATTTGCTCGAATAGATACATTTTTAACTGCCATCTGTTTTTCTAGAGGAACAGAAATAGCATAACCGTTATTTTCGCAAATAAATAATACAGGTAATTTATGGACGGAAGCGAAGTTCATTGCCTCGTGACAATCGCCTGTAGAAGAAGCACCATCACCAAAATATACTGCTACAACCGAATCAGATTGTTGTTGAACACAAGCTAAAGCAGCTCCTACTGCTTGCGGTAACTGCGTAGCAACAACATTAGATAGATTAACTAAACCTAAATCAGGCATAGCGCCTTGTGTAGGAAATTGCCTTGCCCCACTCATTGGTTCACCAGATTTTGCCATATAACCAAGCATTATCTCTCTTGGAGTCACTCCCAAGGCAACCATCACCGCGAGATCTCGGTAATATGTGTAAAAAAGGTCTTTCCCTTTTCGCAAAGCATAAACTGAAGCCACTTGCAAAGCCTCATGCCCTTGCGAGGAAGCTACCAATGCCGCACGTCCTTGTCGATTAAGCTGCCAGACTCTTTGATCCAATAATCTGCTTTGAACCATAGTTTTGTAGATATCAAGCAATAGATCAGAACAATTCGATTCTTGGCCTCCACCATTTTCAGTCTTTTGTTTAGACATGAGTTGGATTATACAATGTCGAAATATCATTACACTAAAGGAGATAAAGGCTTGGCAACGTACATGATAGGAGAAGTTAATGTTAACGAACCAGAAAAATACAAAGAATACCTAACAGAAGTGCCTAAGATATCAGCGAAATTTGGCGCTAAATACTTGGTCAGGGGAGGGGATATCACCATACATGAAGGCAGCTGGAAACCACAACGTGTCGTTGTAATTGAATTTCCCAATCGCAAGGCTGCCATGGACTTTTATAATGGATCAGAATATGCACCTTGGAAAAAAATAAGGCATGAATACGCAGATTCAAAGATTATATTTGTGGATGGTATTTGATATATCAGCCGCTAATATATTTGTCATAAGCTTGACCAAGTCTATTAATACCTTCAGTAATATCATCAATATCAGAGAGAGCAAAACACAGCCGAATACAATTCGAAAATAGGTTTTGACCAGAAAATGCTACCCCGGGCCTTAAAGTTACGCCTTGATTAAACGCCAACTTTTCTAGGACGTTCGCGTCTATTTCTTCCGGAAACTTAATCCAAAAATAGTATCCTCCTTGCGGCATAAGAAATTCAGCTTCTGGTATGCGGGTTTTCAGTGCCGATGACATAATTTCCATTCTGGATTTATAAGTATTCTTCAAGTGATTAACGTGCTTAGCTAAAATCCCTTTACGAATAGCGATATCAACAATAGCACCCGCAAAATTATTATTTCCTCCGCTAAAGTTAGAGCCTGAATTAGTAAACTTATCCACTAAATCTGGGTTTGCCTGAATCCATCCTAGCTTTATGCCCGGAGCAAGTATCTTTGAAAATGACCCAAGTGAAACTACACATCCTTTTCTCGAATCATCCAATGTAGCCATTGTCGGAGGAGGAGGATCGCCGTAATAAAGTAAATGATAAGCTTCATCGGCAGCAATTAAGATGTCATGTTTATCCGCCAAGTCTATGATCTTCTCACGTCTTTCCAGCGACATTACACTTCCCATAGGATTATGAAATGATGGGATAAGATATAAGAGCTTAACATTGCCTTTGTATGAGTCGATTATGTGTTCAAGGTTTTCAATTTTCATTCCTTCAGAATCTGTTGGAACTCCAACTATATTTAATCTGTGATCAATTAAAATCTGTCGGACCAGATAATAACTAGGTTCTTCAACTAATACAGTATTTCCTTCTCCAGTAAATAGCGTACAGGCTAGATCCAGGCCATGAGATGCTCCATATCCAATATACAACTCCTCTGGTTTAATTATTCTGGTATACGATTTATCCTCAGAGAGATATTGACTTAGTGATCCAATCAGGGGCCCGTATCCTTGGTATCCACTATATTGGAGTGCTGAAATTTCCTTGTTCACAAAGATTGCATCAATAGCAGGCTTGAGTTCATCCAACGGATGTAAATTGTCGGAAGGATGACCCCAGGCAAGATCAATAATCCCGTCACTCCGAGAAAGCATGATTTTGGGGAATAAATCACTCATAAAATAAATCTCTGATCTTCAACAGACTATCTTTAGATAATCGTTATAGAAACTCATAAATGTGCAAGGTATTGGCCAACAATATCAATACCTACCATTCCCGAATATGCATCCATTAAACGTTTGGTTACAGGCCCAGGTACATCTTGGTTATCAGGCTTTGAGCCATTAACAGACGCCACTGGACATATACAATAACTTGTAGAAGTCACAAAAATTTCGTCTGCGGTGTAAGCGTCATATAGATCGAGGTTTTTTTCTTTGACGTTTATACCTAATTCATTCGCCAAATCAATTGTGACTTGGCGGCTAATTCCGGCCAAAATATATTGCTCATGAGGAGTAAACATCTCTCCATCCTTAACCAGAAAAAGGTTGGCTCCCATACCCTCACATAAATTACCGTTAATATCCAGCATTAATGCTGAAGCATTAGGATTCTGGGATTTAACTTCCAGGTCAGCTTGTACGATATTTATATAGTTATGAACTTTAGCTCGAGGGCTTTGAGACACAGGCGGCGTACGTCTTACAGAGGGAGTTACAAGCTGTAAACCATCTTTGTAAAGTGATGCTCGTTGCTTTAAAGGTAATGGAAAGGTTTCGATCACAACCGTCGGATTAGAAAGGCCTCCTAGGTCTTGTCGGACCCCCCTGCTGACTCTTTGAGATACCCAATAATCCTCATTGTCATCTAATAACGGCAAATTCCGCTCCAAAACCTCCATTGTAATGTCACTCATTTCGTCTTGAGTCATCAATGGATCAATCCTCATGTATTTTAAGGATTGGAAGAAGCGATCAAGGTGTTGCTGAAGTCTAAATATCTTCCCGCCAAATGTTCTTGTTGTATCAAAAACCGCATCTCCGTAAAGGAATCCAACATCATTGTAAGAAACTTTAGCTTCTATTTCGGGAACTATTTCCCCATTTACATAAGCTACTCTCTTATTATTCATAACCTTTTTCTCCAGTGGCTCACTTTAGCAATTCCAAGTAATTTTCAAAATTCTGATTGTACATATATCTGATTTCCGCTTCTTTTTGTCCGCATATTAGCATAATTGAGTACGCCGTGATTTTTTCTAAGAAAAATATATCTGCAACGATGAAAAATTGCGGACTAAACCATGATTAAATTTAAGTGAATTAGTGTGATTATCAAGTATAGTGGTTAACATATTGGTATAAAGTTAATCAACTCGGTGATAAATATGCGTTTAATATTTATGGGATCTCCAAAATTTGCCTTACCCGTACTGAAAAATTTAATTGACAGCCGGCACGATTTGGTGGGTGTTTATACTCAGCCGGATAAACCATCGGGGCGGGGAAAGAAAATGAACTCGCCTGCAGTGAAGTTGTTTGCCAAAGATTTAGGTTTTGATGTTTATCAGCCTTCCTCTCTAAAGGACCCAAAAACATGTCAAGAGATATCTGAACTTAAACCAAGTCTTATTATCGTGGCTGCATATGGAAAACTAATCCCCAAAGAATTGCTTTCGATTCCACAGTATGGATGCTGGAATTTACACCCTTCTCTTCTGCCTGAATATCGAGGGCCGTCTCCTGTAGTTTCAGCAATTTTAGATGGCAAAACCTCCACCGGCGTAACTTTAATGCAAATGGATGAAGGCTTAGATACCGGACCCATAATTGACCAAGAAAAATTAAAATTGAATATAACGGGCTCAGCCAAAGAATTTACAGAAAAGTTATTTGCAATGGGCGGAGAATTGTTAATTAAAAATCTACCTAATTTAATTAATGGAAATATGATATTGCGGCAACAAACAAACAGCCTAGCCACAACAACAAAATTAGTAAAAAAATCAGATGGTTTAATTAACTGGAAGGACACCGCCGAACATATAATACGAATGGAACGGGCTTACCGGAACTGGCCAGGTATATATACGAAATGGAAAAATAAAACTATTCAAATACTTGAAATCAAAAATATCAAATCAGATCAAGTCTATGAATCGCCCGGGAAAGTTGAAAAGTTGGAAAATAAACTTATTGTACAAACAGCAAAGGGAGGAGTAATAATCTCCAAACTAAAGATGGAAGGTAAGAGAGAAGTAGATAGCCTTGACTTCATTTCAGGTTACCCCGATTTCATAAACTCCCAGCTGCAATAAAAACAACTAGATATTCTTCAAATTAACGACTCATGTCAAAATCTATCTTTCCATGCTTGAAGCAGCCAATTCTATGATCGTTTACTAATCCGACCGATTGGATATATGCATATATAATCGTTGGCCCACAAAATTTAAACCCTCGGTGAATCATATCTTTAGAAATCTCTTCCGCCGGATCAAGCACAGCTGGCACTATGTCATTTTGCTGCCAAAAATTTACTTTTGGGGTATTGCCAACAAAATGCCATAAATATTCATCGAATCCACCATATTCATCTTCAAGCAATAATATTCTTTGTGCGTTATTTACGATTGAGTTAATTTTGGTTTTGTTTCGGATTAATAACTTATTCTGAATTAACTCCAAAATTTTATTTTGTGAATAGTTAGCAACTTTTGTGATTTCGAAATCATCAAAAGCAAGTTTAAATGCATCCCTTTTTTTCCATACCATCCACCAATTTAAACCTGCTTGCATGCCGCTGAGGGATAAAAACTCAAAAAGACGTCGTACATTTTTTGAAGGCGTTCCCCAATATTTATCATGGTATTCCAATCGCATTTGATCATAGAAGTCTTCATGACATCGGTTTAGCGTGATATCTTGGAGGGGCATATGATCCAGCTGATCTGGCATTTGAATCTATTTTAAAGAGAGCCGTCGATAGAGATGTCTAGAACGGTAGGCTTTTTTGATTTGATGGCTTTCGTCAATTCAGGCCCGATCTCAAGCGGATCTGTTATACGCACACCATGTACGCCCATAGCTTCAGCTAAACCTGCCATATCCAACGCTTTAGGAAAATCCATAGCTAAATACTTGCTCGGGTTTTGAGTGCCCCCTAAAACGAGGTCTTTATATATGTCCATGTTAACTTTTAGTACTCGATAACTTTGATTGTTACAAATAACGTACACAACTGGAATATTTTCAATAGCGGCAGTATAAAAAGCCTGAACAGTCATCATTGCAGAGCCATCTCCAACAATAGCAACGACCGGACGATCAGGATTAGCTAACTTGGCACCAATCCCTGCTCCTAATCCCCAACCAATTGCTCCTCCTCTTTCCCCAAATATTTGCCCGGTTTGATTAAATTCAATATTTTCAAACACAGCCCCCCTAGTTGTAACCGAATCGTCCACTATAACCGTATTCTCAGGAATACAATCAGCTATCTCATGCATCATTCGTGAAGCGGACATTGGTATTTGATTCCAATTTTGTTTGGATCTATTTAAGGCAGATTCTCTGTCCGTAGCAATTTTGGAAGATATCTTTTCAATGCGGCCTTTAGAATCTTCTTGGTATGACCCAGAAGATTTATTATTCAAAGATTGGTAAAGTGCCGACATTCCAGTTTTTGGATCGGAAATTATTCCCACGTCTGTCGGTTCACTATTACCTATAACACTTGCGTCTGTGTCAATATGAACTAATTTCGTATTTTCAGGCAGCGTGTTACCACCTTCATCAGCAAAAAAGAAATATCCTGAAAAAACATTACCTACAGCTAAAACTGCGTCATAATCTTTCAACAACTCTTTAGTTTCGGGAAATCCCCACTTCATAAAACCGTTAAATAGTGGATGTTTCGATGGAAAATTCATCTCAGAGTAATAAGTCGCGTAAACTGGTGTCCCAAGTTTTTCAGCCAACTGAACCGCCTCGTTGGTAGCAGTCGATTGCGCAACTCTATCTCCAACTAGCATTATTGGGTTTTTACTTTCCAGCAAAATATTTGATGCAGCTTCTATAGCTTCTTTGTCAGGAGAAAGCCTAAAGTATCCTTCACGATTAGAAACTATCTCCATATCCGCTTCTCCATCAAGGGAATTTGCAGAAAATGCTATAAACGTTGGCCCTGTTGGTGGAGTCCTAGCTTCATTGAAAGCTTTGCGAATTGCCCCGGGTATTTGTTCTGGATGTGTTAACTCAACACTCCATTTAGTGAACAATTTGACCATCTCCGCTAAAGGGGTACGCCCTTCGACTAATTTCCGCATATCCTTGTTTCCCGCTGTGAGAACTAATGGAGTGCCTCCAGCGGCTGCATTATGCAAAAGACTTATTCCGTTAGCTAATCCCGTCTCTATATGTAGATTAATGAATGCAGGCTTACCTGTTGCACGTGCATAGGTGTCAGCTGCTCCCATCGCTACTCCCTCTTGAGTAGCTAATATATACTTCAAATTTGGATAGTCTTCCAAAGCATCCATGATTGCGCCTTCGGACGTTCCAGGGTTTCCAAAAATATATTCGACACCTTCAGCAGTGAGCATCTCAAGTAATGCCTTTTTACCTGTCATTCTAACCATTGAGATCCTCCTAAAATCCATCTGTGGATTCGTGAAATTTCTATAATTCCGCTTTTAGATTAAATATGTACCCGCAAAAGATGGATAGATTTATTGTAATTTCAGGCCGCCCTAGATTCTTCCATCACCCCATCCAAAAAGCCCCACCATCCATCCAATGCTTTCTGAAGAGCTTTTTCAACCGCAGCTTCATCGTTTGTTTTTGTATAGTTCACTATACCTTCACGTTCTTTCTCTGAATGATCTTCATCCAAAACACTATGGACTTCAAAAAACCGTAATGCTTTTTCAGACGTAATATTAAAATGGTCTTTCAATCCTCTGATTTTCTCTATCATTATTTCTGGAACCTGCTCTTCATAAGCATATATGGCTGCTAAGCCTTCTTGAAAAGTACCATCATTACAAATCGCATGATAGGTATCCAACAAGGCTTGAGTTTTTGCTAAAGGTTCTGTGGTCTCAGGTTCATTTCTTTTTAATCCCAAAGATTCACAAAAGTCTAACCACATTGCTCTATGGTTAACCTCTCCATGCTCTTCATCCCACAAATTTTCCAAAATCGACTGTCTCACTTCCCTCTCATCACAGCGCGAATGAACTGAACTCAAATAAAGTGGGAACGAAGATTCAAAATGGTAATACTGAGCAGCATAAACTTTCAATTCTTCCTGAGTTAAATTACCTTCTTTCCATTCCTGATAGAAAGGATGCTCCAAAAGAGATTTACTCTCTATGCGATCTGTAATTCTATTAATCAACATACGGCTCATATATACATCCTCGTTCAAATTTTGTTACAAATTAAACTGCCCGCCCATAATATAATCAAGGTAATTAAACGGCAAGCAAACAAGCAAAATTAATTTTGCTTGTTAAATATGACGGGTCTATTATTCCCGTTACTAAACTGAACTTCGACTTTTGTATCGTAGACCAAATCGATATTCTCAGCAGTCAAAACGCTTCCAGGCAAGCCTTCTGCAAAAACGGAACCATTTAACAACATAACCACTTTATCGCACCATTGAGCTGCTAAAGTTAAATCGTGCATTGCCATTATGACCGTCGTTTCATTTTCCCGGCTTATTTCATGTATCAAAGACATTAATACAGCTTGATTCCGCAAATCTAAATTGGCTGTCGGTTCATCCAGCAATAAAACCTGTGTTTGCTGAGCTAATGCCATGGCAATAAATGCGGATTGACGCTCGCCTCCAGAAAGATGATCTAGTGAACGATCAATATAATCTGTTAACCCTGTTTTCAATAAAGCTTTTTCAGCTATAACAAAATCCTCATGTTTGCCCCAGTCAATCAAACTCAGATATGGATTTCGCCCCATCATCACCAATTCGCCAACTGTAAATCCTTCAGGTGAATCTGGGTTTTGTGGTACACACGCAAGAAGTTGTGACCTTTGCCATGAACTCAGCTGATCTATATTTTGTCCATTTACAGTAATTGTGCCATGTGATGGCTTATAAGCTCCCATTATCAAATTGAAGAGAGTTGTTTTGCCACATCCGTTCGGCCCTACCACAGCAATGACTTCTCCGGTTTGAGCTTCAAAACTTAAATCACGTATTACTTGATGTTTACCATATGCAAACTTCAATGTATTAACCTTAAGCATAGCTAACTACCTTATGATTTCTTGTTGGTTTTTAATATATATATAAAGAATGGCGCACCGAAAAATGCCGTTATGATCCCAACAGGTAGCTCTGTAGGAATCGCAATAACACGTGCTCCCAGATCAGCCAGAATCAGAAAGCCGGCCCCCAATACGGCTGACATTGGAACCAGATGTCTATAATCAGACCCCCAAATCAACCGCACAACATGCGGTCCTACCAACCCCACAAATCCAATTACCCCACTGAATGCCACAGCTGAAGCGGTAACTAGGGATGCGCATAATAAGATAATTGTTTTTGTTCGGTTAACATTTATACCCAAAGTCTGGGCATGCAGGTCATTCAATTGCAGAATATTCAACGCTCTAGAATAGAAGATCAAAACTATCATTGGCGGAAAAACATAAGGCAATAAAACAAAAACATCGTTCCAGCGGGAACCAGAAAACCCGCCTAACAACCAACTCATTAATGGCCTCAAGTTAGGATCACTTTTAATCATCAATAAGCTCGTTATTGCCCCAGCTAAAGATGAGACAGCTACCCCTGCAAGAATCAAGGTTGTTATTCCCAATTTACCTTGACGACGACCTATAATATAAGCCAATGTAACAGCCGTTATAGATCCTATGAAAGCTGCAATTGGTAATAGGCCTCCACCCAAGGCTAGTAAAGGAAGTCCTGTTAAAAATACGATCGCCGCTCCCAATCCCGCACCACTTGCAGAACCAATAAGATACGGGTCTGCTAAAGGATTACGGAACAAGCCCTGATATGCTGCTCCACTTATTGATAATGCAGCACCTACTACACCCGCCAGAATTATCCTGGGAAAACGTAAGTTAACTAAAATACTTTCTGAAACTTCAGGCCAATTACTTTTTATTCTTATACCAATAATTTTGTTAATTGTGATAGCTATTGTGTCTGTTAAAGGTATATTCACTGCCCCAACACTAGAAGCAACAATACAGATCCCTAATATGATGATTAAACCTAGAATAATTCGACGTGCTATTCGAATGTAGTTCATACGATTTTTACTGACAAAAGTTAACTTTTGATTAGTATAAGTATCATAAACCATAAAATTTTTAATCAAATTTTTCCGGATAGATTAACCTGGCTAATTCTTCAACTCCGGTTATAAATCTAGGGCCGGCTACACTTAGTGGGCTCCCAATTAACATAAACACCTTTCTCTCCTTTACGGCCTTGACGCTATCAAAGACAGGGTCGCTTTCAATATTGGAGTAATCTGTTTTTATGATTACATCTGGGTTTCGTTCAATCAGAATTTCAGAACTTAATTGTTCGAATCCATCAACGTCGAAAGCGATATTTTCCAACTTCAGCAAGGCCATAGCTTCCCCTATCAAAGTCTCTGGGCCTGGTGTCCATAGATCTCCTTCATCTCTGAAAACTTTTGGCCCGTACTCCACGTCTGATAATTTATTTCTAATGTTGGTAACTCGTTCAGTAAAATCCCGAGCTAGTGACTCAGCAGCATCCAAATTACCAGTTATTCGGCCCCACATCAGAAAGTCTTCCGCGGTTGCCTCCAATCCACTATTTCTGTTTGGCACATAAAGAACATTAATACCCGCTCCTTGTAAATCATCCAAAAAAGCAGGTGAAAACAAGAAAACTAAGTCAGGGTTTAAGGAAAGAATAGTTTCCACATTTATTTCAAATGCGCTTCCCAGACGTTTTATGTTTTGTGCTTCTTCCGGGTGTGTAACAAAGTCATGAGTTCCTACTATTCTGCTTCCCTCTCCTAAAGCAAACAATATCTCTACTGCTGCTGAATCGTAAGCTACTATCCGCTCGGGTGGAGAAGTGATAATAACCTCATTACCAAACCCATCTAAGATGGTGACAGTTTCAAATTGGCCTGATGAGCCTTTGTCAACATCTGAACCTACCTGAGATCCATTATCTGTGCATCCAATTGAAACCAGAATTAGGAAAAAATAAACAGCTGCACAAGCACTGATAATTATTTGACCACAATTTTTATATGAGAAATTAAATCTGAACATAACGCCTATAAATGACTACTCCTAAAAAAAATTAACTAGAGGCATAAGTTCAATTACAAAAAACAACAGGCCCTACTTGAGAGACGTTAGTAGGGCCTAAATAACAATTATGTTTAGTGCCTGTAACTTTAACCTCGAAGAACAAAAACACTGAACTAAGGTGGTTGATCGGACTCGCCTAGGGCTTCCCCTGGCCTACCGCTGCGGGACAGTGCCGGAATTTGACCGGCTTCCTTTGTAAAACGATGACCTATTTTATAAATATAATGGTCATTTTCACCTTAATTCTTCAATTAAGTTGTAAATTTTCAACACATTATTTTAGAAATGTGTTCCGTCGATACTAATACACGCTATTAGCTGAGTCAACAACAGATAAATATGCACATAAAGTTGCACCAGTAGTAAAACAGTGAAAATTGTTTGAAAATATTCTCAGAAAAAGGTAAAATTAGTATGAAACATTTGGGTTAATTTCTGGAGCACTATATGACTAATCGCAACACTAACAGAAAAGCTAAATCAAATAGCGACTACACCTCCGCGGATATACAAGTACTTGAAGGAATGGAGGCTGTTAGGAAACGGCCTGGAATGTACATTGGTAGTACTGACCAAAGAGGCTTGCACCACCTGATTTATGAAATTGTTGACAATGCAGTCGATGAATTTATGGCTAAAAAGCCAAACGGGAAGCCAAATTGCACAAAAATAGAAATACACATAGGCGCAGATGGCAAGGTCACCGTTGTTGATGATGGCAGGGGCATTCCTCCAGATAAACATAAGGTTACAGGTCTGTCTACTATAGAGACTGTTATGACCACTCTACACGCTGGCGGTAAGTTTGACTCTAAGGCATATGCCGTCTCTGGAGGACTTCATGGTGTTGGGGCATCTGTTGTTAACGCCTTGTCAACAGAGCTGATTGTAGAAGTGAAACGAGAGGCTAAACTTTATAAACAGACTTTTTCCAAGGGTAAAAGACTTACGGAACTTGAAGTCTCGAATGGCTTTGATAAAGACGAGCATGGAACCATCATTTCCTTCGTTCCAGATAAAGATATTTTCGGAAGTGCTGTTTTTGAATTCGAAATTCTTGCCCAAAGATTCAAGGAAATGGCATATCTTAATGAGGGATTACACATCGTTTTTACTAGCGACCTGCACGCAGATTTAATAGATGGCGCCAAAAAAGTAGACTATCAGTTCGAAGGTGGTATTTCTCAGTTTGTTGAAGACCTAACTGGTGGCCGGGCAAGATTGCATCAGGAACCCATCAAGGTTACAAAAGAAATCGATGGGACTATTGTAGAAGCAGCGCTCCAATACAACGAAAGTTTCACAGAAAATGTACTGTCTTTTGCAAACTGTATTAATACTGTCGATGGAGGCACACATTTAACTGGACTCAGGTCTGCACTTACCAGAATCATGAACGATTATGGCAGAAAGCATAAAGTAATTAAGGATAACGAAGCTAACCTAGCCGGAGAAGACACTCGAGAGGGCCTGGCGGCAGTGATCAGTGTGAAATTACAAGATCCTCAATTTGAAGGCCAAACTAAAGGAAAGCTTGGAAATCCAGAAATCCGTGCTCAAGTTGAAAGCGCGCTATCAGAAGAGGTCTCAATATGGCTTGGAGAAAACCCTAAAGAAGCCAGAAGAATTATCGAAAAATCAATTACTTCGCAAAGAGCTCGTGAGGCAGCTCGTAAAGCTCGGGATTTAATTATTCGTAAGAATGCAATGGATGGAGGCGCATTACCTGGCAAATTAGCTGATTGTTCCGATAGAAATCCTGAGAATTGTGAACTTTACATAGTAGAGGGTGATTCAGCGGGCGGCACTGCAAAAATGGGAAGGGATAGGAACACTCAGGCAATATTGCCTCTAAAAGGTAAAATTCTAAACGTTGAAAAGGCCAGAGAAGATAAAATGCTGGCCCACGAAGAAATAAGGCACATAATAATTGCCGTAGGGGCAGGATTGGATAACGGAGGAGAAGAAAACGGAGGGCAGGGATTCGATATATCCAAACTAAGATATCACCGAGTCATCATTATGACTGATGCCGACGTTGATGGATCCCATATTAGAACGCTTCTGCTGACTTTCTTCTTTAGATATATGCCCCAACTGATAGAAAATGGGCATTTATATATTGCTCAACCTCCGCTTTACAAGATTGGCACTGGTAAATCAGCCGTTTTTGCTTATAGTGAAGGAGAGCGAGAAGGAATAATGTTGCAACTAAAAGCAAAACGTAACTTGAACCTTCAAAGGTATAAAGGCTTAGGTGAGATGAACGCTGAGCAACTATGGGAAACTACTATGAATCCAGATGCCCGAACCCTGCTTCAGGTTTCTGTTGAAGACGCAATGGAGGCAGGTCGAGTATTTGATCTGTTAATGGGAGATTCTGTAGCTCCACGGCGTGAATTTATTGAAACTAACGCCCTAAATGTGAAAAACCTTGATGTTTAGGGCGCCGAGAATCTAACTTTATTAATATAAAACATAGGCTCAACTGCCAAAGTTTTATATCTTATTTGTTAATTGAACGTATTTAACGTTACTAGCAACGGCAGCAAAGGATTGATCTGTAGCCAGTGCTAAATGTATTCTGACATAATACTTCTATCTGGAATACTAACTTGAACTCCGAAACTTTATACAATAAATTTTTATCAGATTATCCGTTTCTAACAGCGATCGGAAACACTCCTACAGTGCCACTACGACTGCCAAAGTTTAGTGGCAATTCCGTTATTTACGTAAAATTAGAAAACGTCAACCCTGGCGGCTCAATAAAAGATCGACCAGTCCTAAGAATGATAGCTAGCGCTATTATCGAGGGAAAATTAAACAAATCCAAAACTATTCTAGACTCAACCTCAGGAAATGCAGGAATTGCATACGCAATGATCGGAGCAGCTACAGGACACAAAGTTGAACTGGTGATGCCGGGAAATGCTAGTGAAGAAAGAAAGAAACGAGTACTGGCCCATGGAGCAAAAATAACTGAAACAGACCCTTTATTAGGTTACGACGAAGCGATGAGAGAGGCTAGAAGAAGATATGAAGACAACCCAGAGAAATATTTCTTTTGCAATCAGTACTCGAATGATAACAACTGGCGTGCTCACTTTGAAACAACCGGATCTGAAATCTTAGCTCAAGTCCCAGAGATAACTCACTTTGTTGCTGGAGTTGGAACAGGGGGTACTATTACAGGAGTTGGCAGAAAGCTAAAACAGCACAATAAAGATATAAAAGTAATATGTATTGAGCCAGAAGATTGGAGAGGTATTGAAGGATTAAAACCCCTCGATGAAGACAATATCGTGCCAGAAATACTAGATGAAACTGTAATCGACGAAAAAATGCCTATAAACCTCGATGTGGCAATCGAGATGTCTCATCTTGTAGCCACAGAGGGTATCTTTGTAGGACAGTCATCTGGAGCTTATCTGGTTGCAGCTAATGAAATAGCAAAAAGAGAAAATAATGCTGTAATTGTAACGATATTCAATGATCTGGGTGAACGGTATTTCAGCACAGGTATGTGGAATAAATAGTACGACAAATAAATGACCGAAAAGACAGATTCAGAAAACCTAACTCAATTAAGAATTGAAGAACTACGTTCACAATTAAATAGACACAACTCACTGTACTATCAAGAGAATTCTCCAGAAATTTTAGATTCTGAATATGACGCTTTAATGCGTGAGTTACAAGAACTGGAACAACAACATCCTCAATATGCCAGTGCGAACTCACCCACGCAACGAGTTGGAGCGCCACCAGCGAAAAAGTTTACAACCGTAATACATAAATTGCCGATGTTAAGCCTGGCCAACGCATTTAACAAAGATGAGTTTTTATCTTGGAATGAAAGAGTTTCTAAGTTGCTTAGTAACAAAATGGATTTTGTATGTGAGCTTAAATATGACGGACTAGCTATCTCCGCAACATATGAAAATGGTAATTTGGTCAAAGGTGCAACTAGGGGAGATGGCAATAAAGGGGAAGATGTTACTAATAATCTCAAAACAATCAAACGTCTGCCCTTAAAATTATCAGGAACTTATCCGTCAATTCTCGAAGTAAGAGGGGAAGTTGTATTTCCGATATCTGATTTTAAGAAATTTAATGTTGCTCGATCAGCTGACGGATTAACTGAGTATACAAATCCAAGAAATGCTGCTGCAGGCGCATTGAGGCAGCTCGATCCTGCTGAAACTGCCAAACGTCCCTTAGATGTATTTATCTATGCGTTGGGCTACTTTGATGGTGATGTGCCATGCGAAACTCAAGTTGATTCGTTGGAGTATTTGTCTAACCTAGGATTCAATATTAATGAACATAATCTACTTGTGAATTCAGTGGATCAAGTTATTGAATACTACTCACGTTGCGTGGATATTCAAACGAAATTAAATTATGTTTGTGATGGGGTCGTAGTTAAAGTTAATCGGTTAGATTTTCAAAGGCATCTGGGAGCTGTCGGTCGCGAGCCTCGATGGGCAATAGCTTTTAAATTCCCTTCTGAGAAAAAAGAAACCACTCTTTTAGATATTAGATTCAATGTAGGCAGAACAGGCAGCATTAATCCTTACGCAATACTTAAGCCAGTGCAAATCGGAGGGGCTAACATTAGACAGGCAACCTTACACAATGAAGACTATATTAAATCTAAAGATTTACGAGTTGGAGATACGGTAATCATTGAGAGAGCAGGAGAGGTAATTCCTCAAGTAATTCATGCAGTAACACACAAACGTGATGGAAGCGAAACCGAGTTAAAGATGCCTACACACTGTCCAATGTGTAATCATCCAATCTTTTCATCTGATGACGAAGCAATGTCATATTGTGTAAACAGTAGATGCCCAGCGCAGCTAAGCAAAATGGTTGAACATTTTGTTTCAAAAGGGGCTATGGACATACAGGGATTAGGACCAAAACAAATAAACTTGCTGATGGCAGAAAACTTAATTCAAGATGCATCAGATCTTTATGATTTAAGAAATCATCAAGACCGAGCCATGGAAATTGAAAGAATAGGTGAGACCTCCCTTGAAAATTTGATAACAGCAATCGATGAAAGCCGACAACAACCGTTGGAAAGAGTTTTAACTGCACTCGGAATCAAACATGTGGGGCCTGAGGTTGCTGAATTATTATCACAAAGATTTCAAAACGTAGATAAAATCATGGGTGCATCTGAAACAGAAATCCAAAATATACCTGGAATCGGCCCCAGAATAGCGTCCTCAATATTAAGTTACTTTTCGAACCCTTCTAATATAAAACTTGTTAATAAGTTGAGGGCCGCAGGATTAAAACTGGTAAACGAACTTTCTTACCATCCTGATCAGCAAGTGTTTATTAATAAAGTTTTTGTAGTAACAGGTCGAATGGAAAATTTTAGTCGAACGGACATCCAAGATAGGATCAAGACTTTGGGCGGCAAGGTAACTAGTACGGTTTCAAAGAAAACAGACTTTTTAGTTGTTGGCTCAGATCCTGGGTCAAAATTAGCTCAAGCAAATTTACTAGAGATAAATATACTAGATGAGAGTCAGTTTTTAGATTTGATCCAAGATTTGTTATCAAATAACGATCAATAGAGAGTTCTGTACTGGAGGCAACCAAATATATTTAAGTGACCTCAAAATATCTAATTTTCGCAATCTTGTCGATGCTGGATTATTGTTAGAGCCCGGAGTAACTGTAATCTATGGCAATAATGGAAATGGCAAGAGCAACCTGCTTGAAGCAATCTACATCTTGTCAGTAGGAAAATCACAGAGAGCAATTAATGACAAGGATCTCATAAGTTTTAATTCATCAGGTATTGACGCCACTAATGAGGGCCTAGACATTCACACTAAAGTCTCAGCTAATATCCAAAGATCAGACGAATCAACAAAAATTCAATTCAACCTGTTCGAAATCGATTCAAGTAGCGAGACAAGTAGATATACAACTAATAAACAACAGAATCATCGCAAAAATTTGCCTCGTCAAAAATCGCTGACAAAGCTGGTTCGCGTTAACGGAATCCGTAAGAAAATCTCTGACTTTGTAGGCGAAGTAAACGCCGTTTTATTCACAGTACAAGACCTTGAGTTAATTTACGGAGCACCAAAAATTAGAAGACGTTACCTGGATATGTTGATTTCTCAACATGATAGAGAATATCTAAGAGCGTTACAGCGATATCAGAAAACGATAGTGCAAAGAAACCATTTGCTTCGGAATATAAAATCGGGTGTGTCAAAACTACCTGAATTAGCCCCATGGGACCAAAACATAATGGATGATGGAGGATACATCATCAGCACGAGATCAAAAATAATTAAACACCTATCCGAACTCTGTATCAGTCAACATCATTTATTATCACCTTTGAAAGAACAATTAAAGTTAATGTATTTAACAGACACGGAAGAAACAATATCTCAAGCTGGTCATGCTAATATTTCAGATGTATTGAAAGACAAATTGTCAGCAAGCCTGAATTTCGATATAAACAGAGGCTTCACCTCGGTGGGACCACACCGAGATGATTTTAAAGTAACCATTAATGGATTAGACTCTGCCAGGTTTGCATCACGAGGTCAAGCGAGAATAGCCACGCTGTCAATAAAGTTAGCAGAGGCCCAGTATTTATCAGATGTTCGAGGTGAAAATCCACTCATTTTACTAGACGACGTATTTTCAGAATTGGACCCAGTTCGCCGAGAACTGGTTTGGGACCTAATTTCTAATTATGAGCAATCTCTAATAACAACATCAGACATGGACAACATACCAAAAGATGGAATATCTAATATGAAAAAGTTTAAGATTTTTGAAGGCAAGATTGATCCGGTTGATTAACTAAATTATCAACTTATTTTGGAAAACCTATTATCACCTTGCCGTAATTCCACCATCAATTACGAATTCGGAACCTGTCATATAACTGGATTCATCCGATGCCAGATAGAGAATCCCATATTTGATGTCGTCAACTGTACCCAATCTACCAACTGGAGTTAGATTAATTAGTTCCTGGCGTACCTTCTGATCGTCTAACAGCATAGCCGCCTGAGGGGTATCTATGAATCCGGGATGTACAGAATTAACTCTGATGTTATCTCTGGAATACTGCACTGCAGCCGCTTTTGTAAAAATACGAACTGCCCCTTTAGAAGCAGTGTATGAAGCGCCTCGAGTCGTACCAACCAACCCGTAAACAGATGAAATATTTATGATTGAACCGCCACCCGTTTGTTTCATAAAACGAGCAGCTTGCTTTGTGCCTAAAAAAACACCTGTAGCATTTATCGCAATAGTTTTATCCCATTGGTCAACCGGGTAGTCTTCGATTTTAAGGTGTATTGGCGCTCCACCAATTCCTGCATTGTTAACCAAAATATCGATTCGCCCATGTATGTCGAATATCTTATTTAACGCTGCTATCCATTCGTCCTCATTTCTAACATCTAGATGACAATAATTGGCATGCCCTCCAGATTTCACTATTTCAGCCGTCAGTTCTTCACCCATTTCGTCTTGTATATCGCACAAATATACATGAGCTTCTTCTTCTGCAAAAAGTTTAGCTGTCGCTCTGCCAATCCCACTTGATGCGCCCGTGATAATTGTTACTTTGTTTTGTAATCGTTTCATTGAATTGAGTGTAAGTTTCTAATGTTTTTATGTCAATTTCATAGGCAAAAAGCAGAGTTTTATTAGGCAATATGTCTCCGTTATTCAAAAATTTGAAAAAATGCCATTTTTTCGCGTTAGTAAAGAAGTTTTTTTTTATGATATTTACGTGGATCAGTCTACACAGTCGTTAAAACGCCAAAAATCTTTAGGTTTTATGCATAAATCATGCAACTCTAATGCAAAATTAGCTAGATTATTTTGGGAGATTCGTGGAGTTTATGCTAAAATAACCCCGTGCGCGCCTATGCGTAGGCGCTCTCATATGATACCGTTTCGTGATTGACATGGCGTCATATTGGTATGTCGAAACAGGGGGTTTTTAGCAATATGTCCATAAACAGACCTGCGACCAAGGTCGCGGTTTTCTTAACTCTAGTGATGAGCTTGGTCTTTACGACTAGCATAGCCGTTGCTTCAGAGGCATCTAGTGTGCCTTCCAGGACTGCTGTAATTTCAGACACTAATTTGCCTGGAGATACACTGACCATAACAATGGAGCAAGTAGCTGCACAAGAGGCTGGAAAACAATTAGAAGGCTGGCTTATTAGTGACGATGGTTCTACATTATTAAATGTCGGCATTTTGAGCATAGAAAGTGGCAATGTAAGCCATACCTATGTATCTAGTGCCGGGGAGAATCTTATAGCCGGATACAATAAATTCGTCATAACCGTCGAGCCGTCTGGTGTTCCAGATGCAGAAAGCTCAGGCGTGTATGCGTACAGTCACAGAGTTCCCCTAGACGTGATTACTCATGTTCGCCATTTACTTGTTGAATGGCCTAGTGGATCAGAGTCTGGAGTGATAACAGACTTACAAAGTTCTATATCCTCAGCATTAGCCCACGTGAATAAAGCGATGGATGCAAGCACTTTAGACGACGTAATAAGTAATGCTAATAGCGCTAAAGATGCAATTAGCTCTGTCCTAACAAATTCTGCTAGCCTTGATCATGCAGCATATGCTGCAGCAGAAGCACCAAGTGATGATACAGTAGCCGAAAACGCAGCCAATGTAGCAGCAGTGCAAGCTAACATTAATTCATGGGCGGCCGCGGCTTCAGATCAAATTGACATTGCTACAAGTAAAACAACCGCACAATCTGCCAAAATCCAGCTAACTTCTGTTAAAGGTTATTTGGAAAGTGCTCAAAGCGGAGTTGATGCAAATGCTGATGGAACGATTACAGCAAGCGCTGATGAAGGTGGAGCCGACCAGGCTTATACTGCAGCTCAAGCAATTGCAACATACACTTTAAGTGAAGGTGAACTTTCAGCTGCCGGCGGCGATCTAGGTTTAGGTCTACCAGCCACAGGTGATGCTTCACTATCATATCTCTTAAGCTCTCACATGATGAGCTTAGCGTTGATCTTCGCATCTTTGATGATAGTTGGCGGAGGAATGTTAGTTGTTAGAACTCGGAGAATAAATTAAAGTAAGCAGAAATATTAATTTGAGTATTTATAAAGGCTCCGCCAAACATGGCGGAGCCTTTATTTTTAATTAAGTATGTGTAATATGAATTGGTTAATTGCTAGAATATGCGATATTTGTGGGGCTGAACTATTAGGGATCCATTGCAAGTTAAGATGTTTAAATTGTGGATTTATCCGTGATTGCTCAGATCCTTAGATAAAGAACTGCTGCTAAATTTTTAAAATATTATGGTGATTGAAAAAATGAAATCTATATCTATAACCGTATTTATAATTCTTACACTAGCTATTACTTTTGGCTGTTCAGAACCAGAGATAATAACGGTTGAAAAAGAACCTGAAATCGTGGCTTTAACTGTATCTGATGTAATTAGCAAATCCGGTGAGTACATGACAACCTTAACTTCTTTTAACTTTAAGATGACACATGAGGTAGGTGCAACTGAATTTCTGCCCGGATTGAACGTAGAAGAGGTTTCAGGCGATGTGCAGCCACCTGACTTGCTTGCCGCCGAATTTGTAGGAATGTTTGGAGCCTTCCCCATAAGGTCAATGTTGGTTGCCATTGGCAAAGATAATTATCTTACAAACCCATTAACTGGTGTGTGGGAGCAAATTGAACCCACTGTTAATCTCGGAGGGTTTTTTAACACCAGCGAAGGCATGGCCTCTCTGTTAGAGAAAATGACAGGTACAGAATTTCTATTAGACCCAACTCTGGAATCATCAAATTATAAAATTAAAGGCGACTTATCAACTATTCATTTAGGTTCATTATTAGGTGAAACTCTAGAGAATGGAAGCGTGGTTGTCGAAGCAATTATTAACAAAAATGATTTTGCTCTTAATGAGATAAAATTTATAGGCAAAGCCAAAGTATCCGATATTGATGGTACTATTAGGCTCGTCACAATGGATAAGTTCAATGTGCCGGTTGAAATCGAGGTACCCTCAATTACTGAATTAGAATAAGCCTAATATCTTGATCGAATCACAAACGACTAATAATGAAAGTAAACACAATTCCCAGCGGATATCACCTTATCTTGCATTAATACCCGTTGCCTTTGGGGTTTTTGTGGCTGCAGACGATCAAACTGTGATGGTTACAGTATTAACTGAAATCATGATTGATTTTCGTGTCCCAATAACCCAGTTGGATACAGCATCATGGACTATCACTGCATATCTTCTTGGATATGTTGCGGCTATGCCATTAATAGGCAGGATGTCTGATGCACTTGGGCATCGGCGTGTATTTGCTGGTGCTATGGTCATTTTTATGATTTTCTCAGTTTTTGCCGCTTTGGCCAGAAGTATGGAATGGTTGATAGCTATTAGAGTTTTTCAAGCTATGGCTGCAGGAGCAATGTTACCTGTGGCAATTGCAATAGTAGGAGACCTTTTCCCTGCCGGTCAAAGAGGGCTTGCTTTGGGACTCATCATTGGAGCTGCTGAAGCAGGAGGGGTAATTGGACCTTTATGGGGAGGTCTGGTAGCAAAATATCTAACCTGGCCTTGGATCTTTTGGATGAACATTCCTTTAGGAGTTATGACTTTAATTCCCTTGTTCCTTCTTTTAAAGCCTAGTCCTGTATTTAAATCTAAGGTGGATTATTTGGGAGGTATATTAATAGCCCTCTCTTTATCTTCCCTGACTTTAGCTTTATCATGGATAGACCGTCCAGGCCTAATGCTCACTCTGTTTTTTGTACTTACTGGAGTGTTTTTAATCGCCTTCATACTGCGTCAAAAAACAGCTGACGAGCCTTTGTTACCTAACTCAATGTTTGCTAGTCCCACAATCGTAGCAGCTAATCTCTCTCATCTACTTGTCGGCTGTGCCCTCATAGTTGGAATGGTGACAATACCATTTATGACGACAACAGTTATGGAAAAGGAACCTTTAGAGGGCGGGTTAAGATTGATGCGAATGACTATTGCAATGCCGGTGGGAGCAATTGTTGGTGGAATTGCATGTCAAAAAATGGATTTCAGAATACCTTCATTAATCGGTTTAGCTTTAACAATTTGGGGTTTTTACGAAATGTCTGGGTGGTCACTATCCATATCAGACCCAGTAATGTCCATACCTTTGGTAGTCACTGGTTTTGGTTTTGGAATTCTGATATCACCTATTGCTTTAGCTGGCACTGAGCCTGTTAGCCACGGTGATAGAGGCGCTGCTGCAGGTGTTATAACCGCTATGAGACTTGTTGGCATGACTTTGGGGCTTGCTGCAATCACAGCATGGGGCTCACAAAGGTTTTTCACTCTCGTGTCTGGCTTGCAACTGCCTATACCGACTGAGGGAGAATCTTCCGAAGTGACACTCGCGAATATCGAGGCATATTCCGGAGAAGTAATGGATATTGGAATGAATTTATTCACGGAGTTCTTCATTATCGCTGTTGTAGCTTGTGCAATAGCTTTATTACCCACAATTTTTATGGCATGGAACCACAAAAAACATCTAGAGGCGGAAAAAGCGTCCAATACAAAAGATTCTTAAGATTTACTAAATCCAACTGGTCAAATTACAAAGTTAGACTTTGGAGTGCAATGGTGTTGCTATAGATGTTCCATCGGGTAATTCTTCGATTTTGAAATCACCGAATAGTAAAGGTGCTTCTTTTACTAATAAATTTAATATTTGTATAGCCATTCGCCTAATTTCCCAATCAGCATAAGGAGTAGATCGCATCTCAATAAAATGCCTCCAGGCTCTTACATTTGCTGTAACAAACAACTTAGTCTCGGTCGCATTGGGTAACACCGAACGAGCAGCTTGGCGTATCGCTTTACGTCTATCAGTTTTCTTCTCGAATAAACTTTCATCTAAGGATTCTTCCAGTGAATTCACTAATTCTTCATAACTTGTTGAGGCATTTTCCATCGCTTTATTAAACAGTTCGTTAACTTTATCATTGCTAAAAGTTTCATTTACCAAGGCCGGTGGAATAACAAAAGATGCTCCAGATTCGTCGACGTACCTTTGAGAGCGTTGACTATATGCAAAACCTGCTCTATGCCTGATTAATTCATGAGTTAAGCTGCGCGATATCCCTGTAATAACGAATCCAAAATTAACATGTTCTAGCACACTACCATCTTTACGATACAAAAGGTTGTTTATAAAGTCAGCTATGTCTTTTCTGCCACGTCCATAACTCATGTAACACATTCGCGCTGAAATCTCGACGACTGCAGCAGACTCATCTTTTCCTGCCCTAATACTGTCTGGTATTGGCGGCACCCCTTGATCAGCCAAAAACTCAGCAACTTGAGTCCAGTCAACAGACGTACGCGTAGTAAGGTATATTTCAGGCTGCTTTAACATGTCTAGTTCTTTTTTATTCATGTTCTATATCAATAATTGGTATGGATTTTCTAATATCGTTTTGACTTCGTTGATAAACAACGCTGCTTCCGCACCATCAACTACTCGATGGTCACCTGATATTGTTGCAGTCATTATTTCTGCTATTACAACATTTCCTTCAACAGCAATTGCCTGCTGGGTAGCGCTTCCTACCGCAAGCATCGCTGATTGGGGAGGGTATATTATTCCTACAAAAGATTTAACGTTAAACATTCCTAAATTACTTACAGCAAACGTGCCTCTCGCGTATTCTTCTGTAGTAATGGTTCCTTCATTGGATCTTCGGGCCAAGTCTTTACTGGCAATACAAATTTCTTTTAAGGATTTGTTTTGAACATCCATGATGGCTGGCACCATGAGACCCGCTTCTTGAGAAATGGCAATGCCTATATTGATCTTTGAATGAGTAACTATACCTTTATCTGAAAATGACGAATTGAATTTAGGGTATTTTATTAAAGGATTTACGCAAGCCTTTAATATTAAATCATTAATTGAAACTTCCAGCCCGTCATATTCCTGGCTCTTATTGACTTGCTTGCGCATCTCTATTGCTTTAGTCATGTCAACGTCAACAGATATATAGAAATGCGGTATCTCAGTCTTGCTTTTAACTGTAACTCTGGCAATCTGCTGCCGCATTTTTGTTAAAGTCGAACTCTGATCATTAATTGATGCATCTGATTCCACTGTCTCTGTTGGTGCTTCATTTACCGAAATTATTGATTGACCTTCAGTTTCGGAAGGTACATACGACTCAACATCTTCACGGGTTATACGGCCAGCTGGCCCGGTACCTGTAATTTTACTTAAGTCATATCCTTTTTCTCTTGCTAATTTCCTGGCGACTGGCGAAGCCTTGACTGAAACATTACCAATAGTACTATTTGAATCAGCTATCTCGTTTGAGGTTGATATAGCTGTTTCCACTGGCTCTGTCTCTAAAGATTCAGGTTCTTGAGTAATTATTTGTACTTCTTCCTCCACAATTTCAGACTCTGTTTCAACAATTTCATCTTTAGAACCAACTAAAGCTATAACTTCACCTACCGGGACGGTTTCGCCTTCTTTTACTAAAATCTGAGTAATGAAACCTTCCAGATAAGTTTGAAACTCTACGACCGCCTTGTCTGTCTCAATCTCAGCCACAACTTCGTTTTTATCTACGTGGCTGCCAGTTTCAAACAACCATCGAACTATAGTTCCTTCCTTCATGTCATACCCCATCTGAGGCATTTTTAATTCATCAGACATAAGCACAAACCCCATTTAACATGTGTCATCAAACTTCTAACATTCCTTTAATTTCTCTAACCACTCTATTGGAATTTGGGATTACAATAGATTCAAGTTTCTGATTATAAGGCATTGGCACTTCCTCTCCACATATCCGAATTATCGGAGATTCAAGGTAATCAAATACATTTTCTTGCAAACTGCTACTGATTTCAGCTCCAAATCCTCCAGTCTTCCAATTCTCTTCAACTACTACAGCTCTACCTGTTTTCTCAACAGATTTTACCGATGTCTCTATATCCAGTGGCCTGAGAGATCTTAAATCTATCACCTCTGCCTCTATACCCTGT